>NZ_CALMZC010000012.1 GCF_937873765.1 uncultured Thiothrix sp. | reverse complement strand
TCGCTTAAGTTACTACCGCTTTAGTGGCTCTTCAACTCCTCTGGTGCATGACCTACCTTTTTTGAAGGTCATAAAATTGGTGCGACTTTTGAGCAAGCTCGCCCTGAGTTGGGTGGTGGACATGATGCTTTTGTCGTTAGTGGTGGCTTCCAATCAGGTGATTCGTTCTTAAAAGCACAATATGGTGAAAATAAGTCCAAAGATGGTGGGCAGAAAGAAACGTTGTCCGCAGTAGGCTTGGATTATCGTCTTGCTAAGAAAACAGTCTTGAGTTTCGAATATAGTATTAATAAAAATCGGGCGCATTTGGCGGGTGATCAAGTCAAAACTACCGCAGTGGGGCTTTCACATAGTTTCTAAGCCTTAATTTATATATTGCTCTAAGAATAATTAAAAATTCTATGGTTTTTTTCAATGTTGCATCGCGTTAAACTCGCTTTCTTTTTCTATTGGTGGATGCTATGACTGCCCCAGTACCTGCTCAATCATTGACCGCGCCACAGGATAGAGCGCCGGTACGTGAGATTCCGTATAACTATACGTCCTTCTCTGATCGAGAAATCGTCCTACGCCTGCTTGGTCAGCGTGCTTTAGATATTCTCAAGCAGTTAAGAAATGAGCGGGCTACAGGTATTTCCTCGCATATGCTCTTGGAAATGCTAGGTGATTTGTGGGTAGTCAATCGCAATCCCTATATCCAAGATGATCTGCTGGATAATCCCAAACGCTTCGATTCTTTGCTAGAAACCCTGCGGGAGCGCTTAGAGCGGATTCAAAGTCGGGCGAATAATAATGCACTAACTTTAGAGCTGATGCAGATTACCAGCAAAGTGATTGATAATTTCGCGAAAGATTTTGCTCAGCACGCGGTTTTACGTGAAAAAGCGCGCAAAAAGTTCGCTGCCTTCACCCGTAAAGATAATATCCAATTCGATGGTTTAGCACGGGTTTCGCATGTGACTGATGCGACCGACTGGCGGGTTGAATTACCTTTCGTAGTGTTAACTCCAGATACCGAAGAGGAAATGGCAGCTTTAGTTCAAGCTAGTATTGACTTAGGTTTGACGGTGATTCCGCGTGGAGGTGGTACGGGCTATACCGGCGGTGCAGTGCCTCTAGATGCGCGTAGTGTAGTCATTAATACTGAGAAATTAGAGTCCTTGGGTGAAGTCGAGCTACGCACGAACTTACCGGGAGTAGAGGGTATAGTACCTGTGGTGCGTACCGGTGCGGGTGTCGTCACTCGTCGGGTCTCCGATTTGGCCGGTAAACATAAACTCGTGTTTGCGGTTGATCCGACTTCGCAAGATGCCTCTACCATTGGCGGGAATATCGCCATGAATGCGGGTGGGAAAAAAGCCGTTTTGTGGGGAACAACCCTCGATAATTTGCTTTCTTGGAGAATGGTGACTCCTGATGCTGAATGGCTAGAGGTGACCCGGCTAAATCATAATCTTGGCAAGATTCACGACCAAGCTGAGGTCAGTTTCTCGGTTCAATATTTTGGGCATGATGGCAAAACTAAAAAAGGTGAAGCCAAACTTTTGAGTTTCCCTGGTCGCTATTTCCGCAAGGAGGGTTTAGGGAAGGATGTGACCAATAAATTTCTGGGAGGCTTGCCGGGCATTCAGAAAGAGGGCTGTGATGGTTTAATCACTTCTGCAGAGTTCATTTTGCACCGCATGCCCGATCAGATTCGCACCGTCTGCTTAGAATTTTACGGTACAGATTTGCATGAAGCTGTTCCTGCCATTGTTGAGATTAAAGATTATTTAGACAGCCTCGATAAGGTGCTGCTCTCGGGTTTAGAGCATCTAGATGAGCGCTATGTCAAAGCCGTTAAATATACGCCTAAAGGTGCACGAGGCAGCTTGCCTAAAATGGTTTTGATTGCGGATATTGTCAGTGATGATGAAACTGCCGTAGCACGCACCGCAGCGGAAATGGTGCGCTTAGCGAATGCTCGTAATGCTGAGGGCTTTATTGCGATTAGCCC
This sequence comes from uncultured Thiothrix sp., assembly GCF_937873765.1. GTDB lineage: Bacteria > Pseudomonadota > Gammaproteobacteria > Thiotrichales > Thiotrichaceae > Thiolinea. The sequence goes on along the minus strand of NZ_CALMZC010000012.1, from coordinate 124,502 downwards.
TGAAGCACGTCGCCAATTCTGGGCGGATCGCTCCCGCACGGCGGCTATTGCAGCACATACCAATGCTTTCAAAATCAATGAAGATGTGGTGATCCCGCTGCATAACTTAGCGGAATATACCGAAGGCATTGAGCGCATCAATGTGCGTCAGTCTATGCAGAATAAACTGAAAATGCTGGATGCAGTGCTCGCTTATTTGCAAGGTGATTTGCTGGAACTGCGCAATGTGCCTGACTATGAAGCCAGTGCTGAACGCTCAGCGATGGTGGATGCTAAGCGTGTCCATGCTCAAGAGTATTTACTAAAAGTTAAAGCCCGTTGGGAATGTTTATTAGCGAATTTCGACCAGCCAGCAGCAGGTTTTCCAGAGTTATTAGATGATACAGCACGGGCTGCTTTACGTCCGACGGATCGGCTTATTGATCTCCTACTGCGACGTGATTTGCGGATTTCTTATCGCACTGAAGTTGAACGCTCTTTAAAGGAAATGTTTGTCGGACGCGAATTAAATCCACTAAGAGAAACGTTGGATAAGATTCATAGTCGCTATCGTTCAGGTCGCCTATTCGTGGCGCTGCATATGCATGCGGGTGATGGCAATGTGCATACTAATATTCCAGTCATGTCCAACGACTATGAAATGCTGCATGAAGCAGAAAAAGTCGTAGATGAGATTATGGTGCTGGCACGGCGCTTAGATGGCGTTATTTCGGGCGAGCATGGTATCGGTATCACCAAATACCAGTATTTAGATAAGCGTGAAGTAGAAGAATTTGCAACTTATAAGCAACAAGTTGATCCGAAAGGGCATTTCAATAAAGGCAAATTGATGCCGGGTTCTGGCTTACAAAATGCTTATACGCCCTCTTTACGCTTAGTAGAGCGCGAAGCCTTATTGCTAGAGCATAATGAGTTGGGTGCACTCAATAAAGATATTAAAGATTGCTTACGCTGCGGTAAGTGTAAGCCGGTTTGTAATACGCATATTCCCCGCGCTAATCTGCTGTATTCGCCGCGCAATAAAATTCTCGCTACTGGCTTAATGATTGAAGCCTTCTTGTATGAGGAGCAAACTCGGCGGGGTATCTCTATTCGCCACTTTGATGAAATGAATGATGTCGCGGATCATTGCACGGTTTGTCATAAATGCTTTAATCCTTGTCCAGTGAATATTGATTTTGGTGAAGTTAGTATTCGCATGCGCAGCATTTTGCGTGATCAAGGTAAAAAGAAAACCAGTCCAGTGACTTGGGCCTCGATGCAGTTTTTGAACCTGAAAGACCCAATGAAAATCAATTTACTGCGTAAAGGTATGATTGATTTAGGTTTTAAGGTGCAGCGGGTTGCCTATAAAATAGCGAAAAATACGGGTCTAGTGCAAAACAGTAAACGCCCTGCTGGAACGACCGGTACACCTGCAATTAAAGAACAAGTCATTCAGTTTGTGAAAAAGCCTTTACCGGCTGGTTTGCCTACGAAAACAACGCGCGCAATGCTGGGCTTGGAAGACAGTAAGATTGTGCCAATTCTGCGTGATCCACAAAAAGAAGGCAGTGATGCGGTGTTCTACTTCCCCGGTTGTGGTTCTGAGCGTCTTTTTAGCCAAGTAGGTTTAGCTACTTTAGCCATGCTCTATGACGTAGGTGCGACAACGGTATTGCCTCCCGGCTATTTATGCTGCGGCTATCCGCAAAACGCCAGCGGTGATTTGCATAAAGGTACAGAGATTTCTACTGAAAATCGTGTGCTCTTCCATCGAGTAGCTGGTGCTTTAAAGTACCTGAATATTAAAACGGTGATTGTATCCTGCGGTACTTGTATGGATCAGCTCCTCAAATATCAATTTGAGCGCATTTTCCCCGGTTGTCGTTTACTCGATATTCATGAGTATTTGCTAGAAAAAGGTCTAAAACTGGATGGGGTGCAGGGTGTGCAATATCTGTATCACGATCCTTGTCATACGCCGATGAAAACCTATGCACCGATTAAAGTTGCTAGCGAACTAGTGGGTAAACCAGTTTTACTTACTGAGCGTTGCTGTGGTGAGGCAGGTACTTTTGCGGTCAGCCGCCCTGATATTGCTAGCCAACTACGCTTCCGTAAGGAGGAAAGCTTACGGGCTGGTATTAAGGAGCTCACGGGCGAAACGACTGCCAAAAACGGTAATGTGAAATTACTGACATCTTGCCCTGCTTGCCAGCAAGGTTTGTCACGCTATGCCGATGATACGGGCTTAGAAACTGACTATATTGTCGTGGAAATGGCGAATCATTTACTCGGTGAAAAATGGCAGCAAGCCTTTATTGAACGCGCTACTCACGGTGGAATTGAGAAAGTTCTACTCTAACTCACTGATCAAATAGCGGCTTATTTAACTAAGCCGCTTTTCTAGGCTCATCAGATCATGGCGGCTAAACGTGTCCCCTGATCAATGGCTCGTTTCGCATCCAATTCAGCCGCTACATCAGCGCCACCAATCAAATGGGTTGGTTTGGTTAATTCAGCCTGTAGTTCACGACATGGCTCTTGCCCAGCACAAATCACAATAGTATCCACCTCTAATAGTTGCGCTTGACCATTGATGCTTAGATGTAGACCTTTATCATCAATTTTTTGATAGTCGCAACCAGATAGCATATGCACCCCTTTGCGCTTTAGATCGGCACGATGAATCCAGCCCGTGGTTTTGCCCAAACCATCACCAACTTTGGTGGTTTTGCGTTGAAGTAAGTAAATAGTACGCTCGCTGGGTGCTGGTTCTAGCTCTGGATGCACACAACCCGGCTGCTGCATACTCATATCCACCCCCCATTTATCCATGAAACTTCGGATATTTGAGCTACTGTCATCTTGATCATGGGTGAGTAATTCAGCTACATCAAAACCAATCCCACCTGCACCAATCAATGCAACCTTTTGACCGACTTTAGCCCCTTTAATCATCTCGGTGTAGAGCAACACTTTCGGGTGTTCAATGCCCGGAATAGCAGGAACCCGTGGATTGATGCCGGTAGCAAGAATGATTTCCTCCGCATCTGTTGTTTCTAACTCAGCGGCTGTGACGAGTTGGCCTAAGCGTAAACTTACGCCATGCTTTTCGAGCTGATACTTGAAATAACGCAAAGTTTCATTGAATTCTTCCTTACCCGGTATTTGTTTGGCGAGATTAAACTGCCCACCAATTTCCTTATGAGTATCATATAAAGTGACCTGATGCCCGCGTTGAGCTGCCGTTACTGCAAAGGCTAAACCGGCAGGGCCTGCACCTACCACTGCGAGTTTTTTCGGTTGTTGCGTGGGGCTAATAACTAAATCCTGTTCATTACAAGCACGTGGATTCACGAGGCAAGTTGCAGGTTTACCCACGAAAATATGATCTAAACAGGCTTGGTTACAGGCGATACAAGTGTTTATCTCAGTGGCTCGACCGTGATCTGCTTTGAGCATAAATTCGGGATCAGCTAAGAAAGGACGCGCCATTGAAACCATATCAGCATCACCACGCATTAACACGGCTTCTGCCACTGCTGGCATATTGATACGATTGGAGGTGATAACCGGAATCTTGAGTGATTGGCGAACTTTATGCGTTGCCCACGTGAAAGCAGCGCGCGGTACTTTAGTCGCTATTGTGGGAATCCGTGCTTCATGCCAGCCAATGCCAGTATTAATCAGCGTTGCACCCGCTTGCTCAATCGCTTGGCCTAATTGGATGATTTCTTCTAGGGTACTGCCTTGTTCGACTAAATCCAACATCGAGAGGCGGAAGATAATAATGAAATGATTACCCACTTTTTCACGCACTCGACGCACCACTTCAATGGGGAAACGAATGCGATTCTCATAAGTACCACCCCATTCATCGGTACGATGATTCGTGCGTTTGGCAATGAATTCATTCAGGAAATAACCTTCTGAACCCATAATTTCCACACCGTCGTAATTCGCTTGTTGAGCCAGCGCTGCGCAGTGCACAAAGTCTTGGATTTGCTGTTCTATTTCAGCACTGGTCAATGCATGCGGAACAAAACGATTAATCGGTGCTTGAAGTGCTGAAGGTGCAACGAGTTTTGGGTTATAGGCATAGCGCCCGGTATGCAGAATTTGTAGGCAAATTTTGCTGCCTTCGTGATGCACGGCTTGGGTAATAATTTGATGTTGAGCGACTTGTTCAGGTTTATTCAAAACGGCTGCATGGGCTTGAATCGCACCTTCTGGATTCGGGCCAATCCCGCCGGTCACGATGAGCGCAACATTAGCGCGGGCGCGTTCAGCGTAAAAAGCAGCCATGCGTTCAAAGCCATCGGGTAATTCCTCTAAACCTAGGTGCATAGAGCCCATCAAAACGCGATTTTTTAAGGTCGTGAACCCTAAATCTAACGGAGTAAATAATTGGGGATAGTGTGGATGTGCTGACTGTGCCATAAAAACTCCATGCTCCTCGTTAAATTTATAGGCAGACTTTATAAGTTAGTGCTTAAATTCTTAATACCATCATAGACAAACTGTACGGCTAAGGCCGCTAAAATGACGCCTAAAAAGCGTCGTAAAATCTCATCGCCGGTATGCCCGATAATGCGCTGTAAATGTTTTGAAAGCATCATCAAGACCATATTCAGAACCAATACGCAAATAATAGCTGCAAATACAGCTAAATCACTCGCGACGGTCGGGGCTTTAGCAAACAGCAAAATCACTAAAGTTAATGCACCAGGGCCTGCAATTAAAGGAATCGACAATGGATAGACAGAAATATCGGTTTTTTGTGTATGGGTTGTAGCCGCCTCGGTACTTTGAGTAATCATGCCGAAGGCGCTGTAGAATAGCAGTAAGCCGCCCGCAATCCTTACCGAATTAATATTAATGCCTAAATAATGTAATAAAGGTTCACCATAGAGGCCGAAACCCACCAACAAAATAGCACTAATAATCGTCGCTTTAATCGCCATGGTGTAGCTATAGCGTAGGTCATTAGCAGGCACTAAGGAGTTAAAAATCAGCGCTGCGCCAATAGGATCAATAATGACAAATAGACCTGTGAAGGCTGTCAAAAAAGTTGCGAAATCCATGGTTAGTGGGGGTTTTTAGTCATAATCGGAGCAGTACTATGAAGTGGTACATAAGCAGTTGAACGTTTAGCTTGTTTAGCCTGCATGCTTTCCATTAAGTCGGTGGCTTGGAACATACCGGCTTGCCAAGTTGCCATATAGTTCAAGCTATCTGCAACACTATGATCCCGCGCATAATTGAGCATGGCCTTGCTACCTGCAACGGCTAAGGGTGAATGTGCAGCAATTTGTGTCGCGATCTCCATCACTGCGGTAAGCATAGCGGCTTGATCGGGGAAAACTTGATTCACCAAGCCACAATCTTTAGCTTCATTAGCTAGCAAATGACGAGAAGTGTAGGCGAGTTCGCGGACTAAACCGGGGCTAATCCATTTGGGTAAACGCTGTAAAGTGCCTAAATCAGCCGTGATACCTAATTCGGTTTCTTTGATGGTAAAGAACGCATCTGCCGTACAATAACGGCTATCACAAGCACAGACCAGATCTAAAGCTCCACCAATACAGCCGCCTTGAATAGCAGCCAGCACAGGCATACGCAAATTCTCTAAAGCTGAAAAGCAAGCTTGCAGTTCCAAGACTAAGCGACGCATAAACTCAGCACGTCGACTCGCTTCACCCCCAAACATGCGTGGATCAGGTTGGCTGAAGACCTCTAAATCCATACCTGCACTGAAATGTTTACCGGTCGAGGAAATCACTAGGACGCGAATATCTTCGGCTTGATCCACTTCACGAATGGCTGCAGGCAGTTCCTGCCAAAAGGCTCGATTCATACTGTTGAGAGCAGTAGGCCGATTGAAAATCAGATGGGCTATTTTGTTATTAAATTCGAGTTGAATACTGCTGTAAGCCATAGCGGATGACCTTAAACTGGGATGCTAAAACCTCTCTATCAGCGTGGAAGAGAGGCTAGGGAATTTTTGCTTTTAACGGAAAGCCATTTTAAAGGCCATACCTAAGACATCATCAATAATCGAACCATCGCGGTCTGAATCTAATAATGAGTTTAAAATACCACCAGAGGCGGGTTGCTCATTACCAGTGCTGGCTGAAGCCGTACCGCCAAATAGCGATTTGCCTAAAGAAGCCATCACCATAGTGGCAACAATCGGTAAGGCCTTCTTAATCAAGGAGCTAGCAATACCTGTTTCTTGGCTGGCATGTTCAGCCACATTGCGACTGACTTCTTTGCTGCCAAAGATATGCCCGAGAATAGAATTGCCATCATCGATGTTTTCTTGTGTGCCGAGCACCTTAGGATTTTCCATATAGCGCGAATGGTTACCGGTACGTAAGGCAGTAATTAGGCCTTCCACGCCCGTTTCATCTTTGGTGTTATGTTGCATACCACGGGTAAGCGCGGGAGTCACTTCTTTGACCACAGCACGCGCTTGTTCTTCACTAACGCCAAGCTGTTTGGCCAATTGAGTAATTGCATCACTGTTTTGACTGCCGAGCAGTATATCTAGAATACCCAAGAAGAATCCTCCTCTAATAGAATCGTAATTAGTATGCGTTATACATACCTCACTATAGAGTGAAAGCTAGGCTTGCGCTAGCAACTCTCATCTTTTGATTGTAACGCATGTGCGTAATCCTGCGAGTTTTCCACAACGCCATACCCGCCTTTTCCTGATCAATGTTAAACTTCCGGCTTTTATTGCGGGCTAGATTAGGGCTAAGCAGTGCGTTACTTCCTTTATTTACTATTCATCGTGTTGGGGTTAACGGCCTATCGTGCTTGGGTTGTGCTAACCAATGGTTTGCCGCTGTATGTGGACGAAGCACAATATTGGTATTGGGCGCAACATCTCGCTTGGGGTTATTATTCCAAACCCCCCATGATTGCAGCCGTGATTGCAGCCACGACCTCAGTTTGTGGTGACAGTGAGTCTTGCGTGCGCGCGGGCAGCCTAATCTTTTATCCCCTATCCACTTTCATTCTCTTCTTCCTCACACGCCGCTTATTTGATGAAAAAACGGCTTTCATTGCCGGTTTAATCTTCATCACTTTGCCCGCTGTTGGTTTATCCTCACTAATCATTTCTACTGACGTCGCCTTATTTTTCTTTTGGACTTTGGCGCTGTTTGCCTTTGTGCGCGTGCTCGAAACCGATGCTTGGTTGGATTGGGTCTTGCTGGGTGTGGCTTTAGGTCTAGGATTACTGACCAAATACACAATGGGGATTTTTTTCCTCTCTGCTGCTTTATATTTGATGGTGAGTGGACGTTGGCATTTCTTGATTAAAGCCCGCGCTTGGGCAGCGGTATTCATTGCAGCACTCATTTTTGCGCCGAATTTAGGGTGGAATTGGCAAAATAACTTCCCTACCTTCCAACATACTGCAGAAATTTCACACCTCGAACAAGTCGGCCTGCATTGGAGTTCTTTCACAGAGTTTTTGCTCGGTCAGGTAGGGGTATTTGGCTTCGTATTCTTCCCACTATTGCTGTTCTTGCTCATTAATTTCAGGCGCTTACACCAGCTTCCAAACGCAGGTTTATTGCTCTGTTTTAGTTTACCCTTCTTATTGATTATTTCTCTGCAAGCGCTATTGGGGACGGCGAATGCGAACTGGGCGGCTCCTACTTATGTAGCCGCGACTAGTTTATTGGCCGCATGGCTAGTGACTTGGCAACATACTCGGCTTTTAATCGTGGGCTTAATCATCAACTTAAGCTTAGTGTTAGGGCTGTATCATTATCAAAGTCTGGCTCAGTGGATGGGGCTTGACCTAAACGCTAAAAACGATATTTATAAGCGCGTGCGGGGCTGGGATGCGCTAGGGCAGCAGTATTTAGCCATTCAAGCGCAGTATCCGAATGCATTACCTTTAGCCGAAGAGCGCGGTATTTTAAGTGAGCTGACTTATTACACCCGTCCGATAGGCCTGAATATAGTGAGCTGGAATCCTGAACGTAAACTTCGCCATCATTATGATCTGGTGACTCGCTTAGAGGGGCGCGAGGGGCAGGATTTTTTATTGGTGACTTCGGCTCAATTGCCTGCTCATATGCCGTCGTATTTCCAGTCTCTTGAGAAGATTGGAGAATTAAAACTGCATATTTATAAAGATTATGAACTAAGCTATGCCGTTTATCGCTTACAGGGTTTCAAAGGATTGACACAATAATGCACAACAAAAAAATGCTTTGGAGGCTATTGTTTTGGGTTGGCTTTGCAATACTCACGATCTTACCCTTTTGGGTTCCAGAATGGCGCTTAGATTTTCATACTTCTAATTTTTTTTATCAGCCTAGTTGTAGCCCGCAAGCTTGGGTTTTGGATTGTCATCCCTTCTATCGAGCCTTATTTTATTCGAGCATTCCCTATGTTTCCGCCCTGATTTTACTAGTGGGCGTCATAGTGGTTTTTTGGCGGCCTCAAACTTTAGCTTACAAACGCATGCGTTTACGCATGGCCTATTTTGTCATTGTGTTTATCTTAGGTTCGGGCTTAGTGGTGAATGCGTTATTCAAAGATCATTGGGGGCGTCCACGTCCGGTACAGACTCAGGATTTTGGGGGTACAGCTACTTATGTTCCACCCGGAAAGCTGGCAATCAATAGCGAAGGCCGTTCCTTTCCAAGTGGGCATAGTTCGGTAGGCTTTGCGTTTTTAGCACTCTGGTTTATTTGGCGGCGAGAGTGTCCTGATTGGGCAGGGTGGGGTTTAGGTTTTGGGTTATTATTCGGTTATGCGATTGGCTTAGCACGGATGTCAGTGGGGGCACATTATTTATCGGATGTGCTGGGGTCAGCTTGGATGATGGCAGGGGTAGCTTGGTTGGTTTACTACCCCTTAATGAATATGCCTCGGCGCGAAAAAGCGTTAGAAGAGGTCGTAAAAAAGCCGCTTTAATCTAAAAATAATTGAATGACTGTATTAAGAAATTGCCATCCCAATTCAGTGGTGCGGACTTGTTGGTCTTGAATAGTCAACCAGCCTTTTGCTTCGGCGACAGCTAAGGGAGTTTGTAAAGTTTCAGGCCTTAAGCCGGTACGCTCGGTAAATAAATCCAAACTAAACCCCGCTTTTAAGCGCAAAGCGTTGAGCATGAATTCAAATTTTAAATCGTCTGGCTTAAGAATTTGAGTTTCGCTGCGAGCTTGTCCTTGAGCAACTTGTTGCAAATATTGCGCGGGCTGGCGGTATTTTTGATGACGAGTGACTTGTCCAAACGGATCCGTAATTTTTCCATGTGCACCTGCACCAATCCCCACGTAGTCGCCAAACTCCCAATAGTTTAAGTTATGCCGACACGGTTGCTGTTGGGTATAAGCAGACACTTCGTATTGCTCAAAAACCGCTTGTTGCAGTAAAGCTTGCCCAGCGTATTGCATATCCACCAATAAATCATCATCGGGTAAAGTTGGTGGATGCTTATAAAACAAAGTATTGGGTTCGAGTGTCAGTTGATACCAAGACAAATGACTTGGCTGTAAGTCAATGGCTTGCTGTAAATCAGTTAGGGCTTCTTCTAAGCTTTGTTTTGGCAAACCAAACATTAAATCTAAATTAAAATTATCAAAGCCGGCATAGCGTGCCAGTTCTGCAGCTTTTAAAGCTTCGGCCTGATTGTGTACTCGCCCTAGCGCTTGCAAATGCTGGGGGTTAAAGCTTTGAATACCGACTGATAAGCGATTAATGCCTGCTTCGCGAAAACCTTTAAATTTCTCCTGCTCAAATGTGCTGGGATTCGCTTCCAAAGTAATTTCAAGGTTTGGGCGAAAGGGAATGAGGGTGCGAATTCCAGCCAGCAACTCATCCATACTTTCAGCACTGAATAAACTGGGCGTACCGCCACCAATAAATATGGATTCTAAGCGCCGCCCCCAAATCGCGGGTAACTCTTGGCTCAAATCAGCCAAGAGTGCTTGTATGTATTGCTGTTCCGGTAAATTGGTGGGCGCATGGTGCGAGTTAAAATCGCAATACGGACATTTGCGAATGCACCAAGGCACATGGATATAAAGTGCTAAAGGAATAAAGGCCATCTTAGGAAATCAGATTCGCTAAGTTGACGAAATCTTTCACGGCTAAAGTTTCCGCGCGTCGAGTGGGGTCAATGTCTAAGCTTTCCATCTGCTCAGCGCTTACTAAACCTTTGAGGGTATTACGCAAGGTTTTGCGGCGCTGTGCAAAGGCTTGCGCAACTAATTGTGAGAAAGTTGCTAGGCTCTTGGCTGGATAGGGCAGATGAGTCCAAGGTTTTAAATACACCACAGCAGAGTCAACCTTCGGCGGTGGATTAAAAGCACCGGGGCCGACTTTCATTAAATAAGAGGTTTCGCAGAAATACTGAATCATCACTGATAAACGCCCATAGTTATTGCTATCAGGGGCCGCAGTGATGCGATCCACTACTTCTTTTTGCAACATAAACAGCATGTCGCGTATATGACTGCCTTGCTCAAGTAAATGAAAGAGTAGTGGCGTGGAAATATTATAGGGTAGATTGCCCACGATCCTTAAGGGTTCACTGTTGCCCCGCAAACTTTGCACATCCAGTTTTAAAGCATCCAGAGCATGAATAGTGAGTTTACCTTGTGCTTGTGCTTGCTGTTGCCACCAAGCAATCACATCACGGTCAATTTCAACCACATCGAGTTGGGGTAAGCGTTCAAGTAATGGGAAAGTTAAAGCCCCAGGACCAGGGCCGATTTCCACGACTCGATCCTTGGAGCTTAAGTTTAAAGCACGTAGCATGCGCTCAATTACACCCCGGTCATGCAGAAAATGCTGACCGAAGCGTTTTTTAGCCTGTTGTTCGTAAGAATTCAAAGTTATTCCTGAATCTTTAACTCAACACGGCGATTCTTAGCACGCCCCTCATTGCTGTTGTTATCAGCAACGGGTTTTTCTTCACCATAACCCACAGCGGTCAAAGCTGCTGTTACACCTTTATCAGTCAGGTATTTTTTCACGGCCTCAGCACGTTTTTGTGAGAGGTTTTTATTTAAGGTGTTATCACCGCTAGAGTCGGTATGACCATCCACTTCAATTTTTAACTCTGGATATTTTTTGAGAGTTGCGGCTGCTTCATCCAAGATGGGTAAGGAATCGGCGGTTAACTGATCAGAGCCTTTCTCGAAATTAACCCCTTGTAAGTTAATATTCTCAGTTTTGGCACAGCCCACTTGGTTGACGCTAGTGCCTGCTGCAGTGTCTGCACAAAGATCGCTATCATCAGCGACACCATCTTTATCCGCATCAGCAATAGCATCACAGCCAGTTTCATCAACTTTAGTGCCTTCCGCCGTATTTGCACATTTATCAGCACTATCGACCATGCCGTCTTTATCTGTATCAGGTTCGCAGCCTGTAGCATCCACGGTTTTACCGGCTTCAGTCGTCGGGCACTTATCCGCGCTATCGGCCACGCCATCTTTATCGGTGTCTAATTCACAACCGGTTTCATCGACTTTAGTGCCTTCCGCCGTATTTGCACATTTATCAGCACTATCGACCACGCCGTCTTTATCGGTATCAGGTTCGCAGCCGATCGCATCCACGGTTTTACCGGCTTCAGTCGTTGGGCATTTATCAGCACTATCGACCACACCGTCTTTATCTGCATCGGGTTCACAGCCGATCGCATCGACGGTTTTACCAGCTTCAGTCGTCGGGCACTTATCCGCGCTATCAGCCACGCCATCTTTATCGGTGTCTAATTCGCAGCCGGCTTCATCGACTTTAGTACCTTCTGCCGTATTCGCACATTTATCGGCACTATCCACGACGCCGTCTTTATCTGTGTCGGGTTCGCAGCCGATCGCATCGACGGTTTTACCGGCTTCAGTCGTCGGGCACTTATCCGCGCTATCGGCCACGCCATCTTTATCGGTGTCTAATTCGCAGCCGGTTTCATCGACTTTAGTGCCTTCTGCCGTATTTGCACATTTATCAGCACTATCGACCACGCCGTCTTTATCAGTATCGAGTTCACAACCAGTAGCATCCACGGTTTTACCGGTTTCAGTCGTCGGGCACTTATCCGCGCTATCGGCCACGCCATCTTTATCGGTGTCTAATTCGCAGCCGGTTTCATCGACTTTAGTGCCTTCTGCCGTATTTGCACATTTATCAGCACTATCGACCACGCCGTCTTTATCAGTATCGAGTTCACAACCAGTAGCATCCACGGTTTTACCGGTTTCAGTCGTCGGGCACTTATCCGCGCTATCGGCCACGCCATCTTTATCGGTATCTAATTCACAACCGGTTTCATCGACTTTAGTGCCTTCTGCCGTATTTGCACATTTATCCGCACTGTCGACCACGCCGTCTTTATCTGTATCAGGTTCACAACCAGTTGCAGCATCCACGGCTGTACCTGCTGGGGTATCAGCACATTGGTCTAAGCTATCGACCACACCATCTTTATCCGTGTCAAGTTCGCAGCCAGTCGCATCGACGGTTTTACCGCCAGTCGTCGGGCATTTATCCGAGCTATCGGCCACGCCATCTTTATCGGTATCTAATTCACAACCGGTTTCATCGACTTTAGTGCCTTCTGCCGTATTTGCACATTTATCCGCACTGTCGACCACGCCGTCTTTATCTGTATCAGGTTCACAACCAGTTGCAGCATCCACGGCTGTACCTGCTGGGGTATCAGCACATTGGTCTACGCTATCGACCACACCATCTTTATCCGTATCCAGTTCGCAGCCAGTCGCATCGACGGTTTTACCGCCTTCAGTCGTTGGGCATTTATCCGCGCTATCGGCCACGCCATCTTTGTCGGTGTCTAATTCACAACCGGTTTCATCGACTTTAGTGCCTTCTGCCGTATTTGCACATTTATCCGCACTGTCGACCACGCCGTCTTTATCTGTATCAGGTTCACAACCAGTTGCAGCATCCACGGCTGTACCTGCTGGGGTATCAGCACATTGGTCTACGCTATCGACCACACCATCTTTATCCGTATCCAGTTCGCAGCCAGTCGCATCGACGGTTTTACCGGCTTCAGTCGTTGGGCATTTATCCGCACTATCGGCCACGCCATCTTTGTCGGTGTCTAATTCACAACCAGTTGCGTCGACTTTAATACCCATTGGGGTCTCAGCGCATTTATCGGCACTATCCACGACGCCATCTTTATCAGCATCGAGTTCACAACCAGTAACATCCACAGTTTTACCGGCTTCAGTCGTTGGGCATTTGTCAGCACTGTCCACGACGCCATCTTTATCCGTATCCAGTTCACAGCCAGTAGTATCGACGGCTTTACCAGCTTCAGTCGTTGGGCATTTATCGGTACTGTCAATGACGCCATCTTTATCAGTGTCAGGCTCACAACCCGTTTCATCGACCTCGGTGTTTGCAGGCGTATTAGCACATCCATCAGCGCTGTCTTTGACACCATCTTTATCTGCATCAGGTTCGCAACCGGTTGCATCCACAACGCTATCATTTTTGCTATCTGGACATTGGTCAGCGCTGTCTTTAATGCCGTCTTTGTCTGAATCTAATTCGCAGCCTGTGAAATCAACTTTGATGCCAGCAGCGGTATCTTGGCAAAGATCGGTTTGATCTAGAACGCCATCTCCGTCAGAATCTTTTTTCGCGGCTTCTAAAGCACCAGCTAATTGTTGCTTTTCAGTTTCTAAAGCGCTGTAGTTGGTACTGACTAGACTCAGTTGCTTGGCGATTTCAGGAATAGTTGCGACTTGCTGATTTAAAGCACTGACTTGCTGCTGCATGTCTTGGCTATTAGCTCTACAGGTGTCTAACTCGGCCAATTGATTTTGACTAGTTTGTAGCTGTGTGCTTAGCTCAGTTTGTTTGGCATTGGCTGTTTCCACCTGGCTAGTGAGTTCCGCTTGTTTAGCGGTCGACGTATCCAACTGGGTAATTAACTCAGCCTGTTTGCTATTTGCCGCATCCAGTTGAGTCGTTAATTCGGTCTGTTTGCTATTTGCCGCATCCAGTTGAGCTGTTAATTCGGCCTGCTTCGCATTTGCAGTCTCGACTTGACTAGCCAATTCGGCTTGTTTAGCGTTCGCGGCTTCTAATTGGTTAGTAAATTCAGCCTGTTGGCTGTTGGCTGCTTCCACTTGGCTTAAGAGTTCAGCTTGTTTAGCGTTCGCTGCTTCAATCTGCGCAGTTAATTCAGCTTGCTTGGTATTTGCTTCTTCTAATTGTTGTTTAAGCTGAGTTTCAGTATCTTTACTGGCATTAAGTTTGTCTTCTAGGAGTGCACGATCTTCTTCTTTGTCTATCAGTTGAAAGCGCATATTGTCGAGCGCTTCAGAGCGCTCAACGAGCTTTCGTTTAAGCTCTTCTTGGCGTGCTTGTTCTTCAGCTAGTTTTTGTTCTAATTCGGGATTTGCTGGCGGCTGATCCAATAGACCTTGTGGCATTACTGCTTGATCCATAGGATAAGGCGTTGGCATCATCGGCATGGGTTGTAGAGCTGGTCCAGGAATAGCACTGACTAACATCGGTGGAGCTAGCATTAGTGAACTTGGAATACAGTACATATTATTTGCAGGCGCAAACCCCACGTTCGGTACAGTCGGCACATCGCCAGTGTACATCCCCATCGTATCAAAAGTCTGTGGATACAGTTCACCTGATTGAGCGAGGCCATTGGTATTGTTATAAAGGCTAGGAGTAGGAGTGGCGATTACACTGGGGTTAGAACTATTGTAAACAGTCGGTTCGGTGCTCGGTGGGGTAGCTGTTTGCGTTTCCGCAAGCACATTCGCCGATATCAGGGTTGTTAGGATCAAACCCGTCGGTAATTTCTGCATGCTATAGTCCTCAGTTCCAAGTTAATTGTATTTAAGCCAAATGAGGAGTTTAAACCTCACTTACCGCCTAAAGATAGATCACGTCGTGCGGCAGAAATCGTAATGGTGAAACCTGCTATCACATCTAAAAATGACATCGCCGCTAAAATTAAAAATACTGAATTCCCACCCCAGGGATAAATCAACCATCCTACTAAATAGCCAATCAGCACAAAAGTGGATAAAAGATGGTCAAATATAGTGACTTCTGAGGTGCGAGTCGATTTAAACAGTTCAATATAAAGCGTAACTATCCCAGCTAGTACCAAAACATCCCCCCATGTGGGTTTCCATGGGCTTTTAGAAGGTAGAGTCAGAGTGAACAATACATCGTTTAGATGCCCAGGGAAAAAGTTAATTTTGACACAAAACCAATAAATCAGCAGCAAAACTCCAAATAGAGGGATGAATTGCAGTGTACGAATCATAAACTTGTTTCCTTTGGGGTTGCTAGATAAGGAGTCAAACTCCTCTCTACCGATTATTCTATGCGGTAGACGCTCCTCTCAGTTAGATGTTGCTTGACAAGTCCGAGAATCTGTAATGCTAGCATTATAAATCACTAAGGACACACCGTCAGGCGGAGTGATAGGTTGTTTTGTCAGGCTATGTATGCTTTTTAGTCTTTTATTAACGTTTGTCGGCTGAAAATGAGCAATTACAACAAGCTAGCCTATATTTAGACTATAAGAGTTCTATTTTCTAGGCGCGCCAAAATAATAACAACAAGAGAGAGTGGCTATGAACTACATCAAGGGAGCTGGAGCTTCCCTCCAACTGCTTTTACTTCCAGTCTTATTTTCTTCGGTAACCGTACTTGCAGCTGATCAAGGTCTTATGTTCAATGCAGATGAGCCTTGTGAGCAATGTCCGGTTTTAAATGAGGCGTCAGTTCCAACAAGTGACTCGACTATGGATGGCGCTGCTGCTAAGCAGACTCAAGCGCTCTCTCAAGAAAGTGACGGTTTTCTAGAGGATGCTCAAGAAACTAATAGCGGTACATTTAGTTATGTAGGTGGGCAAACACGCATTGGAGTTGGTTTAGATACTGAATTTAAAGGCCGTGCTGATATTAGTCATACCTTTTCAGACACCAAAAATAGTGCTACCAGTGGGCAAGCGTGGGTAGGCATTAATCCTAGTGCAAAGAAAGCTAAAACATCTGCTGAAAAAGATGAGGAGATACTGACTGGGGCAGGCGTCAAACTCAATCATAATTGGGTGAGTACTGATGCTACGGGTCAACCTGTTAGTGTGAATAAAATCTTTGGAGCTTATGATCAAAATGAGTTGAAAGACAAGAAAGTTAGCGTCGGTTATGGTCAAGAAAACGAAGATATGTTTTGGTCAGGACATCTCAGCAAAGGTTTATCAGATAGTCGCGAATCCGGCAAAACTGCTGATGGTCAGGTGATTTATGAAAAAGCCTATGACTATGGGGTTGGCGGACGTGTGGGTTCATTTATTGATGAGCAACTGATGCGAGTGCAAGGCGGTCTCGATTATGAATGGGGTAAAGAAAAAGCTCAGGGTGAAAAAACAGCTTCACAATTGACGGTCTCTGGTGGTCTGGAGAAGTTTTTCTTTGACTCACCCCATAGCGTAGGTGCGAATGTGGAAGTCGTCAAAGAGCAGGGCGGCTACGTGAACGATGAACACAAAGCCGATGTGCGTGGCAATGTGAGCTATCGTTATGAGTTTGGTGGCGAAGGCATTTATCAAGCTGACCAAAAATATAAGCGAGTTCGAGTCGAGATTCCGGGCAAAACCATTGTTACCAAAAAAGCTCCTAAAATTGAGCGTAAATTGGTTAAGCATACAATGGAGCTAGAGTCTGATGCTTTCTTCGAGGTCGATAAGTATAATTTAACTCAGGAGGCTCAGCAGCGTTTACGCTCAGTAATGGCGCGGATTCGGGATTCTGGTCATGAGGGAAATATTCGCATTACGGGGAATACCTGTGATAAAGGCTCCACTGAGCATAACCAAACGCTCTCAGAGAATCGTGCTAATGCGGTGCGCCATTTCATGGTTAACAATGGTTTTGCTGAGCAAGAGTTATTAGCCCGTGGTCTAGGCGAGTTGCACCCTAAATATCCAAATAAGCCGGAAACTGCGCATAAAAATCGACGTGTTGATATTGAATACGTTACTTACGAGACTAAATACCAAGATCAAACCGTTCAGCAAGGTCAAGAAATACGTACTCAAACCGAGCCGCAAGTCGTTTGGCGTAAAGAGCTAATTCAATCCGTACCCAATTGGGTGGGTCAGGCCCTACACAACAATATTCAATATAAGCAAACGATTGATACTTATCGTACTTTAGGTGCTGCGGGTGATACGGGAAATACAACTCCGAATACGGCTCCTGTTGCGGAGGATGATGCAGAGACAACGGTTGCGGATTCTAAAGTCATTATTGATGTCTTAGCGAATGACACGGATGCGAATAACGATACCCTGACGATCAGTAGTTTTGACGAAACCAGTACCGAGGGTGGGAGTGTGAGCTTAGTGGATGGAAAATTGTCTTATATTCCAAAAGCTGGCTTTACTGGGACTGATACTTTTAATTATATCATCTCTGATGGTCGAGGTGGGAAAGATGAGGCGACTGTTGCCATTACAGTAAATACGAATGGTTCGGGTGAAAATCAAAAGCCGATTACAGCGACTGACTATGTCACCGTAGCAATGGGAGGTACCGTGACCATTGACGCTTTAGCCAATGATTCAGATGCTGACGGTGATACTTTAACGATTACCAGTGCCGATGAAACCAGTGTTAAGGGTGGTAGCATTAGCTTAGTTGATGGAGAACTATCTTATACTGCACCTGATGGCTATAACGGCGTTGATACCTTTAATTACACCATTTCTGATGGGCGTGGCGGTACAGCAATGGGCGTAGTTTCCTTAACCGTAGGCTCTACTGAAACATCACTCAAGCCTGATGATGATAGCTATCAAGTTACCGCGGCTGATTTAGACAGTAATGGTGAAGCCAGTTTGGATATTTTAACTGGGGACGAATACTCAACAGCAGTCACGATTCGGGTTGAGCGTTTACCGAGTTATGGAAGTCTTAGTTCACTGAGTGCTGATAACACTACTAGTGGACCTAGGGTTAAGTACAAACCTAATGCAATTGGCACGGGTCAAACAGATAGTTTCACTTATGTCTTAATCGACAGTGACGGTAAGGTGAGTAATCCAGCTACAGTAACCATTACTTTGCCTGACTCTGGTAGCGGTACTACCTTTGATGCAGTAGATGATGGGGTGAATACGAAAGACACTATTTATAATTTTACAAGCGCTGATTTTGCAGCCACCAATGTCAAATCACGCACCTTAACAGTGTTAGATAACGATATTGGTACTGATTTGCAGATTGTAGCAGTCAGTATACCGCAATACGGCACGGCTAAAATTAGTACTGATGGTCTATCGATTATTTACACCCCACGGCATGGCTATTGTAATGACCATAGCTTTACTTATACCGTGCGTGATGCGTCTGGCAAGGAAGATACCGCGACTGTCTATATCAATATTGATTAGATAGCTGCCAACTCCATAATCTTCAAGCTACTAAATCGGGCAATGACTTTCCATCATTGCCCGTTCTTATTTTCTATTGATTCACGTTAAACTAGTCGAGCTTGGAACTTAGTGCAACTAAACACCCTAAGTTAAAGTCTGACCCATTGATTGGTAGCTAGGAATAACTAAGTGATTGGAACACAAAGCGTCCCAGTAAAGCGCTCTAGGCGTTGGGTGAAATGGGGGATTGAGCTAGCGATTGTGCTAGTACTGATTTTTGGTGTGCGGGCTTGGCAACAACGCACTTTAATCGTAGGTGAAGCGCCAGCCTTCAATGAAATTGATTTGCAGGGACAAGAAGTTTCACTGGCTGCCTATCGCGGTAAACCTATGTTGCTACATTTTTGGGCTTCATGGTGTCCCATTTGTGAAATGGAGCAGGGCAGCATCAATAGTGTGATTAAGGCAGGTTGGCCATTGATAACAGTGGCTTACTCTTCAGGTGAAGCTGAAGAAGTCAAACGTTATATGGAGCGCAAGGGTATCAGTGACTGGATCACGATTGTCGATAATGACGGCGAATTGGCTCGTCAATATGGTGTGGTAGGTGTGCCTACCAGTTATGTATTAGACAGCGAAGGCTCAATTAGCTTTCGTGAAGTGGGCGCGAGTACCAGTTGGGGCTTACGTCTCCGGTTATGGGTTACCGAAAATTTCAACTAAAATCTGATCCCCAAGCGTGCCAGCATGATTAGACCAAATGAACTTACGATTAAGCCTGCTATTAAACGAGTAACAGGTTTGCGAATGAGTTGATTCAATCGACTAGCAGCGATCCCCATCAACAGCAGATTAGGCAAAGTACCCAGTCCAAAAGCTAACATCAACAATAAGCCATTGACAGCACTACCTGCAGATAAACTCCAAATTAGAATGGTATAAACTAAACCACAAGGTAGCCAGCCCCAAATCATCCCGAAGGGCAGCGCCTGCAAGGGGGTTTGGATAGGAATAAAACGTCGACTGAATGGCTCTAACTTGCGCCAGAAAATAGCTCCACCCCGTTCTAGTTGCGCAATTCCACGCCAAATACCTGCTAGGTAGAGACCTAAAGCGATCATAAACAGTGCAGCAAACAAATAAAGCACTTGTTGGGCTGCGTGTAAACCGGTTAAAGATAAAGCGGCAGCACCTAAACCACCAGCTAAAGCCCCCGCTAGGGCATAACTACTAATTCTTCCTAAGTTATAGGCGAGTAATATAGGAAAGCTTTGGTGATTGGCTTGGCGAGTAAAACCCACTGCACTAATTAAACCTCCACACATCCCTAAACAATGTACACCACTAAACAGGCCAATGGCGAAAGCTGCAAGGTATTGAGACTGGCCAAGCAAGACATCAATCTGTTGTTGGAATTGGCTAAGCCAAGTGAGATCCATACTGATTAGTTAAGCAGATAGCGGGTTTGGTACTGACCTTGGTCATAACCCGCAAAGAAATTAGTGAGTAGAGGATGCTCAATTGGCTCATTAGAATGATCTGCTGCTAAATTGCGTTGAGCTACATAAGCAACTCGCCCATCCTCATCTATCAAAACGTGATACCAAGGCTCATTTTTGGGTGGTGTACCAGTATTGGCATTTTTCTCATACCACTCTTCAGAGCCTTGAAATTCAGCGTCGACGTCGAAGACAACACCACGATAATTAAACAGGCGATGCTGAATGATTTGACCGATGGCAAAATCTGCTTTCTTATGCATTTCTAGGATAGTCCTTCACCAAACACGAGCTAATAAACTAAATATGGGGTTTATTAACAAGCTTATCAAGAGCCTTGTGCTTTGAAGTCTCGAATCACTTGTTGAGTGGCACTAATCCGTTCACGATGTAAGTGTTCACGAATTTGCTCACCTTGATAGCCCTGCTGGATAATCGCGTGCACATTCACTGCTTGGCAGGATCGTAAAACAGTACGGAAAAAATCGGCTTGTGGATAGGGCCGCTGCTCAAAACCTAACCTGCCTTGGCTATCCGCTTGGCAAGCAATCAATAAATCTTCAAAGCGTTCAGGTTTCCGGAAAGCATCACAGCTTTCTAATACATTGACACAAGTCTTCGCTTGCTGCTCAAAGGCTCTATGAATATGGGTGTGATAGCGTGCATTCAGTTCGGCTAATTGTTGGAAAGCTTTAGGGGCGTGATAACGTTGGCAAAGTTCACGAACTAAAGCATAGCTACGTTCTTCATGTCCATAATGACTAGGCAAAATATCTGGCGGAGTTAAACCTTTGCCCAAGTCATGAGTTAAGGCTGCAAAGCGAACCGCGCTTGAGTTGCTCAACTGAGTGGCGTGTTGTAGAACCATCAAAGTATGAATACCGGTATCAACTTCTGGGTGATGCTGAGCGGATTGTGGTACACCAAACAAACGCTCAAGCTCTGGAAATAGGACTTTTAAAGCACCACAATCGCGTAAGGTTTGAATAAAGCATTCTGGGTTAGGTTCTGTTAATGCTTGTTCTAGTTCCTGCCAAACACGTTCTGGCACCAAGCTATCAACCTCACCTGCTGCTATCATCGAACGCATTAGCTCTAAAGTTTCTGCAGCAATGGTAAAACCATAGTGTGCATAACGGGCATGAAACCGGGCTACTCGCAAAATTCGTACGGGATCTTCAGCAAAGGCAGGAGACACATGGCGTAAAATACGTTGTTCAAGGTCAGCCTGTCCACCATAGGGGTCAATAATCTCTCCCTCCGCTGTTTCGGCCAAAGCATTAATAGTTAGATCACGTCGTTGCAAGTCCTCGACTAAGGTAATGCTAGGGTCAGTGTAAAATGCAAAACCATGATAACCCTTAGCTGTTTTACGCTCAGTGCGTGCTAGTGCGTATTCTTCATGCGTTTCAGGATGCAAAAAAACTGGAAAATCTTTACCAACAGGGCGAAAACCTAAGGCTTGCATGTCTGCTGGAGTAGCGCCAGTGACAACCCAGTCTCGATCCTTAATAGGACGGCCTAACAAGCGATCACGGACAGCTCCACCTACTAAGTAGTATTGTAATTTGTGCATTATTTACTGTTTTAACGAGTCTTATGAAAGCATAGCATGAGGATATACAGCACTGAACAGTATTTACTTGATGGATTGCAACTTATTCCTTTTATTACGTTGACGCTCCTAGGTGTTTATGGTCTTATCGAAGTGCTTGGGAAAGTTCAATACTTATGATTGGAGTCTAGTTACCCTACTTTTGAGAGGGGTGTGGTAACTGTAAGTCTAGGAGAGTTAAAACATGGCTCATGTAGTTGTACTGGGTGCAGGAACCGGGGGGATGCCTGCTGCTTATGAATTAAGAGATGCGTTGGGCAATGAGCACGAAATTACTGTGATCAATGAACGTGATTACTTTCAATTTGTGCCGTCTAATCCATGGGTGGCTGTAGGTTGGCGTAACCGAGCAGATATTACCTTTGATATTGCTCCCTATTTAGAGCGTAAGAACATTAAGTTTATTGCCGGTCGTTGTGAAAAAATCGATCCCACTGCTAATCAACTCGAACTAGCGGGAGGGCAAACGGTTAAATATGACTATTTAATGATTACTACTGGCCCGAAGTTATTCTTTGAGGAAGTTCCAGGTGCAGGGCCGCCAACTGGAAATACCCATTCAGTTTGCACGGTCGATCATGCTGAAGCACTCTGGCAGGACTATCAGAAGCTGTTACAAAAAGGAAGTGGACATATTGTGATTGGCGCGATGCCTTTTGCAAGCTGCTTTGGTCCAGCTTATGAGTTCGCGTTTATTGTGGACTGTGACTTACGTAAGCGCAAAATTCGCCATAAATTCAAAATGACCTATGTCAGTTCTGAGCCTTATATCGGGCATTTAGGTTTGGGTGGTGTGGGTGATTCTAAAGGTATGTTAGAGCACGAATTGCGTAACCACCATATTGACTGGATTGTTAATGCTAAAACAGTGAATGTTGAAGCGGGTAAGTTACATATTGAAGAATACGGTGAAGATAAAGCACTGAAGAAAACGCATGAAATTGCCTTTGATTTAGCGATGATGCTGCCTGCTTTCAAAGGAGTAGATGCAGTTGCAGCAGTGCCTAATTTATGTAATCCACGTGGTTTCGTATTTGTTGATGAGTTGCATCGCAATCCAACCTACAAAAATATCTATTCCGCTGGCGTATGTATTGCCATTCCACCGGTTGAAGCTACGCCTGTCCCCACAGGTGCACCGAAGACCGGATATATGATTGAATCCATGGTTACTTCTGCGGTACATAATATAGCAGACGAACTGGCAGGTAATCAGCCTCACACCACCGGTACTTGGAATACGATCTGTTTAGCAGACTTCGGTGATACCGGTGCAGCATTTGTGGCCTTGCCGCAGTTGCCTCCACGCAATGTAGCGTGGTTCAAGAAGGGTAAATGGGTACACTTAGCAAAAATCGCGTTTGAAAAGTACTTTATCCGTAAAATGAAAAAAGGCAGCTCCGAGCCGTTCTACGAAAAGTCGATCCTAAAAATGATGGGTATTACCCGAATTTAGGAACGCAAGCGAATCCAGAATCAGGAGTCTGGGCTTTTGCAACGGGAAATAGTGTATGCTATTTCCCGTTTTTATTTGGATTGCAAACGCGCAAAATACCTTATCTATGAATACTCCAAATCCTGCTGAAATGGCTGAGTCGGTAAGAATTGCCTTAGCTGAAGATCTTGGTAGTGGCGATGTCACTGCTGATTTAATTGCTCCCGATACGATTTCCCGTGCCACGGTTATCACCCGTGAGGATGCGATTATTTGTGGGATTGCTTGGTTTGATGAGGTCTTCCACCAAGTTAATCCTACTATTCAAATCACTTGGCATTTCCAAGATGGGGATCAAGTCAAAGCCAATGATATCCTCTGCCATATTAAAGGCAATGCTCGCGGTATGCTCACTGCCGAACGTAGTGCTTTGAATTTCCTGCAAACGCTCTCTGGCACAGCGACTGCTACCCGCCGTTATGTAGATCTAATTGCGCATACGAGCTGTCGTATTTTGGACACACGTAAAACTCTGCCCGGTTTACGTAATGCACAGAAATATGCAGTGCGTTGTGGCGGTGGGGTCAACCATCGCATTGGCTTGTATGATCGTGTCTTAGTGAAAGAAAATCATATTATGGCGGCTGGGTCGATTACTGCAGCGGTGGCACAAGCCCGCCGTTTACATCCTACGCTTAAAGTTGAAGTGGAAACGGAAGGTTTAAAAGAATTAGCGGAGGCGACTGCGGCGCAAGCAGATATTATTATGCTAGACGATTATCCTATGGAACTGCTGCGTGAAGCCGTAAAAATCACGGCAGGCCGCATTCCTTTAGAAGCATCGGGCGGTGTCAATTTGGAGACTGTGAAGACGATTGCGGAAACTGGGGTAGATTTCATATCGGTTGGTGGTATCACTAAGCATGTGCGCGCGGTGGATTTATCGATGCGTTTTGAGTTGCAGGATTTTAAAGCGTGAAGCCGTTAATTAGCTTAAGTTTAGGCTTTTGTGTGCTGATAGGTTTAAGTGCTTGCGGAAATAAAGGTCCACTCTATTTACCGGATCAAGTAGCAGCTAAGCAGTCAGTCGTCAATGCAGACCAAGCTCCGCAAAAACAACAAATTGAGAAAAAGCAGTAATGGATTATTTCAATTATCGTGATGGCGAATTGTTCGCTGAAGAAGTTTCAGTCGCTAGTTTAGCTAAAGAATACGGCACACCTTGTTATGTCTATTCACGTGCTACTTTAGAGCGGCATTGGCATGCGTTTAATGATGCTTTTGGTGAGCAGCAGCATTTAGTGTGTTATGCCGTTAAAGCTAACTCAAATTTAGCAATTTTAAATTTATTCGCGCGTTTGGGATCGGGTTTTGATATTGTCTCGCGCGGTGAGTTAGACCGGGTGCTCACTGCGGGTGGAGCGGCGAATAAAATTGTATTTTCTGGTGTTGGCAAAACGCATTTGGAAATTCGCTATGCGCTTGAGGTTGGGATTCGCTGCTTTAATATCGAGTCCGAGGCGGAGTTAGAACGTATTCAAGTCATCGCCGCTGATATGGGCAAGATTGCGCCTATTTCGCTACGGATTAATCCTGATGTCGATGCACAGACACATCCTTATATTTCAACCGGTTTAAAAGAAAATAAATTTGGCATTAGCATTGATAATGCTGAAGCTGTGTATCGGCATGCTGCTGATTTGCCAAATATTAGTGTACAGGGTATCGATTGTCATATTGGCTCGCAGCTGTTAACGCTTTCGCCGTTTATGGATGCCTTAGATCGTTTATTAGCTTTAGCAGCACGTTTAGAGCAGCAAGGGATTCACATCCATCATTTAGATTTAGGTGGTGGTTTAGGGGTACGTTATTACGATGAGCAGCCACCTGAGCCGGCTGATTATATGCGTCAGCTATTTACTGATGGGCGTCTAAAAAAATACGAAATTGTTGTAGAGCCGGGTCGAACCATTGCCGCAAATTCTGGCATTTTAGTTACTAAGGTTGAGTATCTAAAACATTCTGACTATAAGAATTTTGCCATTGTAGATGCCGCGATGAATGATTTAATTCGCCCCGCTTTATATTCTGCTTGGCAAGAAATTATCCCAGTTCAGCCGCGTACTACAGGTGAAGTTGAAACCTTCGACATTGTAGGACCGATTTGTGAGACCAGCGATTTTTTAGGGAAAGATCGAGATTTGAATATCCAAGCGGGCGATATTTTAGTGGTACGTTCGGCGGGTGCTTATGGGTTTGCGATGTCTTCTAATTATAACTCACGCCCACGGGCTTGTGAGTTGATGGTGGATGGTGCAAAGGTTCATGTCGTTAGACAACGTGAAACTCTCGAAGATTTATGGCGTGGTGAAGCCATTTTACCAGCGTAAAGGCAGTTTGCGGTTGATAACAATGCGTTTTTGACCGTCAATGCTGATATAACCACCCGTACGTAAGTCCTTCAAAATACGACTGACCATTTCCCGTGAGCAACCTACCATCTCTGCAATATCTTGATGCGTCATACGTGGGGTAATTTGCCCCTCGTCATGCTCTTTCGCTTGTTGTAAGAGTACGCGAGCGACCCGTCCATATACATCTAAAGTCGATAAAGAGCAAATGGTCTCATCCAATGCCCGCAAACGCTTAGCTAATACACGCAGCATCGGCAATAAGGTTTCTGGATGATTATCAACAAACCGATTAAACGATTCTTGGGTGAGCATCAAAGTGCGTGTTTTAGCTACTGCTAAAACTGATGCAGAACGTGGCTCATTATCGAGCAAGCTCAATTCACCTACAAAGTCACCAGTTCCTAAGAAAGAGAGCACGACTTGTTTGCCTTCTGAACCATTCACAAAAACTTTCAGGCGGCCTTCTAAAATAATATGCAATGAATTACTCATCTCACCTTGTGAGGTGATGATACTACCACGCGGATAAGTAAATTCATGCGTGAGGCTGAGTAGTTCAGCTAATTGGGGTTCTGGCAAACCTTCAAATAAAGGAATTTCTTTTAGCATAAGAGAAAAGACCCGATTTCTTAATTGCTGCTCTTTTAGATTATGCCATTTTTTAATAGCTTGTGTCGGGGTATTGCAAGGTTAGAACCACCATTGAGCTTGTATTTAGGGTATTTCCGCTGGGGTAACTAAGCATCTCTA
The DNA here is from genome assembly GCF_937873765.1 of uncultured Thiothrix sp. Taxonomy (GTDB): domain Bacteria; phylum Pseudomonadota; class Gammaproteobacteria; order Thiotrichales; family Thiotrichaceae; genus Thiolinea. The sequence goes on along the minus strand of NZ_CALMZC010000012.1, from coordinate 98,367 downwards.
GCTAAGTAGTCTATGCTTATGAGGAACCATGAACCAAAAGGAGTTTGATTATGGCTCAACAACAGTTAGAAACTTCAACAGTAGGATCGGTACTCTCAAAGCGTGGCAAAGTAACAGCTATTCGTCCTGGAGAAACAATGCGCATCTTAAAGAGAGGCGATGCAATTTATGCCGATGACACAGTCAGCACTGTGAGAGGAGCAACCCTGCAGTTACGCATGCTAGATCGAAATATTGTGATGCTTCGCGGCGGAAGTTCTTTTAAAGTAGGCCAATACAAACCTGATGCCCAAGTCGCTGAGATCAAGCGCTTTGATTATGCAGGTGGGGAGCTGCGCCCGAGTCGGAAAGGCCTATCGTTTTAAGTTTGTTGTAGGCAACGAGCTAGCCACTCACTAAGCGTAGATTTGTATGTATCATTTTATTGTGCACCGCACAAAAAAATGATACAACATTCAAATTGGCAGCATGCCAATCTATTGTTTAATTTAATGAAGTGGCGGTTTTGAATGGAACTAACAGCAATCTATCCGGGAACCTTTGACCCCTTAACGAATGGGCATCTGGATTTAATCAAGCGTGCGCGTCGTTTATTTAAAAACGTGGTTGTTGGTGTTGCTGCAAATCCTCGCAAGAAACCACTCTTCAGCTTAGAGGAACGTGTTCATCTGATTCAGCAAGAAGTAATCAATCTGGGCTTAGACAGTAGTGTCAAAGTTGTCGGGTTTGAGTGCTTATTAGTCGATTTCGCCCGCCAATGTAATGCTCGTGTATTAATTCGTGGGATGCGCGCTGTGTCTGATTTCGAATTTGAATTCCAATTAGCTAGTATGAACCGTGCTTTAGCTCCTGATGTCGAGTCGGTTTTTTTAATGCCGGGTGAGAGCTTTTCCTTCGTTTCCTCGACTTTAGTCAAAGAGGTAGGAAAACTAGGTGGAGATATCTCACGTTTTGTTTCACCACCGGTGAATGAAGCTTTACAGCGCAAAATTGCTGAGTGGAAAGCTGGACAGGATAGCATTCAAATCTAAGTCCGACCATGATTTGGGTTAATGTTCTTCCTAGCATGAGCTTGCTAGAATGTCTGCCACTTGAATACTGATAAGGAACTTATTCATGGCCTTGATGATTACTGATGAATGCATCAATTGTGATGTTTGTGAGCCAGAGTGCCCCAACAATGCGATTTCTCCGGGCGACGAAATTTATGTGATTGACCACAATCGCTGCACCGAGTGTGTGGGTCACTATGATGAACCACAATGTGTTGCCGTTTGCCCAGTAGATTGTATTCCTAAAGATCCTACGCATACTGAGACCAAAGAGCAGTTACAACTAAAGTATGAGAAGCTCATGGCTCAATAAACTAAGTATTTGCTTGATCCCCTCTAACTGGAGGGGATTAAGCAATAGTTTTATGGTTTCTCGGGAATATAAGTCAGTAAAATTTTGTGATTCGCATCTAACAGATTTAGTTGCCCAAGTGGCAAAGCATATAAGTCCACTGCTTCTAAAGCTTGCAATACTGCCCGCTCCAAAGCTCCACCTGTTCCCATACAGGCCATTTTAGTAGTTCCCAAAGCACTTAAAGCTAAGCTTCCAGTTGAGCTAGCTAGATAACTAGCAAATAAGCGATTGCAGCCAGTGAAACCGGTTAAACGACCATTTTCAAATTTTAACGTCGGTGCAGCTGCATCATTAGGAATAGCTTTGCCCTCAATAGCAGTCAGTTGCCAGGAGTGCTTATCTAAAGCGGCTTGTGGTACGGGATCATTGGCTTTAATACCCCGACTACAGGCAGACATAATGGCTAAAGCCATCAGCACAATAAACAGTTGGCCGGCGATTGAGCCGAGTATTTTTTTAATCACGATGCTGAACCTTTGGTATTATTGTAATAATGTAGAGCAGGTGACACTGCAAAAGTTGCAGGCAAATTATTAAATTTTGTTAGGCTCATGGCAATCCTCGCGTGACAACTGGACAATATTCATCATTAAATGCTGAGACTGAGTTGAAACTGCAGCCGATTGGGTTCATTCAATCTTGCTATAAGGAAAAGTTTGGCATTCCCCGCCAATCTGGGTTAGTCACGGCAGCGCAAGCAAAATTGCAACTATTACCCACTTTTTCTCAGCCTGAAGCCTTTAAAGGCTTAGAGCAATTTAGTCATATCTGGTTGATTTTTCAGTTTCACGCTAATCTTAATGATTCATGGTCGAATACTGTTAGACCACCACGTCTAGGTGGTAATAAGCGCTTAGGGGTATTTGCAACGCGTTCTACATTCCGGCCTAATCCCTTAGGTTTATCGGTAGCAGGTTTAGAGAAAATTGAATTTGTAGGACAAACGACTTGTTTACATTTGAGTGCTGTGGATCTATTAGATGGCACTCCAGTATTCGATATTAAGCCTTACTTGCCTTATGCTGACAGCATTTTGGGAGCACAAGGTGGTTTTGCTGAGCAAGCGCCAGCTAGCGAGTGGGAAGTGGTTTTTACCCTAGAAGCTAAGCGACAGTGTGAGAAAAAAAGTTGCCAGCTTGGAACGGAGCTTGAGTCATTAATTCGACAAATTTTAAAGCAAGACCCGCGCCCATCTTATCGGGCTCAATCTGTAGATAAACACATTTATGCAATGAAATTGTACGATTTCGATTTACAATGGCATTATAAGGCAAAATTAATTGAAGTCATTGGGCTAGTTGACTTAAACAAGTCATAAGCTAAGCATTAACGCTGTTGAAATATCTTATAAATAAGCATGTTAAATAGATTCTCTACTCCGCATCAGTGTAGTCTCACCCTCTTTTTAGGTTTTATCCTCGTCCTCGCGGTTTTTTTTGCGAACCCGGGGTGGACAGATGAAGAGGACGCAGCGACTACATCTGCTGAGGAAGTTACTAGTCCTACACTAACGCGCACTCCCCCTCAACCAGCTGAACAAGCTACTACCCGGCATTCTCAGGTACAGGATTTACCGCCCTCAGTTCTAGCTTTTATGCAAGAGCGTAATATTTCTGCTGATGAAATTAGCGTGTATGTACGCGATGTGAGTGCGGACGGCCCTTTAATTCAGCATGAGGTTGAAGTGCCGCGTAATCCCGCTTCAACAATGAAGCTCTTAACCACTTGGGCGGCTTTAAAAACTTTAGGGCCAGCGTGGACTTGGGATACGGAAGTTTGGACACGTGGTGAATTACGGGATGGAGTTTTACACGGTGACCTAGTTCTAAAAGGCTATGGTGATCCTTTTTTAGTCTACGAATCATTTTGGCAGTTAGTGCATGATCTGCGTTTAAAAGGCCTACAAGAGATTACAGGCGATCTTATCATTGATAATAGCTTTTTTGAGTTACCCTCCATTAATCCAGCCGCCTTTGATGGTGAGCGCGAGCGCGTTTATAACGCACCACCTTCAGCTTTGATGTTTAACTTCCAAGCTACACGTCTGTTATTTGAGCCAGATATGGCTGCTAATAAGGTTAATGTGATTGCCTTTCCTAAACCAACAGCAGCGTTAAACGAGCAATTAGAGTTTGTGAGTGGCGATTGTACCAAGAAGCGGCATAATCCCCAGGTGCAAACCCAAATAGATGGCCGTATTAAAGTCTCTGGCTCTTATATCGGTAGTTGTGGTTCACGCTTAGAAACCCTAGTCCTTTCGAGTCCTGAAGAACATGTATTTAATGCCTTCCGTGATTTTTGGCAAATGCTTGGTGGGAAGTTAGATGGGAGGTTACAAACGGGACAACTCAAAACAGGTGATCGTCAATATTATGTGCATACTTCCATGCCTTTAGCCGAGCAGATTCGGTTGATTAATAAATGGAGTAATAATGTTATGACGCGCCAAGTCATGTTAACAGTAGGCGCGAAAATGTTCGAAGCCCCTGCTACACTGGAGAAAGGGCGTTTAGCTGTATTAAAGGTTTTAACCGACCAAGGTATTTCTACCCAAGGTTTGGTGATAGATAACGGTTCAGGCTTATCGCGGAATGAGCGGGTTAGTGCCCGCCAAGTAGGGGAGTTACTACAAGCCATTTGGCGCGATCCTTATATGCCAGAAATGCTCAACTCTTTACCTTTATTGGGTCAAGATGGCACTTTAGCTCGGCGCTTTAGGCGGAGTGATTTAGCCGGCAGGACGCGCTTAAAAACAGGCACTTTGCGTGATGTGAGCGCCATTGCGGGTTATATGCTCACCCGTAGCGGGAAACGCATGATTATTGTGATGCAGCAAAACGGCCAGCGTTCAGCAGGTTTCGGACATAGTTTGCAAAATCTGTTGTTGGAATGGGTCTTTGAACAGTAACTAGGATAGATCTATGAAATTAAAGCCGGGTTATCGTCTAAGCGCCTTAGCATTGGCGACTTTAGTGGTAAGTACTGCAAGTCCGGCTGCTGAGCAAAATAACAAAGAACCTGAAGAGTCGCCGGTTAAAGTGAGTATTCAAGGTGCTGAGCCGAGTTTAGAAGAGAATTTACGTGCCTATTTGCCTTCCTTGCGCAACCTGAAATGTGAGTCACCCACTGAGAGAATTGAGCGCTATGTGGATGCTGCTCAGCCTAAATTAACCAAAGGTGCGGAGGCGATGGGCTATTTCACGGCCAAGTTTGATATGACTTCGGCTCGTCAAAATAACTGTTGGAACTTCAATATTGTGGTAGAGCCGGGTCCAACTGTAACAGTAGCTAAATCTAATATTCGTATTACAGGTGAGGGTGCAAAGTCTGATGATTTTAAAGCAATTGCTAGTGAGCCGCCTTATACCGATCATGAGGTCTTAGTCACACAGAAATACGAGGACTTCAAATCTAGTCTTACCCGTGCTGCCAGCCGCTTGGGGTATTTTGATGCTCAATTCGTAGAACGAGAAATTCAAGTAAATCTCGATAGTCGTCAAGCCGTGGTGAATCTGCATTTTGATACCGGCAAGCGCTATCAATTTGGCCAAGTGGATGTTGAACAAGACGTACTTGATCAAAAATTCCTAAAGCGTTATCTACGAGTAGAAGCAGGCGAAGATTATAATTCTGAAGACCTACTCCGGCAGCAGCGTTTATTGGAAAATAGTGGTTACTACAGTGATGTGCAAATTAGTAGCAATTATCAAAATACTGAGAATAATCGTGTCCCTGTCGAGATTAAAGCGCTACGTAATAAACGCTATGCCTATACGGGTAAATTAGCTTTCGCGTCAGACGATGGTTTTACGATTGAAGGTGGCATGAATGCGCGCTGGGTAAACCGTAAAGGACATAAATTGGATATAGCCTTGCTCTATACCCAGTCAGGTTATTTAAAAACAGGTTTTAAATACATCGTACCTTTGTGGGAACCCGAGCATGAATATGCGGGTATTGATGTGTCTTGGATTAAATCTAAAGATAGTATTGATTTTGCAGGTATCCCTTTAGCAACCTATCTAGATCAGCGCAAATTAGAATTTAACTATAATCGGCGCACTGAGAGTGATTGGCAACAGACGGCTTTTATTTCCTTTTTTGAAGAAAAATTCCGCTTAGTGATTGATGGTGATTCGATTCCGGATAATACCCAATTGACTTTAATCGGGGCGCGGGTGAATAAAACCAAAACTACTGATCCTTTGTATCCTGAGAAAGGTTGGCGCTTATCCGGTGAGATAAAGGGTGCTCATAAAAGTGTGTTGAGTGACGAGACCTTGTTGCAAGCTCGGGTAGATGGAAAATACCTACATAGTTTTGAAAATGGCAGTAAGGCTATTGCACGCGGTGCAGTGGGAGCAACTTGGGTAGAGAACGATAGTGTTATGCCAAAGTCGCTTGGGTTTACTACGGGTGGACAGGATTCTGTCAGAGGTTTTGATTCTAATGCTTTGGGTGAGCTGGATGAGTATGGGGAGGTAACAGGTGGCAAGAACTTAATCGTCACTAGCCTCGAGTATGAACACCCAATGACTGAAAAAATCAGTGCAGCGGTTTTTGCCGACGCCGGTAGTGCTTTTAATGATTGGAAAAACTATGAGCTGCATGTCGGGGCTGGAGTTGGGATACGCTATAAATCACCATTAGGCCCAGTACGCTTGGATTTGGCTATCCCTAAAAATGATACTAAGGATCTGCATTTTTACTTTAGTTTAGGGCCAGATTTGTGAGGCGTTCCGTCAAGTATTTCGTGATTCATCCGCTAGCTGCTTTGCTAGTCATTAGTCTTATTGTTTTATTAGCTATCGCATTACTGTCAACTACGCGGGTAGGTACTGCCTTATTAGCCAGCAGTATTCAGCAGGTTTTACCCGATTTACGTTTAACAGGGGTTGAAGGCGCTTTATTGGATCAGATGAAGGTCGAGCGCATTGAATGGGAAAACCCAAGTGTTAAAGTTGAAATAGAAGATGCACGGTTGGATGTTTCTATTAAAAGGTTTGCTGTTCCTTCGCAAGTGCAGGTGGATAAATTAAGCGGTCAGCGCTTAGTGATTACTATTCCAACTTTTGAAACTAGCAGCACTGAGCCTATTACCATTCCTGATATTCGCATTCCAGCCGAGGTTGCTCTAGAGGATGTTGTTCTCCAAGAATTGGTGATCAATAGGGGTAGCTTCCAGATGAAATTCAAGGATATTAATCTGCAAGCCTACAACCGCGCCGGCGTGTTGCAAGTTAATAAATTGGTAGGTAGCTATGTCGATCCCTTAGGTGGCAGCGTTAACATGGATCTGAAAGGTAAGATGGGTTTACTCAAACCGCATCCGACCGAATTGACGGGAGTGATTGCTTCTGAAGGCTCCAAGTGTGGCATCGGCTCACTCAAGGTAACCGCTACAGGTGATTTGCCTAATTATCGCTTTCAAGCAGATGGCAAGTGGACTTATAGGGATTTTCCTGAAACTCAGGTCAAACTCGCTGGAATAGGTAGTTTTGATGGGGTAACTTTTGAAGCAGGGCAATTACGAAGCACTGCAGGCGAGATGGGCATAACCGGTAATCTAGCATGGCGTCCTACATTAACTTGGGATGCAAAGCTCAATGGCTCAAAAGTTAATCCTGAAGCTTTTGTTGCAGATTTACCCGGCTCTTTAGAACTTACTGCCGCTTCCAAAGGGCAATTTGTCAATAATCAGTTAGTGGTGAGTTTGGATGCCAGCAAACTGCTCGGTACTTTGCGTGATTATCCGATTGATGCCACCTTGTCAGTAGGTTTAGATAAAAACGCTCTAACAGTTAACTCTATTAAAGCAGCCATAGGGGAAAATCACTTTTTGGCAAAAGGTATTGCAGAGGATGGTTTATTAATTGATTGGGAATTGGACGCACCCTTATTAGAGCAGCTTCATCCTAGCCTAGAAGGTAAATTAGCAGGCAAAGGGAAGCTCTCAGGCAAGATCGATGGTTCAGAGTTTATGCTCGATATTGAGCAGTTAGCGGGGCAGGTTTTAGATTATCCCGTCGAAGCGAAAGGGGGCGCTAGTTTAACCAATGGCTTACTAACCGCCCGTGATTTAAAAGTCTCTGTGGGTGAAAACCATTTATCTATGAATGGGATAGCCGATGAGACTCAAGGCATTGATTGGGTTTTAGATGCACAAAATCTGAGTAATTTACATCCAGATTTACGTGGCAACTTGAAAGGCAAAGGTAATGCGCAAGGTTTATTGGATGGCTCAAGTTTAGCTCTACGGATTGATGAACTCAATGGCGAGGTGTTAGAGCGCACTCTTAAAGCTCAAGGCTCAGTGCTGTTGCGTGATCAATTGGTGACTGCTAAAGCCTTACAGTTGGATGTGGGGACTAATCATGTCGAGCTAGATGGAGTTGCGGATGAAGTTCAGGGGATTAATTGGAAGATTGATGCCAAAGATTTAACCGAACTTGTCCCAAGCTTAAAAGGTAAGTTAGCGGGTAGTGGTAATGTCCAAGGTCTATTGGATGGTTCGCGCGCAGCCTTGCGCATTGATAATTTACAAGGCGAGTTGCTAGATTATGCTGTCAAAGGCAACGGTACAGTTTTAGTCAATGACAAAATCCTCACAGCTAAAGCGGTCAAGTTAAGCTTAGGCGATAACCAAATTGAGCTGGATGGTGTAGCCGATGAAGCCCAAGGTTTAATTTGGAAGTTGAATGCTAAAAATCTTGCGCAACTTTCATCTCAGCTCAAAGGTAATTTGGTTGGTAATGGTAAAGCACAAGGCTTATTAGATGGTTCACGGTTAAGTTTACAAATTAATGAATTAGCGGGTTCAGTCTTAGATCAACCGGTCAAAGCCCTAGGCACGCTTAAAGTTCAGGATAAAGTTTTATCTGCGCAAGGGGTACGGATTGATGTGGCAGATAATCGCATCACTTTAGAAGGGATTGCAGACGAGCAAAAAGGTTTAGATTGGGTAGTAGAAGCACCTAAATTGCAGCAGCTCATGCCTAGTTTGCCCGGTAATTTGTCAGGTAAAGGGAATGTGCAAGGTTTAATGGATGGCTCACGCTTGGCGCTGCGTATTGATCGCTTAGCAGGGATAGTCAAAGATTACCCGATTAAAGCCACTGGTAGCCTACTTATTCAAGAAAAAGTAATGAGTGCACAAGGCGTGCAAATCGATGTTGGCGATAATCATATTAAACTAGAAGGTGTGGCTGATGAAGCCCAAGGCTTAAATTGGTCGCTGGATGCGAATAAATTAGCGCAGTTGTATCCCACACTGACCGGCAACTTAAATGGACGTGGAAATTTCCGTGGCTTACTAGACGGTTCGCGTTTCACGCTGAAGGTCGAGCGCTTAGATGGTGTGGTACAAGATTTTCCCATTCGGGCTGATGGGCAAGTTAAATTAGAAAATAAATTAATTGCCGCACAAGGTCTGAATCTCTCAGTGGGCAAAAACCAAATTCGCTTAGATGGCGTTGCCGATGAAAAGCAAGGTCTAAGTTGGGCTTTAGATGCCAAAGATTTGAGTCAATTAGCGCCTGCGGTCAAGGGCGATTTAAAAGGTAAAGGTAAGGCTACTGGGTTATTGGATGGTTCAAGGCTGACAGTCAATATCGATAGCCTCACCGGCAATGTGCAGAACTTCCCCATTAATGCTAGTGGTGAATTACGCATTCGTAATAAGCAGTTTTCAGCCAATGGCTTAGCGCTATCTTTGGGCAAAAATCGGATTCAACTGGATGGGATTGCGAATGATGCGGCGGGTTTAGCTTGGTCTTTAGATGCTAAGGATTTAAGTCAATTAAGTCCTACAGTGAAAGGTGAGTTAAAAGGGAATGGTCGCTTACAAGGGTTATTAGATGGCTCCAAACTAGCAGTAAAAGTGGATAGTCTCAAAGGCAATGTCCAAGGCTTTCCGGTAAGTGCGAGTGGTGAGCTTAAGCTACGCGATAAAGTCGTAACCGCACATAATGTGTTAGTGGATGTAGGGCAAAATCGCCTACGTTTAAATGGCAGTGCGAGCACGACCTTAGGGGTGGATTGGGACTTAGATGCGAAAAATCTTAGCCAACTCAGCCCTAAATTAAATGGTAATGTCAAAGGAAATGGGCGCTTATCAGGACGTTTAGATGGCAGTCAATTTGATTTAGAGGTAGCGAGCCTCAAGGGGCAAATCGAAGGCCGACCTTTGCAGGCCAATGGCAAAGTTAAGATTCAAGGCAAACAAATTACTTTGCAGTCTGTGAGGGTCTTAGCAGGTTCTAATGAGCTAGAGGCTAATGGTCGTGCTAGTGAGCCTTTTGATATTCAATGGTGGGTTCAAGCACCTAATCTAGCACAGCTTTGGCCGGGCTTAGCGGGTAGCTTAAAAGGCGAAGGGTCTTTACGCGGTAATTTGGCTCAGCCGCAGGTGCAAGGCAATTTGCAGGGCAATCAAGTCGGTTACCAAGATTTAAAAATTGCCAAATTATCTTTGCAGGCTAATCAAGCAGGTGCACAGTATGATTTGCGTGGTACGCTTGAAGGTTTGCGCCAAGGTACAAATCAAATTAAACAAGCTGAATTCACTTTACAAGGTCAGCTATCGCGCCATACTTTAAATCTTAAAGTAGTACATCAAGCGGGCAGATTAGAAGGACGTGCTTCAGGTTCTTGGAATGGGCAACAATGGAAAGGAGCGGTCGAGTCTCTGAATCTGCGAGATACTGCGGCTGGCAATTGGCAGTTGACGAGTGCAGTTGGTGTGACAGCCTCAGCCCAAACTTTTATCCTAGCCAATGCCTGTCTAGTGAATCCACAGAATGCGCGCATCTGTAGTAAAGCAGATTGGAGTACACAACGCGGCTTAACTGCGAATGGTGTCTTGCAGCAAGTACCGATTAGTCTTGCGAAAGCCTTCTTACCCACGACTGTACAGTTACCGGGCTTAATCAATGCGGATTATCAATTTGAGCAGCGCGGCGGTAAGCCGTTTGCGCGGGTCAATATCAACTTGCCAGACAATATGATTGTGCTGCGTACGGATAATAAGCGCACAGAAACTTTGCAATATACACAGGCGCAAGCTAGTTTGATCTTAACTGATCGTAGCGCTACCTTTCAAGCGCAAATGGATATTCGTGGACGTGGACAACTACGTGCTGATGGACGCATTGATTTAGCGGATGAAGGTGGTCAACCCCGCTTGGATGTGAAGGCTACCGTCACTATGCCAGATATAAGTTGGCTACAAGCCTATTCACCGCAAGTAGATGAGCTAAAAGGGCAGGTCAATGGCGATGTACGTATTCAGGGCTTGCTCAATAAGCCACAGGTCACCGGCACTTTACGCCTACAAAATGCTTCACTATACCTGCCAGAAACGGGCGCAAAAATTGAGGATATCAGTGTAGCCGTTCAAGCTAGCCAAGCGGATCAAATGAATATTACTGGCTCACTACGTGCAGGGCAGGGGATACTGAAAGCAAATGGTGTTTTGCGTTTAGCTAACTTACCAAATTGGAGTGCTGATTTGCGCCTGCAAGGTAGTAATTTACTGCTGATGAACACGTATGAAGTTCAGGGGCAAATTTCTCCTGATTTAAATATTCAAGCAACGCCTAAGTCAGTAATTATTACCGGTGCTTTGCGTGTACCAGAGGCGTCTATCAATATCCAAGCTTTGCCGATGGAGGCGAGTGTGCGCTCAGACGATATTGTCTTTGTTGGGCGTAACCAGCCAGCGACTGTGCGTAAAAAGCTAAGAACTCCTCAAGACGGTGCAGCGATTGATATCCAGCCTAATATTTTGGTAGAGGTGGGCGATCGCGTGCGGATGAATGCCTTTGGGTTAGAAGCTCGTCTAAATGGCAAAATGCGGATTCTACGCAATAAACAGGACATTATTGCCGAGGGTGCTCTAAGCGTGGTGGAGGGTTTCTATAAAGCCTATGGGCAAGATCTCAAGATAGAGCGTGGACGGTTGATTTTTAACGGGCCAATGACCAATCCGGCTTTAGATGTACGTGCTACACGTGAGGTAGAAGATGATATTACAGTTGGTATTAGCCTAGGTGGGACTGTCAAGCAGCCCGAGTCCACCTTATTTTCCTCACCACAACAAACCCAAAGCGATACTTTAAGTTATTTGTTAACAGGGCGCGCCTTATCGGGTGTATCAGGGGGCGATACGGCTGTTTTGACGCGTGCTATTACCAGTTTAGGTTTAGCAGGTGGGGAAAGTTTAGCACAAAGTATCGGTGGTAATTTAGGCTTGGATGATGTTGGAATTAATTCAAATAGTGGAGATTACAAACAAAGTGAGCTAGCTCTCGGGAAAAAGCTTGGCTCTAAATTGTATGTGAAGTATATTGTGGGCCTGTTTGATTCGCTGCAAAAAGTCGCAGTGACTTATCAGGTGAACAAGCGTTTACAAGTAGAAGCTACCAGTGGTGCTAACCAAAGTATCGGTTTAATTTATAAGCTTGAAACCAATACGGGGCCATTTGGTAAGTAAGAGTTAGTTAAGGCGATTAGATTTTAAACGTTTACTGTGAATTTCTGAAAAAAAGCTCAAATCTTGAGTTGACAAAAAAAAACGATTAAATCACACTATGCGCCTTTCCAGTCGGAGGGGTTCCCGAGCGGTCAAAGGGGACAGACTGTAAATTTGTTGGCTCTGCCTTCGAAGGTTCGAATCCTTCCCCCTCCACCATATTTTTTGATTTGGTGCGCACGTTTAAGGTTTCGTGCTAATGCGAAATAAATTAAGCGGGTGTAGTTCAATGGTAGAACCTCAGCCTTCCAAGCTGATGGCGTGGGTTCGATTCCCATCACCCGCTCCAAATAGTGTGGCTGAGTCGTTTAAGAATTTACGCTCTTGTAGCTCAGATGGTAGAGCGCATCCTTGGTAAGGATGAGGTCGGCAGTTCGATTCTGCCCAAGAGCACCAAGTTATTGATCCTTCTTAGGGGTTTTCGAGATGGCAAAGAGTAAATTTGAGCGCACGAAGCCGCACGTGAACGTCGGAACGATAGGTCACGTAGACCACGGCAAGACGACCTTGACCGCAGCGTTGACAGTCGTTCAATCCCGTAAATTTGGTGGTGAAGCGAAAGCGTATGACCAAATTGACGCAGCTCCGGAAGAGAAAGCACGTGGTATTACTATTTCTACCGCACACGTAGAATACGAATCAGAAAATCGCCACTACGCTCACGTCGACTGCCCCGGCCACGCGGACTATGTAAAGAACATGATCACCGGTGCTGCACAAATGGACGGCGCGATTCTGGTCTGTTCAGCGGCTGATGGCCCCATGCCACAAACCCGTGAGCACATCCTATTATCTCGCCAAGTGGGTGTTCCGTACATCGTGGTTTACATGAACAAATGTGACCTTGTTGATGATGAAGAACTGTTAGAACTGGTCGAGATGGAATTACGTGAACTGTTATCCAGCTACGAATTCCCAGGTGATGATACCCCGATTATTAAAGGTTCAGCTCGTGCTGCTTTAGAAGGTGATACGTCACCGATTGGCGAACCATCGATTGCTGAACTGATCCATGCTTTAGATACTTACATCCCAGAACCTGAGCGTGCGATTGATGGTGCGTTCTTGATGCCGGTTGAAGACGTTTTCTCGATCTCGGGTCGTGGTACGGTAGTCACGGGTCGTATCGAACGTGGCGTGATCAAAGTGGGTGAGACCGTAGAAATCGTTGGTATTCGTGCCACGACTTCTACTACTGTAACGGGCGTTGAAATGTTCCGTAAGCTGTTAGACCAAGGTCAAGCCGGTGACAATGTAGGCTTGTTATTACGTGGTACTAAGCGTGATGACGTTGAGCGTGGTCAAGTGCTGTGCAAACCGGGCACGATTAAGCCCCACAACAAATTTGAAGCTGAAGTGTACGTCTTATCTAAGGAAGAAGGTGGTCGTCATACCCCGTTCTTTAATGGCTATCGTCCACAGTTCTACTTCCGTACCACGGACGTGACCGGTGCTTGTGAGTTACCTGAGGGCGTGGAGATGGTGATGCCAGGTGACAACGTGAAGATGGTAATCACTCTGATCAATCCGATTGCGATGGAAGATGGTTTGCGGTTTGCGATTCGTGAAGGCGGTCGTACTGTAGGCGCTGGTGTCGTCGCTAAAATTATTGAGTAAGCTAACAATATTCAATTAATTAGTTGCAGAATATGGCGGGAGTCTGTACACTCCCGTCCTCTCGTTTGTTAGGCCAATAGCTCAATTGGCAGAGCGGCGGTCTCCAAAACCGCAGGTTGGGGGTTCGATTCCCTCTTGGCCTGCCATCTTTTAGCAAGATGGCTTTCTACAAATTCTAGCTTATCTTTGTGCAAGTCTTTGTATAAAGTCATTTAGGCTGTTTAGGTTGTATCAAAAAATTATGTCTTTAAAAGCTGAACAACAAACGTCCTCGCTCGATACGATTAAGCTTATTTTAGCTTTTGTCTTGCTGTTAGTGGGTATCGGTGGCTTCTACTATTTCGCCACTTGGAAAGGTGAAGCAGTTTCAGTCTTAATTCGGGTTTTAGGGTTATTAGCATTTGTTGCAATAGCAGTAACTGTTGCAGCAACCACTGAGAAAGGGCGTGGCTTAATTACCTTCTTGAAAGATAGTCGGATGGAAGTCCGCAAGATGGTATGGCCTACCCGCGCTGAAACCATGCAGACAACCTTGATGGTCATGGTGATTGTTTTATTGCTTTCTCTCTTCCTCTGGCTGGTAGATATGCTTCTAGGCTGGGGTGTTAAAACCTTGCTAGGTGGTGGTTGATGGCTAAGCGTTGGTATGTAGTTCAAGCCTTTTCTGGCTTTGAAGGTCAAGTGCAGCGTTCTTTAAAAGAGCGTGTGGTGCGCTTTGGTATGGAAGAGCAATTCGGTGATATTTTAGTCCCTACCGAAGAAGTTGTCGAAATGCGTGAAGGCCAGAAGCGTCGTAGTGAGCGCAAGTTCTTTCCGGGCTATGTATTAGTTCAAATGGAAATGAATGATGAAACTTGGCATATGGTTAAGAATACTACACGTGTCCTAGGTTTCATCGGTGGTTCTGGTGATAAACCTGCACCGATCACCCAAAAAGAAGTCGATACTATTTTGCGTCGAGTAGAAGAAGGTGTTGATAAACCTAAGCCTAAAGTTTTGTTCGATGCCGGCGAAGTAGTGCGTGTCAACGATGGTCCATTTAAAGACTTCAATGGTGTTGTTGAAGAAGTAAACTATGAGAAGAGCCGTTTGTTAGTTGCAGTACAAATTTTTGGTCGCTCAACGCCTGTTGAGCTTGAGTTCTATCAGGTGGAAAAAGCCTGATTGCACAACGGGGAGCCGTGAGGCGTTTGTACCCATTCATAGGTAAATCAAAATGGCAAAAAAAGTAACCGGCTATATTAAGCTGCAAGTTGCTGCTGGTAAAGCTAATCCGAGTCCACCAGTTGGTCCTGCATTGGGTCAAAAAGGTGTGAATATTATGGAGTTTTGTAAAGCCTTCAATGCTGCTACTCAAGGCATGGAAGTCGGTATGCCAATTCCAGTCGTTATCACGGTCTACAGTGATAAAAGTTTTACCTTCATTACCAAAACTCCACCCGCTTCAGTACTATTGAAAAAAGCGATGGGCTTGAAATCAGGTAGTGCTCGTCCAAATAGTGACAAAGTTGGCAAGATCAGTCGTGCGCAATTAGAAGAAATTGCTAAGACTAAAGAGCCAGACTTAACAGCAGCCAATTTAGATGCCGCAGTTCGTACTATTGCAGGTACTGCTCGTAGCATGGGCTTAGAAGTGGAGGGCGTATAAATGGCAAAGCTAACTAAGCGTCAAAAAGCAATTCGTGAAAAAGTAGATAGCACTAAAGTTTATGCAGTGACCAATGCTCTGGATTTGTTAAAGTCCTTACCAGCCGCTAAATTTACTGAAAGTGTTGATGTGGCTATCAATCTAGGTGTTGATCCACGTAAATCTGATCAAGTTGTGCGTGGTTCTACGGTATTACCCAATGGCAATGGTAAAACTGTGCGTGTCGCAGTTTTTACTCAAGGCCCTAATGCTGAAGCAGCAAGAGCCGCCGGTGCAGATATCGTTGGTTTCGATGATTTAGCTGCTGAAGTTAAAGCGGGTAAAATGGACTTCGACGTAGTTATTGCTAGCCCAGATGCGATGCGTGTTGTTGGCCAGTTAGGTCAAATTTTAGGTCCACGCGGCTTAATGCCTAACCCTAAAGTCGGTACGGTTACTCCAAACGTGGCCGAAGCAGTGAAAAATGCCAAGTCAGGTCAAGTTCGCTATCGCACTGATAAAGCAGGTATTATCCATTGTGGCATTGGTAACACCAGTTTCGGTACGGAAGCCTTAGCACAAAATTTAGCCGCTTTAGTCACTGATTTAGTTAAAATGAAACCATCTACTTCTAAAGGTATTTACCTAAAGGGTATCGCCTTGTCCACGACAATGGGGCCTGGCTTAAAAGTAGATCAAGCGAGCGTTACTGCTCAATAAAGATTTTGAGTTCTTGAACTCAAACTGTGCTTACAAGGAAGTAAGCGGCTGAAAAGCGTTGAGATATACAAGGCTGTATGTCGTCAAAGACCGCAGGCGTTTTAACAACTTAATAGTTCTGCATACTATGTAGAGAACCTGCGCAGATGGCGTTTCCCGAGTCAGTAACTGGTTTGGGGCGCTGTTTCCTTCTTAACTTAAATTTTTAAGTTGAGATTGATAACTGGTGGAATTAACCACCAAACCAGGAGTAGATAACGTGGCATTAACACTGGAAGAGAAAAAAGAGATTGTCTCTGAAGTGGCCGCAGTTGCTGCAAGTGCTCATTCTGCGGTTGCTGCTGAGTACCGTGGATTGACCGTGTCACAACTCACCACACTGCGCAAAAACGCACGTAAAGGTGGAGTTTATTTAAGTGTAGTGAAGAATAATCTGGCGCGTATTGCTGTTAAAGGTACTGCTTTCGAGTGTATCCAAGACGGCTTGAAAGGCCCTCTGATTCTGGCATTTTCTCAAGAAGATCCAGGTTCTGCGGCGCGTCTAGTTAAAGACTTCCTGAAAGACAAAGCCAACGACAAGTTAGCAGTTCAATTCGTCGCTATTGACGGAAAAATGCTGCCATCTGCTGAGTTGGAGCGTCTGGCAAAATTGCCGACTCGCTCACAAGCAATCGCTACCTTGGCGGCTGCGATTCGTGCGCCTCTCGACAAATTTGCTCGTACACTTGCTGCAGTGCGTGACCAAAAAGCTGAAGCCACTGGCGTTAGCGTAGAGTAATTACTGACAAAGGTTTTGGAGATTTACATGGCCTGTACAAAAGACGATATGTTGGAAACGATTGCCAACATGACTGTAACTGAAGTCGTTGATCTGATTTCAGCAATTGAAGAAAAATTTGGTGTAACTGCTGCAGTTGCAGTGGCTGCTGGCCCTGCGGGTGGTGGTGAAGCGGCTGCAGTTGTTGAAGAGCAAACTGAATTCAACGTTATCATGAAGAGCTTCGGCGCTAATAAGATCAACGTTATTAAAGCGATTCGTGGCATCACCGGTCTGGGCTTAAAAGAAGCGAAAGATATGGTTGAAGGCGTTCCTTCTACTGTTAAAGAAGGCGCTTCTAAAGAAGATGCTGCCAAGATTAAGAAAGAACTGGAAGACGCTGGTGCTGAGGTCGAACTCAAGTAATCTTGAGGTCAGGATGATTTTAAGCAACTTCTAATAGTTCAAAAAATCCCAAGGCTGGCAGTGTTTAACGCTGTCGGCCTTTTGTCGCTTGTCAGACATTAAATGACAAATAAGATTTTGATTCCAGTTGAGGAAGCACAATGGGACTAAGTTACACTGAGAAAAAACGGATCCGCAAAGACTTTGGCAAACGTGAGCAGATTCTGGAAGTACCCGACCTGTTAACCATTCAGTTGGAGTCCTATCGGCAGTTTTTGCAACTGGATCGACCTGTGCAAGAGCGCTCTGCTACTGGTTTGCACGCTGCCTTTTCTTCAGTCTTTCCGATTGTAAGTTACAACAACTATATCACACTTGAGTATGTGGATTATCGGTTGGCTGAACCTGTTTTTGATGTTTACGAATGTCAATTACGTGGTTTAACTTATGCCGCTTCCTTACGTGTCAAATTACGCTTGGTAATTCATGATAAAGAAGCGCCAGTTGAAGCTAAAGTCGTTAAGTCGATTAAGGAGCAGGATGTTTATTTAGGCGAATTACCCCTAATGACCGATAAAGGTACCTTTATTATTAATGGTACTGAGCGTGTCATCGTTTCCCAATTACACCGTTCGCCCGGTGTATTCTTTGAGCATGATAAAGGGAAGTCGAACACAGCAGGCAAGTTATTACATAGTGCTCGCGTTATTCCTTATCGTGGTTCTTGGTTAGATTTTGAGTTTGATCCTAAAGACAGCATTTATGTACGGATTGATCGTCGTCGTAAATTAGCTTCAACCATTCTGTTACGTGCTTTAGGCATGGAAAATGAGCAGATTCTTGATTATTTCTTTGAGAATGTAAAAGTCCATTTACTAGATAAAGGCGTAGAAATTGATCTAGTACCCGAACGCTTGCGTGGTGAATTAGCTGCTTTTGATATTCTGCTAGATGGAAATGTGATTGTTGAAACGGGTCGTCGGATTACGGCCAAACACATTCGTCAACTAGAAAAAAGTGGCATCAGCAAATTAGCCGTGCCTGAAGATTATATGTACGGTAAGGTGCTAGCACACAATATTATTGACACTGCAACCGGTGAGTTAGTAGCAGAAGCTAATTCTGAAATCACTGAAGAGTTGGTTAATAAGTTGCGTGATAATGGTGTTAGTGAATTTGATATTCTCTATACTAATGATTTGGATCGCGGGCCGTTCATTTCTAACACTTTGAATATCGATCCAACACGTACCAAATTGGAAGCGCAAATTGAAATCTACCGAATGATGCGCCCCGGTGAGCCACCTACGAAAGAGTCGGCTGAGAGTTTATTCAATAACCTGTTCTTCACTGATGAGCGTTATGACTTATCAGCGGTAGGCCGGATGAAATTCAATCGCCGCTTAGGTCGTGATGAATCCACGGGTAGTGGTGTGTTAGATCAAGCCGATATTTTAGCTGTGCTAAGAAAGTTGATCGATATTCGTGATGGGCGCGATGATGTAGACGATATTGATCACTTAGGCAACCGTCGTATTCGTAGCGTTGGTGAAATGGCTGAAAATGCCTTCCGTGTTGGTTTAGTGCGGGTTGAGCGTGCGGTAAAAGAACGTTTAACGATGGCAGAAAGCGAAGGTTTGATGCCACAAGAATTGGTAAATTCGAAGCCAGTGTCGGCAGCGATCAAAGAATTCTTCGGCTCTAGCCAGTTATCACAGTTTATGGATCAGAATAATCCATTGTCTGAAGTAACGCATAAGCGCCGTATTTCTGCGTTAGGCCCGGGGGGGTTGACCCGTGAGCGTGCCGGTTTTGAGGTACGTGACGTTCACCCAACGCATTATGGTCGTGTTTGCCCAATTGAAACCCCTGAGGGTCCAAACATCGGTCTGATTAACTCGCTGTCGGTGTATGCACGCACGAATGAATATGGTTTCTTAGAGACCCCTTATCGTCGTGTGGTAGATGGTAAAGTAACCCGTGCAATTGATTACCTGTCAGCGATTGAAGAGTCGCAGTATGTGATCGCACAGGCGAATGCTGACTTAGATGAAAATGGTGCTTTCCTCGAAGAATTCATTAATTGTCGTTATCGTAATGAATTCACCACCATGACCTCCGATCGTATGCAATACATGGATGTATCACCGAAGCAGATCGTCTCGGTGGCAGCTTCCTTGATTCCCTTCTTAGAGCATGATGATGCGAACCGTGCCTTGATGGGTTCAAACATGCAACGTCAGGCCGTACCTTGTTTACGCGCGGAAACAGCTATCGTCGGTACGGGTATGGAACGAGCGGTTGCCGTTGACTCTGGTTCAACGGTAGCAGCACGTCGTGGTGGTGTGATTGATTCGGTTGACGCAGGGCGTGTAGTCGTGCGTGTCAATGATGATGAAGCGGATGAGCGTGGCGGGGTTGATATTTACAACCTGATTAAGTATACGCGTTCTAACCAAAACACCTGTATCAATCAGCGTCCAATCGTGAAAGTAGGCGATGTGGTTGCACGCGGTGATGTCTTAGCGGATGGTTCTTCAACCGATCTAGGCGAATTGGCTTTAGGTCAGAATATGTTCATCGCCTTCATGCCTTGGAATGGTTACAACTTTGAAGACTCAATTTTGTTATCTGAGCGTGTAGTGGATGAAGATCGTTATACCACCATCCATATCGAGGAAATGTCTTGCTTAGCACGTGACACGAAGTTAGGTCCTGAGGAAATTACTGCAGATATTCCTAACGTTAGCGAAAGCTTATTGGCAAAGCTAGATGAGTGCGGGATTATTCATGTCGGTGCTGAGGTCAAGCCTAACGATATTTTGGTTGGCAAAGTTACGCCTAAAGGTGAAAGCCAATTAACGCCAGAAGAAAAACTTTTGCGTGCCATCTTCGGTGAAAAGGCATCTGATGTTAAAGATAGCTCCCTGCGTGTACCTACCGGTATGACAGGTACGGTTATTGATGTGCGTGTCTTTACTCGTGATGGAGTAGAGCGGGATGCTCGTGCCTTAGCTATCCAAGAAGAGGACTTGAAAAAGGTTCGTAAAGACTTATTGGATGAGTTGCGGATCTATGAAGGTGACGTATTTGCGCGGGTCTCGAAAATGGTTGTTGGTCAAGTAGCTGATGGCGGTTTGAAGGGTTTGAAAGCAGGTACTGTCGTGACTCAAGAGCAGTTAGCGGCTGTGCCACGGCATGAGTGGTTCTCTGTGCGTATGCAAGACGACAACTTAAACCTTCAGCTCGAAACGCTCGCAACTCAGATGTCTGAAAAGAAGAAAGAGTACGAAATTCGCTTACAGAAGCAACGCGATAAGTTAACAGCGGGTGATGATCTAGCTCCTGGCGTCTTGAAGATGGTGAAAGTGTATGTCGCGGTGAAGCGTCGCATGCAACCGGGTGACAAGATGGCAGGCCGTCACGGTAACAAGGGTGTGGTTTCACGCATTGTTCCCGTCGAAGATATGCCTTATCTAGAAAATGGCCAGACCGTCGATATCGTACTTAACCCCTTAGGTGTTCCTTCACGGATGAACGTAGGTCAGGTCTTGGAGACTCATTTAGGTTGGGCTGCCAAAGGTTTAGGTCATAAAATTGGCCGCATGATTGACGCGAAAGCGAAAGTCGATGAGATGCGTAAGTTCCTCACCGAAATCTATGAAACAGGTGGTAATCCACGTCAAGGTGATTTGTCTGAAATGACAGACACTGAAGTGTTGGAAATGGCAGGCAATCTGCGTAAAGGCGTGCCAATGGCTACCCAAGTCTTTGATGGTGCGGATGAAGCTGAAATTAAAGCAATGTTGAGACTGGCTGATTTACCAGAAAGCGGTCAAGCACGTTTATACGATGGTCGTACTGGCGATGCCTTCGAGCGTACTGTAACTGTCGGTTATATGCATATGCTGAAACTGAACCATTTAGTCGATGACAAAATGCATGCACGCTCTACCGGTCCTTATAGCTTGGTGACGCAGCAACCGCTGGGTGGTAAAGCGCAGTTTGGCGGTCAACGCTTTGGTGAGATGGAGGTGTGGGCACTGGAAGCGTATGGTGCTGCTTATACCTTGCAAGAAATGCTCACCGTGAAGTCAGACGACGTGAATGGACGGAATAAGATGTATAAGAACATCGTGGATGGCGATCACTATATGGAAGCCAGTATGCCTGAGTCCTTTAATGTTTTAATGAAGGAAATCCGTTCTCTCGGTTTAAATATCGAGCTGGAAAGAGACTAATTTGACCGAATACAGCAGGCGGAAAAATAGCGATGAAAGATTTATTAAACCTTTATAAGCAACAGCAGGAAATTCAAGAGTTCGATGCGATTCGTATCGGCCTCGCTTCCCCTGAAGTGATTCGTTCATGGTCTTATGGTGAAGTTAAAAAACCTGAAACCATTAACTATCGTACTTTTAAACCAGAGCGGGATGGTCTGTTCTGTGCAAAAATCTTTGGCCCAGTGAAAGATTTCGAATGCTTGTGCGGTAAGTACAAGCGCTTGAAGCATCGTGGGGTGGTTTGCGAAAAGTGCGGCGTTGAAGTGACTCAAACTAAAGTCCGTCGTGATCGCATGGGGCATATTGATTTAGCTAGCCCTGTTGCACATATCTGGTTCTTAAAGTCACTGCCATCTCGGATTGGCTTGATGCTGGATATGACTTTACGTGACATTGAACGTATTCTCTATTTCGAGATTTTCGTGGTCACGGAGCCGGGCATGACGACTTTAGAGCGTGGTTCACTACTTTCGGATGAAGCTTATTTAGAAGCGGTTGAAGAGTTTGGTGATGAATTCGAGGCGAAAATGGGTGCTGAAGCGATTCAGGATCTATTAAAAGGTATCGACCTTAAGCATGAAATCGCCAAGATGCGTGAAGAGATTAATGAAACCGGCTCCGAAACTAAGCTGAAGCGTCTAGGCAAACGTTTAAAAGTAATGGAGTCCTTTGTGTCCTCCGGTAATCGTCCTGAGTGGATGATTATGAATGTGCTACCTGTGTTGCCGCCGGATTTACGTCCATTAGTGCCCTTGGATGGTGGTCGTTTTGCAACTTCAGATCTGAATGATTTGTATCGCCGCGTCATTAACCGTAACAACCGCTTGAAGCGTCTGCTCGAGCTGAATGCACCTGATATTATCGTGCGTAATGAAAAGCGTATGTTACAAGAGTCTGTGGATGCGCTTTTAGATAACGGTCGCCGGGGTCGTGCGATTACTGGGTCTAATAAACGTCCGTTGAAATCCTTGTCTGACATGATCAAGGGTAAGCAAGGTCGCTTCCGTCAAAACTTATTGGGTAAGCGAGTTGACTACTCAGGTCGTTCAGTTATCGTGGTTGGCCCGACTTTACGTTTGCATCAATGCGGTCTACCAAAGAAAATGGCTTTGGAGTTATTCAAACCCTTCATTTTCGGTAAGTTACAGCGCCGTGGTTTAGCTACAACCATTAAGGCTGCAAAGAAGCTAGTTGAGCGTGAAACGGCAGAAGTCTGGGATATCCTTGCTGAAGTTATTCGTGAACATCCAGTCTTACTGAATCGTGCACCTACACTGCACCGTTTAGGTATCCAAGCTTTTGAGCCAGTCTTGATCGAAGGTAAAGCGATTCAGTTGCATCCCTTAGTCTGTTCGGCATTCAATGCGGACTTTGACGGTGACCAAATGGCGGTACATGTACCGTTGTCATTAGAAGCCCAACTTGAAGCACGTAGCTTAATGATGTCGACCAATAATGTGCTGTCACCTGCGAATGGTGCGCCGATTATTGTACCGTCTCAGGATATCGTGCTTGGCTTGTACTATATGTCACGCGAAGCGATTGGCGCGAAAGGCGAAGGCATGGTCTTCGCTGATCCACAAGAAGCGCAACGTGCTTATGAAACAGGTAATGCGTCTTTACACGCTAAGGTGAAAGTCCGGATTACTGACTATGTGAAAGAAGAGAATGGCGAATTCACTAAGCGTACCCGCTTAATTGATACAACCGTTGGTCGTTCAATTCTCACTAACATCATGCCGAAAGGTTTGCCCTTCGAGATCTTTAATACGGTGTTGAAGAAAAAGGCAATTTCTCGCCTGTTGGATGAATCCTATCGTCATGTCGGTATGAAAGAGGCGGTTATTTTCGCTGACCAATTGATGTATACCGGTTACCGTTATGCGACGCGCTCGGGCGTTTCTTTCTGTGCAGATGATATGATCATTCCTGAGAAGAAAGTTCATCTGTTAGCAGAGGCTGAAGATGCAGTGAAAGAAATTGAGCTGCAATTTGCAGGTGGTTTAGTCACTCAAGGCGAACGCTATAACAAGGTTGTTGACATTTGGGCCAGTACCAACGAAAAAGTCGCCAAAGCGATGATGGAAAAAATTGGTAATGAGCCTGTTGTAAATGTGGAAGGTAAAACGGTCACTCAGCCTTCTTTTAATTCGATCTTTATGATGGCTGACTCAGGTGCGCGGGGTTCTGCCGCGCAGATTCGTCAGTTAGCAGGGATGCGGGGTTTAATGGCGAAGCCAGATGGCTCGATCATCGAAACACCTATTACCTCTAACTTCCGTGAAGGTTTGACGGTATTACAATACTTCATCTCTACGCACGGTGCGCGCAAAGGTTTAGCAGACACTGCTCTTAAGACAGCGAACTCTGGTTACTTAACACGTCGTTTAGTCGACGTTGCCCAAGACATGGCAGTCATTATGGATGACTGTGGGACTACCAAAGGTATGTTAATGCGTCCCATCATTGAAGGTGGTGATGTCGTTGAGGGTCTAGCTGAGCGTGTTTTAGGTCGTGTAGTGGCTCAAGATGTTATTCGTAGTGATGAGGCTGTTTTGCCGGCCGGTACGTTAATCGATGAAGAGTGGGTCGAGAAAATTGACCAGCTCGGTATCGACGAAATTATAGTGCGCTCAGGTATCACTTGCGAATCACGTTATGGCGTCTGCCGTCAATGCTATGGTCGTGATCTTGCACGCGGTATTCTGGTTGGTAAAGGTGAGTCTGTCGGTGTTATTGCAGCACAGTCCATCGGCGAGCCAGGTACACAGTTGACCATGCGTACTTTCCACATTGGTGGTGCTGCTAGTAGAGCGGCTGCTGAAAGTGGTATTGCAGTGAAGTCAGCCGGTAAAGTCCATCTAATCAACGTTAAAACAGTACGTAATGAACAAGGCAACTTAGTTGCGGTATCTCGTTCAGGTGAGCTGGGGATTGTTGACGATAATGGCCGCGACAAAGAGCGTTATAAGTTGCCTTATGGTGCGACTTTGAAAGTACGTGAAGGGGATACCGTCACTGCAGGCCAAACAGTGGCGCAATGGGATCCACATACCCATCCGATTATTTCGGAGGTGTCTGGGCGTATCGACTTTATCGAGTTCTTGGACAATATCACTGTCCAGACCAAGGTTGACGAAATCACCGGTTTGTCTTCGATTGAGATCATGGATCCGAAAAGCCGTCCAAGCAGTGGCCGTGACTTACGGCCTACGGTACGTTTATTGGATGAGCATGGTGACAGTATTTTCTTTGAAGGTACGAAGATTCCCGTTCAGTACCCATTACCAGCAGGTACAATTGTTACTACTACCAATGGTGCGAATGTAAAGGTTGGTGAGGTGGTAGCGCGTCTACCGCAAGCTTCTTCCAAAACTCGCGATATCACAGGCGGTTTGCCACGAGTTGCGGACTTGTTTGAGGTACGTCGTCCAAAAGATGGTGCGATTCTGGCGGAAAAGACCGGTACTATTTCCTTCGGTAAAGAAACTAAAGGTAAGCAGCGGATTATCATCACCGATGAAGAGGGTGAGCAATACGAAGAGTTAATTCCAAAATGGCGTAACCTTGATGTGTTCGAGGGGGAAAAGGTCAAACGTGGTGAAATCATCGCTGATGGCGAGCCGAACCCCCATGACATCTTACGCTTATTAGGTGCCACCTCTTTAGCTGAGTACCTAGTGAAAGAGATCCAAGACGTTTATCGTCTACAAGGTGTAAAAATCAATGATAAACACATTGAGGTCATCATTCGTCAGATGATGCGTAAAGTGGATGTGATTGATCCGGGCGATAGTGATTTCTTGCGTGGTGAGCAGACTGACTACTGGCGTGTCGTCGAGGCGAATAAAAAGTTACTGGAAGAAGCAAAATTACCGATTAAGTTTGATCGTGTCTTGATGGGTATTACTAAGGCTTCCTTAGTCACTGATTCCTTCGTATCTGCGGCATCTTTCCAAGAAACCACCCGTGTTCTGACGGATGCGGCTGTCCGTGGTGCACGTGATGAATTACGTGGCTTGAAAGAAAACGTTATCGTTGGTCGCTTGATTCCAGCCGGTACCGGCTTGGCCTATCACGAAAGCCGTCGTCGTCAACGCGATCCGTTCGCTTTGGAAGATGCTTTTGCGGTGCGTCATGAAAGCTTTAGCTCGGCTTCGGACGAGTCTTATGAAGCTGAGTAATTCAGTTTCGCTATAAAAAACTCACTCCTACGCGGAAGTAAAGCCAAGTAGGAGGTTTAATTACAGGGTTTGGTAATCTTGCCTTGACAGATGCTTGAGCCATCCCTAAAATCTTGCGACCTTAGACAGACCGGATATTCGGTCTGTTGTTTTTATGGGGTATCGCAAGTAAAGCATATCCTCATGTGGGTTAGGAGAAATTTTTTTAATGGCAACGATTAACCAGTTGGTGCGCAAACCGCGCAAAAGCATAGTTGATAAAAGCAACGTGCCTGCTCTTGAAGCATGCCCGCAGCGTCGTGGTGTGTGCACTCGCGTGTATACCACAACCCCGAAAAAGCCGAATTCGGCATTACGTAAAGTAGCGCGTGTACGCTTAACCAATGGTTTTGAGGTCACTAGCTATATCGGTGGTGAAGGCCACAATCTACAAGAACACTCCGTGGTTTTGATTCGCGGCGGACGTGTTAAGGATTTACCTGGTGTGCGTTATCACACTGTCCGTGGCAGTCTTGATACCCAAGGTGTTAAAGACCGCAAGCAAGGCCGCTCCAAATACGGCACTAAGCGTCCTAAGAAGTAATTGAATAGAGATCCTAGAAATGCCTAGAAGAAGAGAAGTCCCCAAACGCGAAGTGTTGCCAG
The DNA here is from genome assembly GCF_937873765.1 of uncultured Thiothrix sp. Classification (GTDB taxonomy): domain Bacteria; phylum Pseudomonadota; class Gammaproteobacteria; order Thiotrichales; family Thiotrichaceae; genus Thiolinea. The sequence continues at coordinate 72,191 of NZ_CALMZC010000012.1, read as the reverse complement.
ATCCAAAGTTCGGCAGTGAAATGCTCAGCAAATTTATGAATGCTGTGATGAAAGATGGCAAAAAGGCTGTTGCTGAAAAAATCATTTACGGCGCTTTAGACGAAATCGCTCAGAAAAAGGGCGGTGACGGTATGAACGTGTTGAGTGATGCCTTAGACAATGCTCGCCCTGCTGTAGAAGTAAAAGCCCGTCGCGTCGGTGGTGCTACTTATCAAGTGCCCGTTGAAGTACGTCCTTCTCGTCAAAACGCTTTAGCGATGCGTTGGTTGATTGAAGCTGCACGTAAGCGTGGTGAAAAATCAATGGCACGCAAGTTGGCAGGCGAATTGATGGATGCTGCTGAAAAGCGTGGTTCAGCAGTGAAAAAGCGTGAAGATACTCACCGTATGGCTGAAGCCAATAAGGCTTTTGCCCACTTCCGCTGGAACTAACTTGGAACTTGGCCTGTGTCTCGTAAAACACCCATAGAACGCTATCGTAATATCGGCATCATGGCTCACATTGATGCAGGTAAAACGACAACGACTGAGCGTGTTTTGTTCTACACAGGCGTCTCGCATAAGATTGGCGAAGTTCATGATGGCGCGGCTACCATGGACTGGATGGAGCAAGAGCAGGAGCGTGGAATTACCATTACTTCTGCGGCGACTACTTGCTTCTGGTCGGGTATGGATCAGCAGTTTGATCAACATCGTATCAATATTATCGATACGCCCGGCCATGTTGATTTTACCATTGAAGTAGAGCGCTCACTACGCGTTTTAGATGGTGCAGTGGCGGTGTTTTGTGCGGTTGGCGGTGTCGAGCCACAATCAGAGACCGTTTGGCGGCAAGCGAATAAATACCATGTTCCACGGGTTGCTTTCGTCAATAAGATGGATCGAGCCGGTGCAAATTTCCTACGTGTTATCGAGCAAATTAAAACTCGCCTAGGTTCTACGGCAGTGCCTGTTCAGTTGCCGATCGGGGCTGAAGAGAATTTCACGGGTGTAGTTGATTTAACACGGATGGAAGCGATCTACTGGAATGAAGCGGACATGGGCATGAGCTACACCGCTAAAGCCATTCCAGACGCTATGTTGGCCGCTTGTCAAGAGTGGCGCGAGCACATGGTCGAAGCTGCTGCTGAAGCCGATGAAGTGCTGATGGATCAGTATTTAGAGTCTGGTGAATTATCCCTTGATGATATTCACCGTGGCTTACGGTTGCGTGCTTTGTCAGGTGAAATTGTGCCAGTGCTGTGCGGTTCTGCCTTTAAAAATAAAGGTGTGCAGGCGGTTTTAGATGCAGTCGTGCGCTATTTACCCGCTCCAGTTGATGTGCCCGCGATTAAAGGTATTACTGATGATGCTAAGGAGACTCCAGCAGAGCGCCATGCCTCAGATACTGAGCCGTTTGCAGCGTTAGCTTTCAAAATCGCTACCGATCCTTTTGTAGGTTCCCTGACATTTTTCCGTGTTTACTCAGGTGTATTAAAAACGGGAGATGTTATTTTTAATCCTACGAAAGGTAAGCGTGAGCGTATTGGCCGTATTATGCAAATGCATGCCAATTCGCGTGAAGAAATTAAAGAAGTTTACGCAGGTGATATTGCAGCTGCGGTTGGCTTAAAAGATGTCACGACGGGTGAGACTTTAAGTGATCTCACTCATGTAATCACTTTAGAAAAAATGGATTTTCCTGAGCCGGTTATTTCAGTCGCGGTTGAGCCAAAGTCTCAAGCAGACCAAGAAAAAATGGGCTTAGCTTTAAGTCGTTTGGCACAAGAGGATCCGTCCTTCCGTGTGCATACTGATCAAGATTCAGGGCAGACGATTATTTCTGGTATGGGTGAGTTACACCTCGACATTATTGTTGACCGCATGAAGCGTGAGTTCAAAGTCGAGTGTAATGTCGGTGCTCCACAAGTTGCTTACCGAGAGACTATTCGGAAAACGGTGGAGGCTGAAGGTAAATTCGTGCGGCAATCAGGTGGGCGTGGTCAATACGGACACATTTGGTTGCGCCTAGAACCTTTAGCTGAAGGTGAAGGTTATAAGTTCGAGAATGCGATTGTGGGTGGTGTAGTTCCTAAAGAATTCGTGCCTGCAGTCGATAAAGGTGTTCGCGAACAGATGGGTAATGGCGTAATGGTTGGTTACCCCTTAGTTGATATGAAAGTAACTGCTTTTGATGGTTCATATCACGATGTTGATTCAAGTGAGTTGTCTTTCAAAATTGCAGGCTCTATGGCTTTGCGTAGCGGTGTGTTAGACGCTGATCCAGCTTTATTAGAGCCAATTATGAAAGTTGAAGTAGTGACTCCAGAAGATTATATGGGCGATGTCATGGGCGATTTAAATCGTCGTCGTGGCGTCGTTCAAGGGATGGATGATTCTCCCGCTGGTAAGATTATACGTGCGGAAGTGCCGTTGAGTGAAATGTTTGGTTATGCTACTGATGTGCGTTCAGCAACGCAGGGGCGTGCTAGTTACTCAATGGAGTTCGCGAAATACGCAGAAGCGCCTGCCCATGTTGTTCAGGCAGTGTTGAAAAAAAGGTGAAATAAATGGCAAAGAGTAAATTTGAGCGCACGAAGCCGCACGTGAACGTCGGAACGATAGGTCACGTAGACCACGGCAAGACGACCTTGACCGCAGCGTTGACAGTCGTTCAATCCCGTAAATTTGGTGGTGAAGCGAAAGCGTATGACCAAATTGACGCAGCTCCGGAAGAGAAAGCACGTGGTATTACTATTTCTACCGCACACGTAGAATACGAATCAGAAAATCGCCACTACGCTCACGTCGACTGCCCCGGCCACGCGGACTATGTAAAGAACATGATCACCGGTGCTGCACAAATGGACGGCGCGATTCTGGTCTGTTCAGCGGCTGATGGCCCCATGCCACAAACCCGTGAGCACATCCTATTATCTCGCCAAGTGGGTGTTCCGTACATCGTGGTTTACATGAACAAATGTGACCTTGTTGATGATGAAGAACTGTTAGAACTGGTCGAGATGGAATTACGTGAACTGTTATCCAGCTACGAATTCCCAGGTGATGATACCCCGATTATTAAAGGTTCAGCTCGTGCTGCTTTAGAAGGTGATACGTCACCGATTGGCGAACCATCGATTGCTGAACTGATCCATGCTTTAGATACTTACATCCCAGAACCTGAGCGTGCGATTGATGGTGCGTTCTTGATGCCGGTTGAAGACGTTTTCTCGATCTCGGGTCGTGGTACGGTAGTCACGGGTCGTATCGAACGTGGCGTGATCAAAGTGGGTGAGACCGTAGAAATCGTTGGTATTCGTGCCACGACTTCTACTACTGTAACGGGCGTTGAAATGTTCCGTAAGCTGTTAGACCAAGGTCAAGCCGGTGACAATGTAGGCTTGTTATTACGTGGTACTAAGCGTGATGACGTTGAGCGTGGTCAAGTGCTGTGCAAACCGGGCACGATTAAGCCCCACAACAAATTTGAAGCTGAAGTGTACGTCTTATCTAAGGAAGAAGGTGGTCGTCATACCCCGTTCTTTAATGGCTATCGTCCACAGTTCTACTTCCGTACCACGGACGTGACCGGTGCTTGTGAGTTACCTGAGGGCGTGGAGATGGTGATGCCAGGTGACAACGTGAAGATGGTAATCACTCTGATCAATCCGATTGCGATGGAAGATGGTTTGCGGTTTGCGATTCGTGAAGGCGGTCGTACTGTAGGCGCTGGTGTCGTCGCTAAAATTATTGAGTAAAACATATGTCTGACCAAAGAATTCGTATTCGTCTGAAAGCATTTGATCATCGTTTGATTGATCGTTCAGCAATGGAAATTGTTGAAACTGCAAAGCGTACTGGTGCACGAGTAAAGGGTCCAATCCCATTACCCACTCGTATTGAGCGTCACACTATCCTGATTTCTCCACACGTGAATAAGGATGCTCGTGATCAATATGAGATCCGTACTCACAAGCGTTTGATGGATATTATTGATCCAACCGACAAAACCGTTGATGCACTGATGAAGTTGGATTTAGCGGCAGGCGTTGATGTTCAGATTAAATTGAACTGATTTGAAATAAATACTTAACGTGCGTTAATTTTCCATATATAATGCGCGGCTTTCTTCGGCTCGACATATTGTCGAGCCGAGTTTTTCTAAAGACAAGAATTAGCAGAAGTGCTCGTCAGAGTAGTGAAGAGGTAAGCAAATGGCTATCAGTCTATTGGGTCGCAAAATTGGTATGACCCGTATTTTCGGTGAATCTGGGGATGCGGTTCCTGTCACCGTCTTAGAGATTGCGCCAAACCGTGTGTCTCAAGTCAAAACTAAAGAAAGCGATGGCTATGAAGCCATTCAGTTATCTGTAGGTGAGAAAAAAGCTTCACGTGTGAATAAAGCTCTGATTGGGCATTTCGCCAAGTCTGGTGTTCCGGTCGGGACACAAGTGCAAGAGTCTCGTGTTGATGCAGCTGCTGAATATCAAGCAGGCGCTGAGTTAACCGTTAGCATGTTTGAGCAAGGCCAATACGTAGACGTGGCAGGTGTCAGCAAAGGTAAAGGTTATGCTGGTACTATCAAGCGTCACAACTTCCGTGGTCAAGATGCTACTCACGGTAACTCTCGTTCTCACCGTGTACCAGGCTCTACTGGTCAAAACCAAACTCCAGGTCGCGTTTTTCCCGGTAAGAAAATGGCTGGTCGTTTAGGTGGTGTAAACACTAGTGTGCAGAACTTAGAAGTCATCCGCGTTGATACTGAGCGCAACTTGTTATTAGTGAAGGGTGCAGTTCCTGGTGCTACTGGTGGTAGTGTCTCCGTGAAGCACTCAGTAAAGGCATAAGGATTTAGGTATGGAATTGCAAGTAGCAAACGGCGGCACCCTTACCGTAAATGAAGTGGTGTTTAACCGCGAATTTAATGAGGGCTTAGTGCATCAAGCAGTGGTTGCCTATATGGCAGCAGGCCGTTCTGGCACTAAAGCCCAAAAGAATCGTTCTGATGTTAGTGGTGGTGGTCTGAAGCCTTTCCGCCAAAAAGGTACAGGCCGTGCACGTGCAGGTACTACCCGTGGCCCTTTGTGGCGTACTGGTGGTGTGACTTTTGCCGCTCGCCCTCGTAGTTTTGAGCAAAAACTCAATAAGAAAATGTATCGTGCTGCTATGCGCGCCATTTTATCTGAGTTAGTACGTCAAGAACGTTTTGTAATTGTTGATTCAATTAGCTTAGAAGACTCTAAGACTAAATTGATGGTTACAAAATTAAAAGATTACGGTACTAACGATGTATTGTTAGTATCTGATGTGGCTGATGTCAATGTCTTACTGGCAGCGCGCAATATTCCTTATTGTGAAGTTACTTCAGTAACTGAGTTGAATCCAGTGAGCTTGGTTGGCCACGAGAAAGTTGTAATGACTCGCTCAGCGGTAGAAAAGATTCAGGAGTGGTTGGCATGAGCCAAGAACGTTTATACAAAGTACTGTTGGCTCCACGCATGACCGAAAAGAGCGTCGCTGCTACTGAGTCAGCAAATCAATATGTGTTCAAAGTTGCTAAAAATGCGACTAAGGAAGACATTAAAGAGGCAGTTCAGTTGTTGTTCGAGGTCGTAGTTGATCAAGTGCGGACTGTCAATGTTAAAGGTAAGCAGAAGAACTTTGGTCGCCGTGCCGGTCAACGTAGTGACTGGAAAAAAGCGTATGTGCGCTTGGCTGAAGGTCAATCTCTCGATGCTTCCGCTGAATAAGGTTAAGGATTAGTCATGGCAGTCGTTAAGGCAAAACCAACATCCCCAGGGCGTCGCTTCCAGGTCCATGTTGTTAATAAGGAGTTGCACACGGGTGCACCTTGCAAAAGCCTACTGGAGCGGAAAACCAAAAGCGGTGGGCGTAATAATCGCGGTCGAATGACTGTGCGCCACATCGGTGGTGGCCATCGTCAACATTATCGCTTGGTGGATTTCAAGCGGCGTAAAGATGAAATTCCAGGACGCGTTGAGCATTTAGAATACGATCCTAATCGTAGTGCGAATATTGCATTAGTGCTTTACGCGGATGGTGAGCGTCGTTATATTATCGCCCCAAAAAACTTATCTGCTGGCGATTCTATTCTTTCTGGTCAACATGCTCCTATTGCAGTGGGTAACTCTTTGCCACTACGGAATATTCCAGTCGGTTCTGTCATTCATTGTGTGGAAATGCGTCCGGGCAAAGGTGCTCAATTAGCGCGTAGCGCAGGTGCATCCGTTCAGTTGGTAGCTAAAGAAGGTAACTACGCAACCTTGCGTTTACGCTCTGGTGAAATGCGTAAAGTATTATCTGAGTGCCGTGCCACTATCGGTGAAGTCGGCAACTCAGAACATGGTTTGACTAAACTGGGTAAAGCAGGTGCCAAGCGGTGGCGTGGTGTGCGTCCAACCGTGCGCGGTGTCGCTATGAACCCAGTTGACCATCCACACGGTGGTGGTGAAGGTCGTACCTCTGGTGGTCGTCATCCAGTAACACCTTGGGGTGTTCCAACCAAGGGTTATAAGACTCGTAGTAATAAGCGTACTGATAAGATGATCGTACGTCGCCGGAACAAAAAGTAAGGGGATTAAGTCGTGCCACGTTCACTAAAGAAAGGTCCATTCGTTGACCATCATTTGATGAGTAAGGTTGAAGCTGCGGTTGCCAAAAATGATCGCAAGCCGATTAAGACTTGGTCTCGCCGCTCAATGATCCTGCCAGATATGGTTGGTTTGACGATTGCTGTGCATAATGGCAAACAACACGTACCTGTGTTGGTTAATGAAAATATGGTTGGCCACAAGTTGGGTGAGTTTGCAGCTACCCGTTCTTATCGTGGTCATGCTGCTGACAAGAAATCGAAGAAGTAAGGGGTATAAATATGGAAGTTGCAGCTCGCTTGCGCTTTGCGCGTATTTCGCCTCAGAAAGGTCGATTAGTTGCCGATCAGATTCGTGGTCTACCTGTTGGCAAAGCTTTAGAAATTTTGACGTTCAGCCCGAAAAAAGGCGCTGAAATCATTAAGAAAGTACTCGAATCTGCGATTGCTAATGCTGAGCATAACGATGGTGCAGATGTGGATGAGCTTTCTGTAAAAACGATTTTTGTCGATCAGGGGCCGATCATGAAACGTATGATGCCTCGTGCCAAAGGTCGTGGAAATCGCATTTTGAAACGTACCAGTCATATCACTGTCGCTGTTGGCGATTGAGGTCAGAGGTTAAATATGGGTCAAAAAGTACATCCAACTGGCATCCGTCTTGGCATCGCATCTGATTGGCGTTCAAAGTGGTATGCAGAAGGTAAAGATTATGCAGAATTTCTACATAAAGATTTAGAAGTTCGTGCATTTTTAAAGAAAAAACTGAAAGAAGCTTCAGTCAGTCGTATTCAAATTGAGCGTCCGGCTAAGTCTGCTTTCATCACTATCCACACAGCTCGTCCCGGTATGGTTATCGGCAAGAAAGGTGAGGATATTGAGAAGTTACGCGCTGATGTTGCTAGCATCATGGGGCTGCATGTCAACAATGTGAAATTAAACATTGAAGAAATTCGCAAGCCTGAATTAGATGCTCAGTTGGTTGCAGAAAGTATCACTAGTCAGCTTGAGCGTCGGATTATGTTCCGTCGTGCGATGAAGCGTGCTGTGAGCAATGCCATGCGTTTAGGCGCGTTGGGTATCAAAGTCAGCGTTGCAGGTCGTTTGAATGGTGCAGAAATTGCGCGTACCGAATGGTATCGTGAAGGTCGTGTTCCATTGCATACACTGCGTGCTGATATCGACTACGCAACGGCTGAAGCCTTAACAACTTATGGCATCATCGGTGTGAAAGTTTGGATTTTCAAGGGTGAGGTCTTTGACCTTGAACAGAAACAATCTAACTCTGGGAATGCAAATAACCAGCAGGCTAGAAAGAAGAAGTGATAGAGGTTTGAGATGTTACAGCCCAAAAGAACCAAATTCCGTAAAATGCACAAAGGCCGTAATCGCGGCTTAGCTCAAGCAGGTAATGCAGTTAGCTTTGGCGAATACGGATTAAAAGCATTAGAGCGTGGCCGGATGACGGCTCGCCAAATTGAATCAGCACGTCGTGCAATTAACCGTCATGTACGTCGTGGGGGTAAGTTGTGGATTCGTGTATTCCCTGACAAACCGATTAGCAAAAAACCTTTAGAAGTCCGTATGGGTAAAGGTAAAGGTAACGTTGAATACTGGGTAGCCCTAGTACAACCCGGCCTAGTCTTATATGAGATGCAAGGTGTGAGTGAAGAAATGGCGCGTGAAGCTTTCCGCTTAGCAGCAGCCAAATTACCGTTTAAAACAGCATTCGTTTCCCGTCAGGTGATGTGATGAAAGCAGTAGAATTACGTCAAAAGTCCGTTGATGAGCTTAAGTCTGAACTGACTGAAAACCTGAAAGAGCAATTTAAATTGCGTATGCAACAGGCTGCTGGCCAGTTGTCACGTCCTTCAGAAATGAAACGTGTGCGTCTTGAAATTGCACGTATTAAAACGATTCTGTCAGAAAAGAAAGTTGCAGGTAAATGATGATGAGCGAAGAAGTTAAAGTCGAACGCAGTTTGATGGGGCGCGTCATCAGCGACAAAATGGATAAATCCATCGTGGTATTGATGGAGCGTCAAGTAAAGCATCCTATTTATGGAAAGTTTATTAAGCGTTCTAAAAAGTATCATGTTCATGATGAGAATAATGAGTGCAAGGTTGGCGACACTGTGAGTTTTAAAGAGTGCCGCCCTCTGTCAAAGACCAAGCACTGGACTTTGGTTAAGGTCGTCGAGCGTGCAGCTGGCGAAGCCTAAGACGGAGAATAGACATGATCCAGATGCAATCAATGCTGCAAATCGCAGATAACAGTGGTGCACGTCGCGTAATGTGTATCAAGGTTTTAGGTGGTTCACATCGTCGCTATGCCAATATTGGCGATGTAATCAAAGTAAGTATTAAAGATGCTATTCCACGCGGCAAAGTGAAGAAAGGTGACGTGTACAACGCCGTTATCGTTCGTACTGCTAAGGGTGTACGTCGTAACGATGGCTCTGTTATTCGTTTTGATGGTAATGCAGCCGTATTACTGAATAACAAGTTAGAGCCTATTGGAACTCGTATCTTTGGCCCGGTTACTCGTGAATTGCGTGGTGACCGTTTTATGAAGATTATCTCGCTGGCACCAGAAGTGCTTTAAGACGGCTGAGCTGACATAGCGTAGGTGAAGTGATGCAAAAGATTCGTAAAAACGACCAAGTTGTTGTCATTACAGGCAAAGACAAAGGGCGCCGTGGTTCTGTGATGCAAGTTCTGGCAACCGGTAAAGTTTTGGTCAAAGGTGTTAATGTTGTAAAGAAACATCAAAAACCAAATCCAACATTAGGTGTGCAAGGTGGTGTGGTCGAAAAAGAGATGCCCATCCAAGCTTCTAATGTGATGTTAGTCAACCCGGCCACTGGCAAGGGTGATCGGATTGGATTCAAGCTCCTGGAAGATGGCAAGAAAATCCGTGTCTTCAAATCCAACGGTGAGCGCGTAGACGCTTAATAGGTAAAATATTTCATGGCAAGGTTACAGCAATATTACCGTGAAACTGTCATTAAAGAACTGACAGAAAAGCTCGGTACACAAAATGTAATGGAGATCCCTCGTATCACTAAAATCACTCTAAATATGGGTTTAGGTGAGGCGGTCGGGGATAAAAAAGTCATTGAGCATGCAGTCAATGATATGACAAAAATCGCTGGTCAAAAACCCGTTGTCACGCTAAGCCGCAAATCGATTGCAGGTTTTAAAATTCGCGACAACTGGCCAATTGGTTGTAAGGTAACCTTGCGTCGTGAGCGCATGTATGAGTTTTTAGATCGTTTAATCAACGTATCTATTCCTCGTATCCGTGACTTCCGTGGTCTTAACCCAAAAGGTTTTGATGGCCGTGGTAACTACAACATGGGCGTTAAAGAGCAAATCATTTTCCCTGAGATTGATTACGATAAAATCGACGCTCTACGCGGTATGAATATTACCATTACCACTACTGCTAAGACTGACGAAGAGGGACGGGCTCTACTTGAAGCCTTCAAATTCCCTTTCAGACAGTAAGAGGATACGAGTTACATGGCAAAGAAATCCATGATTGCACGTGAAGTTAAGCGTGCCGAAATAGCCGCTAAGTTTGTTGACAAGCGTGCTCAACTGAAAAAAGTCATTGCAAGCCCAGCTAGTTCTCTTGAAGAGGTATTGGCAGCGAGTACTGCTCTGCAAAAGTTACCCCGTGACAGCAGTACAGTGCGTAAGCAACGTCGTTGCAATGTGACAGGTCGCCCACATGGTGTTTATCGTAAGTTTGGCCTATGCCGTAACAAATTACGTGAAGCTGCCATGCGTGGTGATGTTCCCGGTTTAACTAAAGCTAGTTGGTAAGAGGAGAAAAATATCATGAGTATGAGTGATCCTATTGCCGATATGCTGACGCGCATTCGTAACGGTCAAGCAGCTAGCAAAGCCACAGTCTCTTTCCCAGCTTCTAAGCAAAAGAAAGCGATTTTGGAAGTATTACTGAACGAAGGTTATATCCTTGGTTATGATGTAGATGAGAATGGCGGTAAGCCTGTCACTACCGTGAAGTTAAAATACTTCCAAGGCAAGCCTGTTATTAGCCGAATTGCTCGCACTAGCCGTCCTGGTCTGCGTGTATTTCGCGGCAAAGATGAACTGCCTAAAGTCATGGGTGGTTATGGTGTGGCTATCGTTTCCACCTCTGCAGGTGTCATGAGTGATCGTGCAGCACGTGCTATTGGTCAAGGTGGCGAAGTCATCTGTGTGGTTGAGTAAGGTAGGCAGATTCTCATGTCACGTATCGCGAAAAGAGGCCTGACAGTACCGAATGGTGTTGAGGTCAAAATTGACGGGCAGCGTCTGAATGTCAAAGGTTCTAAAGGTTCTTTAGAACTAAATGTCCATACAGATGTAGAAGTTACCCAAGAAAACAATGTATTGAGTTTCCGCCCACGTGCTGAAAGTGCATGGGCTTTAGCTGGTACAACTTCTGCTTTAACCACTAGTATGGTTAAAGGTGTCAGTGAAGGTTTCGAAAAGAAACTACAACTGGTTGGTGTTGGTTATCGTGCACAAGCTCAAGGTAGTAAGTTAAATCTGTCTTTAGGTTTCTCTCATCCAGTCGTGTATGAAGTACCCGCTGGCATTACGGTAGAAACTCCAAGCCAGACTGACATTATTATCCGTGGCGTTGACAAACAGAAAGTAGGTCAAGTCGCTGCCGAAGTGCGTGCCTATCGTCCACCAGAACCTTACAAAGGTAAAGGTGTGAAATACGTTGATGAAAAGATCATCCGTAAAGAAGCCAAGAAGAAGTAAGGTAGCCTAGCATGGAAAAGAAATTAAGTCGTATTCGTCGTAGCAAAACAGCACGTAGTAAAATGCGTGAGTTACGTGCTACACGTTTGTGCGTACATCGCACGCCACGTCATATCTATGCACAAATTATTACGCCCGAAGGGGATAAAGTAATTGCTAGTGCTTCTACAGTAGAAAAAGATTTGCGTGGTTCATTAGATTATACCGGTAATGTGGATGCAGCAGCAGCCGTTGGCAAATTAGTCGCTGAGCGTGCTAGAGCCCAAGGTGTTGAGGCAGTAGCCTTTGACCGTTCCGGTTTTAAATATCATGGCCGTATCAAAGCTTTAGCAGATGCTGCTCGTGAAGCTGGCTTGAAATTCTAAGGGTTAAGTCTTATGGCAAAGGTAGAAAATACAACAGCGTCAACAGACGGCCTGCAGGAAAAGTTGGTTCATGTTAACCGCGTTTCTAAAGTAGTTAAGGGTGGCCGTATCTTCAGTTTTACTGCTTTAACAGTAGTAGGTGATGGCAATGGCCGCGTTGGTTTTGGTTATGGCAAAGCACGTGAAGTGCCAGCTGCGATCCAAAAAGCGATGGAACAGGCTCGTAAAAGTATGGTTAATGTCGCTTTAGTGGATGGTACTTTACAGTATCCAATCAAGTATTCCTCTGGCGCTGCGACTGTGTTTATGCAACCTGCTTCTGAAGGTACGGGTGTTATCGCCGGTGGTGCAATGCGTGCCGTGCTTGAGGTGGCTGGAGTGAAAAACGTTCTATCTAAGTGTATTGGTACACGGAACGCAGGCAACGTCATCCGCGCTACGATTGGCGGTTTAGCTTCTATGCATGCTCCAGAAATGATTGCAGCTAAGCGTGGCAAAACCGTTGAAGAGATCAAAGGATAAGCCATGTCAGAAGTTAAAAAAATTAAATTGACCCTAGTGCGTAGCATTAGTGGTCGTCTGAAAAGCCATCAGCAATGCGCAAGCGGCTTAGGCATTCGTCGTATGAATCGCATGGTAGAAGTTATTGATACACCAGAAAATCGTGGCATGATCAATAAAATTTCTTACCTGCTTAAGGTTGAGGAAGCTTAAGATGAAACTAAATACCTTACAACCAGCCGCTGGTAGCCGTCCTGCGCGTACACGTGTAGGTCGTGGTATTGGTTCAGGCTTGGGTAAAACGGCAGGCCGCGGTCATAAAGGGCAAAAATCACGTGCTGGCGGTTTCCATAAAGTCGGTTTCGAGGGCGGTCAAATGCCTTTGCAACGTCGTCTACCAAAAATGGGCTTTATCTCCCGGATTGGTGCGCGTACCGCTGAGATTCGTTTAGACGAATTAGCAAAAGTTGAAGGTGATGTGATTAGCTTGGCTTCTTTAAAAGCAGCTAATGTTATCCCAGCACGTACTTTACAAGCTAAAGTTATTTTATCTGGTAAAGTCGAAAAAGCTTTCACCCTGCAAGGTGTAGGCGCTACTAAAGGTGCTAAATCAGCGATTGAAGCCGTGGGCGGCAAAATCGAGGAATAATTACTAAAAATGGCAAAGTCACCTGCTTCAACCGGATCCTTTGCAGGATTTGGCAACATAGCTGAAGTGCGTCAGCGGCTCGTTTTTGTGCTGCTGGCCTTGATTGTTTATCGGATTGGTACTTTCATTCCTGTTCCAGGTGTGAATCCACTGGCGATGTCTCAATTTTTTGAGCAAAACAGTGGTACCATCCTTGGCGTCTTCAATATGTTCTCCGGTGGTGCTTTAGAGCGTCTAAGTGTATTCGCCTTAGGCGTAATGCCTTATATCTCAGCATCTATCATTATTCAGTTAATGACGACAGTTATTCCCTCCCTTGAACAACTCAAGAAGGAAGGTGAAACCGGTAGACGCAAGATAACGCAATATACGCGCTATGGGACGGTGGCTTTGGCCTTGTTTCAAAGTTTAGGTGTCGCTATCGCCCTAGGTGGTCAAGATATTGGTGGTGGTCAAACCATAGCTATCAACCCGGGTTACGGCTTTATTCTGACAACAGTAGTTACTTTAGTCACTGGAACTTTATTCCTAATGTGGTTAGGCGAGCAAATTACTGAACGCGGTATTGGTAATGGTATTTCATTGATTATCTTTGCTGGCATTGTGGCTGGGTTACCAGCAGCTGTTGCAGGTACCTTGGAGCTAGTAAATACTGGTGAATTATCTCCTTTCTTTGTTATCTTGTTGATGGTGTTAGTCATCATTGTGACTGCCTTCGTTATCTTTGTTGAGCGTGGGCAGCGGCGGATTACGGTTAACTATGCTAATCGTCAGCAAGGACGGAAAATGTATGCGGGTCAGTCTAGTCATTTGCCTTTGAAGCTCAATATGGCAGGCGTAATCCCACCTATTTTTGCTTCTAGTATTATCTTGTTTCCTGCTACTTTAGGGCATTGGTTTAGCGGTTCTGATGGTACAGGTATCATCCAAAATTTCGTCAATATGCTACAGCCTGGGCAGCCACTCTATGTGTTGTTTTATGCAATGGCTATTGTGTTTTTCTCCTTCTTCTATACAGCCTTAGTCTTCAACTCACGGGAAACTGCAGACAATTTAAAGAAAGCAGGTGCTTTTATTCCTGGTATTCGTCCAGGTGAGCAAACTGCCAAATATATTGATGGTGTTATGACTCGTCTAACTGGCGTTGGTGCAATCTATATTACTTTAGTGTGCTTATTGCCCGAGTTTTTAATCTTAGGTTGGGGTGGTACATCATTGTTAATAATCGTGGTTGTCGTTATGGATTTCTTATCTCAATTGCAAGCACACATGATGTCACATCAGTACGAAGGCCTGATGAAGAAAGCCAATTTCAAAACGCAAACTCGTCCTAGCACAGTGCGTTAATTGATTTAGTGAAGAGGTTGTCATGAAGGTTAGAGCTTCTGTAAAAAAATTATGCCGTAACTGCCGTATTATTCGTCGCAGTGGGGTAGTACGTGTAATCTGCTCGTCTGATCCGCGTCATAAACAACGTCAGGGTTAAAAACAGATTGTTCTTACTCTTGTTAGGGTAAGGACCGTAAATGACCTCTGCCTCGGCAGGGGTTATTTGTTGATAAATAGTAAAAGTTTCGGCATAATCGCCGGCTTTTCCGAGAATCTGGAGAATATCTTTAATGGCTCGTATTGCGGGTATTAATCTTCCTGTAAATAAGCATACTGTCATTGGTTTGACAGCTATTTACGGAATTGGGCGTCCGCGCGCTCAAGACATTTGTAAAGCGGCTGGTATCGAACCGCAAACTAAGATTCGTGACTTGAACGAAGAACAATTAGAACGAGTTCGCGCTGAAGTCGCTAAGTTCCTGGTCGAAGGCGATCTGCGTCGTGAAGTTTCCATGAGCATTAAACGCTTAATGGATATGGGCTGCTATCGTGGCGTCCGTCATAGACGTGGTCTTCCCGTACGTGGACAACGTAGCAAAACTAATGCTCGCACCCGTAAAGGGCCGCGCCGTCCAATCCGTAAGTGATCAGGTTACAGGATAGTTAAGTTATGGCAAAACAGCCAACCAAAAAGAGCGTTGCCAATGCGCGCGCTAAAAAAGTTAAAAAGACGGTTACTGATGGTGTTGCACACATCTTTGCGTCTTTTAACAATACCATTGTTACCATTACTGACCGTCAAGGTAATGCCTTAGCATGGGCGACTGCAGGTGGTTCAGGTTTCCGTGGCTCACGTAAAAGCACTCCATTTGCGGCGCAAGTTGCAGCTGAGCGTGCAGGGACCGCAGCTAAAGAATATGGCCTGAAAAACTTAGATGTTGAAGTCAAAGGTCCAGGTCCTGGTCGTGAATCTGCAGTACGTGCCTTAAATAATGTAGGCTACAAAATTACCAACATTACGGATGTTACACCCATTCCTCATAATGGTTGCCGTCCGCCTAAGAAGCGTCGTGTGTAACGGGAGCAGTTAACAATGGCAAGATATATTGGACCTACCTGTAAGCTGAGCAGACGCGAAGGTACAGATCTTTATCTTAAGAGCCGCGGTGTGTCTCTTGAGAAAAAATGTAAACTGGATAAAAAACCGGGTCAACATGGTGAAGGCCGTGGTCGTCTTTCAGACTATGGTGTTCAGTTACGTGAAAAGCAAAAAGTACGTCGTATTTATGGTGTGCTTGAGCGTCAATTCAGTAATTACTTCAAAAAAGCAGCTCAACAGAAAGGCTCTACCGGTGAAAACCTGTTGCGCTTATTAGAAGGGCGTTTGGATAACGTAGTGTATCGTATGGGTTTCGGTGCAACGCGCTCTGAGTCTCGTCAGCTCGTTAGCCATAAAGCAATTCTAGTTAATGGTAAAATCGTCAACATTGCTTCTTACCAAGTAAAAGCGGGCGATCTGATCTCTGTACGTGAAAAAGCGAAAAAGCAAGTTCGCGTGCAAGACTCCATTAAAGTAGCTGAGCAATTAGGCTTCCCGTCATGGGTAGATGTTAACGTGAAAGAGTTACAAGGGACTTACAAGTCTGCTCCAGATCGTGCTGATCTACCTGCTGAAATTAATGAGTCATTGATTGTTGAATTGTACTCTAAGTAATTTTCAACCGACTCGTCAACGATTACAGGGACTAGCATGACCTCAAAAACGATTGATTTACTGAAACCACGTAATGTCCAGGTTCAGGAGTTGGGGCTAAACACATCCCGTATCACTCTAGAGCCTCTGGAGCGCGGTTTTGGACACACGCTGGGTAATGCCCTGCGACGTATTCTGCTGTCCTCGATCCCGGGCAGTGCAATTACGGAAGTACAAATTGCCGGTGTTGTTCATGAGTACACAACGATTGAAGGTGTGCAGGAGGATGTAGTTGAAATCCTGCTCAATCTGAAAAAGTTAGCGGTACGTTTGAATTCACGTGATGAGGCAACCTTAACCCTGAAGAAAAAAGGTAAAGGTCCGGTAACAGCGGCAGACATTGAATTAGATCATGATGTTGAAATCATTGATCCTAATTATGTGATTGCTCACATTACTAAGGACGATGTCGAGTTGGAAATGAACTTAACGATCACCAGTGGTCGTGGTTATCAACCCGCTTCCGTCCGCCGTGGCCCAGATTCCCCAGAGTTACCTTTAGGTACTTTGGTGTTAGATGCCAGTTACAGCCCAATTTTACGTGTTGCCTACAATGTAGATAGCGCGCGGGTTGAGCAACGCACGGATATGGATAAGCTGATTGTTGAGATTGAAACTGATGGTTCAATCGATGCAGAAAATGCATTGAGTATGGCTGCGCAAATTCTGCAGCAGCAATTAGCCGTTTTCTTTGATCTACACATTGAAGAGCCAATCCGTCACATCGACAATCAACCTGAAGTTGATCCGGTTCTGCTGCGTCCAGTGGATGACCTCGAGTTAACAGTTCGTTCTGCTAACTGCCTGAAAGCTGAGAATTTATTCTATATCGGTGATTTAGTGCAACGTACAGAAACTGAACTTTTAAAGACACCAAACTTGGGTAAAAAATCTTTAACTGAAATTAAAGATGTCTTGGCTTCACACGGTTTGACTCTGGGAACTAAGCTGGATAATTGGCCGCCTGCTGGTCTCGATCACAAAGATAGTAAAGTAGGGTAACCGTAAGGTTAGCCTAGCGCCTGAAGGATTTTAAGATGCGTCATCGTAAAACTGGTCGTCAATTAAGCCGTAACAGCAGCCATCGCAAAGCATTGTTACAGAGCCTGACCAACTCATTACTGCGCTACGAAGCGATTAAAACGACTCTACCAAAAGCGAAAGAATTACGTCGCGTGGCTGAGCCTTTAATTACTCGTTCTAAAGAAGATTCAGTACATAACCGCCGGATTGCTTTCGCACGTTTACGTGATGAAACCGTTGTCGCTAAGTTATTCACTGAATTAGGCCCACGCTATAAGCAGCGTCCAGGCGGCTACTTGCGTATCATTAAGTGCGGTTTCCGTGCGGGTGATAATGCGCCGATGGCCTATGTTTCTTTAGTAGATGGTGCTGGCGAAGCTCAAGCTGCTGAATAAGTACTAAGCTTAGTCGATAAGAATAAAAAGCCGGTTTAATAGCCGGCTTTTTTCTTGCATGTCATTTGTTCTGTATCATTGACAGTTGCATCAAGCTCACTAGACTTAAGCGCTTTCTAATAAAGGATACTGTGAATCATGAGTACAAAAGCCGAAATTATTACCGCTGAAAGCTCTCGCAAAACAGCGCGAATTTTCTATTTTGGGAATATTTTAGCTGTACTCATTCCCTTTCCGATTTTCATTCTCTGGTTTGGTGCGTCCATGTTTGTTTATGCTATGTTCCGTCATCATCCCAATCCACGGGTAGGTTATTACACGCAAATTGCTGCTTATCATTATTATGGCTTGGCAGGTTTGCTAGTACCCGTGTTAACCTTTGCACCCGGTGACTTTTTTGTAAAGTATTGGGTTCATTTATGGGTGGTTTGTGCTGTTGTGATTATTCCTTTAGCAGTTATCCAGATTATGAAGATCAATAAAGAACCATGGCATGATGTTAAAATTGAGAAGTGAGGGTTGAGTGTGACTAAATTACGCCATGACTGGCAGCTTGAAGAGATTCAAGCTCTATTTACCTTGCCTTTCAATGATTTGATGTTTAAAGCACATCAGATTCACCGGCAAAATTTCACGGTCAATCACGTACAAATTAGTACACTCCTTAGTATTAAAACCGGTGCTTGTCCTGAGGATTGTAGTTATTGTTCACAAAGTGCGCGCTACGATACCGATTTGCAAACCGAGCGTTTAATGCCGCTGGACGAAGTGATTGCCGCTGCTAAAACTGCCCAAGCGAATGGTGCCACTCGCTTTTGTATGGGAGCTGCATGGCGTAATCCCACCGACAAGAATTTAGAACGCGTGATCGAAATGGTCAGCTCGGTGAAAGATTTAGGCATGGAAACTTGTGTGACTTTGGGGATGCTGACGGGTCACCAAGCACAGCGCTTAAAGCATGCAGGTTTGGATTACTACAATCATAATTTAGATACCTCACCGGAATTCTACGGGCAAGTTATCACCACTCGTACTTATCAGGATCGTTTAGATACACTTGAGTATGTGCGTAATGCAGGCATTAATGTGTGTAGTGGTGGTATCTTAGGGATGGGTGAGACAGAGCGGGATCGTGCGCGTCTTTTACAGCAATTGGCGAATATGAAGCAGCATCCTGAGTCAGTACCTATCAATGATTTAGTGCGGATTGAAGGTACACCGTTAGCGGCGAATGATAAATTAGATCCGTTAGATTTTATTCGTACCATTGCCGTAGCGCGCATTCTAATGCCAAAGTCTTATGTCCGATTGTCGGCTGGGCGTACCGAAATGAGTGATGAAACTCAAGCATGGTGCTTCTTTGCAGGCGCGAACTCGATGTTTTACGGTGAGCGTTTGTTAACAACAGATAATCCAGACGAGAATCATGATATGCAACTGTTTGCGCGTTTAGGCATCCAACCCGAGGCTGGTTCATCATAGTGTATGAAAATGAAGTTTAGCGACTAATAAGTTGAGTGACGATAGCCGTTTTCCGTAATGTTTGTTTTATACTTTACTGGTTCTAGGTCTAGAGCAATTATGTATGTCCGATATTTTTATTAGTTATAGCCGTCAGGACTCCGAGTATGCTCAAAAATTTACCTATCTTTTAGAGTGGTACGGCTATTCTGTGTGGCGAGATACTAATTCATTGCACGGTGGTCAAGATTTTTCACTTGAAATTCAGCAGGCAATTAAGCTAGCTAAATGTACTATTGTCCTATGGTCGCAATCTTCAATAGATTCAAAGTGGGTTCGTGCAGAGGCTGCTTTGGCAGATAGCTGTTTGCTACCAGTGCGGTTAAAAGTGGTAGAGATTCCACCACCATTTAATACCTTACATACTGAAGACTTAAGCAATTGGCAAGGAGACCCGTGTGACTCTAGTTTTCAAAGGCTCTTAACGGCTATCAAACGATTGTGCTCTAGCCCATATAACCTACCATATAGCTCACTAAATTTCTCCCAACAGTCTTCAGGATTAAAGAAAACTAATAAAGTGTTATTTAATGTTGCGATTCTACTTGCTATGTTAGTTGGGATAGGTGTTGTGCTTTTGTATCAAAGGTATTTAGGGTCTGCAGTCGATACATTAACGACCTCACTATTTAAGAGTAATCGTTATATTGATCATGGCAATGGAGCAATCACAGATACCAAAACTAATTTGATGTGGAAGAAATGCAGTGAGGGGTTAAAGGGGGAAAACTGTACAGGTTTTGCAACGAAATACACAGTGCAAGATGCCTTAATAAATTTTAGAGGCACTATTAGTTTTGCTGGCTACGATGATTGGCGCTTACCGACAAGAGAAGAGTTACATTCTTTAGTGTTTTGTAGTAACGGTGTTATTGTATCTGAGATCGGTAATAAAACCTATGATGGGTGTGGTGAGACTGAAGAAGCTAATAAAAAATATCAAAAGCCTACTATTAACATACAATCATTTCCAAATACTCCTGCCCTTTATTCTTGGTCGGGTGAACAAAGAGAAATTGAGGGTAAAATTTATTATTGGGCAACAGATTTTGGAGTGGGCTTGAGTCAAATGATACTAAATACAGAGTTGAAGTATCCTGTGAGGCTAGTTCGTAGTCTAGATTAGCTGCTTAAATAAAGTTAATTGGTGAGTATTATTCGGAGTGTGTATGTCAGCTTTAAAACAATCCTCATTAGACGCTCCAATGTCTGAGCAGGAATATTTAGATTTTGAAAAAAACGCTGATATTCGTCATGAACTGATCGATGGACAGGTAATATCTATGGCGGGATCAAGCAGACAGCACAATGCAATTGCAGGGAATGTTTTTGCACATTGTCACAGCGCTTTGAAAGGAAAAACCTGCCGAGTGTATAGTTCAGATGTCAAAGTTCGTGTGAGTCATCGCAAAAACTATTATTATCCCGATGTAGTAGTCGGTTGTTCAGTTGATGATAGCAACGAGTATTATTTAGAGAACCCGTGCTTAATTGTTGAGGTGCTTTCTAGCTCTACAGCAAAGCGTGATCGAACTGAAAAGCTATTATCGTATATGAATATACCGAGCCTGCAAGCCTATTTGTTGGTGGCACAAGATCGGCCTGAGGTGGATTTATTTTTTCGCTCTCCTGATGGTGGATGGGATGTTCAGTGGTTTGAAGGTTTAGAACTTAGTTTTCAATTGCCATGTGTGCAAACTCAGTTAAGCTTAGCTGAGATCTATGCTGGTATTTTTTCGGCTCTAAGTGAATGATCGGTTTATACGGTTTGTCAAGAGTAATTTATGCGTTATCCCCAAACCTTTGATGTGATTGTAATCGGTGGCGGTCACGCTGGTACAGAAGCGGCCTTAGCAGCCGCACGCATGGGACAGCGCACGCTCTTACTCACGCATAATATTGAAACCATTGGTCAAATGAGCTGCAATCCTGCGATTGGCGGAATTGGCAAAGGCCATTTAGTCAAAGAGGTCGATGCACTGGGTGGCGCAATGGCACATGCTGCTGATCGCGGTGGTATTCAGTTTCGCATTTTGAATTCCAGCAAAGGTCCGGCTGTCCGTGCAACACGTGCTCAAGCGGATCGTGTGCGTTATAGAGCGGCGATTCGCAGCATTGTCGAAAATCAGCCTAATCTGCAAATTTTTCAGCAAGCTGCGGATGATTTGCTCGTCGAAGGTGAACAAGTCACTGGTGTTGTAACACAAATGGGCGTAAGTTTTAGCGCCCGAGCGGTTGTTTTGACTACTGGCACATTTTTAGGTGGCAAGATTCATATTGGTTTGGAAAACCACTCTGGTGGGCGGGCAGGTGATCCACCCTCAATCGCTTTAGCTCAACGGCTGCGAGAATTGCCCTTTCGAGTGGATCGTTTAAAAACCGGTACACCTCCTCGGATTGATGCGCGCACGATTGATTTTTCTAAATTGCAAGCGCAACCAGGTGATACACCAACCCCCGTCTTTTCTTTCTTAGGGAAAGCGGAAGAGCATCCCGCACAGATTCCTTGTCATATCACTTACACAAATACACATACTCACGACATTATTCGTGGCGGTTTAGATCGTTCGCCCATGTATACAGGGGTGATTGAAGGTATTGGTCCACGCTATTGTCCCTCAATTGAAGATAAGGTGGTGCGCTTTGCCGATAAAGATCGTCACCAAATCTTTCTCGAGCCAGAGGGCTTAGATACCCACGAAATTTACCCGAACGGGATTTCCACAAGCCTGCCTTTCGATGTGCAATATGCTTTAGTGCGTTCAATGAAAGGCATGGAAAATGCTCATATCGTGCGCCCGGGCTATGCGATTGAATACGATTTTTTTGACCCACGTGATTTAAAACCCAGCTTGGAAACTAAAGCGATTCAAGGCTTATTTTTTGCAGGGCAAATCAATGGCACGACTGGCTATGAAGAGGCGGCTGCCCAAGGCTTATTAGCGGGTTTAAATGCTGGCTTGTATGTGCAAGAGCGTGAGGCTTGGTATCCGCTACGTGATCAAGCGTATTTGGGTGTGTTAGTTGATGATCTAATTACCTTGGGTACTAAAGAGCCTTATCGGATGTTTACCAGTCGGGCTGAGCATCGTTTACTGTTACGTGAAGACAATGCAGATTTACGCCTGACTGAACAGGGGCGTGAACTAGGTTTAGTCGATGATGAGCGTTGGTCAGCCTTCTGCACTAAACGCGAAGCGATTGAACGAGAGCAACAACGCTTGCGCACCACAGTTTTACACCCAGGTAGTTTGAGTGTTCAGGATACCGAGCGTGTCTTTGGTGATACCTTAACCCGTGATTATAAACTGTATGATCTGCTACGCCGTCCTAATGTGACTTATGCCAATCTCACGAGTTTAGAAGCTGTAGGCTCTGAAGTGACTGATCCTGCGGTGGCTGAGCAAGTAGAAATTCAGTGTAAATACGCGGGTTATATTGAACGCCAGCAAAATGAGATTGATAAGCAACGTCGGCACGAAGAAACACGCTTGCCCCCTGATTTTGATTATAACAAAGTCAGTGGCTTATCGAATGAGGTGCGTCAAAAGCTGCTGGCGCAACGCCCTACCAGTATAGGACAAGCCTCGCGCATTCCCGGAGTCACACCGGCGGCGATTTCGCTCTTGCTAGTGCATTTAAAAAAACAGTCCTTAGCCTCGATGCGTGAGACAGCCTAATGGAAGTACTTTGGCCGGGTGTACCTGCTGAGTTATGTTTAGCGGTGAGTGCTCAGCAGGATCAACAGCTCCAAGTTTATTGGGGGTTATTGCAACGCTGGAATAAGGTTTACAACCTCACCGCTGTACGTGATCCGGTACAGATGTTGTCGCTGCATTTATGGGATAGCTTGGCCGTCGTGCCTTTTATTCAGGCGGATCATTGCTTAGATGTGGGTAGTGGTGCAGGCTTGCCGGGGCTTCCTTTAGCAATTTTGCGTCCCAGTCAAGAATTTACTTTATTAGATACTAATGGTAAAAAAACCCGTTTTATTCAACAGGCTGCTTTAGAGTTGGGTTTAACTAATCTTAAAGTAGTTCAAGCGCGGGTTGAGCAATGGCAGCCAGCCCAGCCGTTTGCTGCTATTATCAGTCGTGCCTTTGCCTCTTTAGCCGATTTTGTGACTGTCAGCGGTATGCATTTAGCTGCACAAGGCCGCTTGTATGCGATGAAAGGTCGCTATCCTGAGAGCGAGCTTGCCGAGTTGCCTGCAGGCTGGATATTAGTCCGTAGTCATCCTTTGAGCGTCCCCGGCTTAGAGGCTGAGCGTCATTTATTAGAACTTACCCGTACTGCCTAGGCAGTGCTTGATTGAGATAAGCATGAGCAAGGTAATCGCAGTTGCCAACCAAAAAGGTGGGGTTGGTAAAACCACGACGAGTGTTAATTTAGCCGCTTCTTTAGCCGCTATGCAGCGCAAAGTCCTGTTGATTGATATAGACCCGCAAGGCAATGCCACCACAGGCATGGGCTTAGAAAAACATAATCAGCTTCTCTCCCTTAATGATGTGTTGCTCGGCAAAGCTCAAGTCCATGAAATCCTTAAATTTATTCCTGAGTTAAAGCTTTCTATGCTCCCCGGTACGCCTGATTTGACGGTGGCCGAAGTGGAGCTTATGCAAAAAGACCGGCGTGAATATCGCCTGCGCGAGGTGATTGAGCCTTTGCGTGAACAGTTTGATTTTATTTTTATCGACTGCCCGCCTTCACTCAATATGCTGACAGTGAATGCCTTAGTCGCTGCGGATAGTGTGCTGATCCCGATGCAATGCGAGTATTTTGCTTTAGAGGGCTTGAGCGCTCTAGTGAATACGATTGATGAGATTAAAAGCACAGCAAATCCTGAGCTACAATTGATGGGCTTAGTGCGTACTATGTTTGATCCACGCAGCAATCTAGCGCGTGATGTGTCAGAGCAATTGCAAAGTCATTTTAAAGATAAAGTTTATAATACCTCGATTCCACGTAATGTGCGCTTAGCTGAAGCGCCTAGTCATGGATTGCCGGTGTTGGAATATGATAAAAATTCGCGCGGTGCTCTAGCCTACCTAGCACTTGCAGCTGAGATGTTACGGCGCAATGGCGCTATGCTACCACCAGAGGCTGTATCATGGTAAAAAAGCCGGGGTTAGGGCGGGGCTTGGATGTACTTTTGAGTTCAGCACGCAGATCTAGCCCACCAGAAGATGAGATAGTACTACAAAAATTACCCGTTGAGCAAATTCAACCCGGTACTTATCAGCCGCGTAGCCAAATGGATGCACAAGCCCTGCAAGAATTGGCAGATTCGATTAAAGCCCAGGGTTTAGTGCAACCGGTTGTCGTGAGGCGCTTAAGCTTAGGTGGCTATGAGTTGATTGCCGGTGAGCGGCGGTGGCGTGCAGCTCAATTAGCGGGTTTAACCACAATTCCTGCCGTGATTCGGGAAATTCCTGATCAAGCGGCGGCGGCGATGTCTTTAATTGAGAATATTCAGCGCGAAGATCTCAATTCATTAGAAGAGGCCTTAGCTTTAAGACGCTTAATTGACGAGTTTGGTTTGACTCATCAACAAACTGCTGAAGCAGTCGGGCGTTCGCGTGCGGCGGTGACTAATTTACTGCGTTTATTAGAGCTGAGTTCAGCAGTAAAGCAACTCTTAGATCAACGCTTACTCGAAATGGGGCATGCGCGTGCTTTATTGAGCTTAAGTCAAGAAGAGTTACAGATAAAACTTGCACAGAAAGTGGTGCAGCGCCAGTTATCAGTGCGTGAGACCGAACGTTTAGTTAAAAATCTCTTGGACGGTACTCCACCCCGTAAGGAAGTGCTCATTTCGGTTGATGTGCAACGCCTAGAGCGGCAACTCACTGAGCAGTTGGGGGCGCGTGTTGCGATTCGCTACAACAAACGTGGGCGCGGTAAGATGGTGATTGAGTACAATAATCTAGATGAGTTAGACGGAATTTTAAGCCATATTCGGCGTGCCGAAGAGGAGTAGTCTTTAGTAGCTGACCCTTTAGCTCTTTTTTTGTCAGGAGCTAGATTAATTCTTGAAGCGGGCTTGGAATATCTGCATAATATGCGGCTTAGTTTTAGATCGGTTTTGCGGAGAAGACCCTTGCCTAATATAAAGTCAGCGAAAAAGCGCGTTCGTCAGGATGAAAAGCGCCGTATGCATAATAAACACCTGCGTTCACGCATGCGCACTTCTGTTAAGGGCGTTCTGAATGCAATTGCTGCAGGTGATCGTGATGCTGCTTTAGCAGCCTATCAAGCTGCAGTACCAGTGATTGATTCAACAGCAGACAAAGGCATTATTCATAAGAATAAAGCTGCTCGTTTTAAAAGTCGCTTAAACGCCCATATTCGTGCCCTGCAAGCATCGGCTGCTGCCTAATCTGCGGGTGTAGTAAATAATTCTTAAGGCCGGTTTGGAAACAAATCGGCCTTTTTGTATTGAGGTTGGTATGCTTAAAGTGGGCCTAACCGGCGGTATAGGTTGTGGCAAAAGTAGTGCAGTGGCTATTTTTAGATCTTTAGGTGTGCCTATTGTCGATGCGGATCACATTGCCCGTGAGGTCGTACAAAAGGGTGAGTCAGCCTTAACGCAGCTTGCTGCTGTTTTTGGTGCTGAGGCGATTACTGTAGAGGGTGAGCTGGATCGTGCGTGGATGCGTGCACAGATCTTTAAAGATCCCTCAGCACGTACTCAGTTAGAAGGTATTTTACATCCTATTATTTATGCGCGAATTGGACAAGCGATGCAAACTGCGTTTGAATCGGGTGCGGCTTATGTGATTGTCGATGTACCTCTGCTGGTTGAACAAGGCTATCAAAGTTTATTCGACCGGATCGTTGTTGTTGATTGTTTACCCCTTCAGCAATTAGAGCGGGTGCGAGCGCGTGATCAAACTGCAGATAGTCAAACTCAGCAAATTATGCAAATACAGGCCTCACGTGATTTAAGGCTACAAGCTGCAACTGATCTATTAGATAATACTTCGAGTAAAGAAGTGCTGGAACTCCAAGTCAACCAACTCCATAAGAAATTTCTCGGTCTCTCCAGTTGTTAATTTGCCGTTTAGGCAGGTTTATTTTAGTATTTAACGTTAATCTTATTGAGTGGTGCTTATGACCATTTACGAACAACCGCTAAATGAAAAGATCAGGCTTTTCCTGCGGCTTGAGTTTCTGGTTAAGCGCTTCCGCTACCACCTAGCCCAAGCCAATCAAGCTGATACCCTTGTGGCCTTAGATATTTTGCTCGACCTCTATAATCTGGTCGCACGCGTGGATATTAAAAGCGATGTAATTAAAGAACTGGATCGTGTTGCTCAATCAGTGCGGCGCGATTTTGATGTTCAAGATCAACAAGATGTGACTTTAGACGCGCTTAATAAGCACGCGAATGAGCTTTACCATTTGCGTGGTGCTTTAGGTCAGCATTTACGCTCACATATTTTCTTCAGTAGTTTAAGACAACGAATTTCTCTGCCTGGTGGGATTAATGGCGTGGACATTCCACTTTTAACTCAATGGCAAGAACAAGAAGCAGAGACTCGGGTTGCTGATTTAATTAACTGGGGTCAGCCCTTCGTGACAACCGCTGATGCGATTTCCTATATGCTGAATTTGCTGCGCAATTACTGTGATGGTGAGGAATACACAGCGCGTGATGGATTTTTTCAAATGTCTTTGGGGTTAACCAAAGTTTATCAATTACTGCAGTTAGAGTTACCCGCCAATAAAAATATTTACCCTGAAATTAGCTCAGGGAAACAGCGATTTTCTCTACGTTTCGTAGAGGTTGATATGTTATCGGAGCGTGGGAAGCAGTTACCAGAAGATGTTGTTTTCCGTTTAAAATTATGCGCATTTTAGAGAGAGGAACGTAATGATGGACGAGCAAACACGCTTAGAGGTTGAAGCCGCTGCATGGCGTAAGTTAGTCGAGCATTTTCAAAAGCGCACCGATGTGCAGAATATAGATTTAATGAATCTGGCTGGCTTCTGCCGTAATTGTATGTCGAAATGGTATGCAGGGGCAGCGAACGCGAGTGGGGTTGAGTTAGATTACGAGCAAGCTCGCGAAATCATTTATGGCATTCCTTATGCCGAATTCAAGGATCGTTACCAACGCGAGGCTAGTTCTGAACAGCTAGCGGCCTATGATGCGGTTCGACCTGAACAAAAAACTGAATAAGCCAATACAGTGTGATTTATGGCAAAAAAAGAAACGACTAAGCCAGATTTCGAGAAATCCCTCCAAGAATTAGAGGCCCTTGTCCAGAAAATGGAAAGTGGCGAATTATCCTTAGAAGAATCCCTGCAAGAGTTTGAGCGTGGCGTGCAATTAACACGGCAATGCCAAGCAGCTTTAAGTGTAGCTGAGCAACGGGTAAAGCTTTTAGCAGCGGATGGTAGCCAAACTGATTTTAAAGAGGATAAAACTCAGTGAAGGCGCTGAGTTTTGCCTTACAAGATTATCAAACACGGATTGAGTCCGTGTTAGACCGTGTGTTGCCTTCACCTGAAATTCTGCCGATGCGCCTGCATGAGGCTATGCGTTATTCGGTGCTGAATGGTGGCAAACGCATGCGCCCTTTGCTGGTGTATGCAACGGGAGGGGCTTTAGGAGTAGCGCCAGAAGTTTTAGACATGCCCGCGGCTGCAATTGAACTGGTTCATGTGTATTCGCTGATTCATGATGATTTACCAGCGATGGATGATGATGTCTTACGGCGTGGTAAGCCTACTTGTCATCGTGCTTATGATGAGGCAACCGCTATCTTAGCGGGTGACGCATTACAAGCTTTAGCTTTCCAGTTAATCACACAAGCTCATGAACATCTAAGTGCTGAGCAGCGTCTATACATGTTGCAGCAGTTGAGTTTCGCTGCTGGTTCACGCGGAATGGTAGGTGGGCAAGCGATTGATTTGGCGTCGGTAGGTAAAACCTTAACTGAGCTTGAGTTGGAGCAAATGCATATCCATAAAACAGGCGCTTTAATTCGTAGCAGTGTCCTGTTAGCTGCCTATACTGTGCCTGATTTGCCTGAAAAACAGTTAAATCAACTTGATTATTATGCAAAGTGTTTGGGCTTAGCCTTTCAGGTGCAAGATGATATTCTGGATATAGAAAGCGATACTCAAACCTTGGGCAAAACACGGGGCGCTGATGTAGCCGCAGGTAAGCCGACTTATCCTTCGATTATTGGGATGAGTGCTGCGAAGCGGAAGTTGAATGAATTATATTTAGAAGCAGTGGCTGCTTTAGAAGGGTTAAATGCGCCCTTATTATTGGAAATAGCCGAATTTACTGTAAAGCGTGTTCGGTAGGCACTAAGTCAAGTCCTACTGCCAGTAGAATTATTAGTATTGAGTGAGGTCGCGCATGCTTGAATCTATCCAGTCTCCGGCTGATTTACGCCGTTTAGACCCTGATGCTTTGCCCGATCTGTGTAAAGAAATCCGTAATTTTCTGTTAACTAGTGTTTCCACCGGTGGTGGACATTTTTCTTCCAACCTAGGCACAGTGGAGCTAACAGTTGCTCTGCATTATGTCTTCAATACACCTGAAGATCGTCTAGTTTGGGACGTAGGTCATCAAGCCTATGCACATAAGATTCTCACTGGGCGGCGTGATCTTATGCATAGCATTCGCCAAGAGCATGGTTTAGCGGGTTTTCCTAAACGGAGTGAAAGCCTTTACGATACTTTTGGCGTAGGACACTCTAGTACTTCCATCGCGGCGGCTTTAGGTATGGCTTTGGCCGCCAAACAGAAAGGCGAAGACTGGCAAGCGATTGCTGTGATTGGTGATGGGGCGATGACGGCAGGGATGGCTTATGAAGCTTTGAATCATGCAGGGGATTTAGATGCTGATTTGCTAGTGGTTTTAAATGATAATGAGATGTCTATTTCACCGAATGTCGGTGCGCTACGTAAATATCTGACGCGCTTACTCTCAGGGCCAGTGTATTCCAGCATGCGGGAGAATGGCAAAAAAGTCTTATCTAGCAGTAAGTCACTGTCAAAGCTTGCCAAGCTTACCGAAGAACATATGAAAGGTATGGTATTGCCCGGCACTTTATTTGAGGAAATGGGGTTTCAATACTATGGGCCGATTGACGGGCATGATGTCAGCGAAATGGTCAATGTGATGCGTAATCTGCAGCAGATTAAAGGCCCGCGGTTATTGCATGTCATCACCCAGAAAGGTAAGGGTTATGAACCAGCCGAAGATGATCCTTGTACCTATCATGGGGTTACCCCCTTCAATTTAAAAACGGGCTTGGTTTCTGGGAAGAAAGCCTCAACACCGACTTATACCGAAGTGTTTGGTACTTGGCTTTGCGATATGGCGGCACTGGATAAACGCTTAGTGGGCATTACGCCTGCAATGCGAGAGGGGTCTGGGTTAGTCAAGTTCGCTGAGCAGTATCCAGAACGCTATTTTGATGTAGGTATTGCAGAGCAACACGCAGTAACCTTAGCAGCGGGCTTAGCCTGTGAGGGTTTAAAACCCGTTGTTGCGATTTATTCGACCTTTTTGCAGCGTGCCTATGATCAGTTGATTCATGATGTGGCGATTCAAAATTTGCCAGTAGTGTTTGCGATTGACCGTGCGGGTTTAGTCGGTGCTGATGGCCCCACTCATTCTGGCAACTATGATCTGTCTTATCTGCGCTGTATCCCGAATATGATTGTGATGGCCCCTGCGCATGAAGATGAATGTCGGCAGATGCTGTTCACCGCTTTCCAGCAAGAGTCTCCTTGTGCTGTACGCTATCCGCGTGGCAAGGGTATTGGCCTAGTTCCTCAAGTAGAGATGCAAGCCTTAGACATTGGCAAGGGCGAAATTTTGCGTGAAGGTAAGTCTGGAATTGCGATTTTATTATTTGGTTCTCTCCTCAACGAAGCTCAACAAGCCGCTGAGCAGCTAGATGCTAGTCTGGTTAATATGCGTTTCGTCAAGCCATTAGATAGTCAACTGATTCATACTATGGCTAAGATTCATGGGCTATTAGTAACACTGGAAGATAATGCGGTGCAAGGTGGTGCAGGTAGTGGTGTAAATGAGTGTTTAGCTGCATCTGGCCTTACAACCCGTGTACTCAATCTCGGTTTACCTGATACTTATATTGAGCAGGCTTTGCGTGAGCAACAATTAGCAGCTTGCGACTTAGATGCTGAAAGCTTAGTGCGGCGGATTCGAGCTTGTTATGTTCCTAAGGCTGAAATTCCACCGAAGCTAGTAGCTGTGCCACGTCAAGCAGCGCATTAA
Source organism: uncultured Thiothrix sp. (assembly GCF_937873765.1). Classification (GTDB taxonomy): domain Bacteria; phylum Pseudomonadota; class Gammaproteobacteria; order Thiotrichales; family Thiotrichaceae; genus Thiolinea. The sequence continues at coordinate 42,011 of NZ_CALMZC010000012.1, read as the reverse complement.
TCGGCCTGTTCAGCGGAATCTTCATCAGAAAAGCAGCAGTGCAGCATATATACTCCAATAAGAGTTAATGATATGCATGGGCAAACGCTTTATTTTTTTAGGAGTGCTTATGAAATTTCTTCTGGGTTTTTTTAGCCTGCATTGGCTACGAGTGTTTGATTTTCTAGCGCCTTTAGCCATTCGTTTACTCTTAGCACCCATTTTCTGGGTCGATGGGGTGAAACGTTTAGGCTTATTCACGGCTGCTGATTTCGTCTGGTATAACCCCTTAACTTGGTGGAATCAAGAAGCTTTTATTAATGGTGCTAGCGCCATGAATGACACGATACTGAGTATGTTTGGGACGACTGGTTCAGCGGTCATTGGTGGTCTGGAGGTAGCAGGGGCGATCTTGTTAATTCTAGGTTTTGCCGTGCGTTGGATTGTATTGGGTCTGTTTGCAGTCGTCGTGGTGTTAGGTTTGCAAGCAGTAGGGGGCTTAACGGGTATTGGGTCTGCAGCTAAGCAATTTTTCTTCGAGCATGGCTATACGACGCTCGGCTCTAATCCGTTTGCGCTTTACATTACCTATTTTATCCTGCTGTTGACGCTGTTCTTCATGGGGGCGGGGCGCTGGTTTAGTTTGGATTGGTATATCTATCGGAACTTCGCGCGCAAAATTGAAAATGCTGAAGCAGCGCGTCACGATCCATTTGAGGTAGATGCCACTGACGAGCCGGGTTTGCGTACTAGACGTGTGTAAGTTTCTCCATTAGTGTTGCAGAAAGGCTGCTTTGTGCAGCCTTTTTTATCTATAAATAATTTATTTTAATTATGACCAATTATCTTAAGAACTGAAGCGGCAAAGAAACTACGTATTGTTGTCCTGAGCGCTTGTTTTTCATGATGAGCACAACCGACTGATCACCGATATTTTTCAGTCTAAATCAAGGACAGATAACGATGCGTAACCCAATTAATAATAGACCGACTAATCTAAATAACACTAATTTCAATAACTCCACGAATTTTACCCCCAACCTCAGCAATAGCTTTGCGGTACAAGGTATTGCAGGAGCGGATAGCTTTGCGAGTGGTTTTCGTGGTGGCAGTGGTAGTAACCCGATTTTTAATATTCTGCTCAACTTTTTAATTGAAATTTTAAAGCAATTACTTGAGCAAATTAATCAGGCACAGAAACCTGAGTACCGTAGCGCCGATGGCAGCGGTAATAATGTGCAACATCCAGACTGGGGCAAGCAAGGTAGTTCTTTACAACGCTTGACACCCAAAGACAGTACTCGGGAACCGGGCGGCGCTAAGGCAGTCAATCTGCCCAGTACGCGTGAAGTTAGTAATGCGGTATCAGCCCAAACAGAAACCACCGCTAATCGTAAAGGTTTAAGTGATATTTTCTGGATGTGGGGACAATTCCTTGATCATGATTTATCGCTAGTGCAGGCGAATACGGGAGTAAATATTGATATTCCTGTGCCGACTGGAGATCCCTTCTTTGATCCAAAGGGCACGGGTACTGCTAGCATTCCCCTCACACGGAGCAATTCAAGCTTAGATAGCAATGGTGTTGCGCAGCAAACTAACACTTTAACCGCCTATATTGACGGTTCAATGGTGTATGGCTCGGATAAAGCGACTGCCGATGCTTTACGTTCCTTTGAGGGTGGCAAACTGCGCACCAGCGAAGGCAACTTATTACCGAAGAATGCCAATGGCGCTTTTGTGGCTGGAGATGAACGCTCGAATGAAAATCCTGCCTTAACGTCTATGCACACGATTTGGTTGCGTGAACATAATCGCATTGCGGATGAACTGATGACTAAGAATCCTAGTTGGTCGGATGAAAAGCTTTATCAAGAAGCCCGCCGTACAGTGATCGCTGAAATTCAAGCGATTACCTATAACGAGTTCCTGCCGAACTTACTGGGTGAGGATGCTTTATCTAAGTATAAAGGCTATGACCCGACGCAAAATGCAGGCATTAATAATGAGTTTGCTGCTGCTGCTTTCCGTTTTGGTCATACGATGTTATCACCGACCTTATTGCGTTTAGATGATAAGGGTAATGAGATTGATCAAGGTAATGTGTCATTACGCGATGCTTTCAGTAAACCGGGTTTAGTTGACCAAGCGGGGATCGAGCCGTTCTTGCGGGGTGGTATGTCACAAACCGCACAAGCTTTCGACCCTATGGTGATTGATGATGTGCGTAATTTCTTATTTGGTCAACCGGGTTCAGGTGGCTTGGATTTAGTCGCTATCAATCTGCAACGCGGGCGCGATCATGGGATTGCTGGCTACAATGATGTGCGTGAGTCTTTAGGCTTATCACGTATCGAAAGCTTTAACGATCCAATTTGGCAGGGTGATTTTGGGCAGAAATTAGCGCAAGTCTATGATAGTCCAGATGATGTGGATTTATGGGTAGGCGGTTTAGCAGAAAAATACACGGGTGATTCGTTAGCGGGTGAAACCCTGACAACGATTCTGACCCATCAGTTTGAAGCCTTGCGGGATGGTGATCGTTTTTGGTATGAGAACCAGTTCTCAGGTCAGCAGTTGAAAGACTTAAATAATTTAACGCTCGCTGATGTGATTCAGCGCAATACCACTATTAAAGATGTGCAAGATAATGCTTTCTTAGCTTCAAATGTGCATTTACAATGCAGCAACTGGAGCTACTGCCCAAGCTATTGAACCAGCTTCTTTTACGGCACGGTCTTTTGCACCGGCTGTTGTTGAGGATACGCCTAAAATCAATAGCAATAGTTCCGACCCAGAGCAAATCCGTTTGCTACAAGACGCTTTGGCTAAAGGTTTACTAGGCTAAGCTTCATAAAGTACAGGGCAGTATCACTGCCCTGTGTACCTAAAGCTTCTATTTCAAGGCATTCAAACCAGCGCTAATGCCCATCAATGATAACGGCAAATTCACTGGACGTTGATTCGGTGTGGATAGATAAGAAACCGTAGCAGCTTGGCCTTTTTGGAATTGCTGCAAGATTTTTGGCGTGAGTTGGAAACTGGCGGTGCAACGCTGAGCGCTACATTTACCTTTGAAACGTAAGGTTGGACGCTCATTCAGGCTCAAGGTGAAGCCCGATGGTAAATGGATATTGGGTGGCAATTCAAAAGCCATGCTCGGTATTTTTTGCCCCGGAAGATAGCCAATCACACTGACCATGACTTTTTGCTCACCATCGTGCAGCACTTGTTCTAAATAACAATGCCGAACTTGGTTAGCCACTTGGCAATTGCCACCCCAATCTTGAAAGCGTTTGCCCTGAACATTACCTGCTGCTTGCGTGCCGATGCTCACGACGAACAGTGAAAACAAGCTAGCCTGAACTAGCTTGAGATGACAGAAGCCCATGTTTTATCTCCTATTTTTTATAATGGCTGGGCTAGTTTAACAGGCTTTTTAAAAAAACGTGATGCTATCAAAGGCATCCATTTCACCCATTTCGTTACCCGCACCATCATATTGCTTAGCACGTCCAAAGCTGATCTGTACTTTTTTCTTCAGGAAGCTTTTCGGCATAGCAGCCACTTCGTTCCAGCTATCGCACTGCGGCGCAGTACATAAGGCGACATGCTCTGTGCCTTGTTCATCTTTCACCGTCAGATAGCAATTATCGCCACATTCATAACTTTCAATCGTGCCAGTCAAGGTTTTGCCAATGGCTTGGGTGGCTGGTACGGGATCAGTCTGAGTATTCGCTGAGTTACTAGAGTCAGTCTTTGTCATGGTTTGCTGATTTTTAGCTACTAAATTCACTAATTCGCTAATGCGTGAAGTGTAAGCTTGAGTGATACAACTGACATTACTCGCACAAGTTTCACGGTTTTTTAACCACGCCTGTTGAATCGTTTTTAAAGCTTTAGCATCTGCACTGCTGGCGACTACTTTATTAAAGCTCAAGACCAGAATTTCATCTAAGTCGGATAGGCTAGTGGTATTACAAATAGTTTTCTCAGTGGAGCTTCGGGCTTTATTGCAATCGAAACCAGCCGCATAACTGGTACTGATACAGAATAGAGTGGCTAGGATCAGGACAGGGACAATTTTCATGGATAAGTGCTCGCAAGTAGTGGTTCTTAAAGTAGCTAGCTTAGAGGTTTAGGCTATTACCCTGCAACTCTTTAGAAATGATTGATTTTTATTTAATTAAAAAAGCGTAATGCTGTATATTCTAATATTCCAGCGTTCCGTCTAATAAACTGTTGGTTGCGATAGCAAGACCAATTTCTTGATTTGAAAGACAAGTCTCAGATTATAAGAAGAAGCTGAAAAAAGCAAAAAAACATGCTATTCAGGTTAAGACTAGAAATTCTTCAAAACGTAGTTATTGACAGAAATTTCTAGTCTTAACTGAATTCATGATGCTTTTGCAGCAGACTCCTTTAATTCCGATTTGTCGGTGTAGAATTCAATAAACGGAGTTCTTATAACTATCTCGCAAGCAACCAACAAGTCGCTGAGTCAGAAACTGGCTATGCCAGTTCTGCTCAGCTATTTTCGTTAGCTCACTAAAATGACAAATTGCCTCTCATAAGCAAAGTCTGATATATTAAGGAAGTGGGAGGCGGTGTCTCTGACAAACTCCAGAAACGGGGTGAATCTAATAAGTAATTGTATTTTTAATACGATTTAAGTTGAGCGTAACTGCCACTTAGACTTCTCATGCTTCGAGAAGTATGAAATAATCTCAAAACTATCTGCCTCCCACTTTTCTATGAGATAAAAATAAGTGTCAAAATTATCTGATAACATTTGGTTTACCCGCAAAGCACGCATTCAAGCATCAGAGAGATTATTAAGCAATGATAATCACTCACAGATATTATTAATAATTTACTCAATAATTAATACATGTTTGGCCGTTATACTGCTTAAAGACAGTTCCATGCTAGGTGGAAAGACAGACTTGGCATTAGTGATTATGTCAATCGTCATACTTGTCACTTCTTTATTTGTTACAAATAAAAATTTTAAGAGTAGAGCTGAAGCATTAAAAAATCACTACATAGAATTACAAAATTTATATTTCCTTGCATTGGATGCAGAAAAAAATGAAGATCAAGAAAAAATCAATGAACTTAGAGCAAAATATACTGATTTATTAGAATTGTCAGAAAATCATAATACAATCGACGATTATGTTTTTCGAGTCTTCAACAAATCATCCTTAACCAGTAGAAAACCATCAAAATACGAAATAGTAATTACTCTCGGATATAAAATAGCAAGACTATTAATCTTGATATTTTTATATACATCACCCGTTGTGACTATCTACATGACAACATTTTTATGAGTGCCTATAAATATTTTAACAATCAATTCAAAGCAACATCTTTAAAGCAGATATACCATAATCACATAGAGTCAAACACTGCTGTTGGATTAGATAAAATTGGGAGAGATAAATTCAGGCAAGAGTGCGATAACCATATAGAAATAATCAACCGAAAAGTTCATAATAACACATATAACTTTACACCATACAAGAAGAAACTTATATCAAAAGGAGAAAATAAGAATCCAAGAGTAATATCAATACCAACTTTCAGAGATAGAATTACATTACGTGCTATATGCAATATATTAGCCGCAGTTTATAAAGACTTATTAAACATAGAAATACCACAAATAAAAATAGAGTCAATAAATAAAAACATTAAGAAGAAAAAATATGACAAATACATTAAAATAGATGTTTCTAATTTTTATCCTTCTATTAATCATGAGACTTTACTTAAAATTCTCAAAAGAAAAATACGGAAGCCAGAACTAATAGACCTCATAAACAAAGCAATAAAAAACACCACCGTAACAAAGGCTAAGAATGAAAAGGATGAAGAGAATAAATCAGGAGTTCCACAAGGATTATCAATTTCCAATATTTTAGCAGAGATATATTTGCTTGATATTGACAATAAATACAAGCAAAATAAAAAAATATTTTATACTAGATATGTAGATGACATTCTAATGTTTTGCAAAGAAAAGGATTGCGATAAAATATTTGATGACATCAAGAACGATTTTCAAAAAACAAACTTGGGAATACACGAACTTAACAAAAAAAACTCAAAATGCCAGTCAGGGGATATAAATGATGAATTGCATTATTTAGGATATAAGTATAAAAATAGAAAATCCACAATAATAGAAAACAATAAACAAAAATTTGAAGACTCCATAGCTAATTTATTAACAACTTTTAAATACAAATACGACCAAGCCACTAAACCAGATGCAAAAAATAGCAGTATAGATGTTTTAGAATGGCGTCTGAATCTAAGAATTACAGGCTGTATATTTGAAGGCAAAAAAAGGGGATGGATGTTTTATTTTTCTCAAATTGAAGACTTAACTCCAATTTACTCAATAGACCAAACAATAACAAAACTCGTAACTAGAGTTTGCCCTAAAAGTATTCACATAAAAAAGCTGATAAAAACATATCATGAAACAAAACGTCTAAAAGTAAATTCACATAAGTACATTACAAATTTTGATATATTATCAGTCGCTGATAAGAGAAAAATTTTAACACGATATTTAGGCTATAAACGTTTGTCAAAAGTTGATGACGAGACAATTAATAAATATTTTGGCATGAGAATAACCCATATAATACAAGAACTTGAGCAAGATATTGGTGATATATCTTAAAAAAGAGCTAACAATTATGTCGACGACGGACGCAGTGACAGCCCGTGATTTCGCCCAATCTACTCCCCGCCGTGCCCGTCATGTTGACATTAAACCTTATACTCAAATGGATTCAGCAACTTAACCTCAAACGATTCAAAGTCAGTGATATTCCTAGTGACGACAATCAGCTTATTGACTTGAGCGATAGCGGCAATCATTCCATCTTCGTATAAGGTGTCAGATTTTTTGTGCATCAACTTTGCCCAAACACGAAAAGTATTACCGTCCAAGTCCAAGATGTTATAGGTGGCGGCCACTTCATCAAGCCATGTCTCCAGTTCGGCTGCACGTTCGGCATCTTGATCCCGCGTTATTTCAATACCGGCTTGAATTTCGGCTAATGTTACCGACGAGAGATATAAATCTTGGTCATCAACCGACTGAACCCATGCGACGACTGCCCCATGCGGTTTTTTCCGCCTCAATTCAGAGACAACATTGGTATCCAATAAATACATGATTTATAGAACCTCTTGTACATGCCGCCTCCGAGCTTGCCCACGCTCAGGTAACACCAGATCACCACGCCCAGCATCAGATAACAATAAATCTTTCAATGATGGTTTTGCCGCTGCTTGGAGCCTCTTCCAAACATCAATAGGGATAAGTACTGCTGTTTCAGCACCCCGCCGAGTGATTACTTGCGGGCCTTTTGCCAGACAAGTATCCAAAAATTCACTAAAACGAGACTTAGCGTCTTGAACGGCCCAAGTTTGCATAAGAATATCTCCATTGTGACTAGTTACATGACTAGTCTAATCTTTTCATTTTCAAAGAACAAGAGGAATAAAGCGGGTAGCAATTAACCGCAGCTTCATCCTCATTTATTCTGCAGCCCTACTATCCAAATACAAATAAAGACTTAAGATATGCACTAAAATCACTGAGCCTGCGAATAAATACAAACCATAATGCACAGTGATATTTGCTAAAGCGCCCAATTTAACGGCGACAAATAATAAAGCGACTACAAACACATCCAGCATCGACCATTTTCCCCAGACCGCTAAAATCTGCAGAAATAGCTTATGACGTTGTTGATAGCCTGCACTGCTATTCACTACGAGTGCGAGGCCAAAGATTTTGACCAGCGGGGTAAGGATGCTAAACAAGAACAAAAATACAAACAGAAAGTGTTCGCCTTGCTGCCATAAATCTTGTAGGCCGGAGTAGAGCGAAAATTGGTTTTTAAAGACCCAAAATTTTTCTAACTCCATCAAGGGCGCGAATACACCAGTGATGAATAAACAGAGCGCTGCCAGTAAACCTAGATTGATGAGCCAGCGTAACAGCCAATGCACGTTTAATCCTTGTTCTGAGTCAAAGGCGCTTATGGTAGGGCTTGCCCTCAAGCGGAGAAAGCATTTTTTCCAGTTTGAGCGATTTACGCTACCATAGTTTTTTAAACTGAATGCGAGTGTCATGATGCGAATTTTACATACCATGCTGCGTGTGGGTGATTTAGAGCGTTCCGTGCAGTTTTATACCCAAGTCTTAGGAATGCGTGAGCTGAGCCGCCAAGATTATCCTGCGGGTGAATTCACTTTAGTCTTTTTGGGCTATGGCGAAAAATCAAATAATACCGTGTTAGAACTGACCTATAACTGGGGTGTGGCTGAATACGAATTGGGGACGGCTTTTGGGCATATCGCGATTGAAGTACCGGATGTGTATGCAGCTTGTGAAAAAATGCGTGCAGCCGGTGGCAAGATTATTCGTGAAGCGGGGCCAATGAATGCAGGCACGACGATTATTGCTTTCCTAGAAGACCCTGACGGCTATCAAATCGAACTCATTGGGGCTAAGTCCTAAGGCATGCAAGCTCCGTTTTCTATTACTGTCTTTGCGCCCACGGGCGACCCGCAAGGGATTCGCCATGTGGATAAATCCAATTGGTCAGGTTATGGAGTGGTTTTCCCTAAAGAGTTGTTTGCTAACCTAAAATATGAACCCGGCTTTAATCAAGCGGGCGTCTATGTGTTAGTAGGTAATGCCGCAGAGGAAACTATTTATATTGGCGAAGCGGATCCTTTGGGGGAACGCTTACGTAAGCATGTGGCGAATAAAGAAGGTTGGGATTGGGGGATTTATTTCTTTGATCAAAACCACAAAATTGGCAAAACCGAAGTACAGTTTTTAGAGCATGCTTTGGTTAATTTGGCGCAGCAATATAACCGTGCTGTGCTCCTGAATAAAAATACGCCGATGTCGCCTACGATGTCACCGATGGCGCGGGCTACGGCTCAAGCTTTTTTAGCGGATATGCTTCTGATCCTACCGATGCTGGGGATTAATGCGTTCACACCGCCTAAGCCAGAAGACAAACTCACTGAATGGCAACGCCGCTTATTAGCCACTAAGCAAATTGAGTTAGAGGCCTTCGATACCCTAGTGGTGCCCGTCAAAGAGGAGGGGATGGAGAAAACTTTTTTAGAGGCTCAGCAATGGTTCGCGGTGCGGATTCAACAGAAACATCTGCATAAGATTAAGCATTTAGCAGCTTATCAAGTGGCGCCCGTGAGTGCGATTACGCATATTGCGGATATTGAGAAAATTGAGCCTTATGAAAATACCGGCAAATACCTGCTTAGCTTCCGCCAGCAAGCCAGTATGATTAAACCGGTATTACGACGAGAAGGCTGCCACTTATCCATGCAGTCGCCGCGTTATGCTTTACGTGATACGATTTTAGCGGCGAAATATCTCGATCAAATTTGGCCTTGAGGCTTACCTTCGCGAATCACCATGGCATGCATCAGCTCTTTGTTATTCAAGAGTGGTAAAACTTTTTCGGGGGTATCAATCAGCGGGTTGCGAATGCCTAAGCGACCATGTACCCAGTGGTTATAGGCTAGCTCCCACGCACTCGGCATATCGATTTTTGCCCAATGCACTAAAGTATCAATATGCCGCTCATACAGTTCATCAATTCCATACACCAGTAACATATACAGCAGGGCGCGAGCCACATCGCCCCGATTGCGTGAAGGAATCACCCATTCATTGTCTTTGTCAAAACCGGTGCGCTCAAACGCTTCGGGCTGAAGATCTAGATTAAACGGGCGCACAATTCTATCGCCTTCAAAATCAAAGGCAAAGTTAGAGCGTTTCGCATTCAAGCCACGCTCGGAGGGTGCGAAATTGAAAGGGTTGACGGTGGCACCATTACGCACATGCCGGGGCTGATGTTTAAAGGCTAAATAACGGTCAAGGAAATCCAGCGGAATCACATGCTCAATGCTGTGGCGCTGTTTCTGATATAAGTCATCGACGGGCACTGAACCATAAATGGAGGGAACCCAGCCGTAAGCACTATCAAAAAAGAATGACCAAAAGTTCTCCCATTTATCCGCACTGCTCCATTGGCGGAAATGCTTGCTGGATTGATAGATGCCACCGGCTAAATCAATAAAATCTTGGCGAGTGGCTAAATTAGCCGCATCACGATAAATAACGGGTCTACCAATTTGCGGTTGATTTGCTGGGTCATGTGTGGGAATCAAGGTAATACAAACTTGTCCGTGATCCGACTGCAAACGATTCGGGATACCATCATCATCTAAATGTCGATTCCAAACCCGATAATCCAGCACTTCCGCGACTGCGCGGCCATTCTGCGGATTCAGTGAGTTAGATACGAGAATATGATCTAAGCAACTCCCTGCACCATGATGAATATGCGTAAACGGACGTGCCGATTGGCGCATGCTGGGAGCAATCCGGAAACTATCGCTTAAGCGGTAATCATGCAGTTTAGGTATTAAGTCTTCCGGCCAATTTTCTTGTTCAATCCCTCCAATCGCATAGATTTTGTCTTGCATGGTGATCGCTTCGAAGGGTGTTGAGCGTTGGTCGTCATTTAAGTCACCCATGACCACAATTTGCCGTTGCCGATTGATTTTTAAGTCAGCACTGACACTGTGATAAATCAAAGTGGCCTCCGCCCCGCGTTGTAAGAGAGAAGCGACATTGGCTCTGGATAAACGCAATAAAGTATCGCGGCCACGTTCTTCCCATGAAACTTCATCCATGTAAGTAATATCAAGACTAGCAGCACGCTTCGATTTCAGGTGCAGCACATAGACCGTCACCTCGCCAAGCTCTGGGGATTCAACTTCGGCACAGACTGGCAAGCGGCTGAATTGAAAGCCATCAGGCAGGAATAGTTCAGTTTGCACTTCCGCTTGCATGGGCACGGTACGAATATTCTTGAGTGGAAAACGCGAGGCTAAAGCCACAATTGAACGCATAAATACCTGCTCATCATCAGGGAGCGTGCCAGACGTATCTACCGTAGCAAAATAGGGATAGCCCGTGGCTGCACACAAAGTCTGCAATTCAGCAACGCTAAACACCTCCTGAAAACCCAGCACATCAGCATCCATCGTTATTAAACTTTGGCTAATCCAAGCCTGCTTTTGTGCCCATTCTGCTTCAGAATAAGTATTCCGTGCTGCGCGTTGATACCAATAAAACTCAGGGGCAACATATTGAAACAGATTGAAGGTAGCGAATTTCATAGCGGTTTCCTACAGCGATGCGCAATGCAAACTATGTTAGCATTTTTGAATCTAAGACTATGCACAGATTATCTCGGTGCTATTCGGCACTATTTCCCGATTGAAAACGGCGAATTCATCAGCGCTTGAGGTTTTTACGTTACACTAGCGAGGCGACTGATATTAACGATAAAGGAGCAGCGCAATGAGTCAATATTCGATTTTAAGTTCGATGGGCGTACAGAACCCGATGCAGATCATTGGTTACACTTTAACCCAACCGCGTCCCGATACTGATGTATTACGAATTCGCTATGAGCGTCCGAAAGGTTCATTTTTGCCAGTGGTACGCAGTTATACTTTTGGCCGTTCACAACGCACTCAGGTGAGCAATGGTGCACTCAGTCAGGCCGAACTCGTGTATGAGGTTTCGCCCGTACTCTCCAAAGCGATTCTTGAGCTAGATTCTATCGTGCAATCTAAACAAGATCGTAGCGAATTGAAAATTCAAATTTTGGGTGAAATCGAGCGCTTACAGGAGGAGTTTAATGCTGAGCTGAATAGCTTAAAGCAACTGGTAAACCGCTTAGAACACTAAGCAGACTTAGAGCGTACTAGCAGCAAACGTAGGATTAGTAAAATCCACGGTGTACCATGCAGGATTAAATCAAAGATATCAAGCGGTCGACTTAAAGCGCCATTAGCTAACAGCTCAAGTTTTTCCCATACATGGGGGACTGGGAAAAATGGGGCTAAGCCCAAAGTGAGGCAAGCAATCACTAACAGAGATAGAGGAATTTTACTCAATAAACGGCTTAAGGCTTGCATCATGGGTTTGGAAGTTTAGGGTTAGAAGGTTTAAAAGTGCTCAAAGCGCAGCAGATAGTAATGCTCATAATTCAAAGATACGGCTATATTATTGAATGTGCTCAGAAGTAACATAAATGCCCAGAGCTTGCCAAATAGGCTTAATAAGTTCTGTGGTTAAATCGGCTTTCCTTTAGACTAAGGTTTTTTCTAGTAACTTGTTTGACTATGCTTAGTTTTAGCTATCAATGCTTGTTCAGTCTTATGTTATTAGTGACCTGTTCTAAGGTCGTCAATGCCACTGCCTTGGCTGAACTGAGCCAGAAGCTCCATATTGACCCTGAGCAAACTTCTGTGTCTGGAGTGTCTTCAGGTGCTTTTATGGCAGTGCAATTACAGGTCATTTACTCCCAACGTATTATGGGGGCAGGAGTGATTGCAGGCGGCCCTTATCGCTGTGCTGCAGGCAAATACTTAGCACGTTGGCTAGACTTCACGGGTATGTATGCCATGTTAAGTGTTTGTACCCACACTTCGCCCGCTCTCTGGAATCGTAGTGCGAGTCCCTATGTAGATTTTTCTGTCCACGAAACTCAGCGTTTAGCTCAAGCGGGTTGGATTGATGATCCGACTCATTTGGCCAAACAAAAGATTTGGATGTTTTCTGGTGTGAAAGACCCTTTAGTTCCCACTCAGGTGATGGACAGCCTAAAAAGTTATTATCAAGCGTTTATACCTGCTGATAATATTAGCTATATCAAAGATCCCCATGCAAGTCACGGTATGATTACAGATAGTTATGGTCGGACTTGCAATTTAGCCTTGCCACCTTTCATCAATGATTGTGACTTGGATGCCGCTGGTGCTTTACTTCAGCAGATTTATGGCCCACTTCAAGCTAAAACAGAAGCTAAATCCACTAATCTCCATCCCTTCAATCAACAAGTCTTTTTTGATACTAAAGATCCTAGTATAAGCCTGCATCGAAATGCACATATTTATATTCCCACGGCCTGTAAAAATGGCGAGCGTTGTAAATTACATATTGCTTTACACGGCTGCTCACAAACCGAAGATTTAATTGGTGATATGTTCTACACCCAAACCGGTTATAACGCTTGGGCAGAAAGCAATCATATTGTTATCCTTTATCCGCAAACTAAAGTGTGGTTAGGTGCTAGCTTTGCCACTGCTGCTCAGCGTAATTTTCAAGCTTGCTGGGATTGGTGGGGCTATAGTGGAGAGCATTATGCGGATAAGCGGGGGAAGCAAATCCGCGCTTTGGATAAAATGATTAAGGTTCTAGTACACTAAGCTATGCCTCTGCTGGAGGACGCTGATAATGTAAAGGAATACGATGATGTTTGGATGGATTAACTAAAAATTCACCATTTTTCCTAAAAATTAGCTCAACTAGTTTTGCGCCTTCAAATTGACCTTCCACATATTCAAAGTTATTTGGTGAATAGAAGCCGCCTTGTTCTAGCATTGGCCGAATTACTAGCTTAGCTGTTGGTAGAAACTTCTCATCAAATAGATCAACAAAATAGCCATTGTTAGAGGTTACGATAGGTCTTTCATTAAGCCAAATGCCATCACAGCTATTGTTGGTTCGAAAATAGCTAAAACCGATTAACTCGCCTAAGCCTTGGGTATCGACTTCAATGGTTTCAGTGATCCGAATAAAGTTGATATTCACTAGGCTATTACAGAAGTTTCTTACAGGGCGGTTAGTATTTAAGTTTTGAAAATGGACGAAGGTATATGGGGTTTCTAAAATTTTCCCGTCACGAGGTTTTGCCCAACTTTGTTGACTAAGCTCTGCTCCTAGCCACAGACCAAACTCATAAGACTTGCTATTTTTCAGGTGCGTGTAGTCAGTGTAATCATCCCATAAAAAACCTGATTTATTCAGATCAAGGCGACTTAATTTGTACTCTTTACCTAGTTCAATTATTTTTTGGTAATGACCAAAATCAGGATGCTGCTTATAACCACGAATCGGGAATAAAAGGTTGATTACATTGATATTTAAGCTGGCTAGTAATTTGTACAAGTCCTCTACATAGAGCCAGTAATCTTCTTTATAGGCTGCGGCGTAATACATCATGTCATTAATATAATGATCGATGATAAGCACATCACCTTGTTCAATTTCTTCTTTTTTCTCCATAATCATTTTAAGGTGCATAATCACTGGAGTTCGACCAACCGAGAGGTTAATAACCTCATGTTTTTCCTTCAAAGCTGATGCATAGTTTCCACGCATCACTGAGTTAGAAGTACCAATAACAAATATCTTCATCGTAAAATCAGTTGCTGCCTAAAAAGAATGGGAAAACTAACATGATTTTCAATAATTAACGAGATGGTTTAATTACCTTTTTCTAGGGTATAGGTGCTTTTTAAGCTCATTGCCTTCATTTCTCAGCCCTCCTACAATACCGCTCTCACCGTTCAGAGCTTTATTTATGTTCAAAGGCTTCTCCTTAGCGCATCTAAGTGCTGGTTTTGTCGCTGTTTTAGTGGGCTATACCAGTTCAGCCGCCATCATTTTTCAAGCGACCCATACGGTTGGTGCGACGGAGGCTCAAATTGCTTCATGGATGTGGGCGTTAGGTATTGGCATGGCCGTCTCGAGTATTTCGCTCTCACTGTATTATCGGATTCCGCTGTTAACGGCTTGGTCAACACCAGGAGCTGCTTTATTGGTGACGAGTCTTGCAGGTGTTTCACTACCCGAAGCTACGGCTGCTTTCATTCTTTGTGGGATACTGATTACAGTAATTGGTTATGCAGGCTGGTTTGAGCGCTTGATGCATTGGATTCCTGTGCCCTTGGCTTCGGCCATGCTGGCAGGTGTGCTACTGAAATTTGGCTTGAGTGCCTTTGTTTCCTTGCAACAACAACCGTTGTTAGTCGGTTGTATGTTCGTCACTTTTCTATTAATGAAGCGCTTATTACCGCGTTATGCCATCCCACTAACGCTAATAGTAGGCATGTTGGTTGCTTGGTTTAGTGGTTTGATGGATTTGGGGAAGCTTTCCTTAAAATGGGCACAGCCGGTGTTTGTGATGCCAGAAATTCGCTTAGAAGCTTTAATTGGCGTAGGGTTGCCATTATTTATTGTGACGATGGCTTCCCAGAATATTCCGGGAGTCGCGGTGCTTAAAGCTAATGGTTATGCCGCGCCGTTGTCTAAAACCATTGGTTTTACCGGTCTAACCACCATGATTCTTGCCCCTTTCGGTGGCTACGCCTATAACTTAGCGGCGATTACCGCAGCCATTTGTATGGGTGAGGACGTCGATAAGGATAAGTCAAAGCGTTATTTGGCGAGCTTTAGTGCAGGTGTATTTTATCTGCTGGCGGGTTTATTGGGTGCGAGTATTACCAGTTTATTCTTATCCTTCCCCCCAACCTTGATTTTAGCCATTGCGGGTTTTGCCTTGATTAGCACGATTGCTAATAGTTTACAGGTCGCATTGATTGACAGTAGCGAACGTGAAGCAGCGCTTATTGTATTTTTAGTGACTGCATCAGGGATTAGCTTAGTAGGCTTAGGTAGTGCTTTTTGGGGCTTAGTCTTGGGTTTACTCGCACGCTTTTGGTTAGTGCAAAAGCGTGCGGCTTTAATTAGTTAAAAACGGCGGTTAAGCGCTCCAGTGCTTGTTCGATTCGACTGCGGGGCATAGCAAGGTTAAAACGTAAATACGTTTCACCACCGCTACCAAAACTAGCACCGTGGCTTGTTGCAATCCCTGCTTCTTTTTGGACTTTATCAATCACTTGTTGTGGGCTTAAACCGGTCTCGGCAAAGTTGACCCAAGCTAGATAAGTGGCCTCTAAATGCATTGACCTTAAACTTTTAATCTGTTGGATACCCGCATCGAATAAGCGGCGATTGTTATCCAAATATTCCAGCAAACTTTCAAGCCACTCTTCACCCTGAGCATAAGCCGCAGTTGACATCAACACGCCAAAGCGATTCGGTGAACTGCCAGCAGCTAACATCGCTTGGCTGAATTGGCTACGCAGCTCAGGGTTTTCAATAATCGCATTACCGGTTAAACCGCCCGCAATATTGAAGGTTTTGGTCGTGGCAGTGAGCATAATTAAACGTTCACGAATTTGCGGAGTTGCCAAGGACATGGGGCTATGCTTATAGCCTTGAAACACTAAATCGTGATGAATTTCATCAGATACCAATAATAGATCGTGCTTTAAGCAGAAATCTGCCAATTCCTGCAATTCTTGCATTGACCAAACGCGTCCACCCGGATTATGTGGCGAGCACAGAATTACCATTCTTTCATGGCCTTGAAGCTGCTGTTCTAAGGCTGCTAAATCCATTCGATACAAACCACTAGCATCAATTTGTAAGGGGGATTCAATCACTTCGCGTTGATTAGCCTTAATGGTGCGGGCGAAAGCATGGTAAACCGGCGTAAAAAGAATTACGCCATCTTTCACTTGAGTGAAAGCTTGAATACATAAAGCTGTGCCTGCCACTAAGCCATGCACGGTTTTAATCCATTCTGGATCAACTGCCCATTGATGGCGATGTTGCATCCAGTGACAAAGCGCAGTTTTGTAAGCGGATTCATCGCCGAAATAGCCATGCACGCCGTGCTCGATTTCAGCTTGTAAGGCTGCAGTCACTGCAGGTGGTGGGCGGAAATCCATATCAGCCACCCACATCGCAAGGCCAGTGTCTGGCGAAACGCCGTAGAATTGCTGCATTGAATCCCATTTCATACAGTTTGTATGACGGCGATCAATCACTTCATCGAAATTCATAAAAATTTCCTTAAATAGCTAAGGGTATGGGTGCTATATTTAACAATGAAAGTCATATGTTGGGGAGTAAATTGATGTTATTTAGACCTCTATGTTCAAGCGTACTCCTGATAAGCGCACTCACCAATGCCAATGCGGATAGTACCAATATATTTGCGGGCGGTTCAGCCATGTGGTACGCCAATGTACAAGCCCAATCTGCCTTGTTTAATGCTCAGCAACCAGCAAGCACTAACTACTATCCAGATTCCCAAGTAACTTATATAGAAGGAAATCCAGTCAATGAGTATCCCACTTATGTCGAGGATGACAACATTGAAACTGTTGATGTAGAACTTGATGAGCAAGCGTCTTGTGATTGCGATGAGTAGGATTTAGCGAGATGGTTTACCCTGACCCGCGATAAAAGCACCACCGACAATTGCAAGACAAGCAAACAGTACACTTAAAGTGGGTTCAGCTTTGCCCGCTAAAATCAGTATCATCACCGAGATCAAAGGCGCTGCATAAGAGAGCACGCCTAGCAACTGCAAATTACCGTACTTGACACCATAATCCCAAGTGAAAAATGCAATCCCGACGGGCCCTAAGCCCAAACCAATCACGCCTAACCATTCCACCCAATCGGCAGGCCAAACGGTGGTTTCCCAAAGCAGATGGCAGATTAAGCCTAATAGTGCAGTGACACCACAAAACCAGCCGACCGCATCGGTAGGAACTTGTTTAACCAAACGGCTAGCTACCGAATAACTTGACCATAGAAAAGCACAAGCGAGTGCGGCTAAATAGCCGGTTAAATGGTTAGCGCTAAAGCCTGAACTGCCACCACCAATTAAGACCCAACAGCCTACTAAGGCTAAAACAGCACCGATTAAATGAAATTTAGATAACTGCTCGCCGGGTAGCAGCGCAGAAAATAAGACAATCAATAGTGGCCATAAGTAAGAAATTAAGCTTACTTCCACCACGGGTGCATGTGCCATCGCTAAAAAATAAAAAAAGTGATAGCCAAATAAGCCACCTACACCTAACAGCCAAGCTAGCATGGGTTGATGAGTATATTCTAAGCCGCTTTTACCCTGACGTAGCCAATTAACCAACATTAGCAAAAAGGCAAGTGCAAAAGTCATCGCGAGCATTTGGAAGGGGGGGATTTTGCCATGAGTGAGGCTGGTTAAAAGTGCCAAAATTCCCCATAACACAATAGAAATAAAACCGACTGCCGTGGCGCGGTTAACTGAACTCATAAAAAACTCCGATTTAGAGGCGAATGCTTTGTGGATGCTGGATGCGATTATTCGGGTCAAGCTTGCGTTTTAAAGCCTGTAAGCGCGGATAAGAGTCTGCATAATAAGCTTGCGCCCAATTTTTTAAGCCAATATCAGGGTAATTGGCATAGTGCGCTTTAATACCTGCTTGGGTAAATTGTTGCTGCACTTGATTGACGAAGGCTTCGGCGTTGGGGGTATCACGGGAGCGCTGGTAGTAGACTTGAAACTCACCTAAATAGGCATAGTTCCGATGCGGATAAGCGGCACTGGCTGTACTAAATCCATCGCGAATTGCGCCACCTAAAGTATTAATCTGAATAAGATTTTGTTTCAGAGCTGAGGCTTGCATTTGGGTAAATAAATGGGGTAGCACATTCTTAATATCAGCATAACTATTATAGTAACCGGCTGAAATATTCTTAAAATACATCGGTTCAGTTCCACCACGAAAGCGCTGAATACCGCGTAGGAATTCATCTTTCTGTGGGCCCTGTACTGTGGTCGCATCTTTGCCTAGTTGCCGCAAAATAGTTTGTAAGAGCGGTGAGGAGCGTTCAGCTATATCAGTGATCAGAATGGTCAGTTGGGTTGGTCCAAGTACCCATGAGGAATAACAAGTAGTCGGTAAGTTGGGCATTAAGCTAAACCAACGTTCTGCTAAAGCCCCTACCTTATTAGCTGTTAAATTACGATATTTAAAGCGATAGTTAGTGAAGTTGGTTGGAGTAGGGTGCGTCTTAAATTGCAATTCAGTGACAATACCCAAACTACCGTTATTCCCACCTTTACAGGCCCAAAGCAGCTCAGCATTATCTTTGGAGTCTAAGAGTTTACCTTGCCCATCCACCAGTTTCACTCGTGTTAAACTGTCACAGGTTAAACCCAGTTGCCGCGCAAAAAAACCATAGCCACCACCCAAGGTTAAACCCGCCACACCTACACCAGCACAGGAACCCGCTGGAATTAGACGCTTAAACTGGGCGAGATAAGCATACACATCACCGAGTTTTGCACCGGGTTGAGTCGTAAAAGATTGATCAGTAGCGGTATATTTGAAGCTTTTTAATAAAGATAAATCAATCAAAAGGCCATTATTATTTAAGCTATAACCTTCAAAGCAGTGTCCGCCGCTTTTTACGGCCACTGGCAAATTATTCGCAGCGGCGTATTGCATAGCAGTTTGTACGCCTTTATCCGATAAGCACACCGCAATCAGACGCGGCATTAGACCAATGCGCTTATTAAAGATTTGCCGACGCTGTGCGTATTCAGTATCGGTGGGCTTGAGGAAGTAAAGCTGTCCGGCGATTTGCGGCAAATTGCTATCGGCAAATGCCCATTCTACTTGTGAAGCTACGGGAATCGCTAAAGCAGTTAGCAGTGTCTTTAAGGCTTCGCGCCGCGTTAGGCTGGACATGTTTGACTCCTGACTACATAGGCTGTTCAGTGCTTAAATCGGTTTGACGTAATAGGCTTTGCAGAATGTCTTTGTGCTGGATAACGCCCACTACTTTACCGGCCTGAGTGACTAAAAGGGGCTGATCACTTTGCTGGGCGACCTCGACCACATCCTGCATCCAAGTATCGAAATCGACTGTTTGAAGCGCATGATCTTGACCATTTAAGCGCAGGCTAATCGGATGGTTGGCTGCATCAAATTGCAAAATCCAACCACCATCCAGTGTGACTAGCTCTTGATTACGACTAAATTGACTGAGCGGGCGCATCAGTACACCTGCATAAAGTACATGCAGCGGATTAATATTCGCCACAAAGCGGCGCACATATTCATTGGCAGGTTTGAAAATAATATCCCGTGCCGTACCCGCTTGAATAATTCGCCCACTTTCCATAATTACGATTTGATTGCCAAGTTTTAGAGCTTCATTCAGATCGTGGCTGACAAAAATAATGGTGCGCTTAAGCTTTTTTTGTAACTCTAAGAGTTCATCTTGCAAGCGGTCACGAATCAATGGATCAAGAGCTGAGAAGGGTTCATCCATCAAGAGAATATCAGCATCGGTGGCAAAAGCGCGCGCTAAACCCACCCGCTGCTGCATCCCGCCTGATAATTCATTCACTTGCTTCTCTGCCCAATCAGAGAGATTCACCAAGGCTAATTTTTCATTAGCGATACGCTTCACTTCATCTTTGGGCACACCTTTGACGGATAAACCAAAGCCGACGTTTTCGCGTACCGTGCACCAAGGTAACAGACCAAATTGTTGGAAAACCATCGCAATTCGATCACGGCGTAGTTCGCGCAATTTGCTGCTCGAAATTTTCGCCATGTCGACAGTGTTACCTTGGTGTGCAATCAGTAGTTCACCGCGAGTGACTGGATTTAAGCCATTCACACAGCGCAGCAGCGAAGATTTGCCAGAACCGGATAAGCCCATCAGCACACAAATCGTGCCTTCTTCTACGATCAGGCTAGCATCAGCGACACCTAAGACTGAACCAGTTTCAGCCAGAATTTCCTGTCGAGTTTTGCCTTGATCAAGCAGAGCCGCTGCACGCTTTTGGTCTTTACCGAAAATCACATCAACATGTTTGAATTCAACCGCAACCATTTAGTGTGCTCCTGCTGGTTGTTTGGTGGGTTGCTTGAAGATGCGATCCAGCAAAATAGCTAGAATTACAATCGCTAAACCGGCTTCAAAACCTTTCTCAATATTGACGGTATTGAGGGCGCGCACGACGGGTTTTCCTAACCCATCAGCGCCAACTAAAGCTGCAATTACCACCATCGATAGCGAGAGCATAATGCACTGCGTCAAACCCGCCATGATAGTAGGCATCGCGTGTGGTAACTCAATCCGCCACAGCAATTGGTTCTTGGAGCAACCAAAGGATTTACCCGCTTCAATCAAGGTATTCGGCACACTGGAAATCCCAAGCCAAGTCAAACGCACAGGTGCGGCGAGCGCGAAAATAATGGTGGAAATTAGACCGGGTACTACACCTAAACCAAATAAAATCAGGGTGGGAATCAAATAAACGAAAGTTGGAATCGTCTGCATTAAATCTAAAATCGGACGTAAAATAGTGTAAAGCATTGGATGATGCGCCGCTGCAATCCCGAGCGGCACACCAATCAGCATACAGAGCAAGGTGGCGTATAAAACAAGGACTAGGGTCTCTATGGTTTCCTGCCAATAGCCTAAATTGACGATTAGCAGCAAGGACAACACAGCAAAAACCACTAAACCCCAACTACGATGCAACCACCAAGCTAAACCTGCAATACCTGCAATTAAAAGCCATGCGGGTATCCACAGGAGTGCACTGGTTGTGCCGTTGAGGATGGTTTCTAGTACCATCGACATGCTATCGAAAAAGCCAGAAGCATGTTGATTCAGTAAGTCAACACCTTGGCCTAACCATTTGCCAATGGGCAGTTTGTGTTCTGTGAGCCAATCCATAGGAACCTACCTTGCTTAGAGTTCGAGCGCTTTCTTAACCGCTTCGGTCGCATCTTTACCGTCTTTGGTAGTGACTCCTTCTAACCAAGGTTGGATAGCATCAGGATTCTTTTTCAGCCATTCTTTAGCAGCATCATTCGCTTCTTTTTTCTCATCTAAAATCGCCCCCATAATTTGGTTCTCCATTGGCAAAGTGAATTTTAAATTGCTAATGAGCTTGCCAACATTCGGGCATTCGGTGATATAGCCAGCGCGCACATTGGTATAGATTGTCGCGCCTCCTAAATTCGGGCCGAACACCTCATCGCCACCCTCTAAATAAGCTAGCTCAAATTTGGAGTTCATAGGATGTGGTTCCCACCCTAAGAACAGGACACCCTCTTTGCGTTTAATCGCACGCTCAACTTGAGCCAACATGCCTTGCTCGGAAGATTCAACCATCTTGAAAGATTTCAGGCCAAACTTATCGCCATCAATCATGCTTTGGATGAGACGATTACCATCATTGCCCGGCTCAATCCCATACACTTCACCGTTCAAGTCTTCTTTAAATTTGGCAATATCGGCGAAAGTTTTTAAGCCTTTGTCATACAGATATTTAGGCACGGCGAGGGTGTATTTCGCCCCTTCCAAATTAGCACCCAAAGATTCAACAGTTTTGTCATCTAAGTAGGGTTGGATATCAGCTTTCATGGTCGGCATCCAATTGCCAAGAAAAACATCAATATCTTTATTTTTCAGGCTAGCATAGCTAACTGGAACCGAGAGCACTTGGGAGGATGGCTCATAACCCAAAGCAGTGAGTAGGGTTGAAGCGAGAGCAGTGGTCGCGGTAATGTCTGTCCAACCAACATCAGCAAAGCGTATTTTGCTGCAGGATTCGGGTTCAGCAGCTTGGACATTGGCTCCTATTGAAGCTGCAATCATCAAGGCAACTGCACTCAGTTGTTTCAAACGCATATATTCCTCCTAAGTTACGATAGTTGGTCTGCTAATGCAGGATTTTATAAACCTAACATTCTCCTCTAGTGGCAGTTTATACTTGCTAGCATGAAAAGCAATGCAAACCACAGAGCAGGAAAATCTATGTCTTATTCAAATCCTCAAGCCCTTTATATCGGTGGCCACTATCAAAATGCCAGCTCTGGCGAAACCTTTGATTCGATTAATCCAGCAACTGGCCAAGTAATCACCAGCGTCCAGCAGGCTTCGGTGGAGGATGTGGATAAAGCTGTACAATCGGCTGAACAGGGTTTTGCAGAGTGGTCATGCTTAAGTGGAATGGAGCGGGGGCGGATTTTAAACAAAGCAGTCGCATTGTTACGTGCGCGCAATGACGAATTAGCGCTCTTAGAAGTGCAAGATACTGGCAAGCCGCTGCAAGAAGCTATTGCCGTCGATATTGTCACTGGTGCGGACGTGATTGAATACTATGCGGGTCTGGCAGCGAGTATTCAGGGGAGCTATCAAGATTTAGGCAACGGCAAATTCTTTTATACACGCCGCGAACCTTTGGGCGTTTGTGCGGGCATTGGTGCTTGGAATTATCCGATTCAAATTGCCTGCTGGAAATCCGCAGTGGCTTTGGCTTGTGGCAATGCAATGGTGTATAAGCCCTCAGAAGTCACACCCTTATCAACTCTAAAACTTGCTGAAATTTATACGGAAGCAGGCTTGCCGAATGGTGTCTTCAATGTGGTACAGGGTGATTATCGAGTAGGCACGGCTTTAACCCAACATCCCAAAATTGCTAAGGTTTCCTTCACTGGTTCGACCGTCACCGGCCATAAAATTCTCACTAATGCGGCAAGTACGATTAAGGATGTCACCTTAGAGTTGGGTGGTAAGTCACCCTTAATCATTTTCCCCGATGCGAAATTAGACAATGCAGTACATGGTGCGCTATTAGCCAATTTTTATACTCAAGGTGAGGTCTGTACGCATGGTACTCGTGTGTTTGTGCATGAAAATATTTATGACGAGTTTTTAGAAAAAACTGTGGCTATTACTCAACAAATGGTGATTGGTGACCCGACCGATATGCAAACTCAAGTCGGGGCTTTAGTCTCAGCCACGCATTTGCAAAAGGTCTTACATTATATTGACTTGGCTAAACAAGCAGGCGCTCGTCTAGTGTGTGGAGGGAAGCGTGAGACCGCGAATGGTTTGGATAGAGGTTATTTTGTACAGCCGACGATTTTTGCGGACTGCACCGACGAGATGCAGCTCACTCAAGATGAGATCTTTGGCCCAGTGATGTCCGTGCTGAAGTTTAAAGATGAGGATGAGGTGATTCAGCGTGCAAACAAGACTAACTATGGTTTAGCGGCAGGGATTTTCACCATGGATTTATCTCGAGCACATCGAGTGATTGCACAACTACAAGCAGGCATTTGCTGGATTAATACTTATGGCCCATCGCCTGCCGAAATGCCAGTCGGTGGTTACAAGCAATCAGGGATTGGGCGCGAAAATGGCTTAGAAACCATTAAACACTATACTCAAGTAAAGAGTGTATTTGTGGAGCTGGGGGATTTGCCAAGACCTTACTGAAATTATGTTTCCCTTGCAGAAAAAAAGACGCCCTGTCCAATGACAGGGCAAGCGAGGGAGTAAGGTCTATGAAAAACAACGAAAGTACAATGAAAATCTATCTACTTTAAGAACGACCCACAGCAATAAAGCGCTTTTGATCGTCACGTTGAATCAGCATGGCTAGTGGTTTATCCACCGGTGCTTTATCAACAATCGACTTCAATTCTTCAGGTGATTTAATTCCAGTATTATTAACTGAAATAATCACATCGCCAGCTTCAAGGCCAGCACGACTGGCAGGGCTATCGGTACGAACTTCGCGAACCACCACGCCATCCATGCCAAGATTCGCTTCCTTGCGTTCTTCGTCAGTTAAATCTGCAACTGCTAAGCCCAATGCACCCGTACCAGTTGTACCGTTCTGGGCAAGTTCTTGAGTTTCACCAGCATCTTTATCCGCGAGCTTCTCAATCGTTACATTTAGGTTTTTCTCAGCACCCGCCCGCAGTACTTTTAAGGGTACTGTGCTGCCGATACCCGTCGTACCCACTAATAAAGGTAAGTGGTCAGCGGAATTCACTTCAGTATTATTGAAGCCAACAATAATATCGCCGGCCTGCACTCCCGCTTTGTCGGCTGGGCTAGACGGTTGCACACTAGCCACCAACGCACCTTGGGGTTTAGCCATCGAGAAGGAATTCGCCAACTCTTGATCAAGGTTTTGGATTTGCACACCTAACCAACCACGATTCACTACCCCAGCCGTTTTGAGCTGCTCGGTGATGTTCTTGACTAGGTTGACTGGAATTGCAAACGAAATCCCCATATAGCCACCACTACGGCTATAAATCTGCGAGTTCACACCAACCACATTACCGTTTAAATCAAACAACGGACCACCCGAGTTACCCGGATTCACCGCAACATCAGTCTGAATAAAGGGTACATAAGTACCATCTGGCAAACTGCGTGATAAAGCACTAACAATTCCTTGAGTAGCAGAGTGATCTAAGCCAAACGGTGCACCAATGGCCACTACCCATTGACCCACTTCAAGGCCATCTGAGTCACCTAAGCGCACCGTCGGTAAACCGGTCGCCTCGACTTTCAACAAAGCAATATCGCTGTACTTATCCTTACCGATCACTTTGGCAGTCAGTTCACGCTTATCATTTAAGGTGACTTTAATTTTGCTGGCATTATCGACCACATGATTATTGGTGATGATGTAGCCATCTTGCGAAATGATAAAGCCAGAACCCATCGCTTGAGAGTCACGGGGTTGTGGAGTGCCACGAGGCATATTCCGGAAGAATTTCTCTAATTCTTTCGGTAATTCCTGTCCATCGGGTAAGGAGAACATCTCAGTCACAGCATTGCTGGCCGCTTTGTTGTCGATCTCCACTGAAATATGTACTACCGCATCGCGATTGTCTTTAATCAGTTGGGTTAGCTGAGGTAAAGCATCTGCATGTGCAATAGGCATCGTTAATGGAAACGCTAAAGCACCAACCAAAGCACTGGCCGCTAGTACCGAGAGTTTTTTCTTGTTAAACAGTCCAACAGGCAGTAAGTTTGACATTTAGTAAATCCTCAAATGCGTTCAATAGGTGATGATCTTAGCTAGGTCAACCTTACCGTGGATTTTCCAAAAAGTTAAAAAACGGTAACCTAATAAGGTTTATTTTTAATCCATCCAATCACTTTCATAACCACGGTTGAACTGAATACACTCATCCCGAGTTGAAAGAATTTGAATGCGGTCTGGTGCGCCGTTTTCGTCAAAAAAGACCCGACCAATCCCACTACCATTATATAAACGCTGATGTGGATAACGACCGCTATGGTCACTTGGGCGACGTTGTTGAATACGCATATGGCGACGGCGGGTAAACCAATTAAGGGGTGAATAGCTCGCAAATAGCCAGCGATTCAGCCAATCAAAGTTTTTCAATAGTTTTTCTGGGAAGGCATTTTTAATACCCGACGCAGTAATCTGCCAAATATGTGGGGTTTGTTCGTGATGGCGTAAGCGCACATCGTAGACAAAGGAATAATGCACATCACCGGATAGAATCGTGAAATTATGAGGGGTGTGTCGGTGGCGAAAAATATTCAAAATCACATTCGCAGAACCCGGATGCGCCATCCAGTTTTCTGCATCTACCATTAGCGAGCCACCCAACCAAGTGAATATGCGCTGCACCACCTCGATTAGTTTCACACCAAAAATTGGCGCTGCTGAGACTAAAATGACGGCTTTTTCATGAATGAGTTCTTGCTGCAATTCAGTCAGCGTTTCCCAGTCCATTAAACCTGAAGGATCAGCGGCGCTAGTTTCAGAACGCCAACGTTGGGTACGGGTATCGAGTACCACAATTTTGGGTTGAGTAGCTAAGCTATAATGCCAACCCTCCATTTTTAGGAGCTGATCAATCAGCAAATCATGTAAAGCTTCTTTGCCTGTGCGGAACAAGGCTTGTACTGCTTTAATCAAGTGTTCGGGGAAGCGCTCAGGCGCATTACCCCAAGCTTGGCAGAGCAAATAGGCAATTAAACAATTGCCGATAATCCGTCGCGATAGCGGGTGACCATACGCGCTTTCCTCCCAATCACGCGATAAATTCCAGTCATCAGTAATATCATGATCATCAAAGATCATATACGTGGGAATGCTAGCCAGTACTCGCTGAACTTGTGGCAAACCGTTAGCGAAGTGCTTGATAGCAGAGAGTTGTGCCTGATAGCGCTCTAAGGCTTCACCTTCTAATCCCGTTAAATCATCTAAGTCTACGAAAGGCCATAGAGCAGGTGACCAGACTAACAAATACATACCTAGCACTTCAGCTAAAGTGGCTAGATGATTAGCAGCATTTGCTGAAGTAAAAATAGGTTTACGCGCCCCGCGAAAAATTTTCCGTAAACCTTGCCCACCCGGACTCGAGGGTAAGAGTTCAGTACGACGATAATAATGCTTACGCTGACTGTGTAGCTCACGGCTGTGCAGCAATTCAGTTTTATCTAGTGACTCTTCATATAAGCCTAACTGAGCAATGACGGTATGAATTGCATGCAGCATCGGGCCTGCGACATCATCGTTATAGACCTGATCACCGGTCATCATTAGGAGCGAAGGCTGCTCACTCGGATCAGGCAAAGTACGTGCTTCTGCTAGTTGTTGATCAACCACCAATAAGGCATCGCCCCCCCTATAATGTGGCTTGCGACAAGAGCCATGTAGTACCTGTGTGACTCTAGGTTTAAAGGCAAAGCGGGGGCGAATTTCACCTGCATATAGAATTTGTGGCGTGGTGGTGGCTAACCACTGAACTTGATCATCGAGTTGTAAGCCAAGGTCATAGCTAAGCCAAGTGTCCTCTGGTAGGTTCTGAGGAATATTAATCACTAATAAGTTTAAGAAGGCCTGTCTGCCCAAAACGACTGAGCCTGCATGATCAGGACTGAAGTTCGCGGAGGCTAGGAGCGTATCACCCTGATAACAATTGGCTTGAATAGCATAGTTTTGTGAGGTAACCAGCCATAGCACTAGTTGGTGTTTACTGACATGGCGCAAAATTGGCCCAGCTAAAATAGCAGGCAAAGCTTGAGCATTCTGATGGGTAACAACGGCTTCAGTAGTAGTCATGCACGGCAATATTAAGGATGTCAGGGTTGATTGCAAAGTTATAGTAGTTAACGAGTACATTAACAAATGTTCATGGCAAGCATTTTTACAGCTCGTTATGCTTTCTTACTATGAACATATTACTCATTGAAGATGATATCCATACTGCTAGCTTTATCCAGAAAGGCTTAGCTGAAAGCGGTTATATTGTTGATCATGCTGCAGATGGTGAGGATGGACTGCATCTTGCCACGACAGGTCAATATGATGTGTTAATTGTCGATCGTATGTTGCCTAAGCGCGATGGTTTATCAGTCATTCAAACGCTGCGCACTCGCGGGATTACTACACCGGTTCTCATTCTAAGTGCCCTTGGTGAGGTGGACAATCGTGTAGAGGGTTTACGGGCAGGTGGTGATGACTATTTAGTAAAACCTTATGCTTTCAGCGAATTGCTCGCACGTTTACAAGCCTTAGGCCGACGCACTCAACCTTTGCAAGAGCAAACAATTTTACGTTTACTCGATCTGGAAATGGATTTAATGAAGCGTCAAGTCAAACGTGCAGGTACGGTGATTAATTTGCAGCCTCGTGAATTCACGCTACTTGAATATTTGATGCGCCATACAGGGCAGGTAGTGACCCGCACTATGCTTTTAGAGAAGGTGTGGGATTATCATTTTGATCCACAAACCAATGTGATTGACGTACACATTAGCCGCTTACGTGGCAAGATTGACCGCGATTTTGACCCACCTTTACTGCATACCATTCGTGGAGCAGGTTATATGCTCTATGATCCGACGGCTGCTTAATACCACTGTTTTTCGTCTTTCTCTAGTTTATGCCTTGCTGTTCAGCCTAGTGGCTGGAGCAGCAATGGCTTCAATTTATTGGGTCGCTTCAGGCCAAATCCGTGAACAGACTGATGTTCGTTTGGAGTTGCAAAGTGATCTATTAATTAATTTTGCTAAGACTTATGGGTCTTTGCAGGCGTTGCGTGATGCTATTCGAATAAGAAATGAAGAGCATGATGAACGTGTAGAACCACACTTCTATGTTTATGCCTTAAACCTTAACACCAAGCTACCTTTTACTAAGAAATTAGAAGCCGAATATATGAGTGAAGATGGGCGGCGTGTGTTTGGTATGCTTAGGTTCAGTGATGTTTTAGAGATTATCGACTTAGATATACAAGTAAGACGCGATGCTTATGCTCGAGTGGTCGTTACACGTTTACCAGGGGGAGCTCAGCTACTGGTAGCTGCTGATATGAGTGAGCAAAATACCTTATTGCAAAAGCTCTATAAAAGTATGTGGGTAGCTATTGCTTTGATGTTCTTACTCGCAGTTTTAGGGGGCTGGCTGATGGGGTATGGTGTGTTGCGGCGTATTGATAGTATTCGGCAAACCGCGGGGGAAATTATCAACGGTGATCTTAGCCAACGCATGGTTGTCACTCGGCGGAATGATGAATTTGATCGCTTGAGCCTAGTTCTCAACAGCATGCTGCAGAGAATCGAAAACTTGATGAAGGCTACACGGGAGGTAACCGATAATCTCGCGCATGATTTACGTAATCCACTCAATCGTTTGCGGAATCGCCTAGATACGAGTCGCTTTCAGCCGATAGATGCTGAGCATTTTCAGCAGCTTAGACAGGATGCCTTGCAGGATGTTGACGATTTAATCAAAACCTTTAATGCTCTGTTGAGTATTGCTCAAGCAGAGTCGGGTGTGCACAGAGATGATTGGACAGCCATTCAACTGGATCAGTTGATTAGTGACTTAGGTGAATTGTATGAAGCGGTTGCCGAAGAGGAAGGTATTAAGTTTAGTTACAAAGCACAAGCTGGCTTAGTTTTACAGGCTAATAGGCATTTGATTGCACAGGTCATCACTAATCTTTTGGATAATGCAGTGAAATACACTCCTAAAGAGGGTGTCATCCAATTGAGCGCTGAGCAACAAGCTGGCCATATAGTGCTCACTGTCAGCGATACAGGCCCTGGAATTCCTGCTGAAGAACGTGAGCGAGTGTTTAAACGCTTTGTGCGTTTAGATAATGCGCGGAGTACACCCGGCAACGGCCTTGGCCTAAGTTTAGTCAAAGCCGTTGCGGATTTACATGATGCTCAAGTTGAGCTTGCGGATAATCAACCGGGTTTGAAGGTGATTTTGCGCTTTGCTGGTTGATTGCCTTACAGAAATTGGCTATTACTGATGCTCTAGCCTTGATTCGCTCGTTTGCGACCTGAATAGAAATACAGGTTTAACAAATAGGGTTCAGGCGTTTCTAAAGTACGTGCTACCCGCATAAGCGTAGATAATTTAGCCTCCTGAATATCTGCACGCATAAGTTTGTGCCAAGTTTGGCGCGAAACACCTGAGCGTCCTGCTGCTGCTGTGACCGATAAACCTAGGGTGTCCATACGTTCTTGTATATATTCAGCCAAGTCGATTCCCGACATAAAAGTACCCTCATTCAACATATCTCCCGACAGTTCAGAGTGTTACCGTTTATAAAGGTAGCTTCAATATGGAAATTTCCACATTTTCAATCTGTATTAACCACTTAAGCGTTCAAATCAAGTCGAGCAAATGGAGTTGGCCAATCAAGTACATGAGCTTATCTTTAGTGATCCCCCCCATGCGAGCACGTAACTCATCTAATATATTTGTGGCATAACGATACGAAATACCCTGATCAATTTGTTTGAGACGATAGCCTAAAGCCAAATGCCTAAGTATTTGAATTTCTTTATTTTTTAGTGTCTGTAAGAAGGGTTGGGCAAAAATAGCAATGTTCCGTGAATTACTAAAGCTAATATCATGAAACAACTGAGTACAACGGAGCAACGTTTCCATATTCTCTTGTTTGAGATGTTGGAAGCGCGCGCCTTTTTCACTACTAATCACACTCATACCACCAATCCCCGCTTCAGGACGTTGAGTGGGAATAGTCAGTGCATTGCGAATGCCATAGTCTTCACGTGCTACTTCAATCACGCTAGTTTCATTTTCGTTAATTAGGCCAGCTATTTCATAGTCATGCCAATCGAGTGCAATAGGCAAAGGGGGCATTTTTTCTAGACGTAGCTTATGGCCTACACGAATGGCAAAATCACACTCATGGAAGTTGGCCTCTGCATAGTGTTTTAAAAAAGCGGTGGGATAGGTCTGAGTGTGTAGGAAAATTGGCGAGAAAGAATTATTAAATTCCCACAATATATTTGGAAAGAAGGTGTAGGTTGCTCCGTCGAAGCCTAAGGCATGAATGTAGTTTTCATAGACGCGAAAACGCTCAGATACCGTTTCAACCTGATATAAGTCATCGACAAAATGACCCACCAAAACATGCTTAAGCGGCATGAGCGTTTTACACCTCTACATATCGCAAGTTGTCGACTTACGATGATTTAACTTTATGTTTTTCTTAGTACTAAAAAATTTAACCCACCCTGGAAATGCTGTTGATGGCATTCGATCACTTCAAACCCTACTTGCTGTGCTTGTTTGATTAAAGCATCCATACTGACAAAATTAGCTTGCGGGTTAGCGGCTAATTGCAGGTTATAGTCTTGAAAAGCCTGAAAATCAGGATGAGCGATTAATTCCTTACGCGCATCTTTTGCCAATTTAGTTAAACTTAAACTAGGGTTAGGGGTTGCCAAGACAAATTGCCCGCCTTTGACCAAAAGAGCAGCGATGTGTTGTAAAGTCACTAAGGGGTCTGGCCAAGCGTAATAGCTTTGGATTGAAACAGCTGAATCATAACAGCCTACAGCGTTTTCAATCTTACTATGCTGAATACTAAAGTTATCTCGCTCTAAAGTACTAAGCACCCACTCAGCAGCAGTCACCATTTCTGCTGAATAATCCACTCCAGTATAGCTGCTAACTTGTTCATTATCCGCTAAAAACGGCGCTATCTTCGCACTACCACAACCACAGTCTACTACGTTGCCACGTAAATGCAAACAGGCTTCGCGGTAAACAGCCAACTGTACCGAAGTCGTTACAGCCGCAAACAAACGTGCATAACTATTCCAATCAGACTCTGGATAACGGTATTTTTGTTTCTCATTACTATCTAATGCTTTCATGAATAGCCCTTATTATATGATTTTGCCCAATTAGGCTTGTGAGTAAATAGGATCGTTTGCTTTAATTTCCCACTCTAGGAGTGAGAACTTATAATCTGTACCGTAGTTGTAACCTACATCTTTACAAACTAAGTTCGCCCCTAAAGCGCGTCGATAAAAACCAATATTTTTATCGCGAGTGATAAAGATCAACGAGTTAATTGCATTTTCGCGTGCGAGTCGATAATAAGTACGCAAATAAGTGGGTAGAATGCCCCGTGCAGCCTCAGAAATGGCAAAGCGACTTGGTTCAGCAATAGCACCACGTTTCTTGCGTAACAGATTGATTTCATGGAGAATAATTTCGTCAGCAGGTAAGCCTAAGTCAGTATCTAAAACTAAACGTCCCGTGCTAGTAATATCACCAGTTGCATCTTCAGTATATAAAATACAGGAATAATGATCGTAAGCATCGTTCGCTGCATCATTCATAGCAGGATAATGTTTTCCGTATTCGCTCTGTCTTAAGCGCCAAATCTTTTTAATATCAGTACCTTCATTGACCACTTTTAAAGGCTGGTAAATGCTATCGTATTTATAGTTTATTGTTTTCATTATAGTTGGATCTCTAAAGGTCGCCCGGATCCAAGCGCTTGGTGAACTTATTGCATGCCCATTCATTATGCTGGATTTTTAGTCTTTTTTTAAAGAGCATACGACAAACGGTTATAAATTAAACATACCTTTTATGAATTTAAGTTAAACTTTTGTTATTTTCAGTTCTCTAAATAATAAATAGTTTGCGAGAGAAATTGATGAAAAATAAAGCGGTTCAATCTAAAAAATTAATCTTAGTTGCTTTATCTAGCGGAATTTTGATGCACGCTGCTTGGGCTGATCAATGTGCACTTATTTCTGTAGAGCAAGCGGGCAATGCTTTAGATTTCCTAAAGCCGGGTGGAACGATGGTGGAGTTTTGTGAGCCTTGCGGCGATAAAGATTTTTACTCTAAGCCCGAGCAGCTTATTACTGATATACAGGCTCGCCAAGAGCAGGAGTATTGGTCAGTTAAGGCGAATGGTAAAGAGCTAGACTTAGCCTATACCTTTGTGCGCAATGCGGAAGGCTCGTATTTGAATGTCTCCAAGTTAGCCAACTGCCCATCTGATGATGTATCCGTTGGTTTTCCAGCGAGTAGCCCAGTAAAATAACTTAGAACGGGCGCGAGTTAGGGTCTTCTGGCTCGCGCTCCTTGGTTATGGACTTCTGATAGTCTGTTTCGCTACTGAATAAGCTCACTAAAATGCCTAAGCCATCATTGGGTGTTTCACCGTCGCGTGTGACCACGCCCATGGGGATTAAATTAATGATCGCACCTGCTAAGGCTGCATAAGCCAATGCTTGGAAAGCTAGTTTCGTGTAGTCATCTTCGATCACAAAGAAATTATCCCGACCCATCAGCAGAATAATGCTAAACGCCAACAAGAGTTCAATGCCGGGGCCAGCGAAGTAGGTGAGGGCATGCTTGTAACGCATTCCTCGACCATACACTGGATTAAACTGTACAAAACCTTCAAGTGGAATTAGGCGTAGCTCTAGAGGGGCACGAAATAGTTGGCCTTGATAAACGATGCGGCCAAAACCAATCACGGTGCGCTGTATCTGCCAGCCTAAAGCGTGTGCTACCACAGCATGTCCAAATTCGTGGACAAGAACTAAAGGGAGCCACCACAAAATGAAGAATAAAGCAGCTAGTTTGCGCGGTTCATAATGAGTAAAAATCTCCAGCAACATTAAACCTAAGAACAAAGCGGTGAGGCCGTAAATGAATAGGCTTTCGCCTAAACTGCTTGGATTTTTGTCATAGTGACGCTGATCAATTTTCATTTTTGTTGAATTATTTACCTAGTTAACACGTCTTTAGTATTACTTAGTTAAGGACATTTCCCAAATTCTATCATTTAGCTGGCTCATTGAAAATTTGACAAATTGCCTCAAGTTTACTATATAACATCCATATGGATGGTTAATAACATCTATATGGATGGTAAAATTTCAATAGAGATAAAAAATGAGCAATATCACACCACTACGACCCAAGACTGGTAGCGATACAGAAAAAATTACCATCAATTTGGGATATGTCGATCTTGGACAGATCGATTTGTTGGTTCAGGAAGGCTTTTACTCGAATCGCAGCGATTTTATACGGACTGCGATTCGCAACCAACTGACCCACCATGCTCAAGTGGTGCAGCAAACAGTGGTGCGCAAAACCTTAGAACTAGGTTTAAGGCATTACAGCAAGCAGGATTTAGAAGCGGTTAAAGCCGCCGGAGAAAAATTAAATATTCAGGTGGTTGGTCTAGCAACGATTGCTAGCGACGTTTCACCTGAACTCGCGCTAGAGACGATAGAAGCCATCACCGTACTTGGTGCTTTGCAAGCCAGCTCAGAGGTGAAAACCGCCTTAGCTGGACGCATTCACTAAGGCGTTTAAGATTATTAAGGAGACTCGTCATGAAAGCTCGTTTTTTGAATTCTATGCAAGAGGCATTGGGGTTAGTACGCTTAGGTCAATTACAGCAAGCTACCCAATTAATTCAACAATCATTACAGCGTGATTTACGCCAAGGAGGTCGTGCAGCGAATGAAACAAATGACAATGTTATTGAAGCTCAATTCGTCCGTAAGTCTAATCAGCCAGCCAGTGAGCCATTAAAACCGACTGAAACAGGGCAGCTTGCTGAGTGTTTTGAACAGGTAAATAAACCTAGTATTGGACAAGAAGCACAGTTTCTGACACGCAATTTTAGCAACGAATACGGTTCACGTGACTATAAGCTGTATATTCCGAGTAGCTATACCGATCAGCCTTTGCCTTTGGTGGTAATGTTGCATGGTTGTACGCAAAATGCAGAGGATTTCGCCTTAGGTACAGCGATGAATCAATTTGCTGAACAGTATGGGGTATTGGTGGCTTATCCCAATCAAGCCAAATCAGCCAATTCAAAAAGCTGCTGGAATTGGTATAAAGTGAAGAATCAGCAAACCCATCGGGGTGAACCCGCGTTGATCGCGGGTTTGACGCGAACCATTATGCAAAATCACTATGTCGATGCTAAGCGGGTCTATATAGCTGGTTTGTCGGCAGGTGGTGCTATGGCTGCGATTATGGGGGCGACTTATCCTGAGCTATATGCTGCAGTAGGTGTGCATTCGGGCTTGGCCGCAGGCAGTGCGACTAATGTGATTGCAGCACTGGCAGCGATGCGTCAAGGCAGTCATAACGTGCAAGCTACTGAGCAATACCCAGTTTTTGTGCCAACGATTGTCTTTCATGGTGATCAAGACCCTGTGGTCAATTTGAAGAATGCAGAGCAAGTGTTTGCCCAAGCTAAGCAGCGATTGGAGGCGAGTAATGATGCTTATTTCAATACTGAGCAAACGACAACGAATCCTGCAGGTGCTCGAGCCTATACACGTACACAAATGAAAGATGAAAAGGGTCAAACGCAAATTGACTACTGGTTAGTGCACGGCGCGGGGCATGCATGGTCGGGCGGTGAGGTACGTGGTAGCCACGTTGATCCTACCGGACCTAATGCTTCTGAAGCCATGCTGAGCTTTTTCTTAGAACACTCCCTGAGCTAATACAAACTCAGCCCCAAGCCTAATAAGCTTGGGGTTTTCGCCTTCGTGCTTAGAATATGGCAGACTATTTCCGGTAAAAATCAATAAGGACAACCCATGTGCGGAATCAGCGGCGAATTACGGTTAGATGGTCAAATTCCAGACCTGCGCAATCTCAATGCCATGATGGCGAAGCTTGAGAAGCGTGGCCCCGATCATGGTGGTAGTTATTCGGATGGCCCTTTAGCATTTGGGCATCGGCGCTTGGCGATTATTGATTTATCCTACAAGTCTAGCCAGCCGATGGTGGATGCAGAGTTGGGTCTTGCGCTGGTATTCAATGGCACGATTTACAATTACCCTGAATTACGTGCGGAACTCAAAGCCAAGGGTTATCATTTTTATTCGGATGGCGATACCGAAACCATCCTCAAAGCCTATGCCGAATGGGGCGAAGATGCGCCCAAGCATTTGATCGGGATGTTTGCCTTCGCTATTTGGGATATGAAGCAAAAGACCCTATTTTTAGCCCGTGACCGCATGGGGATTAAGCCTTTGTATTACACGCAGAATGCTAAATCCTTGCGCTTTGCCTCCAATACCCAAGCCCTACTGGCCACGCCGAACGTTGATACTAGCCTTGACCCTTTGGCGCTGCATAATTTATTTACCCTGCATGCGGTTGTACCTGCCCCGCGCACGGTGTTGAATGGCATACGCAAACTACCGCCTGCCCATTCACTCACCATTCACGCGGATGGTCGGCAAACCTTAAAGCGCTATTGGAATCTAGTCGCTAAGCGCCCCAATGAAGTTCGCAGTGAACAAGATTGGATTGAGGCGATTCATGAAGCGCTGCGCGTTGCTGTACGGCGGCGGAATAATATTGCGGATGTACCTGTCGGGGCGCTGCTGTCAGGTGGTTTGGATTCGAGTCTGTTGGTCGCGCTGCTGGATGAAATCGGCATCAAAGATATTCGCACCTTCACGATTGGTTTTGATGACCAGCCTGAGGAAAAAGGTAGTGAATACGAATACTCCGATGCGGTAGTCGAGCGTTTTAAACCTAATCACCACAAGTTCCATATTCCGAATGAGCAAACACTGAAGCGCCTGCCAGAAGCAGTCGCGAATATGGCGGAACCGATGTTTGGGCAAGACGCGATTGGTTTTTATTTGCTCTCCGAACAAGTCTCCCAACACGTCAAAGTCGTGCAATCCGGGCAAGGTGCCGATGAGGTTTTCGGTGGCTATTTCTGGTATCCGCAAACCCATGCCGACCAAAATCCTGACCGCTTAGCGCGTTTTTCTCAGTACTATTTTGACCGCAACCATACCGAAATGGCGCAAATGCTACAGCCCCAATTCCAAACTTCCGATTATACGGGCGAGCTGGTGCGTGAACTCTTAGAAACTGAGTACGCCGACGAGCATTTAGACGCGGTATTGCGTGCTGATGTGACAACCTTCATTGTTGATGATCCGGTCAAGCGGGTGGATAACATGACGATGGCTTGGGGTTTGGAAGCTCGTGTGCCCTTCTTGGATCAAGAGCTAGTCGAACTTGCAGCACAAATGCCGCCAGAGTTGAAACTACGTGACGGTGGCAAATATGTGTTAAAGAAAATAGCCCGTGGGCGTGTGCCCGATAGCGTGATTGATCGACCCAAAGGTTATTTCCCTGTACCTGCGTTGAAGTTCGTGCGCGGCGAGTTTCTGCAGATGATGCGCGATGTTTTACACTCGCAAAAGGCTAAAGAGCGTGGCTTATATAATCCGGCTTATGTGGAAAAAGTCTTGAGCAAACCGGAAGAGCATTTGACGCGGATTCAGGGCAGTAAATTGTGGCATATGGCTTTGTTGGAGCTGTGGCTGGGGTTACAGGGTTTGTAAATGGCAAGATCAAGCGTGATTTTTGTCGATTCCAGTGTTTAGATTGACTATTTCAACGGCTTTATGCGGATAAATATTTTGAACCGTTTCAAAAGCATTTGGGTTTGAAGAATGGCTTGCCTGTGCATTAAAAAGCTTTAGATGGCTGCTCAAACACCTGCTTAAAACTAAAAGCTTGCGCACTCGCCCCTTGTGTTTGTAATAAGTCTAAACGCTGTTTAGCTTCCTCAACGCTGGGTTCATGTCCTTGTGGAATCCACCACAACACCATATAAGTATTCGTCATACGCGCAAACCATTCACGGCGGCGGCTCATAATGGGTGTGTGTGCGCTGCGATAAACAAACTGATGCAAGGCTTCCACGCTGGCCCACACCGATAAATTGACAATAACCTCCTCACCAAAAGGACGCAAAGCCGTAGCATCGCCTTCTTCAGTTTGTAGCCGCCAGACAAACCCCTCGAATTGTTCGGCTAGTGTATTAATACGCTCTAAATTGTCTACAAAGTCTTTGAGCTGAGGCGAATCAATGGGTGCTAAGAGTTGCGCGATATTGAGTTGTGCTAGATGATAGTTCATGAGGTTTGAGTGCTTAACAAATTGTCGTTGGTAGGGTTTAGATCTAGGCCATCGTTTAAAATGGTGTTGGAAATGAGCTTGGTCGGCAAACCCTAATTCCAGTGTGACTTCACTTAAGCTTGTGCCTTCTTAAAAGGCCACACTAATTGATAAGTGCGTCAAGCCTGCTAGTTTGCTTAATTCTCACAAGCTGAATTCTACTTACGCTGGCTTGTTTAGCAAGTCTTTAACCCGTCGTTTGTGGAACTGGTAATGAGCACTTCAACCACCCTTACTTAACAAATTTGGAGAAGTATTGAATGAAGTTGTGCTAAAAAAAAGTATTTTTTATTAAGAGCTAATATAATAGCTATAGAAACGCTTTTTTCCTTCCTATGGGTAAAATAATGGCTTTTAATTTTTCTACACCAGAGTCATTAGCACTCACGCTAGCTGCAAAAGCTAAAGCAAGACGTTTGGGCGCGAAACTGACGCGCCGCACACTAGCCGAGAAGGCCGGGGTAGCAGAAGCCAATATTAAACGCTTTGAAACTACGGGGCAGATTAGCTTCCAAAACCTGCTGAAAATTGCGTATGCCCTAAATGATATGGCGGGATTTGAGCAGTTATTTCAGGAAAAGCCACCACAGTCGATTGCTGAACTCAGCATAAAACCACGACAGCGAGGGAGTCTATGAGGCATATTTCACACTTGAAAGTGCTACTAGCCGGCGATCTAGTCGGAGATTTAGGTGTGGATGCACGTGGTCTTATCTATTTTCAATACGCGGTTGAATGGCTCAAAAATGGTTTCGATTTGTCACCCGACACCTTAGCTTTTCAAGCAGCTCCTCAGCTTTCACTAGAGCCGCAGGAGTTCGGTAGTTTACATGGTGTTTTCTATGATTCCTTACCCGACGGTTGGGGATTATTGTTAATGGATCGGGCTTTTCGTGAGCTAACTGGCTGGCAAACTCATGAAATTACTCCACTGGATCGTTTGGCTTATATTGGTTCACGTGCAATGGGGGCACTGGAGTATCAACCTGAAATTTTCAAAGAAGAGATAGCGAATACGGTAGATATTGCACAGCTAGCACATTCTGCTGAGCAAATATTGCAAGGTGGAACACCTGAAGTCTTGCAACAATTGCAGATTCAAGGTGGTTCGCCAGGTGGGGCACGTCCCAAGGTAACAGTAGCTCTGTCTGAAGAGTCAGATGAATGTTTGTCCGGCTTCCAAACTTTGCCGCAAGGTTTTACTCATTGGATAGTGAAATTCCGTGCTCGTGAAGATTTAGCTGATCTGGGGCGTATTGAGTTAGCTTATGCGCGTATGGCGGTTTTAGCAGGTTTAATAATGCCCGAAACTCACCTTATTTCTGTGCAGCGGGGTAAAAAAACTGAGAGTTTTTTTGCCGTGAAGCGTTTTGATCGTGAGGGCAATAAACGCCTACATACCCTGAGCTTGTCGGCCTATATCTATGCTAATCATCGCTTACCGAGTGTGAGTTATGAAACTGTGTTAAATGCGACACGCAATATCACTCGTAGTATGGAAGAGGTGCGTAAAGTCTTTCGCCTGATGGTGTTTAATGTCCTAGCGCATAACAAAGATGACCATGCGAAAAATTTTGCGTTTATCCGCCCTGAGCATGATTGGGAGTTATCACCTGCTTTTGATCTCACCTTCAGTAGTGGACTGAATAATCAGCATACGACCGATATTGCAGGCAGCGGCAATCCGACCTTGAGACATGTTCAACAAGTGGCGGAAAAGTGCGGAGTGAAAGATTGGCGAGAGATTGTTGAGGAGGTTCGGGCTGCAACGAACCAGTGGGAAATCATAGCGAAGGCGTTGGATGTTAGCAAAAGCAATATTAAGAAAATTGGCAAGGTATTGATGGAAGTTAGCCAAAGATTATAATTAGCATTGATGAGTAGAAGTTATTCGAAACTTGAGTTTCTCATATTACTTTCTCTTATTTCTCTATCCTTTTCTTCTTGAATATATAAATAAAAGCGATGTTGCTTTTCATCTATTAATTTATTTAGCTCTAAGTCTTGTGAAATCCTGAGCTGGTCAAATAAGCATAATCTTGACTCATAACTTTTATAACTTCTATCTGAAGTTGGTACAAAGCGCTCAACCAGTAAATCTAAAATAGTATTTTTATCCGGTGCTAAGTCGAGTATTGATAAGGCTATATCTGTGAGCAATAAATTTGGAGCTGTATGATCCTCAATTAGTTTGCAATTTTCTGCTGCAAATGGATAACGACTCTGCGGCCCTTCACTACACCAATGTAGTAATATATTATTAGGAACGTAGATTAGGGCTGAGTCGAGGTCTTCTGAAAGAGGGCTGGCAACAAGTCGTCCAGCTCTGTTAATCGCTTGCTGATTTTCTAAATCACAAACTGCCCTTAAGGTCATTTCAGGAAGATGCTTGAAGAACGCTCTTAAAGCGGTTTTCTGTATGTCGGTAATAAAATAAGTTTCTTTAGTAGCAGCTAAAAGACTATGTAGATTTCGCAGGTTTATGGTGTCACTACTTGATCTTTCAAAGGCGAAGTCTATAAGTGTTTTAAGGTAATGATCATTTGGTAAAAAAAGCTCATCTGCTTTCCAGACAACATCATTAAAAAATAACCACAAGGCGTTACTCAGTTCATTTTTATAAGATTCAGATTGGCGATCAATCCCTATAATGACTTGGTACAAAATTAAGTTTGCTTTTTGAATACCTAGCTTGTTTATACTAGCCAGCTTGTAGCTCAACTGCATAAGCTGAGAAACAGATGAGTTTGCTGCTAGGTCTTTTGACCATAAATAATCGAGGTGTTCTACTGAACAACCAGTATCCAATGCTTTCATTAAACGATCAAATTGCCGTTGGTTTAATTTGGAGTGAACTCCTAACTCTCCGAATTGCTTTGACCAAACAGAATCGGTAGCAGCAGTATCTAAAAATATCTCAAGGTCATCTGGTGATTGTTCTTTCCAGCCCGCCAACACTCCACGCACCCAAAGTAAACTTACTTTAGCCGGAGCGACACTCTCAATATGATTACGAACCAACTTTAACAATGCATTCACATCGTGATAATGCTCGCCCACTCCTTTACCAAAATACCCTAACTCTGCTTTGTTGGTACTGGTAGAGCAAAGCTCAGGAATGAGTCGTTTTAAAGTTTCAGGCGATTTTGCTGCTTTAGTGCCGATAGCCTCGGTTGCTTTAGTCAATTTTTCATACAGCTCTGAATCAGGCCATAAATCAAGAGTTTCATTTTCATTTGAAGTTATATCTAAGCTATAAATTGCTGTAACTGAATCAACAAAGATACTGGCATAAATCTCTTCAACTAAACTAACCGGAGCAAGATGATTTTCAAGTTGCTTTAACTGGTCTAAAGATTCAGGCGAAATTCTAGTTGATTTAGTCACTAACAGTCTCTTAATAGAGGCCCAACCTTCAGGCCAACTACTTTCATGACGCCATTGATAAGCAAGCTTAGTTAATTCCTCATCTATTCCAAACTTGCCCCAAAGCCGAAGTAGTGATTCAGCCAAGATGCTTTTGAGAGCAGCCTGTAGGCGGTTATCGTTATGTATTGATGCTACTAGATTAATCCAGCTCCTATACCAATCACTGCGATCAGCTAATGTAGACGGCCGCCAACCATAGTCACGTCGTCTAGCTCCAAACTCAACACTATGACTTAACTGGAAATTCTTAGTTTTTAAGCCACTACGCAGCATACTAAGACCTAATTCCTGTTCTTCTTCATTAGCACTGACAAGAAATGGCTTGGCTACTTGGCATCGCAACTCAGGCTCAGCTTTCGTTCCAGAAAGATAGCAATTGAAAAGTGAGTTAAGTATGCTTTTTGCTGAATTACCATAATTATTATTTATTTCGCCTAGAGCGAAATTTGTAAGGACTGATACCGCTTTTTCAAAAAACTCAGGCTCATAAGCAATGCACCTTAATAAACTTACATAACTTACTCGCTGAAAATTACTCCAAGAAATAAAGCTCTCATCTTGTGTAGCTGCTTTTATCAATATTAGGGTTTTTGATGGATAAACTGGAGCAAGATTTCGGTCATGCACCAGAGGAGTTGAAGAGCCACTAAAGCGGTAGTAACTTAAGCG
>NZ_CALMZC010000011.1 GCF_937873765.1 uncultured Thiothrix sp. | reverse complement strand
GTCATTGGCGAATTCATTAATCAGATGTTTTTCAACTCTTCTGGTGCATGACCATGATTTTTAGTGAATTTTTTGCAAAGAATAGGGCGGACTCAAAGTTCCGCCGCGTCGCTGAGAGGAAATCAAAATAAAGCGTTTGAATAAGCTGGAGCTTACTAAGCAATTGTAGAGTTATTAGTAGAAGTGAGCCGAACAGAGCTGTAGATAACTTTTAAAAACTTAAAATTAATCCTTTAGCCGCAGATGCTAGGATCAAAGTTCCATACGAACATTTCAGGCTCTTCCAAATAAGTAGCATCATTTTCAGCATGGGCTACTACTTCAATGCTAGAGCTTTCT
This sequence comes from uncultured Thiothrix sp., assembly GCF_937873765.1. GTDB lineage: Bacteria > Pseudomonadota > Gammaproteobacteria > Thiotrichales > Thiotrichaceae > Thiolinea. Next base: position 23,600 of record NZ_CALMZC010000011.1, on the reverse strand, counting down.
TCAACTTGAACATCTAAACTGGGTGCTGTGACGGCGCTCATGTGAAAAATCCTTTGGCTGGTAATTGCTTGCTTTTAGTAATTATCATCCTACAGAACTGCTTTAATGCTTAAAAGTGATATAATAAGATATTAATATCGATGTTTTCGATTAAATTGAGGAGTAGCTTGTGAAGCTCATTCAACTGCGGCTCTTGAAAACCTTACTAAGTAACGGCATGAATGTTTCACGCGCTGCTGGGCAACACTATGTGGTGCAATCGGCAGTCAGTCGGCAATTAGGCTTACTAGAAGAAGAACTGGGTATGCCACTCTTTGAGCGCAAAGGTAAGCGCTTAGTGGAGCCAACACCGGTGTGTCGTGCCCTAGTCAAGCAAATCGATACGATTGAGCAAGCGCTTGAAAATATTCGTGCGGTGGCGGATGAATATCGCATGGAAACGAGCGGCGAAGTACGCATTGCTACCACACATACCCAAGCGAAGTATTTTTTGCCTGAAGTGCTTATGGAGTTTCGCCAACGTTATCCAGCAGTTTCGATTCACCTGTTGCAGGGTGCGCCCTCGCAATTAGTAGGTATGCTGCATGAAGGTAAGGCGGATATTGCAATTTGTACGGAGGAAATCGGTAAAGCGCCAGGGCTGACCAGTGAACGTTGCTATGATTGGAATCATGGTCTCATTTTACCAGAGGGTCATCCTTTAGCCGCAGGTGAGCTGACTTTACAGCGCATTGCTAAGTATCCCATTTTGACTTATGTCTTCGGTTTTGCAGGCCGTTCTAAAGTGCAGTCAACCTTTGAAGAGGCAGGTTTGCATTTGGATGTATCCTTTGCAGCAACCGATACGGATGTGATTTTAAGCTATGTACGCTTAGGTTTTGGAGCTGGAATTATTGCAAAAATGGCGTATTCCTATATTCATGATGATGATTTGGTGCTGCGTGATTTATCCCATTTATTGCCGACCTCGACTACTCGTGTGGCTTGGGCGAAGAATAAATATTTGAAGCAATATGTATCGGATTTAGTGCAATTATTGCTTGAGCACGGTGAAAGTGAAGGCTGGTATGCTTGAAAGTTGTTGCTCAGGTATGATGCGCGTTTTTACAAGTAATAGGTTAGAGCGATGAAGCTTTTTCTAGCAGGGTTCTGTACTCTGTTGCTATTAAGCGCTTGTGGCAAGTCAGATGATCATCCACAAGCCGTTGATAATTTACCTTGGCAAGTCAGCAAAACGGCAGAGGGACATACGCAAGCTTTTCACTTGGAGTTGGGGAAAACCACCTTACGCCAAGCGATTGAGCTGTGGCACAGTTTCCCTGAATTGGCAGTGATGCAGACTAACAATAGCTATAGCTTAGAAGCTTATTTTGGTAAGCAGCGGTTGGGTGTTTTTGAAGCAAAATTAGTCGCCGAATTAGCTGCTGATCCTGCTACTTTGGAAAAATTTGCGAAAGAACATATTAAACGTGAACCCCAAGCTAGCGGTGCATGGCGCTTAACGGTTTCGGAAGCCAATCAAAAGCTTGCGAACGATTTCCCAATTAAAACCCTGATTTATATTCCCACTGTAAATTATGAGCCGGACATTATTCTCTCGCGCTTTGGTGCTGGGTCAGAAGTGGTGAAACTAACGGATACTGTGGATGCATGGTTTTATGCGGAGCGTGGTTTAGCTATGCTGATTGATGCTAAGGGTGGCGATATGTTTTATTACAGCTCACTAGCTGATTTCCCGCAGTTGAAAGCAAAAATTCTTAAATTACCCGCTGAGCACACCCATGAATAAGCCTGAAGATAATGATCTCCCACAGCCTTGGTGGAAAGAAAAAGAATTAAGCGAATTCAGCGATGAAGAATGGGAAAGTCTTTGTGATCATTGTGCCAAATGTTGCTTAAATAAGCTGGAGGATGAAGACGATGGCACGGTGTATTACACGGATGTTGCTTGTAATTTACTGGATGGAACTAGCTGTAAATGTAGCAATTATTCTCAGCGACAAGTCTTGATGCCCGATTGTGTGCGCTTAACGCCGCAGAATTTAGATCAGTTGTATTGGATGCCGCCGAGTTGTGCTTATCGTTTGATTTATGAGGGTAAGGATCTACCGTCTTGGCATCATTTGGTTTCAGGGAGCAAAGCAACTATTCATGCCCAAGGCGAGTCTATAATCAATAAGTTCGTATTTAGCAAAGATGTAGATGAGGATGAATGGGAAGATCGAATAGTGGATTGGCCGCTGGAGTGGAAACCTTAACGGCTCTACGCTTGGATAAATGGCTGTGGGCTGCGCGTTTCTTTAAAACTCGCCCACTCGCGGTGGAGGCGATTAATGGTGGCCATGTGCAGGTCAACGAGGAACGTGCTAAGCCTTCGCGAGCAGTGCACATCGGTGATGTAATACGTATTCGTAAAGAGCAAAACACTTGGAAAATCACTGTGCTCGGCTTAAATGAGCAACGTCGTCCGGCCAAAGAGGCAGCCTTGCTTTATCAAGAGGATGAGTACCAACGTGAAGAGCGTGAACAACAGATGGAAATACGCCGCTTGCATGGCGTGAATGTGCCAGTACGTAAACCTAATAAGCAGGAGCGGCGCAAGATCGAAGCTTTTAAGCAGGCTTGGGAATAATTATTTTGCCATCGGGTGCAAAACGCCACTTAAAATAATCTTGCCTTGGGGTTGAGTGGCTCTATTTGTAGTCTGTGGTTCTAAACTAATGGCAAATTCACTGGCGGTTGCTAAACCTTTCCACATATTTGGATTCAAAGCAATTTCTTGTTTAGTGTGCTCTAAAGTACCCATGCGCATCGGTAGTTCGTTTTTATTCTTAGAAATGCACCATAAGGTCGCCACCATACCCGGCTGCTTTTCTAAATGCTGATCAAGCATTTCAAAAGAAATCTTCATTTCATCATGCTTCGCCATTGCGAGCACTAGCGAATTTTGTTGCTGGGGCGATTTTAAAGCAGCAACATAAGCTTGAGGTGGCTTAGGCTGATTTAAGAGAAAGGCTGTTAATACAGCAGCAATAATCGCTGCTAGGCTGGGGAGCGCCCAGTTAAGAGATATTTGAAACCGCTCCCAGAAACTTAATTTAGTTGGTTTTAGCTTAAGCTTAAGCTCTTGTTCTAGTTGTTGCCAAACTCTAGTAGGTACTGTTTGCGGTGGGACTAACTCCGCTAGGCTATTAAATTTTTGCTGATAAGCCTGCGTAGTCGCCCGCAAATATAAGTGCTGTTGCATTAATTGCTCAAAACGGTTGCGTGCTCGGCCTTGCAAAGTACCCAAAGCATAAGCCATCGCGAGTGGCTCAAAAATGTCTGGGTTCTTATAACGCTTCATGCTAGGCAATTCCTCAGTTGTTCTAAGCCACGCCGAATCCATGCTTTCACCGTACCCAGCGGACGCTGTTGGCTGGCAGCTAATTCTTCATGCGTACAGCCATAGTAAAAAGCTTGGAAAATACATTCACGTTGTTCGGGCCTAAGTTGTTCCATACATTCGAGTAGTTGTTGGGTATCACTACTGAGTTGCGTTAGTAGATCGGGTGTAATCGCTTGTGAGGCAAATTCCAGCGATTCATATTCCACATCAGGATGAATTTCTGGGCGGCTCTTTGCCATCCGCAAGCGATCTAAGGCTTGATTACGTACAATCGTTGCCATCCAAGTCAAGGCATGGCCTTTATCAGTGCTATAGCTCGCTGCGTTATGCCAAATCTTTACAAAGCCTTCTTGCAAAACATCTTCTGCTAGTGCTTCGTCCCGCAAGAGGCGGCAACATAAGGCGTATAATTTAGGCGAGCTTTGCTGATAGAGCTGTTTAAAGGCAGCTCCATCTTGGCGACCACAACGTAAAAGCAAGTCATTCAAGGTATCCATATCATGCTGCTAAGGCTTAATACGTTGAGCGTGGAGGTTTAGATGCATACCTAACTATCTTTGGTCGAATTAACTGGAGCGAATCAGTGTGCCAGTCTGTGCATTGCGAATTTCACTGGGATTCTGTTGTTGGCCTAAAGGCAAATCGAGAATGAGATCGAGTTGCTCCGCAAAGTAAGTTTGTAAACTTGCTAGATCACGGGCAGGTGTTTGCGTGGCAGGATTAGCACTAGTGGAAATGAGTGGGCCGCCGAATTGCTGACATAAAGCTCGACACACAGGATGTGCACTAATCCGTACCGCGAGTGTGTCATGTTCACCGCGCACCAGTGAAGAAACTGCTGGCTTCACTGGCAATAGCCACGTATAAGGTCCTGGCCAAGTTGGCAGGATACGCTCTAAAATTTCCGGCGTGAGTGCGGCAAGATAGGGGGTTACTTGCTCAAGCTCGGCCGCAATCAGAATCAAGCCTTTATGAGCTGGACGCTGTTTCAGCTCTAACAAGCGCTGTAAAGCAGCTTCATTCTGTGGGTCACAACCTAAACCAAAGACGGCTTCAGTGGGGTAAGCAATGAGACCACCTGCTGTTACTATTGCAGCGGCCTCTTCAATCTGGGTACTGATACGCATGGCATCAGGTACCCGTTTTTTTGCGAGGTGTTTTCGTTGCGGTACCACTTGCTTTGGTTGTGGCTGACTTTGTTGCTGTTTTCTTGATAGGTGTCTTGGTCTTGAGCGTGTCTTCAGTAGCCGATTTTTTCGGGGCTGCCTTTTTCTTAGCAGGTTTCTCTTCAGTATTAGTGGCTTCTGTAGACTCCGGTTTGGCTTCTAACAGTTTCTTGCTGGTTTTCTTGGTTTCCTTCTTGGCTGGAGTAGCTTCAGCAATTAAAGCTTGAGCTTCTTCCAAAGTCAGAGTTTCTGGACTTTTATCCTTTGGAATCTTCGCTTTAATTTTGCCACTCGCTAAGAAGGGGCCCCAACGACCTTTTAGCACTTGAATGCCATCGCCAAAATCATGGATGATTTTTGCTAGATCACTGACTTTCTTTTCTTCAATTAATTCAAGCGCACGCTCTAAGGTTACGGTATAAGGATCATCATCTTTTTTCAGCGAGACGAAATTAGCGCCATAGCGTAAATAAGGTCCAAAGCGGCCAATACTCGCACTAATCGTTTGCCCTTCAGCCGTTTCACCTAAAGCGCGCGGGAGCTTAAATAGCTCAAGAGCCTCTTCTAAACTCACTGAATCCATTTTCATGCCGGCACGTAAGCTAGCAAAAATGGGCTTGTCTTCATCATCACGTGAGCCAATTTGCACAAACGGTCCAAATTTACCCATGCGCACGGAAACAGGCTTTCCTGTTTTGGGGTCGAGACCTAATTCACGTGCCTGCAACACATCACTGCGCTGCACATTGTCCATTTTCTCATCAACCAGCTTACTAAAAGGCTGCCAGAATTGATCAAGGACAGGTTCCCAAGTTGTCTCACCCCGTGAGATTTCATCAAGCTGATCTTCAAGATTCGCGGTGAAGTCATAATCAACATATTGAGTGAAATGTTCAGTTAAAAACTTATTCACAATCCGCCCAATATCGGTTGGAATAAAACGCAGACGATCAATTTCTACATATTCGCGTGCGAGCAGGGTAGAGATAATGCTCGCATAAGTGGAGGGACGGCCAATGCCATATTCTTCCAGTGTTTTTACCAGTGTGGCTTCTGAGTAGCGCGGCGGTGGTTCAGTGAAATGTTGGGTCGCTTCGATGTCCTTGAGCTGAATGGCTTCCCCTTCAGTTAACGGCGGCAACGGATTTTCCTTCTCAATCTTCTGATCATCCAAGCCTTCCTCATACACGGCTAAGAAGCCGGGATCACGCACGGTTGAGCCGGTAGCACGGAAGAAGCTAGTCGGCTCAGCCGCTAAGTCAACAGAAATGGTGTCAATCAACGCATGAATCATCTGACAAGCAACCGTGCGCTGCCAGATTAATTGATAAAGACGGAACTGCTCTTCGCTTAAATGCCCACGAATTTCTTCAGGAACTCGTAGGCAGGAGGTAGGACGAATCGCCTCATGTGCTTCTTGGGCATTTTTCGATTTAGTTTTGTACTGACGTGGTGAGTCGGGCAATTTATCTTTGCCATAGCGCTGCTCAATAAAGGCACGTAATTCAGCAATCGCCTCACTGGCTAAAGCAACCGAATCCGTACGCATATAGGTGATCAAACCCACCGGGCCACTGCCTAAATCAATGCCTTCATATAGCTGTTGAGCCGTTCGCATGGTTTTCTGTGAGGAAAAACGTAATTTACGCACCGCTTCCTGTTGTAAGGTTGAAGTAGTGAAGGGCGCGGAAGGATTGCGTTTACGCTCTTTGCGTTCGATTTTGGCAACGATGAGTTTGCCTTGGGCGGCTTTTAATAAGCGCTCACGAACATGATGCGCAGATTCAGCCGTATTAATATCGAATTGTTCTAAGCGCTTACCCTCTAAAGTATGTAAGCGCGCAGTGAATTCAAAGTTTTGCTTATCCAGTAATGCAGTGATATTCCAATATTCTTGTGGCTGAAAGTGTTCGATGGTTTCTTCACGTTCCACAATCATGCGTAGTGCAGGGCTTTGTACTCGACCGGCTGAGAGACCGCGTTTAATTTTTCGCCAGAGTAAAGGTGATAAATTGAAACCAACTAAATAATCAAGCGCTCGCCGTGCTTGTTGCGCATCGATCAGCTCATAAGCTAAGTCGCGAGGATGAGTGATGGCCTCTTGTACCGCCTGTTTAGTGATCTCATAAAACACGACCCGATGGACTTTTTTGCCTTCAAGTACCCCGCGTTCTTTTAGGAGTTCATATAAATGCCAAGAAATCGCTTCGCCTTCGCGATCCGGGTCAGTGGCTAGATATAAAGTATCCGCTTTTTTAACCGCACGAGCGATAGCATCGACATGGCGCTGATTGCGGTCAATGATCTCGTACTTCATGGCATAACCATGTTCAGGGTCAACCGCGCCTTCTTTTGGAATGAGATCGCGCACATGACCATAGGATGCAAGCACTTCAAAGCCCTTGCCCAAGTATTTCTGAATGGTTTTGCCCTTCGCCGGTGACTCGACGATGACCAGATTTTCGCTCATTTAGCTGCTTTTCAAGTTAAAATTTAAAAATTAGGCTTAGGTTAAAAGCCAGTGGCCTGCATTTTAAACCTGAAAAGCTAGCAAAAGTAAATAGACCTTATGTGATTAATGATAGACCGGACTCGTTCCATCTAAGGTCAAACCCTCAGTCCATAAGGCGCTATTATCTTCATTGGGACGATTAACCAGTACCATTAAAATGACCCATTTCAAGCGGTCAAGGCTGAAGTCAGGGTCTTCTAAAGCCAGTACTCGGTCAATGACTTGTTCGCGTGATTCATAATTGAGGATACTGGTTTTTTCCAGAAATAAAAGATAGTTTTGACATTCGGTATTCAGCCAGCGTTGCTCTTGCTGTGCGAAGATACGTAAAGAATGTGGTGAATTAGGTTCTAATACACCTTGATGCTCATCACCTAGACTTTCGAGCCAGTTAAAAGCACGATTGATCTCACCGGGCATAAAACCAGCACCCTGCAAATAAGCATTCATGGATTCGCGGTCTTCATTCGGGGTGGCTTCGTCATCCATCTCTGGATAGTTGTCAAACAGATAGAATAGTACTTCCAGTGTGCTTTCTTTCATCAAGTTCAGTCTCTTGGTTACAACCGCTTGTAGCGACCGCCGCCACAGGCAGTGATGTAGCCTTGTAGCTCTAGCATCAGCAGCATGGAGGAAACCACGTCAGTGGTCAACCCTGTTTGGATCACTATCTGGTCAATCGGTAGCGGCTCTAGACCTATGGTAGCGAGAATTTGTTGCTCTTCTGCATCTAAACTGGCCTCTGACCGTTCTTCAGCATTTCCTTGAGTCTTAACTTCTTCTAAGAACGATAAAGGCTTGGGCGGTTTAAGGATTTGAGATGTTGGTGTATCCTTTGTACTTAGATCAAGTCCTAAATAAGCCTGTAATTGGGGTGCTAACTCCTCCAAAATATCAGCTGCTGTTTCCACCAATTTGGCGCCTTGACGAATTAAGCGATGGCAGCCATGTGCTAAGGGACTGTGAATCGAGCCGGGAATGGCGAAAACTTCACGCCCCTGTTCAATCGCATGCTGAGCGGTGACTAGAGAACCACTCTGCAAGGCAGCTTCGACCACTAAAGTGCCTAAAGACAGGCCACTAATAATGCGATTGCGTCGAGGGAAGTTTTTCGCTTGCGGTTTTACGCCAATTGGGAATTCACTCACAATCGCGCCTTGTTCGACAATTTGCTCAGCAAGGTTACGATTTTTGGTGGGATACATAATATCTAAGCCGGTTGCAATCACTGCAATGGTAGAGCCTCCCGCTTCCAGAGCACCTTGATGACTGGCTGCATCAATCCCTAGCGCTAGGCCACTAGTCACACTAAGGCCGTGTTTTGCTAAATACTGAGCAAAAGCGTAGGCATTGTCTTTGCCATAAGTGGTTGGAGTCCGACTGCCAACCATTGCAAGCTGTGGCTCATTTAAGAGTTCAGGCTTGCCAGCAACAAACAGAATAGGTGGGGCTGCTTTAAGATCACGCAAAAGCTTGGGATAACGACTATCTTCGGGCACTAGAATATGACGATGTGCAGCCCGATGTAGCCATTCTAAGTCGGCAGCAGAAGCTTCAGCAGGGACAGCACGTAAGTTTTGAATGGTGTCGGATTTTAAACCAGCTTGGCTAATTGCTGTATCACTCGCTACTAAGGCCGCAACAGCAGAGCCAAAATAATTTAATAGGCGATTGAGAGAGGCGGGGCCAATACCTGCAGCACGCCAAATTTGTAGGCGTGCATACAGTTCGTCTTCGGTAATTTCCACGTAGGCTTTAATTCCTGTTCGATGGCGTTTAAGGATTACCTATTTTATCCCCATTTTTAATTTCGCGCCCAGATTCAGTGATTAAGGCATAGCTCAAATTGTCATGCACGCTATACACAAGGGCTTCACCGACTTTGGCCGGAGGCAGGGTGGCTTTAGGTGTATGGCGTGCATTGCCACGGAAGCTTTGATAATGATCTTCTACCGTATTGCCATCGGTATAGACTCCTAGTGCATAGCCCGGCTTAATACCTTGGTTTTTACCACGATTGATCGCGAGAATCATGCATTGCGCGCCTAGATATTCGGCATCATAAATCGCTGCAATTTGTCCACGAATTTTATTGGGTGGCAATTGAATAGCGGCACGTAATTCGCTGTGGCGACGATCTACTGGGAGGATGCGATCTCCAACTCGAATCGGTTCGTCAATATCCAAAATCGTAGCTGTTGAAATCGTATCCACCCGATCCACCCGTGCGTAACCGCTGTAGATTACTTGATGACCTAATAAGTTATTAGTTTCTGGGTCATAGATAGGCTTGTCGGGATGATAGACTGCATAGCGTGCACCAACCCGTGGCTGCTGCATGTTTTTTAAGTAAACCGTTGCACCCGGTGGAATTAAGGTTTCGCCATCTTTAGCTGCTAATAAATAGGGCGCATTTTTAATCGTTTCATCATGCATAATGCGCGGCCATTCTAAAAAGGGCGCGAGTGTCACCAAGGATTCACCGGTTAAACCTTTGGGTTCCACTCGAATTCTGGGGATGAGTTTATTGCTACCATCTGCTCCCAATTCTTTGCTATAGCTAAAATACAAAATATCGCCCGGATAAATCTGGTGCGGATTTTTGACTTGCTGGTTCTTATCCCAAATTTCCGGCCAATAAGACGGTGTATTCAGGAATTTGCGAGCAATACCCCATAAAGTATCCCCTTTCTGTACGACATAAGTGGTAGGGGCATTAGGGTTGACTTGAATCCCACTACCGGTGGGTTGGTCAGCAAAGCTCAGACGTCCGCGTTGCGGCGGCATTCCATAATAAGCGTCGTAATGGGTTGGATTGGTAGAGTAAGACATGGCAGGCTTAGTAGCAGGTGAGTTGGTCATACACCCAGTGGTTAAGGTAGCGCTACCTACACAAGCAGCCCATAGCAGATGGGAAAAGCGAAGCATGTTGTTATCCTTGTAATTCGAGCTTGTAGTTATTATTGGCTTAGAGGACTTTGCGTTATAATAGGCTGATGATTGAATTACGCGCACCACTTTCTGATTTTCGGTAATTATTAATATGGCTATTTTAGAAATTTTACATCATCCCGATCCACGCTTACGCAAGAAGGCAAGCCCAGTGGCTGTGGTAGACGAGAAGATGCGTGAGTTGATGGACAACATGTTAGAGACCATGTACGCCGCGAAAGGGATTGGCTTGGCTGCAACCCAAGTTAATATCCAACAGCGAGTAGTGGTGATCGATTTATCCGAGGAAAAAAACGAGCCTTTGTATTTGGTGAATGCAGAAATTCTGCATAAAGAGGGTCAGATTGAGCACGAAGAAGGCTGTCTATCCGTACCGGAGTACTATGAAAAGGTTACGCGTGCTGAGCGCGTTAAAGTGCGTGCTTTAGGCCGTGATGGTCAAAGTTTTGAATTAGAGGCTGATGGTTTACTAGCTGTTTGTATTCAGCATGAATTAGATCATTTAGACGGAAAATTATTCGTTGATTATCTCTCGCAACTCAAACAACAACGGGTACGGAAGAAAATGGAAAAGCTGAGTCGCCAGCCACCACCCGCTAATCAAACAGCGGCTAATCAGGCTGCTGTGGGATGAGTGCTGGTTTAAGGATCGTTTATGCAGGTACACCTGAATTTGCCGTACCTGCTTTACAAGCTTTACTAGCATCACAGCAGCACGACGTAGTGGCGGTTTATACACAACCCGATCGTCCAGCGGGGCGTGGGCGCAAGTTACAATTTAGCCCAGTGAAAGAAGTAGCGGTTGCAGCGAGTATTCCGGTTGAGCAGCCTGTTAATTTTAAAAGCGCAGCAGCAAAAACTATCTTAAGCACTTATCAAGCGGATGTCATGGTGGTTGCGGCCTATGGCTTAATTCTGCCACAAGGGGTGCTGGATACGCCGCGTTACGGTTGCTTGAATATTCATGGCTCTTTATTACCGCGTTGGCGGGGTGCTGCACCCATTCAACGTGCAATCCAAGCAGGTGATGCTCTCACGGGTGTGACCATTATGCAGATGGCGGCTGGTTTAGATACCGGTGATATGCTCCTGAAGACAGCTTGCCCCATTGCACTCGACGATGGTGGGCAAAGTATCCATGACAAGTTGGCTCAACAAGGAGCTGAGGCTTTATTGGCAGTTTTAGAACAAGTTCAGAACCATACTGTAAAGCCAGAAGTGCAAAACGAGCAGCAGGTTTGTTATGCACACAAACTGACGAAAGCGGAAGCAGAGATTGATTGGACTCAATCAGCAGCGATGATTGATCGAAAAATTCGTGCGTTTGATGCTTGGCCGACCGCTTATACCCACTATAAAGGGTTGGCTTTACGTTTATTTGCTTCACAGGCTTTAAGCCAAACCAGTACAGCACCTGCAGGCACAGTAGTGGCTGAAACTCGTGCTGGAATTGATATTGTGGCAGGCGATGGGCAATTGGTACGGATTCTACAACTGCAAATGGCGGGTGGTAAACGCTTAACAGCGGCTGAGTTTCTCAATGCGCGTTCTTTACTGGGTGAGCGTTTTTCTAAGGTTGCTTCGTGAATACTCGTGCTATTGCTGCCCGTGCTTTGCAACGGGTTAGCTATCAAGGTGAGTCCCTCACTGAAGTCTTACAGCATTCCAATATTCAAAATTTATCGGCTCGTGATCAGGCTTGGGTGCGGCATGTGTGCTTTGGTGCCGTGCGCTGGCATGGACGCTTGGGTGCCATTCTGCGCGAATTACTGGATAAGTCGATTAAGGCCTCGGATAAAGATATTGAATGTTTGTTGCGCTTAGGGCTTTATCAAATTATCTATCAACGTACTCCAGACCATGCAGCAGTGAGTGAAACGGTGCAAGCGACCAAAGCTCTAAAGAAAGCTTGGGCAGGCAGTTTAGTCAATGGTGTATTGCGTCGATTTTTACGTGAGCAGGAAATCATTTTAGCTAAAGCTGATCAGCTTGAATCTGCACAGTACTCTTTTCCAACTTGGCTTGCGGATCGTCTAAAACAAGCTTGGCCTGAAGACTGGCAAACCATCATGCGCGCTAGTAATGAGCATCCGCCTTTGAGTTTACGGGTGAATGCTTTAGTGATGAGGCGGGCACAGTATCTAGAGCGCTTACAACAGTCTGAGATTGCAGCTAAGCCTTGGTTGCAGACTGAGATGGGTATTTATTTGCCGGAGGCGTTTACGGTTACTGAGTTGCCGGATTTTGCTCGAGGTGCGTTTTCGGTACAGGATGCAGCCGCTCAGCAAGCTGCTCCCTTGTTAACTTGCCATGCAAATATGCGGGTATTGGATGCTTGTGCTGCACCGGGGGGGAAAACTTGCCATTTATTAGAGCGTTATCCGGGCATCGATTTATGGGCTTTGGATAATAGTTCGAAGCGTACTCAGCAAGTTTACGAAAATTTAACGAGATTAAATTTAAAAGCTCAGGTAAAAGTGGCAGATGCAGATGATTTAGACACTTGGTGGGATGGACGAGGCTTTGATCGGATTTTGTTAGATGCACCTTGTTCAGCGACGGGGGTGATTCGGCGGCATCCAGATATTAAGCTGCTGCGTAAAAAAACGGACATTGCTACACTGCAACAGCAGCAAGCCAAGTTATTGAAGGCTTTATGGCAGGTATTAAAGCCGGGTGGGCAGATGTTATATGCCACTTGCTCGATTTTACCAGAAGAAAATAATTTACAAATTGAGCAGTTTTTACAAACTGAGTCGGATGTTCAAGTTAAACAGATTGAGGCCAATTGGGGACGAGCGCTGTCGGTAGGACGGCAAATCTTGCCCGGCGAACAGGGCATGGATGGTTTCTATTATGCGTTGTTAGAAAAAACAGCGTAAGTAAAGAGCATATAATGAAAAACTCATGGTGGATGCGTAGTTTGTGCATTATTTTTTTAGGGTGGCTATTAGTAACAACGAGTTTTGCGGCTGAAGAGAAAATTACCGTAAGAGATTTTACGCTGTATAATAATGGTCAAAATCAATCTTTAACTGCTACTTTGCATTTGGATTATCAACTTACTGATTATTTACGTGACAGCTTATTAAATGGTGGTAGTTTAATTCATGAAGTACGCTTTAATTTAATTTGGCATAGTGACTGGTGGTTTAATAAAAGTGAAAAGTTTGCCAGTATTATCTCTGAAGTTAAGTATCATTCTTTAAGTCGCCACTATCAAATCGTGCGTAAAGATACCGGCGAGCATTGGAATTTTTCAAATCTAGCTTCGGCATTAAAGCACCTAGGCTCTCTAGAGAGTTATAAACTTCCCCCTTTGCCAACTACTGTGTATAAAGCCAATACCTCATTATATATGAAGGCTAGTTTATCACCCAAAGAGCCTGATAGTTTACCTTTAGGCCTATCAAATTTATTTTCTGAAGATCATTCACTGGTGAGTCAAGGCATATTGTGGGCGCTAACACCCTAAAAGCAAATCTCTGGCGTTGGTTACCCACAGCAGTAGTGGGTAGTTTATTGATTGTTTCTTTAAGTTTATTGCATTTAGCTACACGTGATGCTGAGTTTTTTCGCTCTTATGGAAAGACCTTAGTTTATCTAAATATTTTTATTCTATTTGTACTAGGTATTGCGATCCTCACGAATTTAGTGAGAGCGATTTACCAATGGCATACTCGCCAAGCAGGTTCTCGTTTCACGCTCCGCTTAATGATGGGTTTTTTAATTCTTTCCATGTTGCCCGTTGTGGTTGTAGTTTACTTCTCGATGAATTTCATTGGTAAGAATGTGGGGCAGCAATTAGATGTACGCATTGCACGGGCTTTAGATGATGCAGTGGAGTTATCGCATTTATCTTTGTCGATTCGTAGCAGTGCGCATTTTCAAGACTTATCCCGCTTGGCGATGCAAATTCGCGGTAAAGGACGTTTAGAAGTAGCTGCCTTAATGGATAATTGGCGGGCTTTGCATGGTGCGCAAGAAGCAATTTTAATTAGCGATGATCAGCGGATTTTAGTCACTAGCGTCGATGAAGTAGCCAAGCTCATTCCTTTATTTCCGATCAGTGATTTGATTCGTACTATGAGTCGACGTGATGAGTATTCTCATTTAGAACCAACGGGCGAGGATGGAACTTTATTTATTCGTGTTGCCATGCGTGTACGTTATGGATCAGACAATAGTAATGGGATTCTCACGGCAATGTTTCCCTTTTCAGAGCGCGAAAGTAGCCTAGCTTCTAGTGTCAGCTCTGCACAGGAAGAATATCGTACCATTAGTTTTAATCAAGAGGGTTTAAAGAATACCTTTCGTTTAGCGCTCTTAGTAATTTCGGTTTTAACAGTATTATTTGCACTCTGGGCTGCCTTTATTTTCTCGCGGCGTTTAACTAGGCCAGTGCGTGATTTAGTCGAAGGGACTTTAGCGGTTGCTTCAGGCGATTTACAGAAAAAGCTCCCAGTTTCTGATCGTGATGATTTTAGTTTATTAGCACGCTCTTTTAATACTATGACTAAGCGTTTATCCAGCGTGCAACAAGAGCGTGAACAAGCGCGGCGACAATTACAACAAGAGCATGATTATTTATATGTGGTTTTAGAGCATTTATCTTCAGGTGTGGTCACTTTAGATGAAGAGCAAGTGATTCGGCGGGTGAATAGTGCGGCGAGTTTAATTCTTGGACAGCCTCTGCAGAATCATTTAGGCCAGCATTTAGCTGAGGCCTTTGCACAAGAAGCATTAAAACCTTTTCTGCAGGCGATTAAACCTTGGTTAGATCAACCGCAAACCGATTGGCAAGCTGAAGTTAATTTACCTTCTGAACGCGGGCGACGTGTTTTAGTCTGTCGTGGCGCCGGTTTACCTGATGATTCTAAGCAGCAAAAAGGTTATGTTTTAGTCTTTGAAGATGTAACAGATGTGGTGCAGGCTGAGCACGATGCGGCTTGGAGTGAAGTGGCACGGCGCTTGGCTCATGAAATCAAAAACCCACTCACACCGATTCAATTATCCGCTGAGCGGCTATCGCGCAAATTAGGTAAATCTTTAGATGAAGATTCGGCGGACTTCCTCAATCGCATGACCCGCACCATTATTCAACAAGTCGATACTTTAAAAGCCATGGTGAACGCTTTTAGCGAATATGCAAAAGCTCCCGCTTTGATCATACAGTTGACACATTTGAACCAAATCGTGCGAGAAGTCACTGAGTTATATCTTGATAATCCGCAAAAAGTACGGGTCGTGTTAGAAGAGCAGGAGCTGCCACTCTTGGCTTTAGATCCGCACCGCATTCGTCAACTCATGGTAAATTTAGTAAAGAATGCGCTAGAGGCCATTGGCGAGGGGTGTACTGATGGGCGGATTCTGATTCGTACCCGAGTTGAAGATCAAGCAGAGTCTAAGCAAGTGGTTTTATGTCTGCATGATAATGGACCTGGGATTCCCGCTGAGATCTTGCCGCATTTATTCGAGCCGTATGTGACTACCAAACACAAAGGGACTGGTTTGGGCTTGGCGATTGTAAAAAAAATCGTAGAAGAGCATAACGGTAGCTTAGCAGCACGCAATGCTGAGCCAAATGGCGCTATTATTACAATAACCTTTCCGGTGAATCGCGAGCAGGATGCTCTATCGTTGCCGGAGCTTAGTCATTAAAGGAGGATTAGCGATGACAGCACACCTGATTTTAGTCGTGGATGATGAGCCAGATATTCGTCAACTGATAAGCGAAATTCTTGAAGATGAAGGCTATCGTGTAGAAGTGGCGGAGAATGCGGAGCGGGCACGTGAAATCTTCCAACAACGTAAGCCCCAACTGGTATTGTTAGACATTTGGATGCCCGGTTTAGACGGTATTTCTCTCTTAAAAGAGTGGCGCTCTAGTAACAGCCTGACTTGCCCAGTGATTATGATGTCGGGGCATGGAACGATTGAGACTGCAGTAGAAGCGACTAAGCTTGGCGCTTATGACTTTATTGAAAAGCCTTTATCCCTCGCCAAAATGCTGCTCACCATCGAAAATGCCTTGCGCACTCGTCAATTAGAGCAAGAAAACCAAGGTTTGCGGCGGCAGATGGTGTTTTCACATGAAATTGTGGGAACGAGTAAAGCTATGCAGCTTCTGCGTGAGCAAGCAGGTCGGATTGCCCAGCATGATTCTAGTGTCTTGCTTTATGGTGAGCATGGGGTTGGGAAAGAGGCAGTGGCTCGCTATATTCATGCCCATAGCCTGCGGCGTGATCGTCCTTTTGTAAAAGTCGTCTTGTCTATGTTGGAGGTAGGCAGTATTGAGCAAAAGCTGTTTGGCGCAGAGTTAGACGATAAACTCACTTATGGTTTGGTGGATGAAGCCTTAGGCGGCTGTTTATATTTGGCGGAAGTTGCAGAGTTGGATGCCGAAAGCCAAAAGCGCTTACTCTTAGCTTTACAAACTAAACGCTTTACTCGCCTCGGTGGTACTGAGCAAATTGATTTTGATGTCCAGTTGATTGTCTCAGCGACGCATGATATTCAAGATGATATTGATGCAGGCGCTTTCAATGAAGAGCTGTATTATTTATTGAATGTGCTACCTATTCAGGTACCACCCTTACGTGAGCATGCTGAAGATGTACCAGAGCTATTAAATTACTATGTGAATCAGCTCACCGCACAAGATGGTTTACCTTATCGGCATTTCACTTTGCCGGCACAGAACTTCCTACGCAATCATCGCTGGTCTGGAAATATTTTAGAACTACGCAATTTAGTCCATCGCTTACTAATTTTAGGTACTGAGGTGGAGATCAGTTTAGAAGAGGCTGAAGAGGCCGTAGGGGCAACCGTGCCAGTGTTTACCAGCGAAATCGGCCAAATACCTGAAAGCTTATATGATTTGCCCTTACGTCAAGCTCGTGAGCAGTTTGAGCATGATTATTTGATTTATCAACTGAAGCAAGCGGATGGCAATGTGAGTAAATTGGCCGATCAAGTAAAAATGGAGCGTACCCATTTGTACCGAAAAATGCGCTCTCTAGGCGTAGATCCAAAAAAATATGGGCGTTAATCTTTGATTAACCTCTATAATCCACGCCATGAAGATCATGATTCTTGGCGCGGGACAGGTTGGGCGCTCAGTAGCTGAGGCTCTGGCGCATGAAGACAACGATATCACTATTGTGGATACCGATGCTTCAGCTTTACGCACTTTACGAGAAAAACTCGATGTCCGTGTTGAAATCGGGCAGGCCTCTTATCCTCGTGTTTTAGAGCGGGCAGGTATCGAAGACGCCGATATGGTGATTGCAGTCACCAATAGTGACGAAATCAACATGGTCGCTTGTCATGTGGCTTTTACCCTGTATCGCACACCCACCAAAATAGCACGGATTCGTTCTTCCCATTATCTTGAGCACCCACGCTTATTCGCCACCGATGCATTGCCTATCGATGTGCTGATTAGCCCTGAACAATTAGTCACAGAATACATTTTCCGTTTGATTGCGCATCCGGGAGCTTTACAAGTTCTTAATTTTGCCGATGGTAAAGTACAATTAGTGGGTGTACGCGCGATGGCGGGTGGTGCTTTGGTCGGGCATCGCTTGGAAGAAATGTATGAGCATATGCCGGGTGTGAAAGCGCGAGTCGTGGCGCTGTTTCGTCAGGATAAGCCAGTCACTATTAGTCAAAACACCGTGGTCGAAGTGGATGATGAGGTTTTCTTCATTGCCAATCCTAAGCATATTCGTGCTTTGATCAGTGAGGTACGCCGCCTTGATAAACCGTATAAGCGTATCATGATTGCTGGAGGAGGCAATATCGGTAATCGTTTAGCCCGCCAATTGGAGGATGCGCGCTATCAAGTAAAAATTATTGAGCGAAATCCTGAGCGTGCATCTAAACTTGCGGAAAGATTAGACAAAACCTTGGTATTAGAAGGTGATGCTGCGGATGAAAATCTGCTGATTGAAGAAAATATCGAGAATATCGACGTTTTCATCGCGGTCACGAATGATGATGAAGCGAATATTCTCTCTTCGATGTTAGCTAAGCGCTTGGGTGCGCGCCGAGTGATGAGTCTCATTAATCGGATGAGTTATACCGCTTTAGTGGAAAGTAGTATTGACCTCGCTATTTCCCCGCATCAAATTACGATTGGTGCACTGCTGACGCATATTCGGCGCGGTGATATTGTAGCGGTTCATTCTTTGCGGCGGGGGGCTGCAGAAGCGATTGAGGTCATTGCGCATGGTGATAAGAAAACTTCGCGTGTCGTCGGGCGGCGTGTCAGTGAAGTAAAATTGCCACCTTCAACGATTATTGGCGCTTTAGTGCGCAATGAGGAAGTGATCATCATGAAAGAGGGTGACGATGTACTGATTGAGCCAGATGACCATGTTATTATGTTCCTGACTGATAAGCGCTATATTCCTGCTGTAGAAAAACTCTTCCAAGTCGGTATTCATTTCTTTTAATCATGCAATATGGCGTTATTTTCCGAATTCTCGGAATTTTTTTGATGCTATTTAGCTTAACCATGCTGCCACCGATTGCAATTGGTGAACTCATGGGTGACCCTGATTTATCTAATTTCTGGTGGGGATTTGGTTCGGTTTTATCGGCGGGTGTTTTGCTGTGGATACCGTTTAGAAATTGTCGAAATGAATTGCGGTTACGTGACGGCTATTTAATTGCGGTATTATTTTGGGTGGGTTTAAGTGTTGCCGCGACTATTCCCCTATCCTTATCAACCAGTTTTGAAATTAGCTTGGCGAATGCTTTTTTTGAAACCGTCTCAGGCTTTACTACTACCGGCGCGACAGTATTAGTTGGAATTGATTCCTTACCTCGTTCGATTAATTTCTATCGTTTAGAATTACATTGGCTGGGAGGTATGGGGATGATTGTTTTAGCGGTTGCGATCTTACCAATGTTGGGGATTGGGGGGATGCAGCTCTATAAAGCTGAAACACCAGGGCCAGTTAAAGATTCTAAATTGACACCACGTATCACGGAAACCGCACGTTTACTTTGGTATGTATATTTACTTCTGACCTTAATCGGAATTGGCTTATTTTTGCTAGGTGGTATGAGCTGGTTTGATGCAGTCTGCCATGCTTTCTCGGCAGTATCTACTGGAGGTTTTTCTACCCATGATTCTAGTATGGGATACTTTAATAATCCTTTCTTAGAGTACTCAGCAACTTTTATTATGATTATGGGTGGTGTTAGTTTTACTCTGCATTTTACAGTTTTAAGTAATAAATCTATAAAATACTATTGGTTTGATTCAGAGTTTAAAATCTATTTGCTGATTATGTCAGTAGTGTTTTTTATTTGTGTTTTAGTCTTAATGAAGAATAACTACTATTCTGATTTATTAACTACCATCCGCTATGCGAGTTTCCAAGTAGCTTCAATTATGACCTCAACCGGCTTATTAACCACAGATATGTCAGTATGGCCGACTTTATTACCTGTCTTATTAATGTTTGTCAGTTTTGTAGGGGGTTGTGCAGGTTCTACGGGGGGCGGTTTGAAAGTGATTCGCTTCTTATTATTAATGAAGCAGGGGTTACGTGAAGTGAGTTTACTTACGCATCCGCATGCACATACGCATATTAAAGTGAATGGTGAGCCAGTTCCGGAAAGTGTGACGCGGGCGATTTGGGGATTCTTTTCCATGTACGTTGCGGTTTTTACTATTTTTATGCTAGGAATGATGGCCGCTGGGCATGATCAAGTGACCTCCTTTTCCGCAGTAGCCGCCGCCTTAAATAATATGGGAGTCGGTTTAGGCGAGGTTTCGAGCAGTTTTTCAGGTTTAGATCACTTTACTAAATGGTGGCTTTCCTTTGCTATGCTGATGGGGCGTTTAGAGTTGTTTACGGTCTTAGTTCTGTTCTCACCCAGTTTTTGGCGTAGGTAGGTTAAAGCGGCAGATGCTTTTGTAGTGATTGCAGTGTGCTAGGCAACTGGACTAGTCTAGCAGCCATTCAGGCAAGGAGAACTAAACATGCCTCAACAAGTAATTAAAGTGATTAAACCCAAGCGCCAAGCCAGCAAAATTATGTCGGCACGTCAAGCCGTGGAGCTAATTCCTGTCGGTGCGACGCTGGCGACGAGTGGTTTCATTGGGATCGGTTTTGCAGAAAATATTGCCGTGGCCTTGGAAAAACTCTTCCTTGAGAGCAGCCAACAAGCGGACGCTAGCCAAGATTATCCGCATGATTTGACCTTGGTCTATGCCGCTGGTCAAGGAGATGGAGGGCAACGTGGCTTAAATCACTTAGGGCATGTGGGTCTGGTTAAACGTGTCATTGGTGGACATTGGGGCTTAGCACCGAAATTAGGTGAATTAGCCACCAACAATCAAATCGAAGCATGGAATCTACCCCAAGGGGTGATTTGTCATTTATTCCGCGATATTGCTGCGGGTAAACCGGGCACACTCACGCCAGTCGGATTAGGCACTTTTGTCGATCCGCGTTATGGCGGTGGTAAACTTAATGAGCGCACTCAAGAAGATTTGGTGCGTCTTATGGAAATCGAAGGGCAGGAGTATCTGCTGTATAAAGCTTTCCCGATCCATGTGGGCATCATTCGTGGCACCACCGCTGATCCTGACGGCAATATCACCATGGAAAAAGAAGCGCTGACCTTAGAGGCGCAAGCGATTGCGATGGCGGCGCACAATAGCGGCGGTCTTGTGATTGCTCAAGTTGAGCGTATTGCTGAACATGGTACGCTCAATCCGCGCCAAGTGAAAATTCCGAGTATCTTAGTCGATTGCGTCGTGGTTGCCGAGAAGCCCGAATACCAGCAACAAACCTTTATTGAACCCTATAATCCAGCTTTTGCAGGCGAATTGCGCGTACCGGTGTCTGCGATTGAGCCGATTCCTTTAGATGAGCGCAAAGTGATTGCCCGGCGTGCAGCGATGGAACTAAAAGCGCATGATGTGGTGAACTTAGGTATTGGAATGCCGGAAGGAGTCGCCAATGTGGCCACTGAAGAAAATATTTTTGACTTAATGACGCTCACGGCGGAGCCGGGGGTAATGGGTGGTATTCCGGCAGGCGGCCTGAATTTTGGTGCTGCTACCAATACACAAGCCATTCTCGATCAACCTAATCAATTCGATTTTTATGATGGTGGTGGTTTGGATATTGCGGTCTTAGGCTTGGCGCAAGCCGATCAAGAGGGAAATCTGAATGTTAGTAAGTTTGGACCAAAACTTGCGGGGGCGGGCGGTTTTATTAATATTTCGCAAAATGCTAAAAAGGTGGTGTTTGTTGGCACTTTCACCGCTGGCAAATTAGAGTTATCCATTGCAAATGGCGCGATCAGCGTCCTGCAAGAAGGCAAAACCCGCAAATTTGTCAGCCAAGTCGAGCATCGAACCTTTAGTGGGCGGGTGGCATTTGCCTCGAAACGTCCGGTGCTTTATGTCACTGAGCGCGCGGTGTTTAAGCTTTGTGAAGAGGGCATTGAGCTGGTGGAAATTGCTCCCGGTATTGATCTGGAGCGCGATGTGCTGGCACAAATGGACTTTGTGCCGATGATGCGT
Source organism: uncultured Thiothrix sp. (assembly GCF_937873765.1). Classification (GTDB taxonomy): domain Bacteria; phylum Pseudomonadota; class Gammaproteobacteria; order Thiotrichales; family Thiotrichaceae; genus Thiolinea. Next base: position 2,028 of record NZ_CALMZC010000011.1, on the reverse strand, counting down.
GTACCACCTAAATTAATGGATGCGCGTTTGTTCAAAGATGAGCCGATGGGGATTCGTGAAGCACTATTGGTTGCTAGTTAGGTAGCTAGTTGTTCGCTGGGGACAGGCTGAAGTTATGCTAGTATCAGCCTAGTGAAGTAAATTTTTGGAGCGATGGGCTGATGTTAGCAAAGCAGCTTGAGTATCTTAGTGTATTAAATTATTTAGCGGCTGAGCGCTTAAGCACTGAAAAATACGAGTATGTGGCTGGGCAAGTTTATGCGATGGCTGGTGCTAAAATTAATCACAATCGCATTACGCGCAATCTTGCCAATTTGTTTTGGAGTGCTTTGCAAGATCAGCCTTGTGAGCCATTTGTAAGCGATATGCTCATCAAGACTGCCCATGATCGGTTTCGCTATCCTGATGTTGTCGTTGTTTGTAATGACGATCCTTCTCAAGATGATTATGTACGTGAGCATCCAATTTTGGTGGTGGAAGTGATTGCAGAAAGCACCCGCCGCACAGATAAAACTGATAAGCGTTTAGAATACATCGCCTTGCCTAGTTTGTTGGAGTATGTGCTAGTCGAGCAGGATATTGCCGAAGTGACAGTATATCGCCGTAATGCGGGTTGGCAACCTTTTTATTATTACTTGGGTCAGGAGGTCATGCTTGAATCTATCAATACGATGCTTAAAGTCGAAGATATTTACGAGCGTGTGGAAAATGGTGAATTGGCTAAGTGGCGTTTGGAAAAATCGGCACGTGAAGCTCAAAGCTAATTAAACCCATACTTTCAACTCCCTCAACCGCTTATTCTCCACCTCATTCTCACGCATATAGTTCACAAACAGTGGAACACAGTAGCTATAGCGATTTTTATCTTTCTTCAGCACGAAGGCTAACTCCAAGCGGTATAAAGCAAAGCGTGCTCTACTCGTGAACAGCTATTATTGATGATTTTAAACGAAATCGTCAATTTATAACCACTCGCTATGAACTTGTATTAAAATCAGTCACAATCTAATTGCCCCTATTATTAGCTAGCTCAGTTAACTAATTACAACTGTACCTGATTTGGAGTTTATTGATGAGTGGATATAAAGCAATAGTACCAATTAGCAAGCTTAAACTAGATACAGAAAACCCACGTCTACCATCTGAGTACAGTGACCAAGCTACAATCATTCAGTATCTTTTAGAAAACGAGAAAGTGGAAAATTTAGCCAAAGACATTGCCCAACGTGGAGCAAACCCATTCGACATGATAGGTGTGCTTAAAAATCCAGAAAATGAAGGTGACGATGAATACATTATCTTAGAAGGTAATCGTCGAATCTGTGCTTTGATGTTATTGAATAACCCAGACTTAGCTCCGAATGAAAGACTAAAAAAGCAATTTCAGCGTTTTAAGGTAGAAAGTGTAGTTCCAGAAACTATTGATTGTCATGTATTTAATAGCCGTGAAGATGCTGATCCTTGGATAGCCTTGCGACACGAAGGCGAGCAAGAGGGCATTGGACTGAGAGCTTGGAATGCTCAGCAAATTGCTAATCGTAAAGCACGACAAGGTAGGAAAAGTCCAAATATGCAAGCAGGTCTGTTGTTAGACTATGCAATCAAATGGTTTTTGATAAAAGCAGAAGATAGACCAAACTTTAATATAACAACAATGCAACGTTACCTAAACAATCCAATTGTTCGTAACCAATTTGGACTTGTAGATAAAGAAACTTTAAACACTACTCAAAGTCAGAATAATTTCAATAAATTAGTTATGCAATTTCTTAAGGATGCTATACCACAGCTACCAGCTAATGAAGCAATATTATCCTCCCGATCTAAACAAGCCGATTGGATTAAATATGCTAATGATTTAGGCAAAGCTATATGCCCTCCACCAACATCAGATGCACCGATCATTGACTTGACTCTTTTATCAACATCAGACCCTGTAGTTAACGAGCCGTCCACAAGTTCGGGAGCTTTAGCTGGATCAGAGAGTACCACTGGATCAGAGAGTACCACTGGATCAGAGAGTACCAC
>NZ_CALMZC010000010.1 GCF_937873765.1 uncultured Thiothrix sp. | reverse complement strand
CTTAAGTTACTACCGCTTTAGTGGCTCTTCAACTCCTCTGGTGCATGACCAAAATGTCGAACTGACTAAAGCTTCACGCTAAACTACCCAACCCTTGAAATTGAATTATTAAAACTAAAGTGACTACGCTGCCCTCCATTAGTAATAACCAACTTCGTAAACAGCTCAACACCGTGATGGGTGCGGATCGGTTTCGCTTGCGGCGTGAACTCCAACAATTAGAACGCAAACCTGATGAAATACGTGCAGAGCGTTTACAAGCGAAAATCGAAGCCAGTGGCCAACGTCGTGCTTTGCGTATGCAAAATAAACCCCAGCCGACTTACCCCGAAGACTTGCCGGTTGCGCAGCGCCGCGAGGAAATCATCAAGGCGATTCAAGAGCATCAAGTAATCGTCATTTGTGGGGAAACTGGCTCAGGGAAAACGACACAATTACCGAAAATGTGCTTAGATGCAGGTCGCGGGATTGACGGCTTTATTGGGCATACTCAACCACGGCGAATCGCAGCGCGTAGTGTCGCCGACCGAATTGCCGAAGAGTTAAACAGCTCACTAGGGCAGCAAGTCGGTTATAAGGTACGCTTTACTGATAAAACCCATCAAGATACTTATATCAAGCTGATGACCGATGGGATTTTGCTGGCAGAAATTCAGCAAGATCGTTATTTGAATGATTATGACACGCTGATTATTGATGAGGCACACGAACGCAGTCTTAATATTGATTTCCTGCTAGGTTATTTGAAATGGCTGCTGCCTAAGCGGCGTGATTTAAAAATTATCATTACTTCCGCAACCATTGACCCGCAGCGTTTTGCTGAGCATTTCAATGGTGCACCGATTATTGAGGTTTCAGGACGGACTTATCCGGTGGAGCTTCGCTATCGGCCTTTGGTGGATATTGAAGGTGAAGATGAGCGCGATTTAACCGATGCCATTTTAGAGGCAGTCGATGAGTTGGGCACGCTTGGCAGTGGAGATATTTTAGTTTTCCTCCCCGGCGAGCGTGAGATTCGTGAAGCGGCGGAGGCCTTACGCAAACATCACCCCCCTTCCACAGAAATTTTGCCGCTCTATGCTCGCCTGTCTGCGGAAGAACAACATCGAGTCTTTGAAGCACATGGGCGGCGGCGCGTTGTTTTATCCACCAATGTAGCGGAAACCTCACTCACCGTACCGGGGATTCGTTATGTGGTCGATGCAGGTTTAGCGCGGATTTCACGTTATTCATGGCGAGCGGGTGTGCAGCGTTTACCGATTGAAAAAGTATCGCAAGCCTCTGCTAATCAGCGCTCAGGTCGTTGCGGGCGCGTGGCTGCGGGTGTGGCGATTCGTTTATATAGCGAAGAAGATTACAACAGCCGTCCGCTCTTTACCGAACCGGAAATTCTGCGCACCAATCTTGCGTCCGTCATTCTGCAAATGGAAACCATGCAACTGGGCGATATTGAGAAATTCCCCTTTGTCGAAGCACCCGATCTGCGCTTAATTCGAGATGGCTATAAACTCTTATTTGAAATTGGTGCGGTGGATGCCGATTTTAATCTCACGCCGACGGGTTATGCTTTAGCGAAATTTCCGGTTGATCCGCGCTTAGGCAAGATGCTTCTGACTGCTGAAAAAGAGGGCGCTTTAAAAGAGGTGTTGGTGATTGCTGCGGCTTTAGCCATTCAAGATCCGCGCGAACGTCCAATAGATAAGCAACAAGCGGCGGATGAAAAGCACGCACGCTTTAAAGCGGAAAATTCCGACTTTTTAAGTTTACTCAGACTTTGGGAATACTTTCATCAGCAGCGCAAAGAGTTATCCAAAAGTCAATTCCGTAAGATGTGCTTGCGGGAGTTTTTATCTTGGACACGCTTGCAAGAATGGCATGATATTCACCAACAGATTCGGAGTACCTTGCTTGAAAGTGGAGTGAAGGAAAACGAAAGGCCTGCAGAATACAGCGGTATTCATCGCAGTCTATTATCCGGTTTGCTCGGTAATATTGGTCTTAAAGATGAGGATTTGGAATACCAAGGCGCGAATGGTCGCAAATTCCTGATTTTCCCCGGCTCGAATTTACGCAAGAAAGCACCACAATGGGCGATGGCAGCTGAACTAGTCGAAACCAGCAAGTTGTATGCACGCACGATCGCGAAGATTGAGCCGGAATGGATTGAGGAATTTGGCGCTCATCTCCTCAAACGTCATTATACCGAACCGCATTGGGAGCAAAATTCAGCGAATGTCTCGGCTTTTGAGCGCACATCGCTGTATGGCATTACCATCATACCAAAGCGGCGCATAAGCTATGGGAAAATCGACCCGATTATTAGCCGTGAGATTTTTATTCGACACGCTTTGGTTTATGGGGAATATAAAACCAGTGCGGCTTTTTTCCGTCACAATGGTGACTTGATTGCACAGATTGAAGAGCTGGAAGCCAAGGGGCGACGGCGTGATATTTTAGCCGATGAAAAACTCTTATATGACTTTTTCGACCCCTTGATTCCAGCCAATGTCGTCAATGGTGCTTCTTTTGAAAAATGGCGCAAGCACGCTGAGCAGAAGCAGTCCAAGCTCCTATATCTGACTCGCGATTATTTAATGCAGCGTGATGCAGGACATGAACGTAGTGGGCAATTCCCCGATAGTATTGCCGTACAGAGTATGATTTTACCCTTGCGGTATCACTTTGAGCCGAATGCAGAAGACGATGGAGTCACAGTACGTCTACCGCTGTTAGCACTCAACCAACTATCCCCCATTCGTTTTGCCTATTTAGTGCCGGGGATGTTAGAAGAAAAACTCACCGCAATGATTCGCGCGCTACCGAAGCAAATTCGCAAACAATTTGTGCCTGCGCCAGATTATGCACGAGCCTGCTTAGAGGCCATTGAACCCAGTGAGAAACTGTCGCTCACAGACTCTTTAGCTCAGCAACTACTGCGGATGAGTGGCACACGGATTGATGTCGATGCATGGGAGCAGATGGAGCTACCGGAACATTTATTGATGCGGTTTGAAGTCGTGGATGACAATGGCGTAGTGGTGAAAGCAGGGCGAAATTTATTAGCCCTACGCAATCAAGTCGGACAACAAGCAAAGCAAGAACTGATTCGCCAGCCAACCCAGCATATTGAGCGCCAAGGTTTAACCGAATGGAATTTTGGTGATCTTCAAGTCACACATTCGCTGGATATGGGTGGGATGAAACTGCATGTTTGGCCTGCTTTATATATGGCTAGTCCACAAAGCAGTTCGGTCGATATTAAGCTGTTTGACAATGAAGCCGAAGCACAACGCCAACATCGCTTAGCGGTGCTACGTTTATTTATGCTGGCTTTACCGACAGAAGCACGGGATGTACCTCGGCATATTTCCCAAATGCAGCAATTGTGTTTGCATTATGCCGCCAGTGGCAAATGCGATGAACTGAAGGAAAGTATGACCCGCTATGCGTTCCGTCAAGCCTTTGCAGAGTTCTTAGATAATCGTAAACAAGCAAGTTTCACGGCTGCTTTGCAAATAGGGCGGAAAACTATCTTTACTCAAGCCCAAGACTTAGCACGGATGCTCGTACCCGCTTTAGCGGCTTACCATGAAATTCGTAAGCTCTTAAAAGGCAAATTAAATTCCGCTTGGCTCGAAACTTTAAATGATGTGAACGACCAACTTGCGCATTTAATTTATCCGAATTTCTTGGATGAAATGCAGCCCGATGAAATTCGTAACTTGCCGCGTTATTTAAAAGGTATTCAACGCCGCTTAGAAAAAATGCTCGATGCACCCACCAAAGATCGTGCTCTGCGCGTACAGGTACAGCCCTATTGGGATCGCTATAAAGAACGCTTGCATAAAAACCGCAGCCAAATGAATGCTAAGCAAGATGCTGCTTTGCATGAGTATCGCTGGATGGTGGAAGAATTTCGGATTTCGTTATTTGCGCAAGAGTTGGGGACGGCTAAGTCGGTATCGGCTAAGCGCTTAGATAAAGTTTGGGAGGAAATTTAAGGTTCGACAAGTGACTGATTTGCAGTGGTGGCTCCAAAACTTTTTCTTGATGAGGGCATTGTAGGTGAGTACTCCTAACTCTCTATAATAAGCGAGTTTTAAAATCCATTTGGCTCTTCACCGTCTAGGAGTGTATTCATGTCTAAGTCTAATAAGTTACAACTGGTCAGTTTTAAGGTTTGCCCTTTTGCGCAGCGAGCAGCTATTGCTTTACAAGAAAAAAAAATCGCTTATGAGACCGAGTATTTAGTACCCGGCGAGGATCAACCGGCGTGGTTCAAGGCCATTTCACCTTTAGGCAAAGTGCCAGTTTTAGTAGTCGATGGAACGCCAGTCTTTGAATCGGCAGTGATTTTGGAGTACCTCGATGAAGTCTATGCACCGCAATTGCATCCTATAGACCCATTAATGAAAGCGCGCCAACGCGCTTGGATGGAAGTAGCGTCCGAGTTATTGGGTAAACAATATCAAATGATTGTATCTAAAGAGCAAGCAGCCTTTGAAACGGTTAAGCAAGAATTACAAGCAGGGTTGGATCGAGTTGCAACCGCTTTAAATAGTGAAGAACCTTTTTTTAATGGCACTCAGTTTGCGCTTGTCGATGTAGCCTTTGCACCTCTGTTTGTGCGTTTAAGCATTCTTGAGAAAGTCTTTAAGTTGAATTTCCAAAGTAATCCACGGTTACGGGCTTGGAGTACGGCTTTATTAGCCAAAGATTCCGTGAAAAATTCGGTGGTCGCGAATTTTGAAGAGGTTTTTATGATGTTTGTGAAGAAATCTGATGGTTATTTAGTCAATAGCCTTTAAAGTATGACTCTCTACGCTTCCAGCGTTAGAATGCTGCTTTAGTCAATGTGTTTGCTCAGGAGAGATTTCATGCCCGTTTATCGTTCCCGCACCTCCACCGCAGGTCGCAATATGGCAGGCGCACGCGCGTTGTGGCGTGCAACTGGCATGAAGGATGATGACTTTCAAAAACCTATTATTGCGATAGCCAATTCTTTCACCCAATTCGTCCCTGGGCATGTGCATCTGAAAGATTTGGGGCAAATGGTTGCCCGCGAGATTGAAGCGCACGGCGGGGTAGCGAAAGAATTTAACACGATTGCGATTGATGACGGAATTGCGATGGGGCATAGCGGTATGCTGTATTCCTTGCCTTCACGAGAAATTATTGCTGATGCGGTGGAATACATGGTGAATGCGCATTGTGCTGACGCAATTGTGTGTATCTCCAACTGCGACAAAATCACTCCCGGAATGCTCAATGCGGCCATGCGCTTGAATATTCCCGTGGTGTTTGTATCGGGTGGTTCGATGGAGTCCGGCAAAGCAATCATTAATGGCAAAACCGCAAAATTGGATTTGATTGATGCAATGATTTCTGCGGCGAATCCTGATGAAACTGACGAGAACGTGACCAAAATGGAACGCTCGGCTTGCCCAACTTGCGGCTCTTGTTCAGGGATGTTTACTGCGAATTCGATGAACTGCTTAACCGAAGCTTTGGGTCTAAGCTTGCCCGGCAATGGCTCGCTGCTGGCAACCCATGCTGATCGCAAGGAATTATTCCTTGAAGCCGGACGTTTGGCAGTACGTTTAGCCAAACGTTATTATGAGCAAGATGATGAGTCTGTGTTACCGCGCTCCATTGCTAATAAAGCCGCGTTCGAGAATGCCATGTGCTTGGATATTGCGATGGGTGGCTCGACTAATACTGTCTTGCATTTGCTGGCGGCAGCACAGGAAGGTGAAGTTGATTTCACCGTGTCTGACATTGATCGCTTGAGCCGTAAAGTGCCGAACTTGAGTAAAGTCGCGCCTGCAACCCAGCTATATCACATGGAAGATGTGCATCGTGCTGGTGGTGTGATGGGTATTCTGGGTGAATTAGATCGTGCGGGCTTAATCAATCGCGCTTGCAAAACTGTGCATAGTCCGACGATGGAAGAGGCTTTAAATCAATGGGACATTATGCGTAGCCAAGATGCTGCCGTGCATACTTTTTATAGTGCTGCCCCAGGCAATGTACCCACCCAAGAAGCTTTCAGCCAAAACAAGCGTTGGGAAGAACTCGACACCAACCGCGAAGGTGGCTGTATTCGTGACAAAGCGCATGCTTACTCACAAGATGGCGGCTTAGCAGTGCTCTTCGGCAATATCGCGCTGGATGGGTGTGTAGTCAAAACGGCGGGTGTTGATGAAAGCATCCTTAAATTCTCCGGCCCTGTACGTATTTTTGAATCGCAAGACGCAGCGGTCAGTGGCATTTTGGGCGATAAAATCAAAGCGGGCGATGTGGTCATCATTCGCTACGAAGGCCCACGCGGCGGCCCTGGTATGCAAGAAATGCTCTATCCCACGTCTTATTTAAAATCCAAAGGTTTGGGTAAAGTTTGTGCCTTGATCACTGATGGACGTTTCTCCGGTGGTACGTCGGGCTTATCGATTGGGCATGTCTCTCCGGAAGCAGCGGAAGGGGGGGCGATTGGTTTAATCGAGGAAGGCGACACCGTCGACATCGACATTCCCAATCGTAGCATCCATGTGCGCGTGAGCGATGAAGTTCTCGCTCAACGCCGTGCTGCAATGGATGCGAAAGGCTCAGCAGGCTGGAAGCCCGTCAATCGTGAACGTAAAGTCAGTGCTGCCTTGAAAGCTTATGCCGCGATGACGACTTCGGCTTCACGGGGGGCGGTCAGGGATGTGACGCAGTTGGAGCGTTAAAAGATATTGACAAGGAAGCTTCCTAGTGAAGCTTTTCTTGTTAGAACAAAAAAAACAGACTAGGATAAACTCACTAAATTAAATCCTTTATTCCACAACAGAGGTACGCAGATGATTGTTCAAACTCACCACAACGCTCTCATAGCAAGGACAAGGATCACTGGGGTTTGGGAATAAACTCAACAAGCTAAGTTACACGCTTGCCCTACTGAAATTCATTCAGTCATTTCCTGTTCCCGCCTTCATTTCTTCCAAGTGCCCTCGTGTTCATTGCTCTAACTTAATCTTAAAATTTAGAGTGGCATTTATCCATGCAACAAACTTTAGCAAATTTAGGTTGGCGCTCAACCTTCCAGCAACAATTGAGTTTAAACGAATTAGAAACTGGCATACCGGCACGAATTATCGCACAGCATCGTTCCGAATATGTGCTGCAAAGTAAGCAAGGCGAGATTCATTTGCCTATCTTGTCTTCCATGCCACAACTCGCAGTGGGTGATTGGCTACTCTTAGATCAACATCAACAGTTTGTGCGCGAATTGGAACGCTTTTCCCTATTTAGTCGGAAAGCGGCGGGGCATAAAAATGCACTGCAATTGATTGCAGCGAATGTTGATACCGCATTGATTGTCAGCTCTTTGAATCATAACTTTAATCTGAACCGCCTTGAGCGTTATCTAGCCTTAGCGCACGAAGCGCAGGTTGAACCGCTAGTGGTATTAAGCAAGGCTGATCTTTGCCCCAATCCTGAAGATTATGTGCAGCAAGTACAAAAACTGGATCGACGTTTAGTGGTAGAGGCGATTAATGGCTTGGATACGCAGAGTGTGAATAAGTTGCGACCTTGGTGTGGCGTAGGGCAAACGCTGGCTTTATTAGGTTCATCAGGTGTGGGTAAATCGACGTTAGTGAATACTTTATTGGGGCAAGCGACGCAACATACCGGAGCCATCAGCGCGGAACAAGACAAAGGCCGCCATACTACTACTGCACGCTCTTTGCTTGCCATACCGATGGGTGCTTTATTGCTTGATACCCCCGGAATGCGCGAATTGCAATTGAGTGATTGCGAAGCGGGTGTTGCGGCGACCTTTGCCGATATTAGCGAGTGGGCGCAACATTGCCGCTTTGTCGATTGTGAGCATGAAAGTGAGCCGGGCTGTGCCGTGCAAGCAGCGATTCAAGCGGGTGATTTGGAGCTAAGACGTTTGCAAAACTATCGAAAATTGCAGCGCGAACAAGCCCATAATGCGGCGAGTTTAGCGGAAAAACATGCGACAGATAAACGTTTTGGCCGTTTGATTAAATCGATTCAAAAAGCCCAGCATCAGGAAAAACACAGGTATTAATCTAAAATCGTTGGACGGTAGAAACGATGTGTTTTCCACCGTCTACGTCGTACTACTCAGCATGTTTCTCAATAATGCGATAAAGGCTTTTTGGCAAGATTTTAGGTGTACGAGTTAAGCGGTTTTACGTTGACCGCTGCTGCGTGGGCGACGATTACTCTTAGCACGATTGCCCGGTTCGGCTGCTTTAATATTTTTAGAAGCCTTAGGTTTAATAGGTAACACTTTAGCGCCAGCCACTTTGCTTTTATTCGCTTTAGGGCTTGCTGAGTGGTTATGAGGCGCTGGTTTTTGCTTAGGTGCTGTATGTGGCACATTATGTTCTGGCTCAAAACCGTCGACTTGCTGACGTTGAAATTTACGCTTAATCAGTTTTTCAATATCAATCAGTTGCTTAGCTTCATCCGCACAAACCAAAGAAATCGCTTGACCTTTAGCACCTGCTCGACCGGTACGACCAATCCGATGTACATAATCTTCCGCTACTTGTGGCAGATCAAAATTTACCACTTGAGGTAGTTGGTCAATATCAATCCCACGGGCAGCAATATCCGTGGCCACTAAAATCTGTACTTTGCCTTGCTTAAAACCAGCTAAAGCTTCGGTGCGTTGATTTTGGCTTTTGTTACCATGAATCACTGCCGCAACGACACCAATACTGGTTAATTGGCGCACTAAACGATCCGCGCCATGCTTCGTTTTACTGAAGACTAAAGCCTGTTCCCATTGCTGCTCTTTAATTAAATGCGCGAGCAAGGATGTTTTTTTTGCTTTATCGACTTCGTAAATAATTTGTTCGACGGCGGTTGCAGTAGAGTTTTTCGGGCTAACATTAATTTCCACCGGACTCTTTAATAAACCTTTCGCGAGGCTGCGAATTTCTTCAGAGAACGTAGCTGAGAATAATAGATTCTGCCGTTGCTTAGGTAAGAGCGCGAGAATTTTACGAATATCAGTAATGAAGCCCATATCTAACATGCGATCCGCTTCATCTAGGACTAGAATTTCTAAGTCATTAAATTGAATCGCATTTTGTTCATACAAATCTAGCAAACGCCCCGGAGTTGCTACCAAAATATCAGCACCACGACGTAAGCGCATCATTTGTGGATTAATTTTAACCCCACCAAAAACGACGGCTGAATGCAAACGCAAATGTTGCCCATAAGTCTGCACACTATCATGCACTTGGGCAGCTAATTCACGTGTTGGCGTGAGCACTAAAGCCCGTACACGATTGCTACATACTGGTTTGCCTAAATTCAAACGATGCAATAATGGCAAAGTAAAGCCAGCAGTTTTGCCAGTACCGGTCTGGGCGGCCGCCATCAAATCACTGCCTTTTAAAATCGCTGGAATCGCTTGGGCCTGAATTGGTGAAGCTTGCGTATAGCCTTTTTCTTGCACAGCACGGACTAAGGCCGCATCAAGACCTAGATCATTAAAACTCATCATCTTCCCTTCAATAACTTTAAGAGTGGCGCGTTCGCTTAAGTCAAATAAATAACTCAAGCCGGATGCGGCATACAGTAATTGGCACTCAAGGGAGGGGCTGATCTAGATGCCTACAGGGGCGGGATCAAACAACTAAGGATGTCGCAGTATCGGTAAGCTAGTTTTAGCTCAACAGAGGGCGGTGACTGTATCATGCTGCGCTGCAATAAGCACGTTATTTTAATGATGTAAAGAAAAAGGCTGCGCAAACGAGAAAGTCTGAGCAGCCGAGCAGCAATAGGCTGAAGCTATAATGCCTAACAAGACGAGTTAGTGAGCAGACAGTTGAGCTTTATCGAAGTTTTAACCAAGTGGTTTTGAGTTCAGTATATTTATCAAATGCATGCAGTGACTTATCGCGCCCAATCCCTGATTGCTTATAGCCCCCAAAGGGCGTGGTAATATCATCGGCATCATAGCAATTGGCATAAACCACCCCTGCTTTCAAGGCTCGCGTAGCTTTGTACAGGGTATTCACATTGTCGCTCCACACGCCTGCTGCTAAACCATAAATGGATTCATTCGCAATTTGAATCGCCTCATCCACACCGTTCACGGTAATGACGGCTAGTACTGGGCCAAAAATTTCTTCTTGCGCAATACGGGCTTTATTACTGACTTTATCAAAGACGGTTGGTTCGATATAACAACCACCTGTTTCGAGGCGTGCTTGCCTGCCACCGATTAACAGTTCGGCTTCTTGCTTACCATTGGCGATATAGTCCATCACTCGTTCGGTATGCGTTTTATCCACCATCGCACCCAAGCGAGTAGTAGGATCAAGTGGATCCCCTGGTTGCATGCCTTTGGCGAAGTGCAGAATTTTTTCCATCACCGCGTCACGAATCGGCGCATCTAAAATCAAGCGCGAGCCTGCTGAACACATTTCCCCTTGATTAAAGAAAATCCCAAAAGCAGCCGCTTCTGCGGCAGCATCCAAGTCGCCACAATCGTCTAAAATAATATGCGCCGACTTCCCACCACATTCGAGACCTACTTTCTTCATATTCGATTGCGCAGCGTATTGCAGGATATATTTACCGACGGCGGTTGAGCCGGTAAAAAATACTCCGTCAATATCCCTATGCAAACCAATCGCTTGACCTGCTTCATGCCCTAAGCCAGTGACTACATTGAGAACGCCATCCGGCAGGCCGGCTTCTGCTGCCAAGGCGGCAAGACGTATCGCTGTCAGTGAGGATTGCTCGGCAGGTTTTAAAACAATAGAGTTACCGGCAGCTAATGCAGGGGCTAATTTCCATGCCGCCATAATCAAGGGGAAGTTCCAAGGCACAATGACACCACAAACCCCTAAAGGTTCGCGGGTAATAGTAGCTAAAACATTATGAGCGGTGGGGGCCACTTCGTCATACAGTTTGTCAACCGCTTCAGCATACCAGCGGAAACAACGTGCAGTGGCGGGAATATCAATGCTCAAACTATCACGGATGGGTTTGCCCATATCTAAAGTTTCGAGCAGGGCTAATTCATCTGCATTTTTTTCAATCAAATCGGCTAGATGCAAGAGCACGGCTTTACGCTTACTAGGATGTACACGACTCCAACGACCATCATTGAATGCAGCTCGTGCGGCAGCCGCTGCCCTATCCACATCCATTTGATCGCAAGCCGCTACCTGAGTTAGATGACGCCCATCGATAGGGCTAATGCAGTCAAAAGTCTTTTCCGAGGCGGCACTCACATATTGCCCATTAATAAAGGACTTACCTTGAATATTGAGTTGCTGGGCGCGTGCTGCCCAATTCGGATTAGCTGGTTTATTCATTAAATACTCCTCATTTAAGCAGATAAAGCCTGCTCTTTAAAATGTTCATGGATGCCTTCAACGGCTTGAATAGAGGCAAGGCCATCACGAATATCCGCTTCAATTGCACGGCGTAAGGCAAAAGCGTTTTGTTGGCGTAGTGCTTGCAGAGCTTCTTTATGGCGATCAATCCGATAATGTTGTGTCAGCTTGCTTTTGGCAAAACGTATAAACGGGCCGAGTTGTAGCCAAACGCTTTCAATGAGCGGTACTGCTACTTGAAAAGGATTCCGTTGATAGAGATAGCGGTGAAACTCTTGATTAGCGAGACTACCCTCACCGGTATCACTCTGTTGATAAGCCAGATCAATTAAACTGTCTAAACGCTCTAGCTCAGTAATATGTTCAGGGCGGCAATAAGGTAAAGCACTTTCTGCGGCATGAGTTTCAAGCACAATACGTAATTCATATAATTCTTTAAAACGCGCCGCTGTCATTTGCGGCACCATCACCCGGCGATTATCACGCATTTCCACAGCGCCTTCGCAAGTTAAACGGTGCAAAGCTTCACGTACCGGCATCGGGCTTACATGCATAACTTCGGCTAAACCACGAATCGTTAGTGGTAAACCGGGTTCAATTTGCCCACACATAAGAGCGCGGCGTAGCGTGTGATACACCCAGACATTGACCCCCTGCGCGGGTGTTTTTTCCAAAGGGGTTAAGGACAAAAGTGGGGTAGTTTTGGCGTTCATGATGCCCTGTGTCTAACAATGAAGATGTTATTATATGATCACAATCTTAGAGATTTCCAGACGCAATTATAGGCTATTCTGTCTATTTATGTGGATAAATAACTAGATCACTCTTGACCCTTGTAAAAATCGTGATCACAATTATAAGCATAATAAGTGCATTCCTTATGTGATACAGAGAATGGGTTATGGATCAGCTAAGCAATAATACACCGATGCCAGAATTAGATATTTTCATTACTGATCTCAATGGCAACCAACGGGGTAAACGTGTTCCAGCTAGCTCAGCTAACAAGTTCCTTGAAGAAGGCTTCAAAATGCCGCGCTCAGTTATGGGGCTAGATTTTTGGGGAGAAGATGTTGAAGGTACTAGTTGTGCATTCGAAGCAGGTTATAGTGATGGTTTATGCCAAATTGTTTCGCCTCAGCCTATGCCAATACCTTGGTTAGATCATGAGCATTATCAAATGATGGCGATGATGCGCCAATTGGACGGAAGCTATTTTGCTGCTGATCCTCGTCAGGTATTAGAGTCTGTTTTACAACGTTATACTGCAAAAGGTTTAACTCCGGTGGTTGCCGCTGAGTTAGAGTTTTATTTATTCGACCGAGCTTCAGAGCAGAAAAATCGCCCCGTGCGTTCTGCCTTATTACCTAAAACTAGATTTAATCAACCTAATCCTTATGCTTTGCAGCATTTAGAAGGCTTCCGCCCAATTTTGGAAGCTATTCGGTTAGCCTGTCAGCTTCAGGGGATTCCGGCTGATTCTATTATTTCTGAGTTCGGTGAGGGGCAATTTGAAGTTAATCTCAATCATGTGAGCGATGCTTTATTGGCTGCTGATTATGCTGTGCTGTTTAAGCGTATTGTGCACAATGTAGCCTATAAATATGGGCATCTAGCGAGTTTCATGGCTAAACCTTATGGGGATGATATGGGCAGTGGTATGCATGTTCATTTCAGCATACTAGATCGGGAGGGCAAAAATATATTCTCAAATGGTACAGCGACCGGTAGTACAGCTTTGCTCCATGCGGTCGGTGGTATTCTTAAAGCCATGCAAGGTTCGATGCTTATCTTTGCTCCCCATCTTAATTCTTGGCGGCGTTTGCGCCCAAGCAATTGTGCTCCAGTTGAAGCTAATTGGGGTTATGAGAATCGCACGGTATCAGTCCGCATTCCTGACAGCCCAGATATAGCACGACGTATTGAGCATCGGGTAGCAGGTGCAGATGCAAATCCTTATTTGGTCATCGCGGCTATTTTAAGTGCTGCTTTATATGGAATGGAGCAGCATCTTGATCCGGGTGCTGCCAGTACGGGTAACACTTATACAAGCGCAACGGCTGCAAAGGCTTTACCTACTCAATGGTATGAAGCTATTGGTGCTTTGCGGACTAGTGCTTTAATGCGTGAATTACTAGGTGATGGTTTTGTGGACTTATTTACGGCGCTTAAACAGCAAGAGTTAGATAAATTTTCCAGTCGCATTACTGATGCAGAGTATGAAACTTATTTAGGTGTGGTATAAGTATAAGGATAGTCTGTGTTCGATATTCAGAACTACATTAGTTTTATTGCAGCCATCCTGGTCTTTCAGTTGATTCCGGGGCCGGGAACTTTAGCCATCTTAAATGCAACGGCGCGCAATGGAGTTAAAGCCGGCTTGGGAGCTGTGCTGGGTACTTTATTAGGTGACTTCTTGTATATGGTGGCAGCCGTTGCGGGTTTAGCCGCTATTATGCAGGCTAACCCGCTGCTTTTTAATAGTCTGCAGTGGTTTGGTGCTGCTTATTTGTGTTGGATGGGTGTTCAAATTTTGCGTTCTTCGCTGCAAAGCACGCCAGTTAAACCCGAGCCGCAACAAAGTCCGAGGGTTTATTTTCGCCAAGCTTTAGCTGTTAGCCTCACTAATCCCAAAGTCATGCTGTTTTTTGTCGCTTTCTTTCCCTTGTTTTTACGCCCCGAAGCCTCATCCATAACCTTAGCGGTGATGATGCTGCACGTGACTTTGTTGAGTTTCGTTTATCAAGTGGGCTTAGTACTCATGGGTAATCAACTAGCACAGCGCTTAAAAGTTTTGCCTTTCGTGCGGAAACTAGCAACCCACTTAGCTGGCTTTGCTTTAATTGGTTTTGGTGTAAAACTTGCCTTAAATAATCGCTAACACTTTTCACAGGGATCGAGATCAAGGTATGCAGGATTCAATTCATCCGTCTGAACCCGAATACGGTGATCAGGCGTTTCGGCGCAAAGGTTTATTAGGGCAAGCTCCTGAGATGACTTATGGTGGCGCATTGAGCTTCTTACGGCGTAGCTATAGTCGAGATTTAACGGGTGCTGATGTGGTTGTCAGTGGGATTCCCTATGATTCAGCGGTTACTTATCGTTCCGGTGCACGTTTAGGTCCGCGTGCGATTCGGGCCGCTTCGGTGCAGCTGGCTGAGCTGAAAGCGTTTCCCTTTGGTTTTCACCCTTTTGAGCATTTAGCCGTTTTAGATTATGGCGATTGCTTTTTAGATCCACATCATCCAGCAACGATTATTTCGAGTATTGAAGGGCATATCAGCCAGATTTTAGCTGCAGGTGCAAGTCCCTTGAGTTTTGGAGGGGATCATTTTGTCACTTACCCGATTTTGCGCGCTATCGCTAAACAGTATGGGCCAGTGGCCTTGCTGCATTTTGATGCACATTGTGATACTTGGGAGGATGATGGTTCGCGCTTTGATCATGGCAGCATGTTCTTACGCGCTAAGCGCGAAGGCTTAATTGATGTGGCGCATTCTGTACAAGTAGGCATTCGCACCTACAATGATTCTGATCATGGGTTTCGTATCTTGACTGCACCTTGGGTACATCGAGAGGGTATTAAACGTACCGTTGAAGAAATTTATGAGCGCGTTGGCAAGCAAAAAGTCTATTTAAGCTTTGATATTGATTGCCTTGACCCTGTGTTTGCGCCCGGTACAGGTACTCCCGTCGTGGGTGGCTTAAGTACTGCACAGGCTTTAGGTATTGTGCGCTCTCTAGGTCAGCTTAATTTAGTCGGGATGGATGTAGTTGAAGTCGCACCGGCTTATGATGTGGCGGAAGTGACTGCTTTGGCAGCCGCGACCTTAGCCCATGATTATTTATGTTTACTGGCAGAAAAAAAGGGCGCTGTGCGCGCTCCGACAGGTTTATTGTGAGACAGTCATGTTAATCGGTATTTTAGAAACAGGTCGTCCACCTGAAGAATTACAAAGCGCTTATGGGTCTTATGCAGATATGTTCAAACGCTTATTAGGCGCAACGGACAGCAGCTTGGAATTTAAAGTTTATCCAGTCTTGGATAATCAACTGCCAGCAAATCCGTATGAATGTGCTGCTTGGTTAGTGACAGGTTCACGGCATGGGGTATATGAAAACTTGCCTTGGATGTTACAACTACAGGATTTCATTCGGGCAGTATGGCAAGCTGAAGTCCCCATGATCGGTATTTGTTTTGGGCATCAGATTATTGCGACGGCTTTAGGGGGGCGTGTCGAAAAGTCTAACAAAGGCTGGGGGGTTGGCTTACAAGAATATACCGTGCAAAAGCCACAAGATTGGATGGGGGAGCAAGCGACCATAACCTTTAATGCGATGCATCAAGATCAAGTGGTTGAGCTACCAGCAAATGCTGAAGTATTTGCGAGTTCAGCATTTTGTGAATATGCCGGTTTAGTCTACGGTGGGCGGATTTTAACTTTCCAAGGTCATCCCGAATTTACGACTGATTTTGAAGAGCATTTATTGAAACTGCGACGGGGCAGCGTGATTCCTAATCCAGTGGCCGATCAAGCGCTAAGTGGTTTAGAGCAAGGTGCATTAAAACCCGAATCCCAGAGTGGGCACTGGATGGCAAATTTTCTAAAGCGGGTTAGCTAGCGGGATTTGCACTTAGAGGCTGTTCAATTTGCTGAGTAACTGTTCACGCGCACTGGTATCCGTAATTTTAGTTAACCAACTGTGTGCTTGATCAATTTCTCCCACCACTAAACAAGCAGAGGCTAATAAGGTCATCGCTTCTGCTTGTGGCAAGGCATCAGTAGGGATAGTTATTAAAATTTCTTCAGCCAATTGGAGAAAATCTTGGGCTGCCTTGGTTTGGGAAAAGTGCTGGTGGTCTTTAATCATTTGCAACACAATCCCTAGTTTCTGCACTTGTCCTGATGTGCCCCTTTGGTCATCCACCACGAATAACAAGCTATTCTCAGTTGTTTTTAAATCCTCAAGCGTAGGTTTAAGAGCTGCATAAGCATTGGTATCTTGGCCTTGTAAGCGGAACATGAGGCTAAAGCTGGCACTGACTAAAGGTTGCTGAATTGCAGGAGCGCGACTCATTAGGTGATTAAAGGTCCTCAGAATATCACTATCATTGCTATGATGATCTTTTTGAGTTTCATAGTTTGCCACATCCAGTAGGAGTAAAGCTGCCGCGTATTGATCCGTTAACTCATTCACAAAAGCAATCGCAAGTTCTGGTTTATTTAGCTCCAGCAAACGGCGTAACTTTTGCCGATCATGTTTGAATTGTTCGGGGCTGATTTTAGTCAGATAGGGATTCGGTGCATCTGTCTCTAATAAAGTTTTGAGTTTATTAATATCATCTTGTGTCAGTCTATTATGGCTAGCTGTAGTAACTGCTTCTTCGAGTGGCTTTACTGTCTGAGTTTTTTCAAAACCATTCTTAGCTAATTCGGTGTTTTTTTCAGTTCCAGGGTTTCTTTGTAAAGATTTAGAGATTAACACTTGTTGCTGATCAGCGTCTAAAGCTTGGGTCTCTTTACGCTGGATAGTAGTAATGATCAAAATCCCTGTTAGTACCATAAGCATTACAGCCGTGACGCCGATTGCAATGTCTAAAGGACGCTTTTTGCTTTCTAAACTAAGTTGTAGCCTTGCTTCACGTCTTAATTGCTCCTCTTCACTAATACGAGCTCTTTCTAGTGCCTCCTGCATGAGTTTGTCTTGTTGGAATTTATAATCTCGATTTTCTTGCGTGATAATATCTTCGCGTTTCTGGCTACGTTGATATTTTTCCGCGACCAAATTGCAATTTTGACAAATATTCATGCCTGAGCGATTGCGCAGTTGTTGATGCTGGCAAGCAGGACAGACGTGCAGGTCACTTACATTAGAAGTAGATGAGTCGCTTTTTTCAACACTTAATCGTAGGGTGGGGCGTAAAGAAGTTTCAACCATCATCTCGCGGAAGCGCTTTTGGTAATACTCAGCTTCATCTTTACGGATATTTTCGAGAATGGCGGTTTTACTTTCGGGAAAAAGCAGGCCTTCTGAAAGTTTATACTCGATATAAGGGTCGCCTTCTTTATCAAGTAATATCAGCAGATCACGCACCAAACGATCGACTGGCTCAACCGAGGCGTGATGCTGAATGACAAGATCGTAGTGGCTATCCGGCATGAAAACCTAAACCTTATTATTATAATTTTTGAGTTTACTAATCGTGGCAATAATGGCGCTAAGTTAGCGGTTCGATAGTTAGGTGTAAACTTTTTAGGAATAAGCGGACAAGTGATAGGCCGTTAACTATCCGCAGGTTTAGTGCTTGGCTTTTTCGGTTCGGGGACTAAATCAATGCCGCCTTCATGCCAAGGATGACAGCGCGAAACGCGCTTTAAACCTAGCCAACTACCGCGTAGCGCTCCATGTTTTTGAATGGCTTCATGTGTGTAATGTGAGCAGCTCGGGTAATAGCGGCAGTTACTCCCTAGCAGAGGGCTAAGAAATAATTGATAGCCGCGAATCACACCGAGCAGAATAGGCTTCATGATGTGTACAAGGTCTTAGGATCAATTAAAGGCTCACTGTCTACGATCACCTGTTCGCCCTCTACTTTATAGAAAAAGCAATGGCGCCGTCCAGTGTGACAAGCAGGCCCCGTTTGATCAACCAACAGTAAAATTGTGTCTAAATCACAATCAAACCGGAGTTCTTTAAGTAATTGCACTTGCCCAGAGGACTCACCTTTGCGCCAAAAAGTTTGACGAGAACGCGACCAATAGCAAACATGTCTGGTTGTTAAAGTTTCTTCAAGCGAAGCACGATTCATCCACGCCATCATCAGTATTTCGCCCGTGTCATGTTGTTGAGCAATGGCTGGAATTAAACCAACATCATTGAATTTCACTTGCTCAAGCACGGCCACTAAGCTTTGTGTTTCGGTTGCCACCATCAGATGATTTGTCCCGGTGCTTTACGTTGATAGCCATGAGCGGCTAGCCGTTGTAAATAGTCAGACCAATGTTGCTGCTGATTTTTGCCTAGATCATACAACAGCTTCCAATCGTATAGGCCGCTGTCATGATTATCGTCAAACACGAGTTTAACGGCATAATATCCGACCGGCTCAATGGCAGTGATATTTACATTTTCTTTGCCAATTTGCAGTTTTTCTTGGCCGGGGCCATGTCCACGCACTTCAGCAGAGGGTGAATAGACCCGTAGGTACTCACAACTTAAGCTATGCGTTTCGCCATCAGGCCATTCAATAACCAGTTCGCGTGATTTTTGATTGAGCGTTAAATTCGTCGGGGTCATGCCTTGCTCCTTAGAGGATATAACGGCTTAAATCTTCGTCTTTGACTAATTCGCCTAAAGTAGCATCGACATGTGCACCATCCACCACTTTGGCTCCATCACAATCCGGAGCAGCATACAGAACATCTTCTAATAAACGTTCCATTACAGTATGTAGGCGACGCGCACCGATATTTTCAGTACGCTCATTCACTTCAAACGCAATTTGCGCAATCCGTTGGATCGCATCTTTGGTAAATTCCAACTTCACGCCTTCAGTGGCTAATAAGCCTTGATACTGCTCGGTTAAGGACGCACTTGGTTCAGTTAAGATGCGCTCAAAATCATTCGCAGTTAACGCTTCCATCTCGACCCGAATAGGCAAGCGGCCTTGCAATTCTGGAATCAAATCGGAAGGCTTAGATACATGGAAAGCACCAGAGGCAATAAACAAAATATGGTCAGTTTTAATCATGCCATATTTAGTATTGACGGTTGAACCTTCTATAAGAGGTAGCAGATCGCGTTGTACCCCTTCCCGGGACACATCCGCACCACTGACTTGGCCACTGCGGGCTATCTTGTCGATTTCATCTAAGAATACAATCCCAGTTTGCTCAACCGAATGCAAAGCCCGTTGTTTGAGTTCTTCCTCATTCACCATTTTATGTGCTTCTTCTTCAGTCAGAAGTTTAAGCGCATCCTTAATTTTTAGTTTACGACGGCGTTTTTTCTGACTACCCATATTTTGGAACATACTTTGCAGTTGGCTAGCCATTTCTTCCATGCCGGGTGGAGTCATAATTTCGACACCGATATTCGCCCCACTGAGTTCGACATCAACTTCTTTATCGTCTAGTTCGCCTTCGCGCAGTTTTTTGCGGAATTTTTGGCGAGTGGCATTATTTTCTGGAGCCTCTTTCTTAGTCGCTTCGTCAGGGTCAATTTCCAGCCAAGCATTGATCGAAGAGCTAGTTGTCTCTTGCTTAGGACGCGGCAGCAAAATATCTAAAATCCGCTCCTCAGCAGCTTCTTGCGCACGATAACGAACTTTATCCACTTCTTGCTCACGGAGCATTTTCACTGCCACATCCGCCAAATCACGAATGATGGAGTCGACCTCCTTACCCACATAGCCCACTTCAGTAAATTTAGTGGCTTCAACTTTAATAAAAGGCGCATTTGCTAAACGCGCTAAGCGGCGGGCGATTTCAGTTTTACCTACACCGGTTGGGCCAATCATCAGAATATTTTTGGGTGTGACTTCATGACGCAACGGGTCTTGCATTTGTTGACGGCGCCAACGATTGCGTAAAGCGATTGCCACTGAGCGTTTGGCTTTATCCTGCCCAATGACATGCTTGTCGAGTTCTTGAACGATTTCGCGAGGTGTCATAGTGGACATGGGCTTAAAGCTCCTCAATAGTCAGATTATGATTACTATAAATACAAATATCGCCAGCGATATGTAGGCCTTTTTCGACAATTTCGCGGGCGCTTAAATCGGTGTTTTCCAGTAGCGCCCGCGCTGCCGATTGCGCAAAAGCCCCCCCTGAACCAATCGCGATTAAATCATTTTCTTGCTCAATCACATCACCATTACCCGTGATCAACAGGGAGGCGGTGTTGTCCGCGACGATTAAGAGTGCTTCTAAGCGGCGTAGCATCCGATCTGTACGCCAATCTTTGGCTAGCTCTACGGCAGCACGAGTTAAATTGCCATTATGGGCTTGTAGCTTGGATTCAAAGCGTTCAAATAGGGTAAAAGCGTCTGCTGTGCCACCTGCAAAACCAGCCAATACTTTATCATTATAAAGCCGTCGCACTTTGCGTGCATTGCCTTTCATAACGGTATTGCCTAGTGTGACCTGTCCATCACCACCGATCACGACTTTACCGTGACGGCGCACACTTAATATGGTGGTTCCTCTGTATTGCTCCAAAGCTGGCTCCGCAAATGTTCTAAATATTAAGTCTGGTCTATATGGGCACAATTGCTAAATTCAATAGCTAGGATACCAATTGCCCAAGTGTTTCATGGTGTTCCATGCTGTGTCAAAAGTCC
>NZ_CALMZC010000009.1 GCF_937873765.1 uncultured Thiothrix sp. | reverse complement strand
ACGGAGGTCGGGGAACTGGAATAGTCCGATTCGTGCTTTTGGGCAAAAACACCCATAATCCAGCAGCAGATGGTACATGTCGCCACAGGTTTCGCACCCTTGGAAAGACAGGGCTGAGTAGGTAAACAGGCAGGCGACAATACCGGCAGCATCCGCGCTCATTTCCCCTGTAAAACCGTTTCCATCCCATTGGATAAGCAGTTTATCCGCCCTGCGTGGAGCCATGTAAAAGCTGCTGTTTGACAGGGTGTATAACTCCCATTGTCCTCCCTGATAGGTGCTGCATAGCCTGTCCATCAATTGGTAGACCGTTTGTTCTACTTGGGCGAAGCGCATCCCGAACAAGGCAGGCATCACCTTCATACGTTCAGTTTCAGCGACTTTGTGGGCATTGATAGGTTCTTTTACTGTTTCATCCGTCATGGTTTTGTCCTGTTTCTGCTTGCCGTGTGTCCCAGCACTTGGGTCGGTGGTTGTGTGTGTTCCTTTTGGCCTGCCACAACCCTCTACGCTGTTGTGGCAGGTTTGGTATTACCTTCAGGCGCTTTCCCTTGTCAGGACAGGTGAGGCCAGCCCGATGAGGTAATCAGTAGCACGCTGTGCCAGCGTTGATGCCCGGAAAATGGCTTTGTGGTCGTCTTCCAGCATTTTTACATAATGGGCAATGTAAGGCGCGTGTTCATCGTCAATCAGGGGCTGAAGCCCAATCTGTGGCAGCAGGAACGCAGCTCCCAGCTCGGCCACCAGCTCCTCAAAGGCATACCCGGCACGGGAACGCTCGGCATCGCGTTGCAGGCGTGACTCATGCCCTGTCCAGTGGATGTATTCATGCCCCAGCGTGGCATAGTAGGCTTCCGCACTGCTGAACCGCTCGATGCCAGGCATACGGATCTGGTCTTTTGTTGGGCTGTAGGCCGGTGTTTGGGTGGTTTCGACCACTTTGCCGGGCAGTGCTGCAAAGAAACGGCTGGTTTCGGTGATGATGGTCGGCTTTTCACCCAGCGTGTCCTGCCCTACCCCTTCCAGTTGTTCAAGGTTGAAGACGTGGTAAGCGCGTGCCACCGGAATCTTGACGGTTCCCTCTTCGCTGTCCGGGTCGTCTTTCTCAAAGGTCTTGAAGAAACAGACCAGCGTACTCTTTTCACCCTTACGCACGTAACCGCCGCGTTCTGTGGCTTGTTGGAACGTCATCCAGTGCGGGGATGAATAGCCCTTGCGTTCTGCCTCCAGCATCAGCCGCAGGCAGTTGATGCCCTTGTAATGGTCGCCAGTGGTGCGTAATGGCAAGCTGGTGGTGTAACACTGTTTCCAGGGACGTACCCCTGCCTGCAATGCTTCGAGGATGGCGGTGGTGATTTCCTGATAGATGTCCCGTTTCATAATGATCTCCTTGTGTATCGGTGTATGGCTAAACACGCGATAGCGGACTTCCCTGCTCTGCTCTTCCAACCCCATCCTGTTGTTGAGCGTTGATGGGTCAGCAGTGCTGTGTTGTCTTTGCATCGGGCAGGTCAGGGAAAGCGGGGATTGTGTCCCGTACTTATTTGTCCCATCCCGTCGTCTCGCGTCGGTAGCCGACCGCTTCAGCACAAGACAGGGGTGCAAGGAGGAACGCAGGAACGAGTAGTCCTTGCAGCAATGGCTTTTGTTGGAGCAGGATACCGGATGACGCGAACGTTAACGGGTGGGGCAGATAGGGGACATAAGACTGCTGAACTGCCCGATTAGCCTGTTGCAAGGCACGCCAGCAGCTAAGCCAGAAACGGGCAACAGGCTAACGGCAAGTGGAACGCGCAGTGGCGGCGTAAGACGGCACGGAGGTGGCAGGGATTGGCGTGGAAATGGCGCAAGCCGTTGCAGCAGAAAGCCCGGTCTGCAAAGAGCCACCCTACCCGGAATTTGTAGCAATAAGGATTTTGTCCCGCAACTATCTCCCCAGCCACATACCCTTGTTAACAGCAAAGTCCCCCATATCAGGATAGTGATCGGTTAAAGCAGGCAGCCCCGTCCTAAGCATAACCCAGCACAAGGATAGCAATCCCCACAAACAGGAGGATGCCAGCAACAGGCAAACTATCAGCCAGCAAGACAAGCCATCATTTTGTGACAGCAAACCTGTTCTCCCAACCAGGGGTAGGTGAAAGCCAAGGGCAAACACACCGGGTGCATACCGGCTGTATACGTCCACAGGGGCATTGTTTGAGATGCTATCCAAATAGTATCGGCAACATCTGCATCCAGTGCCCTGTCAGGTAACATGTCAGGCGAGACCAACCCAGACAAGAGGAACAAGAATGCACCTGAACCTGCTGGTACTGCGTTGCCGCGACATTGAGGCCACCAGAACCTTTTACACCCAACTTGGGTTGACGTTCACACGGGAACAACACGGTAGCGGCCCAGTCCACTATTCCACCTACCTCGGCGGGCTGTTGCTGGAGTTGTACCCCACCAACGGTGAACCGGATAATGTCAGGCTAGGCTTTAGCGTCCCACCTACCCTGCTGGCACAGTTCAATACCCACACCCAAGATCCATTCCAAGGTTGCCGGGATCCCGATGGCAGGTTTGTCGCATTGTCTATGGATGAATGAAATCCCCGGCAAGGCAGCGGGTCAAGGCAAGGGCAAGGGAAGAAAGCTGGAACAAGACAGACAAGACACCAAAAAAATAAAGGCGACTGGTCAGGGGTGAACCAGTCGCCGTGCTTTCCTTATTGTTATCGTGAGACTTCCATGTCTACAAGATGGGTCTTTTCTAAAGGGCTGGGCGCATTCTGGCACAAGCCAAATCCAAAGTGAACAGAAAACTTAACGAAAACTGAACGACATTTTTTTACAGACCAAGTTCCCTGCCCCGCAACAGTTTTTCCATTCCTGTTCACCGCAGCCTTCGCACCCTTGCCCCCAAGGCGTAACCCCAATGTCCGTCTTACTGACTGCCCCAACAAATCCCCGCCCTGCCAGCCACGAAACGATGCCACCCTATGGGTAACACGGACAACACCATCCTGTCCTGGTCAGAATACTTGCCGGAAACGACCTGGATACCTTGCCTGACAGGCCGGGAAAGCCATTATAAAAGCAATCGCAGTTTTACATGTAAAACCGTCCCTACCATTTATCCAGACAGTTACAGCCAATGAATAAATACGGACAACTCCCCTGTTCCCGCCTTGTCCTGCCAACAGCACAGTTTTACATGTAAAACTTCTATCCAGCCATCACCCTGACACACCTACAGACAGTATGCAGAATATCGGCTAAACTCCTTCTATTTCATGTATATGAAGCCAATATCAAGAATATTCATACTTGACTTATGAAGCATAATAAGATATATGTCCTTAGGACATATATCTTATTATGCGAAGTGATGTGAAAGCCAGTATCTCCTTTTCTACAGCCCTGCAACGGCTGATACTCACGGAACATCCCAAACCCGTGATAAGCCGCTATGAACTGGTAGGGTACATGGTAAAACTCTACCACACCAAAACCTATGCCGGTTTACCTATTGGCAAGCTAACATCCGACCTGCCCCAGCAAACCGTCATTGAGCGCAATCTGGATAGTCTGGTCAACAAAGGCATACTGACCCAGTTCGCTAACCTGCCAGTGTTTGCTGTTGCTGGCCTGACAGCACCGACAGCGCAACAGGTCATTTGCACACTGAACCCGTTTTGCTACCTGTCACACCTGAGTGCTATGGAATGGCATCACCTGACTGACCGCATCCCCCACACTGTCCATGTGACCACCTGCACTGCCAGTGAATTCAGGCGGCTGGCAGAAGAAAAGGCCAAACAGGATTTCCAGCCCTTCCCTACCCTAGCGGACATTCCATGCAAGCACCATAAACCCGGCGGGGAGATTCAGGCGAAAACCATACAGGAACATACCCGCAAGGACTACCACCCTTACCCGGAACAACACGGTAGTGGTGGCATACGGGTTGCGCCCATCGGGCGCACCTTCCTGGATATGCTTCAGGAACCCGACTATTGCGGTGGTTTCAGCCATGTGCTGGAAGTGTTCACCGAATATGCCGGACATTATCTCCCCGTCATCCTCAAGACCATCGACAAGGAAGGTAAAGTCATCGACAAGGTAAGGGCCGGTTATATCCTGCAAGAGCGGCTAGGACACCAGCACCCCACCATTGAGGGCTGGAAAGCCTTGGTACAGCGCGGTGGCTCCCGCAAACTGCTGGCGACTGAACCTTACAAAGATTCTTATTCAGAAACCTGGTGCATATCCGTAAACTTGCCCGATGGAAACCGCGATACTTGCTTATCTAGTCCAATATATGAATAAATACGGATAAATTTATGAATATGGACACCCATCATGCACCCCGTCAGACCCGACATTACCTCTGAAACCCTCAACCTCATTGCGGAAATCGACGAGTTCAAAGGCGGCTGGCGTGTCTACCAGAACCTTGCCCCGGAACGCTTGGCAGCATTACGCCATGTGGCAACGGTGGAAAGTGTTGCCTCCTCCACCCGTATTGAAGGCGTGAAACTGACCGACCGAGAAGTGGAACACCTGCTGCAAAACTTGCAGCAACGCCAGTTCAGCACCCGCGATGAACAGGAAGTGGCAGGTTATGCCGAGGTCATGCAACTGCTGTTTGAGTCGTATACCAGCATTCCCCTGACCGAGAACCACATCAAGCAACTGCATAGCCTGTTGCTGAAATACAGCGACAAGGACGAACGCCACAGGGGGGCTTACAAAAGTCTTTCCAACAGCGTGGCGGCTTTTGGTGCGGACGGCAAGGAAATAGGCATCATCTTTGAGACTGCCAGCCCGTTTGAAACCCCGCTACAAATGCAAGAACTGCTGGAATGGACGAACCAAGCCTTGCTTGACCGCCTCCTGCATCCCTTGGTGATCGTGGCAGTGTTTGTCGTGCGCTTTCTAGCGATCCACCCTTTTCAGGATGGTAACGGTAGGCTATCGCGCATCCTCACTACCCTGCTCCTACTAAAAGTGGGTTATGTGTATGTCCCTTACAGTTCTTTGGAAAGCGTGGTGGAAGCCAACAAGGAAAGCTATTACCTGGCACTGCGTCGCACCCAGTCCACC
Organism: uncultured Thiothrix sp.; assembly: GCF_937873765.1. Classification (GTDB taxonomy): domain Bacteria; phylum Pseudomonadota; class Gammaproteobacteria; order Thiotrichales; family Thiotrichaceae; genus Thiolinea. Next base: position 32,234 of record NZ_CALMZC010000009.1, on the reverse strand, counting down.
CTGAAAAGTGACACCCCGGAATGGGGACATTGGTTACTGTTTTTCCTGCGCTCCATGAAGAAGCAGAAAGACAACCTGCTGAAGAAAGTGGAACGGGAACGTCATTTCCTGCAAGCACTGCCCCAATTGTCGGCGGACATTCTGGAACTGGCACGGGAAAACGGCAGGATCACCACCGGGGAAATCTTGCTTGCCACCCAGGCCAATCGCCCCACCATCAGGAAAAGGCTGGAAGAGTTGGTGCGCAGCGGGCTGCTACAACAGAATGGGGTTGGCAAAGGCACATGGTATTCCCTGCCGTTGCCATGACAACAGAGGAGTTTTACATGTAAAACTCCCCCATGTGCAGGTAGATGCCTGCCACCACCGATAGCGAGTGACTAGTCCCTGCTTCTTTTCCCCATCGCAAGGCACTATTCTCAAATATCCAACCAGAGAAACGGATACCATGCTCATTACCCTACATTCAGGTCGTGAGGTTTATCTCCGGGATTTGAACCAGAGCCATACCTATGCCGGGTTGCTGCTGGGTGTCCCTAACCGGGAATACAACCAGGATCTGATCAGCCAGTTCCGCCAAACAGCCCAACAGGAAATGCACACCCATTATGCGTTTGTCGTCACACCTCCTGTACTGGATGTGTTGGATGCGGATGGCAGGAAACGTACAAGCCATCGGGGTAAACCTGTGGAACGCATCCCCTACATTGCCTGCACTGCCCTGTTCCGCTCGAATGGTGTAATGCGGGAAGGCGATGAAGACATTGCGTTTGCCTCCATTCTGGCGGCGGTCTGGTTTCAGGAAACGTTTGCCCTACCGATTGATGAAGCGGTATTGGAGCGCATCAAGGCCATAGACTGGGACAGGTTGGCGGAAGCCTGGTGTCCTTGACTCCCCTACTCCAAAGATACCCCTACCCCCATCCCAAACAACCACCTCCACAGGAAAGTTTTACATGTAAAACTTTCCTACTTCGGCAAGCTCCCCAGCAAACTGTCCAGTAACTCACGCGATGGTTTGACCTCGATGGCAGGCTGGAACACACCGGTCAATGCCTTGCTGGTGTCATCAACCTGCACTGCCCTACCCCACGTTTTACCCCAGTCGTTGGTCGTGTAGCGATACCAGTCTTTGGTCTCGTTGCCGTCACGCTCACGGTAAACAGAACCGATGAGCGCACCACTGCCATCTTTGCCGATATTGAAGTCTTCCAGCACCAGGTATTCATTGACCCATGCGGGCTGGTTCAAGTCTGCCGGGAATGTCACTGAGGTACAGTCCACACCGGCAAACTGCCCTTTTCCGCGCAGTACCGTATATTCCGAACCTGGGCCTTCAATCCCCCACATGCTGAACAGCATGAAACGGTCATAGGCCGGGGTACTGTATGCCCCTTCCACCCGATGGCCTTCAGCCACCGGGTAAAGTTGCCACTGCCCTGCCCGCTGGATGAAAACCACCGTCCCCATCCCTTCCATACGCTCACCCACCAAGACAGGCAGGGTCACGCCATTCACCACGTAACCATGCAGCTCCCCCGCATCCAGCAATCCCTGCACCAGCTTGCGGTCAGGCGTGACAGCCTGTCCACATGACCAACCGGCCTGCCATGCAGGTTCCGGTAAGGCCGATTCCGCCCATGCAAGCGAACCTCCAACCCAAGTGGCTACTGCCAACCCTATTGCCAACAATTGACGCATGATGTTTTTCCTCTTGCTTGTTTCATCCACCCTCACGTTCTGACCAAGGGAGTTTTACATGTAAAACTCCCCTGCCCTGCCAACCCGACTCCCCTAACCTGCCAAAGCCAGTGCTGTCTGTTTGACTTCCAATACAGGCAGGAATTCACCCAGCCCACAACTGGGGCCAGTGTACGCCGGATTGCGGTACACCACGCCATCCTGTTCCATGTGCCGCAGGATCAGGTCGGCCATTGCCTGCCGTTCCACCTGATTGCTGCCAACCTGCATTTTCTGGAGTGCCTTTTTCAAGCCAGGACGGCTGGGACGCAACTGCCCTCCCCTGACCAGTTTGCACAAGGTCAGGTAGACAGACTCGGCCACCTGCACCTCATTGCCCTCACCGGCTTTACCCGTAAGGTACTTACCCGTTACCTGTTTTGCACCTGCCGTACCGGGGTGTGGCGTACCTGTACGCTGACTACCCTGACCGCCATGACCCTGGTGCTTTACCTTACCCGTAAGGCTGGACAGGCTGGAAGCACCGGGGGTGAGAGGGTTAACAGGCGGGGAAAAACCGGGCATAGGGAAGGTAGGGTTAGTGGTGGAGTAATCCATGCGCAACCAATCCCGTGCGAAATGGTCAACAGGGATCATGCCGGGTAGGGGTGATACACCTGCGCCACTTGCCGTACCCGCACCCGTGCCAGACACTGCCGTTTGCCCTGTACCACCCATACCGGCGGCAACAGGTAGGGTAGGTGAGGCCAAGGCAGATGAGGGTAGGGCAGGTAACGAGGGGGCAGGTTCAAACGGGGAACCATCGGCATTCAGCCCCAGCAATTGCAGCGCCTTGCGGTGGTTGCCGACATACGTGCCAATGAAATGGAAGATGTACTCAAACGTACCAATCACCACCACCGAGAACAAGAAAGATGCCACGATGCCTTCCACGCTGAACATATGTTTCAGCAAACGGATCATGCCGTAATGCTTGTCCTCGTCATATTCCAACGCCTTGGCCTGGGCAATGGCAGTGGACAGGGCAGAGGCATTACTGGTCTGGTAAGCCGCTACCTGTTCACGCGCTGCGGCTACCCTCCCTTGCGCTTCTGCCAGTTTGCTGCCGATGGTGCGGGTGCTGTATTCACTACAGGTATGGCATTGGGCTTTCTTTTGCTGCTCGGCTTCCCAGCGATGCACTTCCCCTTGGGCGGCTGCTAATGCTTGTTGGGCAGGGGAGGGTGCTGCCGCTTTGTCGGTCAGTTTGCCGATACTGCCCAGTGCCGTCTGGAACACAGGTGAGTTCTCGGAACGGTGGCGCACGGTGGCATCTTCGCGTTCCATGGATTGCGATACCTCGGAAAACAACCCGAAGAACACCACAATGCAGGTAGCAATAAGTGCAGCAGGCCCCTTGTAGCCACTGGCATACAGCAGCCCTTGCCCGAATGTCACCACCAAGGTGATGCCCAAACCCAGCCACGCATTAGCCCATTGCTCACCCGTCCAGACGGATGGGGTCAGGTCGCCGCCGACAAAATACTTCACCACAAACATGGCAGAAGCGAGAAAGGCTGCCACACCCGCCAGCCATAACAGCCAGTTGGCTTTGGTCAGGTCATCCACTAATTGGCGGACAGATTTCATGTCTTTCAGTTCTTCCGGCTTACCGCGTAAGGTATCCAGTTTTTCCAATGTAATCATTACAAACTCCTTGTTACATCCATGTACCCAACAGGAACAGCACCGCACTGAACCACAACAGATGCCCGTCAGCCCAGGCACGAATGGCGTAATACACACCACCCAGAATCACCAGACCAATCAGCACGTAGGGGAAGTGCAGGGCAAACCCGGCAAGGTTCAGGCTCTGCCACACACCGGGCAAAGCCACCAACAGCAGCCAGACCAAACCATCCCAAAGCCCCAGCACAAAACGCAGCACGGCACGTACCGGGACGGGAGGTTGGCTGTCCTGATCCATGACAGCCCCATTCACCATGAGGGCAGGGGAGGGCATTGCACTTGTCTCGGTCATGCGCTTACACTCCGTACTCCCCCGTAGCCCGACGGGGGTTCTTTGTGCCTGTCCCGTTTCCACTGCGGGGCTGGCATATCACTCGCGGCTGCCGCACCAACTGCCTCCACTGTTGTCCGGTGTGGTAGCCGCATCTTCACCCCTAGTTGGGAAGCCACCACGTCCACAGGAAGCCCCTGCAAATCGGCAAGCTGCTGTATCCATGCCAATTCCCCGGCACGTTCAAACACCGATGTTGGAACCTGCAAGGCTCGTTCACGCGAGCGTCTTTCACGCCATGCCTGTGCCTCTGTTGTCACCAGTTCCCCGTTGTGGGCTGAACGCACTAACACCCGCAGGTAAGCCAAGGGCTTGCGTACCTTCCCGGCCTCCAGCCCCATTGCCAGCACATCCAGCACGGATTGGGCTGTCTGCACCGCAAGGCCACACAACAACCCCGCCATATCCTGACGCATTCCCGCCTCCAGACCCGCAGGCCACTCCAGTTCCCCCGCCAAAGCAGGCAATCCGGCACACCCGGAATCTGTAGCAGATGAACGGCAAGAAGAAACAGACGGGCGGCTCAACCCGGAATCTGTAGCAGATACATCAACGCCTTCCCCAAACAACGCAACCCCATCTACCCCCACACGACCCAATGAAGCCGTGGGCAAAACAGCGGTTTGGGGTGAGGGCAGGGCAGGTTTACTGTTGTCGTGGTTGCTTTGTGTAAGGTTACTTAGTGATATGTCCTGTTTTGGGACGGTTTCCGGCCTAAATTGGGACGCAGGCACGCCCAAATCAGGCTGAACAGCCACCAACCGGGCGGAGGACAGGGCAGGGCAGGGGGATGAAAGTTTTTCATGTAAAACTTCCCTGCTTCCCCCATCCCCCACGCCGGAATCTGTAGCAGATACTGATACCGTAATAAATCCCTGAGATACCTCCCCGGAATTTGTAGCAGATTGTTGCACTGCATAGCCGGAATCTGTAGCACGAACAGGGGTAGGGGAGGGATAAGCAAAAAAACCACCGGAAAGTTTTTCATGTAAAACTGCAAACTCCAGTACCTCGCCAAACTTCCCCGGCGCACTGACCAGCAGCCCTTTATCCACCAGCTCCTGCTTGGCCTGCCAGATATGGTTGCGCTGTATCCCCGTCAACTGTGACAACCGCCCAGATGACAGATCATCAGATACCTTGCGGTAGCCCAAGGTCTGGCGCAGTACAGCAGCAAACACTGCCCATTGGCGTTTGCCCAGATCGGCAGCAAGGGCGGCATCCAGAATAGTGACTAATGAATTCATGCACACACCCCCTCCAGCCGTTGGCCGGAACGCACAAAGGTATGCAAGCGGATAAACTTCGCCACTTCCCAAACAGGATAACGCACCGACCTGCCCGTTTTCTGGAACGGCAACACCGGGCAATTGGGGCGCAACTCCGCAGACACACAACGCCATTGCTCCAACGTGCCTTCGGACACATCCAGCACAACAGCCGTTTGACGCGGGGTAAGAGTAGGGGGGAGGGTATTGAGGCAAAAGCCCAGTTCACGGGCAATCTGCACATACACGGCAATTTGTTCAGCCGTGAGGCCAGGCCATTCCAACAAGGCGGAATGCGGCAACTGCCCCGTGCCTGACGACAGGGCATAAACAGGCAGCGTTTCTGACATACGCAGCTCTCCATAGAAGTTTTAGGTTTAGGTAACAAGAGTACCGGGTGAACCTATCGCCTTCTAGGAAGCGACGCGCTTATTTCCGCCATTGGCGGTCTTGTATGCCACGCACACCCGGAAAGCCGGATTGTGGACATAAAAAAACCGCTCAAGAAAGCGGCGGATTGTCCGCCTAGAAGTGGGATAGGTGTCCCGTTCAGTTGTTATCAACGAGTGTAGGCGAGGGGAGGGGAGATGGCAAGGGGCGGGGAGTTTTACATGTAAAACCCATTTGATTAGTGCATAATCTGACCAACAATTCTATTTATTGGGGAATCGAGTTTAAATGCAGTTGCCAGCACCGTTAAATACACCGTACAAAACCCTCATTGCTGATATTGAGAAAGGATTGGTGAAAATCCCTCGCTTCCAACGCAACTTTGTATGGAGTAGGGAACAATCTGCAATGCTGATTGATAGCTTGCTGAAAGGCTATCCCATTGGTACTTTCATCACATGGAAAACTAAAGAACAGCTTCGAGCTATTCGCAACCTAGGTAATATGTCTCTTCCTCCCGTGCCAGATGGTGACTTTACGATCTATGTGCTGGATGGACAGCAGCGCATGACAAGTCTGTTCTGCGCATTGAAGGGAGTGAAGGTTGAGCGTGATGGACGCACCGACGATTTCTCGGAAATTTACGTCAACCTCAAAGCAACAGAAGATGAACAAATTGCGACAACCGAGATAGAGATGTTAGATGATGGTACGTACATCAGACTGACGGATTTAACTAACGGAAGTCTGAAGGTACTGGCTAGCTTCGACGAAGAATTACATGACAAGATTGATCAGTACAAGAACACTTTGCTAGGTCATAACTTTTCCATCGTTGAGGTAAGAGAAGCACCTATTGAAGTGGCAACAGAGATATTCACCCGCATCAACGTGGGGGGTAAGCCCTTGAGTGTGTTTGAAGTCATGGTTGCAAAAACTTACATGCCTGCATCCACCAATACCCAAGAGTTTGATTTAGCTGACAAGTTTGATGCTCTATGCGCTGAACTCGACAATATTGAGTATGGTGAGATTTCTAATGCTACCGCATTACAGACTATTTCCTTGATACTTACAGGAAGTTGTACACGGCAAGATATTTTACGTCTCAATAAAATGGAGTTTGTTGCGATATGGCAGGATGCCACTCAAGCGATCAAAGCTGCTATTGACTTCTTCCGACAATCACTGCATGTGCCTGTGTTGCGATTGCTACCCTACCATGCACTGATAGCACCAATTGCGTATTTTTTTTACAAGACTAAAGGCAAACCTGCAAACACTGCACAACATAAATTGCTGACCGACTTCTTTTGGCGCGTGGGGTTATCTGAACGCTATTCTAGTGCTGTAGAATCAAAACTTACCCAAGACATCCGACGCATTGAACAAATACTAGAAGACGAGTGTCCTGAGTATGATTTTGGGGAAGGAATCAATGCCCAATACATTCAAGAAAATGGTTTTTTCAGCACCAGTAGGAGCTTCATAAAGGGAATGCTGTGTATTCTATCCTCACTCCAACCTAGGTCATTTCATACGGGAGCGGCGGTCAATATTCGCAATGATTGGTTGATCCAAGCCAACAGCAAGAACTACCACCATTTTTTCCCCAAAGCTTATCTCAAGAAGATAGGAAGCGATGACTTTTACATCAATCACATCGCTAATATCACTATTGTTGATGACTTCTTAAATAAACGCCTGATTGGCGCGAAACCTCCATCCAAGTATATGAGAGAGTTCTCAAAGAACAATCCTGCTATAAATGAACACATGGATACACACTTAGTGAAAATGGAGTGGGGTGTTACAGATAATAACTACGACCTATTCTTTGAGGAACGCTGTGCTGCTTTGGCAAAAGAAGTTTCCAAACGCATCAGCAAAAAAAGGAGGCGTCACAAAATTTCTTCCTAGTGTATCACCAACAATAAAAATTAGGATCCTCGATTTGGTCATCACAGTTTGAGTTGACAGGAGGTCAAACCCTAAAATTTAGGTTTGGCGATGAACCAGTTTTACATGTAAAACTGGCTTAGGGATGTGCAGGGCTTGTCCCCGCTTGCGGGGATGCAGCGCAAGCGAAACCCGGAGCAGCCCGACCCGCAGGGGAAGCCCCTGAATCCAGCTCTCTTGGGGCGTTGCCCCAAACCCCAAGGTATTTACACCAGGATGAGAGGGCAGGGGAGTTTTACATGTAAAACTATGCATACGACAAACTACTCACCAAGAATGAACAATCATGGAAATCCCACACCTTGGAACAGTCACCAAAGATCACCAGTTTGGCTGGTACTACAGCCTACCTATTCTCATTCCCGTACTGGGTGGGCTTGAATGCTGCATCGTCCTTGACGACTACGATGAGGATCAGTCTAAAGAAGAATTCCACACCGCCATCCTGAATTTCCTTTCCATTTCCCCTGATGTCCTGAAAGCAGCAGAACCGCACTTGTACCGCTATTACCAAGACTGCAATGCCGACTTCGCCCCGGAAGAAGAAGGACACCTTGAAATCCCAACACCCGAAGGTGTGTGGAAACACATCCAGTTCGGCACTGAACCAGTGGTTACTCGCCGCGCTTATCGTGACAAAGGCGTGTATGTCTCACTGGAGTGCAACTGTGACTGGGAACAAGAACACGGCCTGCAAATCGTGTTCAAGAATGGCCTAAGCGTCAACAAAGTTGGCCCCTACGACGGACACCTGACCAATTCGGATGCTTATGCGCAGGATGAGCTGGAAGATGTGGTATACCTTTAAAGTTTAACGGTACAAACCACTTAGGAGTTAAAGTCATGTGAGAAAAACAGTTGTATCGACAGGTGAAAACTCTAATGCGCCATCATTACCATCTAACCATGACAGAAGCCTTGAAACTTCATTTTCTTTGATTCGTCCTGTTTTTTTCATAATCCAAAGTAAAGAACCTACTATCCGCCCAGGTCTCACATCCAACGCCCCAGAAATGCCGCCAATTGTGGCAATACCAGCGGTCATTCCAGCACCAGCACTCATGCCTAAACTTAAGGTCTTATCATGTTCCCCAATAGCAACCAAGTCATATTTCATCTCGCCGAGATCACGAATTATCATCCGATACGATTGATCAACCCGGCATTCATAAATATCTTTCCTCTTTGCCCCTTGAATTTTCTTAACCTGTAAAGAAGGATGTTTGGGGTCACTCATTAGCAGCAAAAAGACTTTTGGCAATTTCGCACGAATTTCCTTGGGTAATGACTCGGCTGACTTTGCGAAATCCTTAGACATGTTTAGCATCATTGTATTGTTATCCGCTTATTTTAATTCTATAGCAGTATTCTGTAGTTACGTTTTACCGCATCACTCGACTTCATCAGACGGTATTCCATGCCACTTGCTACTGCTATCTCGTTGGCAAAGGCTTTCTTGGCTTGCACAACCACATCATCGACTTGGTGATCACCTTTTACTTCGACAATCACGTATTTCTCAGAACCATCCAGTTCTTGGCGCAAAAAGAGGAAGTCAGGGTAGTAGCTGCGTACTGCTCTTGAATCTGGGTCGATGTACTGAATGAAAAAATCAGATTGACCGTGGGTCAGCATCCCTGTGAAGTACAACTTTTTGACGCGCTGTTCCCGTAACAAGTCCCAAAACAGTTGGCGTTCTGGAGTCGAGTCGAAACAATAGGTATCCAGATGGAAGCTCTTGGCACGTTCTGCTTCATCAATAACATCCCCCATACGCACGGTCATCTCGGCGTTGGCAGACATTTCGTAGTAGCCATTAGCAGGTAGTTTGACCAGTTCAACTTCGTGTTCTTCGGTCTGTTCTTGTTCGTCTAGTTCGTACAACAACCTGAACAGTCGCGGGATAATCTCATCATACAGCAATTCGTTAAATTCGTTGGTCATCACCACCAGCTCATCCGTACCTTCGTGGGTGGTGTCCAGCAAGTCCTCAATCGCCAGCGGGCTACGGTTGAGGTAGCGGGCTATCTCGGCCACCAGCGAGAGGCGGGAAAACTCGCGCTTTTCGCGTTGCCCAGTCAAGTCTGTCGTTTTCTCACTCTTGGAGCGTGCCGCATTGTCCAGCGTCAGACCACTACGCCGCTTCTCGATCAGGCGGTATTTTTCGATGAGCAAGTTCCACGCCTCGCGGTCGTTGCGGTCAAGCCCCAGTGCCACACCGGGCGATAATACCTTGTCGCGCACCGTGAAATGCTTGCGTACCCGCACCAGCCTGATTTTCACGGGTGGCTCAACCACACGGATATAAACTGGAGGGTTCCTTTCTGGCTTGGTCAGCTCGTCGGCACTGACGCGGAAGTTTTGCTGTAACTCGTTGTCCAGAATAGTCAGATTGTCATCTGAGAGGAATACATGCCCGGTGTGTTGGACTTCGCCGATGGAACGCAAACAACGCATCGTCGCTTGCAGGACGAACACTTTTGACTTGGGTTCGCGGAACATCGCCACACCAAACAGGGAACGACAGTTCCAGCCTTCCCGCCCTTTGTTGACCAACAGGATGAATTGCTTGTCAGAGGAGGGGGTGTCTAGGCGGTTAAACTCGCGGATGTCGTCGTTGCTGGTTAGCTTGGGGTCGCCGACGTTGACCAGAATGCTGGAGGCCGGGATAGCGTGTTTCCCCAGTGCCTTTTCAACAGCGGGTCTGAGTTCACCCATCAGCTCCTCAATGGAAGCAGCGAAGAACGCTAACTTAGGCAGCATCCCCTCTGGGCGTAACCCCTTGGTCGCCGCCAGAAAATTGCTGACGGCAAGATCAACAAACTCGGTGTTGCGGGTGTTCTGGTAGCTCACAAGGTTTACCAGCTTGAGGAAACCCTTGGTGATGGCTTCGCTCAGACCATAGGCATACACCACCTCGGGTAGCACCGCTTGCCCCACGTAAGGCGTGCCGGTGTAGTTGTAGCACGCCACAACTTTTGTACCGGACTGACGCAAGCTGGCAGCGAGCATGTCAATGGTGGTGCGTAAGCTGGTATCAGTTTCTTTTGTCCCCACTCCCATATCCTTGGCAAGGGTCTTGCCAAAAGCGTGGTGTGCCTCGTCTACGTAGATGCCAAGCTGTTCCAGGCGACGTAACTTCTCAAAGCGTTGGTTGGTGGTGAGGTCTGCTTCATCTTCGGGTTGGTCAAAGCCGTACAGGTCGGCGGTATCGGCGTAAACACCAGCACGGTTAAAGGTATCGCCCGTTGTGCCAAATAGCTTATCTGGGGCGGTTTTTTCCTTGTTCTTGCGCTTGAGGATGATCTTCTGAGTGTTGGAGACGATGATGTTAAAGCGGGACTTGTCCATCGTGTCCAGTGACGTACCCGACTCTTCCAGATAGTGAAACTTGAGGTTGGCGTTGATGAAGTTGGCGTATTCGGGGGGAATAACGCGGCTCTTGTCGAACGACTCGATTTCACGCAACGACTGTAACACGGTCTTGTCAGGGGCGAATACCAAGGCGTTGAGGCAATACTTGGTGTCTTTATCGAATTTGTTGCCTAACAGGAACTCGTAAAAGATGCAGGTTGCCATCAGGATGGTCTTACCTGTCCCCATCGTCAGGGCAAAGATGTAGTTGGGGTAGGTGCGGGTATTCTTGCGCATCGTCGCAAACACTGCTTTGTACTGGTCTTGGGTCAGGGCATCGAAAATATCCCCTTGGCGGCGTTCACCGACAATGCCACCCTCGGCACGGCTGGCAAAACGTCCTTTCTTCTCGAACCAGTCACGGAAAATCTCCTCGATCTTGGCGTTGCCCAGAAACTCCTTGAGGAACACGTACACCTCCAACGCTTCAAATTGCGGTTGGCGCAGGTAAGCCTTGGGGTTTTTGTCCGGGTTGTTGTGGTCAAGGAACTTCTTGGTCAGTTCTTTCTGATAGCTGCGGATCGTGCCACGGTTGGCTTGGTAGAATTGCCAAAGAACTTGGAAAAAAGCGAAGTCTAGCGAGACGTTAGCGGCTTTTTTTGCCTTAGCCATTGCTGATTTCCCCTTCCCACGACTCAGACAACAGGTCGGTGATCTTCACGCGGATAGTGCTGGCATCGGCGGGAATAGGGTAGCTGCCCTGTACCAACGCATCCTTGCCGGGGATGTCTAGCACGGTCGGCTGTAGAACTGAACCGTCGTAGTTCCAGTCGATCAGGATACTCTCAACCAGCTCGCGCCAGTCTTCGACCGCCTCTTTTTGCAGGGAGAGTTTTTGCAGGAGGTTCATGGGGTAGAAGCGTTCGATGACCAGCGCACCCGACTTGAGTGCCAACCGTGCATCAGAGTCGCGCTTGAACTCCAGGTTCGACTTATCGCGCAGGATGTCCACGACCTCTACATCAATCTTGTAGGGCCTTACGGCAAGTATCAACTGTGCCTTGAGGTCGGCTTCATGCCCCATACACACCAACATGACTTTTTCGACTACTTGGTTAGGGTTCTTATTTTGGCGCTCGTCCCATGCCTTGTAGTTGAAGCCTGCGATCAACTCGTTGAGGTCGGCGCGGGTAGCGATACGGTTGACGGGCATGATCTTCACCATGAAACCGTCTTTCTCGCCGTCGAACACAGCCCCTTGAGCCAAGGGCTGGATTTCTAACGCCTCGATGAGTAAATCCTTCGCCTGTACTGGGTTGCGGAAGATGTCGTAATGGTTGACGTTGTAAACCTCAAATCCCGTGTAACGCTTCTCTGCTGGGTCAATCGACTGCTGGCGCAACCCTTCCGCCGCCTTGATCAGCCGCTTAGTCGTGGTCTGCACAGACCCCAGATTAATATCCGCCCCGATAAAGCGACGACCAAGTTTCATTGCCGTCACCTGAGCTGTTCCTGATCCCATGAAGAAATCAAGCACAAGAGAACCTGAAACAGTCGATGCCTCAAGCACCCGACTCAGAAGCGCCTCCGGCTTCTGAGTCGGGTAATCCTCTCGCTCTTGGGCTTGTGAATTGATGGCGGGAATATCAATCCAAATGTCTTGTATTGGGTTGCCTTTGGATTTATCCAGATAAGATTTCAGTCGAGGAAGCCCCCCGCCTTCTGGCCAGTAGATGTCTCCATCAGCATCTAGCTGATCAAGCTTTTCAATCGTAGTACGCCAATGATTACCATTCTTTGAAACATCTATTCCACGCCATGGCTTTCCTGTCGACCCCGAACGTAGCCCTGCCGCAATCAGACTAATCGGCTGAAATTTCCGACCATCATGACTCGTGTAACTAAAACGCTTCTGATATTCCTCTTCATACGGAGTGGTTATTGAATTCCAAAGAAAGCTAGAACCCTTTGAGTAGAACAGCAACGTGTCATGAATCGGTCCATATTTTTTTGCGCTATTGTGCGACCCAGTTCTCTTCCAAATAATGTCGTTAATAAAATTCTCCATACCGAAGATTTCATCCAGCAGACATTTAATGTAGTGAACTCTGTGTGAATCGCAGTGAAAATACAGTGACCCACCATCAGTGAGGAGTTCTTTTGCCAAAACCATCCTCTCGTAAATGAACTGCAAATATTCGTCGTTACTCCAAATATCACTGTATTGCTTTTCCTCAAACGGCGACGAATCGGAAGAAGCGCTTCCACTCTTGATGCTAATTGTCTTTTTATACTCCGCTTTTGAGTCGAACGGTGGGTCTATGTAGATCAAGTCCACCTTGCCACGGTACTCTTTCAGGAGGTGGCTCATGACTTGCAGGTTATCGCCCCAGAAAATCTTGTTACGCCAGCCGTCCACCTCTTCACCGTGGATCTCTTTCAGTTGGGCAGGGTAGAACTGGGTAGACGTAAATGGACGCTTGCCGCGCCAGTTGAGCATCGGGTAGCCCTTGATCGGTTCAAACTGGTACTTTTCAACGCTTTCAACAGCTTTCCCGCCATCGCTTAGTTCAAGACTGGCTTGCTTCTCGTGTGTCATGGATATGAATTTCCTGTTTGCAGTTGCAAGTTAGTTAGCTAATAGTTTGTTGAACTGCTCGAACACTTTTTCAAAGCTATCCAGTGTCTCGTTCACTCCCACCTTATCATCATCAAGAATCTGAGGATTCCGAATAAGCCAATCAGAAGGGGTAAAATGGTTAAACTCAGGGGCAGATGGCGACATAACCTTAAACTTATCTTCGGTTAATTTTACCATCCTACTTTCTTTTGTGAACACATCAGCCGTTAGCTTAATATCATCATTCAGTTTGAAAGCAGCATTAACAATTTCAGCATAGATTGCTGGATGGAATAAGTCCTCAACGTCGCTTTCACTTTTATTTGTAAAGTCACTGGTAGTAAAAACCTGCTCTGTTTTCAGAATCTGATTTCTTCTCAGATTTTCCACTTTTTTCTTATCATTGTTGCCATAGTCACATAAAACAGCAACATTGAGCTTATTACCGCCAAAAAGTGACGCGAAAGACTGAACCTTGTCGATTCCACCCGTTGGGCATACTGTCCAGCGGCGATCAAGCCCCTCCCGCCCACGGTTCAACAGTGCTTGTGAAACCGCTTGTATGTAGAGAACATCCGAAGGGCCTTCAACCAGCAAGGTGTTCTTACCAATAAATAAGGATTGGGTTATCTCATAGCCCAAATGCCCTTGTAACGGGAAAAGTGTATCCTTATCAACCGACAGTACATCAGCCGTTACTTTAGTGCCTTTAACGATTGGACGACGACCACCCCGTTCGTACTCGATAACATCCTCAACTACCCGCACATCCGCCATACGCTCCGCTGGCACCATGAACGGTGAATGTGTTGTATAGATCACTTGATGGGTTGGTAATAAACGCTCTTGGATATACCGCAGCAAATCCGCTTGCGCTTTGCCATGCAGTGTAAGCCCCGGCTCGTCAAGCAAGATGATGGCATTACCCGTTATTTTTTTAAGTTGTTTGAACTGGGCAAGGAATGAGAAAAACCAGACAAATCCCGCACTACGTTCTGAGAGAGGCACAGTCACCCGATGATTTTTGTTTTCTATACGAATTCTCGCCACCGTCCCCACATTGAATGGAGGAGTGTCACCAACTTTCCCTTCCGATAATTCTATTTTAATCTCAAGGGCATCATTCTGACTCCAAAATTCAAATATCTCATCAGTTATATCATTTGAAGCACCTTCGCACTTGGCTTTCAGCTCTTCATAGCGCTTAGTATCACGCAGCTCCTCAACAGTTGTACCCGCATATTCAAGAAAATCTAAAAATATCTTATCTTCTGACTTTACATTTCCTTGTTGCTTATCCTGAGCCAACTGATTTAACGCAATATCTCCAGCCATTCGCTCGAAGTGGGAAGTATAAAAGAACTTCGGAAGACGAATTTCAATTGCTTCAATCACGCCAGCCCGAACGGAACTTTCGCCCATTCGTGTTCTCAACTCATCCAGTAGGGCTTGTTGTGCAGGCTGTTCAAGCTGTGTCAGAAAATCAACTGCCCCCTTAACTGATGAAACCTTCATTAATAGCTCATGTTCAGTATCATCAAAATGATGTTTTTTCACACAATGCCTAATGAAAGCTATCTCATCAACCTGAACATCCCACATCCTAGTTGAATAACCAATACCAAACGAAATCCCCACTTCAGCGGAGCAAAGCACTCCAGCGCCGAATTTCCCAGAGACTTGCGCCATGTCTTTCTCATCCAGTATCCAGCGCGTATTAACGACTTTTGACCTACCATCTAGGTGATGTTCGTCATACTTATTCAGGTAACGCCGTGGATAATCACGGGTCTTGTCATACGTGTAGCCACTGGTTGAGTTCAGTCCATGCAGCGCATGAAGAATCGCGGTCTTGCCTGCCTCATTCTTGCCAACCAGACAAGTAAGATCACCAATCTCAAATTCACCACTGTCTTCAATAGAGCGAAAATTCTGTACCTGAACACTGATTAACTTCACTTCCTGAAACTCCATTTCTTGTTGTCACAATACGAGCGCATATCACAGTTCACGCACAACTTCGCAGGTCGCGCCGTCATGCTGTAATCCTTCTTCTCGATACGCTCCACGATCTCATCAAAACGCCCAATAGTATCACCAATCGCACGGTCATCTTTCGCAAACGTGACATAGGGGTTGCCACTGTCCTCACCTGTGTAATACAAGTGCATACGGCTCACCTTCTGCCCAGTGCGCTCCTCCACCAAATGTGCGTAAACCTCCAACTGGTGCTTATACCGCTCCAAGTTGTTACGCTCTTTCTCCAAGTCTGGCTTTTTCTCTGACTTGAAGTCGATAATCTCCACCGTCCCGCCATCACCACGGATAAGGTCAACACTCCCCATGAGGATGTACTGATCTTTGACCAGCGAAATATCTACTTCTGCTTCCCTAATCCGATCCCAACGCCCATTTTCACGTTCGTAGTAGCGCAACACATGCCCTAACGCCGCGTGTTGGGAACTCTCCGCCAGATAAACCCGCTCTTTCTTCGATAGCATCGCGTAGTTGGTCGCAAACCACCCCTCGATGTTCTCCCGGTTTACCGCTTGTTCTTCACCACGCAACACCGCCTTATGGATGTCCTCGATAGTTTGGTGAACCAACGTACCAAACAACATCGGGCTAACCTTGATCGGACTAAACTCCAATTCCTTGAAGAAGCGATACTGTTCCGCACAATTCTCAAATAGCGTGATATGGGAAGTGAACGAATATTCCCGCTTGATGTTCATTTCCTTGACCGCTTCAAACTCCAGCGCCGCCAAATTTACCGCTTGCCAGCGCGGTAAATCATAGAAAACCTTGTCAAAATACTTGGACGGCGATTTACCACGTCCATCACGCTCCTGAGCCGCCAGCACCAGCAAGTTCTGCGCCCGCGAGAAGGCCGTGTAGTACAATCGCCGGAAGTCAAAGCTCTTGATGTGTTCCAACGGCTCAAAGCCTGCCTTGGAGAGGTAGCCACCGTCTTCCAACAGCTCATCGAGTGCGGTGTATTGCTTGCGCGGCACAGCTTCCAACGAACCGACTACCACCACTGGAAACTCCAGCCCCTTGGATTGGTGAACCGTCAGGAACGAGATACATCCTTTGGGTGCATACTCTGACACATCTTCATACTCGTTGATGCCGCCATCGGACAAGAAACGCAGGAACTGGTTAAACAAATCGCCGATATTCTTGTCTAGCCATTGAGGGGTTAGGACGCTGATGTAATGCAGGTACTCAAACTTTGCCAACAACTGCGAGAAGGTCGCCAGATTGCGCCCCGCTCGCCCTTTGTCTACCCCATAGAGCGCGTCATCCTCAAGGAAACGTGCAAACAGCGGGAATTGTAAAAGCTGGTAGAACAGCCCCGAAAAGGCGTAGTCGGTGTTATGGGTCAATGCCATGTGCTGCTTTGCCAACGGTCTTGCCCACTCCAACAACGCTTTGTTTTCCGGCTTGCGTAGCTCATCAGTAAACGGCTTAAAACATTCTTGGTCGTAGTAGTCCCAGATGCCCAGCTTGATATTCGCATCCCACTGGCGCACTTGGGGAAACTGTGGGAATAGGAAGATCAAGGCTCCGATCATCAAACGGATCTCTTCGCGCTCAAAGAACATATTGGAACGCGGCGAGTATACCGGAATACCGTGCTCTTCCAGATAACGTGCCATCGCCAGCACCCGCTCATTCTTAACCGACTTAAACAGGAACGCGACCTGGTTCCAGTCCTCCAGCCCTGCGGTCTTCAGCCCCTGCAAGAAGGTCATGACCTCGGCGTGCCACACATGATCTTCCTTCTCTGCATCACGCGCCGCCAGCCTCACTACCGTTGGCTCTTTCGGGAACTGCGCCTGTTTTGCCTCGATCCGCTTGGGAAAGCGGAAAGTGTGTGTACCATCCGTCCACGTCTGCCCGTCCATCCAGCGGTTGTAAAAGCTGATGATGTCCGGGTGAGAACGGTAGTTGGTGGATAGCATTACCTGCTTGCAGGCGTTAGCGGGAAACAATTGCGGGAATTCCAAAATATTGCGGATGGTCGCACCACGAAAACGGTACAAACCTTGGTCGTCATCACCCACCACACACAAATTACCTTGCTCACCGGCTAACAGCAGCAAGATGCGTTCCTGAATGGTATTGGTGTCTTGGTACTCGTCCACCATCAAGTAGGAGAGTTTGCCGCGCAACTGCTCTAACACAGTGGGGTGGTTCTCCAGCAAGGCCAATGCTTCGTACTGGATACCGGAGAAGTCCAGATAGTTGTTCTCGTGTAGCAACGTCTGATATTGACGGTAGCAGATAGCCAAAGCGCGGATGGCTACGTCTGGCGCACTATCTAGCTCGTCTAGGTTAAGGGCTTCTTCACTGACCTTGTTGACCCACTTCAACAGTTGTTCGGACTGTTTCCAGCGTGAACTACCATGAATATCGCCGATGACCAGTTGAATATCAGGGATGTCATGGAATACCTTCATTTTCTGGTACAGGAAATATTGCTGGTCAAACTGGTCCATCAAGGTGTAGTTGCGCTTGAGGCGGGTAAACTCGCGGAACTCTTCCAAGAGGCGCAGACAAATTGAGTGGAACGTCCCCAAGTACATCTCGTTGAGGTTGAACTTGATACCCAACGCATTGAGACGGTTGGATATTCGGGTGGTAAGTTCACGAGCGGCCTTGTCGGTAAAGGTTACGACAAAGAGCGATTCGGGGGTAACGTTCTTTTGGGTGATCAGATAGACGATGCGTTCAACCAACGTGTAAGTCTTACCGGAGCCGGGGCCTGCAATAATTAATACCGGCCCGTCGGTGGTCAGAATAGCTTGTTGTTGTTGCGGATTAGCGGTACTACTTAACGCGAGCGACTGCTGCGGTTGCCGGTTGGTATCGACAATCTCGATAAAATCACATTCCATGACACCCCTTGGTTTGTTCAATCAAAGCCCGATGATCAGATACCGCAAACTATAAAATTATTTACTGGATACTTGAATGGTTATTATGACACATAAATTGCCACTCTCTCAGTGATTGTGATCACGAAACAAGCAGCCAACCTGCATCAAATAATCAGGCCCCCAAAAGCTCATGGACTAAACATTCACTGCAATTCACTCTGTTCCGCAGGGTTCGTGTGCTACTCGAACCAGAGTAGAGTAGTGGCGTACCCGTTCTCCTGGAGGAAGGTTTCTTCCATGACACTATCAGGTGGATTTGTTGCCCTGCTTGTATCAAACCACAAATCGGTAGCCGACTCCTGTCTATAAACAGAATTCGCAGTCATTGTCTGGATTTTTTGGCCAAGGTGGTTCGGCAATGCGTCATTGATGCCAACTTTTATCCAGAAGCCAAGAGCCTCGTTCCTTCTGATAGAGCGCACCTCACCGTACTGACTGAATATCAACCCTAAAGGATGTCGGAATAAATCCTGATAACGATAGGCACATGCTTTGAAACTCACGTCACAACAATCGGCAAGACTCACCAATGCCATGCAATCAGGGGACTCCGGGTAATCTGGATGGCTTGTGAAAAGAGACTCAGGCATGAGAAGCTGAGCAGAAAACTCGTTTGCTTCGACTTCAATAGGGTTCAGTCTTAGGCGACTCATCATGTCATTGGCGGAACATTCCATGAAACAGTTATGCTTGGGTAACAGGAAATGCCCAAGTTCATGCCCAAGCGTGAAGCGCTGCCGTTGTGGCCACGATCTGGAATTTATTGCTATTATCCCACGGCTCTTTTCAGCATTTGCACGCAGAACACCTTCAAAAGCATCGAACTTCTCATAACGGATCTTAAATATTCCAGCAGCGCGAGCAATGTCTTCTAATGGTACAGGGAACCCCAAATCAGGGTTCTGCCTGAATATCCCGGACACAAATTCAGGAGGACTACGGAAGTCTGCAAACTCAACCAGTTCCAGTTTCACCATTCTTGTTGCTGAGCTCCTCTGCCAGTGAAAGCAGGATTTTTCGGTCATTGTCGGTCAGAGTCATGCCTTCGATCTGACGCGCAAAGCCCTGAATGAGATCAGCTTCAACCTGATCCTTAAGTCCTGCAAGATAATCCAAGCTTACAGCATAATAGACAGAGAGCTTTTTCAGCAAATCAAGAGATGGGTTTTTACTGGTTCCTCTTTCCAATTCCCATATATGAGGTTTGGATGCTTCCACTGCATCGGCAACCGCCTGTAGTGACACCCCACGATTGAGCCGCAATTCCTTCAGACGTGTACCTAATGACATTTGAGCCTCTCCTAGCGATGTATGTATATTTCTAACTTAGTGTATGGCTTTTTCTTTACATTGGCAATCCGTTAGATTAGTCTTACCAGAAGTTAATTTCATACGGATGGTTACAATGTCAAAGAAAAATCAGCATGTAGTTCCTCGTCAGAATGGCTGGGCTGTTATCGGCGAAGGAAATCAGAAAGCCTCCTCGGTTCATGAAACCCAGAAGGAAGCCATTGGCAAAGCCCGCGACACTGCAAAACAGCAAAAAACGGAGTTGCTTGTACATGGTAAGGATGGACACATCCGGGCGAGGGATAGCTATGGGAACGACCCTTATCCGCCAAAAGGATAACTATCGTGCGTGATTGGACACCCCAGAGACACACATTGTCTTGTGTATCACATTTATTGCAAATACTACGATACCGACTGCCGTCACCTTTTTTGAGTCGAAGGCAGAATCACCGACTAGGTAGGTCGTATCCATCACTGTGGCAGTGCTGCGGTGTTTGATTCAATCGAAGACCAAAATACAACTAAACAACGAACCGAAAAGGGGGAAATATGACTTGTAAGAAATAGAAGCGGACAAACCAAGAGGCTTGTCCGCTGATGATGAGTAGGTAAGTTACCAACTCACTTGGTGTAGGAACCTTCGAGTGTAGTACCTGCTCATCTCTCGTTCAAGAACTCTTGATAAGTGGATCATTATTTTCCTTATTTAGAGATCATCAATATGCAAATAAGCATTAGCGTGGATGGCTGCACGCTTAAAACAGCCGCTGGTCTTGTCAAAGGTGCGGAACTGCGCACTTTGGCGAACGTCCCTCCCGATGAGCATCTGGTTATCAACCGGGCACATGCCCTTGATGTACCAGTGAAAGATAGCGACTATCTGGTTCTCACTGGTGACGAACAACTGGTAACAGGCCGCAATAGTCACATGCTTCCTGACAATCCTTGCCTTGGCAAGCCCATCACGATCACAGTCAATGACACCCCATTTGAGCTGAAACACGCGAAAGTGACACTGGCAGATTTGCGTGAATTGGCCGGTGCTGATGCTACCGATGGCGTTTTCCTGGAAATGCCCCAAAGTGCGGACGAGCCACTAGCAAATGTGGAACGCCTTGTTGTCCAAGATGGTGATGCTTTCATTACCGTGCCGTGCGGAAATGTAGGAGACCACAACACTACAGGTGTTGGCGTTCTGCATGACGTTCATCATGACTTCCAGCAACTCCAGCAACACTACCCATCAGCGGAGATCCATCCCGATGGGGCGAGTCATCTGGTAGTTATTCGCGGTGTACATCTTCCTGCTCACTGGTCTAGCGAGACGGTGGACATGCTTTTCCCTGTCTCTAACCTGTATCCACAGACTGCACTGGATATGTTCTGGGTTTCCCCCAAACTGTCACTGAAGGATGATAGACAACCAGAGAATGCTGTCAGTTTTGACCGCCAGTATTTGGGGGGAACATGGCAAGGCTTTTCTTGGCACTACCCACCCGCTAATCCGTGGATGCCAGGCAAATGCAATTTGCTGTCACACCTACGTTTCTCCCTGTCACGTCTTCACCAGAACAGTTAAGGGGGTAACATGGTTAGCATGAGGCTTTTGCCGGAGCATTACATCCGGCTCAAAGCTCAGTTGACCAGTGATAACAGTGTAGAACAAGGATGTTTTGCACTGTCTCATCACGTCAATCTGGGCAACGATACCCTACTACTAATAACAGACATTATTCCGCTCACCTCTGATGATTTTGCTTTACAGAAAGATGACTTCCTTTCTGTAAAGCCAGAAGTGATGTTGCGAATAGCCCGCATCGCACAGAAGGCTGGCAAAGCTGTGTGTATGATTCATACTCACCCCTACACCATTGGGCAAGTACGATTCTCTCGTGCAGATGATATTGGAAATGAACGCACCTTTGATTTCTTCAACCGGATGTTGCAGGGGAAATTAAATTCATGCTTGGTATTCAGCGGGGATATGCATTCATTTGAAGGTCGTGTTTATCCTATCCAGCAGGCATGGCGACCTATTGAGACACTTACTGTTGTGGGTACTCCCCATTTTCGGTTGGTGGATCAATCAATATCAGAAAGCTTTGATCGGCAAGCCCGTCTGTTAGGCAGGAAAGGGCAGGGCATTCTTGGACAACTTTCTGTCGGAATCATTGGTGCGGGAGGAATTGGCTCAAACATCGCAGCTATACTGGCTCAGTCTGGTATAGGGAAACTGGTCTTAGTGGATCACGATGTCATTGAAACCAGCAATCTCCCCCGCATCATTGGCGCAACACCACGAGATGCCCAAGAAAATCATCACAAGGTAAATGTGGTGGCCCGTTATGTAAACGCCGTGACCCCTGGCTGCAAAGTAGAAACCTATCCGTGCAGGGTACAGGATGTCGGAATGGCATTAGCAACGGTAGATGTTCTGATCTGTGCAACCGATGATGCCCAAAGCAGAGCCTTCCTGAACAAGCACTGCTGGCAATATTACATTCCATTGATGGATTTGGGCGTCCAGTTCGTGGCAGATGAAACATCTGGGGAACTGATTAATGAAATCGGCAAGGTCAACTGGATCGTGCCGGGTACGACTTGCTTATGGTGTACTGGTCATGTTTCCAGTGAGTTGCTGAGACGAGAGACTTTATCCCCTGAAGCTGCGGCGCAAGAGGCGAAGGCAGGTTATATCCGTAACATGGACATACCGGAACCCTCCATGATGGCGTACAACATGCAGATAGCCGCCAGAGGCGCACAGACCTTGATTGGTAACATGACTGGCTTGGCTCCATCAACCCCGGATGTTATGGAAAATTTCTACTTTCTCGGTCTGAACGGCAGGAAACATCATCAGCTTGTCCGTAAACGGCAAGAAGAGGGCTGTTGGTTATGCAACTCCCAGTCTCCCTACCTTGGAGCTGGCATGATGTGATGTTGGCATGGCTCATCCCTCCCTCGCGGGATGAGCCATCAAGCCCCCTCTCGCCACTCTGGGAAAATGTACGGAGCGAACTTGACCCAAACAAGCGTTGCAATAAGTTTAATCGTGAAATCACCACATTATTCTATCAGTAATACATTCTGTTCAGTTATATTCAAAAATTATAAGACAGCATCAGTTTTGATCATAAGTAAGCGGAAAGCCATGGTTATCATTTGGGTCTGGAAGACTCAAAGAAATATTCATGGTGGGGAGAGCTGTTGTGTTAGCAACTTCCATCAGCAAACACTGTCTCTGCCAAGCAGGAAGAGCAAATTTGCTTCACACAGGTTGACTGCCGGACAAATCCGGGGAAAGGAGAAGGGTAGCTGAATGACAGACCAACAACACATTAAGGTCATCGCTGAAGAGGCGTTACACACTTTCGACGAAATCGCCGCCAAAGCCGAGCTTGGCTATAAGGCCGCCTGTAGCAATGCTTGCGAGGCTCCGTTTGCCAGTGTCAATTCATTCACCACGCCTAATGCTGCCAACAGAATAGGGCAAATATTCAGTAGCAATAGAGAAGGCTATCACCTACTACTGAAAGAACCTGCTATAGCTCGAATAGTCGTTGAGGATGAAGATGGCCACCAACGGACTATCTACATCTCCCGCAAATATACCGTACCGATGGGTGACTCCATCGAGTTAGCCAGTTACAAAACAGCATTTGGACGTTTAGCTGCCCTTGATGTCTGCGATGAGCTTACAGTTGAGATCGGCGACCAGAAAAC
Organism: uncultured Thiothrix sp.; assembly: GCF_937873765.1. Classification (GTDB taxonomy): domain Bacteria; phylum Pseudomonadota; class Gammaproteobacteria; order Thiotrichales; family Thiotrichaceae; genus Thiolinea. Next base: position 8,918 of record NZ_CALMZC010000009.1, on the reverse strand, counting down.
AACCTTTACGTTGCTGGAAAAATCGGGATTTAGGCCAGTCTCGCGTGATAACAAATGGGATTCTGAACGCAGTGTCTTTGAAGGGGAGGATTACGGCCCAATAACCGTTTCATCCCTACTCGACTGGTTGAGCAGTCAAGGACTCACTGATAGTGCCTCCGAACTTGAAGCTTTACTTGCTGGTTCAGGCGAAGTAGAACTTCTGGAAGGGCTGCACCATGAAGTCCGTATATCTATGGGATTGCGGGATCAGCCTATACTGGACAAATTCCAGGATGAAATATTCCGACTACCCTTGGACAGCCAGCTCTTGATATTGGGGCCACCCGGTACAGGGAAAACAACCACCCTGATACGCCGCCTAGGACAAAAGATCGACCCAAAACTATTGGATAGCCACGAAAAAGCCAAAGTCCGTAAGATCATGGAGAGCAAGGTGGATTATTCAAGTCACTGGCTGATGTTCACTCCCACTGACCTGCTGAAGCATTATGTGAAAGAGGCGTTCAACCGGGAACAGATACCCGCATCCGACCAACGTATCCGAACCTGGGATTCTTACCGGAGTGAGTTGGCTCGTAATGTGTTGGGGATCCTGCAATCTGCCACTTCTGAAGGAAAGTTTATTTACAAACCGAAGTTGCAGTTACTGCTCTTAGCCGTAGGCACGTACCCCAATGAATGGTTTGACAGTTTTAGTCAGTTCCATGCTGAACGGATTTATGACCAGTTACAGCAAGGCATCACCCTGCTCAAATCTCTCCGCACAGAGAGTAATGCCTCCATTATCGACAAGCTAGAGACAATAGTCTCTGATGCAACACCTGCCACCCTCATCAGGGCTTACCAAGCTATCGAACCGGTTGAAGCCGATATTGCCAAACTCCTGACCAACCTAAAATCAGTCTCAGACAAAAATATCCGTACAGGTCTAGTCACCTCATTCAAAAAAAACAAGGAGTTCTTGCGGGAACTGGCAGTATTTCTTGATGACCTGAAAGCGGATGAAGAAACTGAAGATGGTGATGAAGACTTCGATGATGAAAATACTGAAAGTACCCCATCTGTCACAACAACATCGGCTCAGAAAGCAGAGAAAGCCTATAATCAGGCCATCCGCAGTCTGGCCCGATATAAATTCCTCAAACGCAGCATTCCCAAGGGCAGCCACCTAACCAAAATGCAGAACTGGTTAGCGACCAACCTACCATCTGATGAAATGTTGATTACAATAGGGGAAAATATTGCCACCCAGAATGGGCTGCGACGTTTTGTTAATCCTTCAAGACGGTATATTTCGGATATTCCTGCAAGTTATCGTGAATTCCGCAAACAGTCATTCAAAGACGGGAACTGGTATCAATCCTTACCCGACAACAACAAGCATATTGGATCCATGGAGCTGGATGGAATCATTCTGTTGATGCTGAAAAATACCCGCTCCATGCTATCCCTATCTTACGTCAGCAGAAATGTTGAGCAACCACGTTATTCACTGGTGAAAATAATTTCAGACCGATTCCAAAGCCAAGTTCTGGTAGACGAGGCCACTGACTTTTCATCTATACAGCTTGCCTGCATGGCAAACCTGACACATATGGAGACCAATTCCTTTTTTGCTTGTGGTGACTTTAACCAGCGAATCACGACCTGGGGTGTAAGAAGTCTTGACCAGGTAAACTGGGTATCTAAAGGCATCAATATCAAGCAAGTTCAAGCCGTATACCGTCAAAGCCAGAAACTAAACGAATTTTCTTCCCACTTACTTCAGGTCATGGATGGTGAAACTGAAAATAGGGGTTCTGTTCCTACCCATGCAATGCATACTGGCTTTGAACCTGTTCTGGTCGAGGGATGTTCTGAAAACAAGCTGGTTGTCAAATGGCTAAGCGAACGCATTCAGGAGGTGGAACGCAGCGTAAGACAAATGCCGACCATTGCTGTTCTTGTGAACCATGAAGATGAAGTAAAACCTGTCGCTGAAGCCCTCAACGAACTACTGGAGGATGTCAATCTGAAGGCTGTGGCTTGCACCGAAGGTAAATCGTTAGGGGAAGGAACGGAAGTCCGCGTATTTGATGTCCAGCACATTAAAGGGTTGGAATTTGAGGCTGTGTTTTTTGTCGGGATTGATCGGCTGGCTGCACAAATCCCGGATCTGTTTGGCAAGTACCTCTATGTTGGTGCAACCCGTGCCGCCACGTATTTTGGCATGACTTGCGACAACAAGCTGCCTGAAGTTATAGAGCCATTGAGAGACTCTTTCAGGGAACACTGGTGATACCCATCCAAGCGGAGCGCGGCAGAGGCCAGGGATGCGCAAGGCTTGTCCCGCCTTCGGCGGGATGAGCATACAGCGAACCTGTAGCAGCCCGTTCACGCAGTGAGGCCCATCACTTCCCACTTTGTCCAAAACCTATACAATACCCCCTGCAATAACGACCACACCCAAGGGCAACCATGTATCTGGAAAACGGCACACTCGTTTATTCCCCCTCTGACATTACCACCTTCATGGCAAGCCCCTTTGCCTCATGGATGGAACGCCTTGCCCTGGAATACCCTGACCGTTCCCCCGAACCAGACCCCGCCGATGAACTCGGTGGTGTTCTCCAGCAACGCGGCCTGCAACACGAAGCCCACCAGCTCCAGCAATTCCTAGAACAAGGCTTCACGGTTGCCGACCTGTCAGAACAGGCACTGGGCAGCAACAGTTTACCCCTGCGCCAGCAAGCCACACGGGAGGCCATGAGGGCAGGGTATGGCATCATCTATCAGGCTGCCCTTGAACAGTCACCTTTCCGGGGTTATGTCGATTTTCTGGTAAAAGTCCCCGGTTCCAGCCAGCTCGGTGATTACCACTATGAAGTCTGGGACACCAAACTCTCACTCAAGGTCAAACCCGCTGCGGTCGTCCAGCTCTGTTGCTATACCGATATGCTCACCCGACTTCAGGGGATACAGCCTCTCCATCTGGTTGTTGTCACCGGCTCCGGCGAAGCCAAAATACTCAAGGTGGAAGATTACCTCTATTACTACCGTTCCCTGCGTAACCGCTTCCTTGCCCAACAACAGGCATTCCACCCAAGTCAGATGCCTGACCCGGCAGACTCCACCAGTTTTGGCGGTTGGTCACAGTTCGCGGAACACCTGCTGGATACACAGGATCACCTCTCCCGTGTTGCCAATATCACCCGTTCCCAGATCAAGAAACTCAACCAGGCCGGTATCCATACCTGTACCGCACTCGCCAGCACCGAATTACCCCGTATCCGGGGAATGCAGCAGACCCGCTTTGAATACCTCAAGGCACAAGCCACCCTCCAGTTGGCCAGTGCCGGACAAATCCCACCCCTGTATGAAATCCTCAAACCGGACAACGGCCAAGGCTTGGCTCTGCTGCCACCCCATGATGCTGCCGATGTGTTCTTTGACATTGAAGGGTTTCCGCTGGAAGAGGGCGGGCTGGAGTACCTGTGGGGCAACACCTATTTCGATGAAGCAGGGCAACGCCAGTTCCTGGATTTCTGGGCGCACAACCCGAAACAGGAAAAACAGGCATTCCAGTCTTTCATCCAGTGGGCTTACCAACGCTGGCAGGCTCACCCCCATATGCACATCTACCACTACGCCAGTTACGAAGTGACGGCCTGTAAGCGGCTGATGGGACGCTATGGTGTGTGTGAACACGAAGTTGACCAGCTCCTGCGCCACGGTGTTTTTGTTGACCTGTACCGCATCGTCAAGACCGACCTGCTGCTGGGGGAACCGCGCTATTCCATCAAGAATGTAGAACACCTGTACCGGGGCAAGCGGGATACGGCTGTCGGCAACGGCGGTGATTCTGTGGTGGTGTATGAACGCTGGCGCGAGATGCCGGACGGTGACACGTGGGAGACCTCCCAAATTCTGCGTGACATTCGGGACTACAACCGTGATGACTGCGAATCCACCCAGGAACTGACCGCATGGCTGCGGGAACAGCAGGCTATCCACGGCATTGGATGGGTTGCCCCGACAGTGCCGGACAACAAGGATCAAAAAGAAGAAATTACTGAACTTACCCGTTTGCGTGACCAGCTCCTGCAACGCATGGAACAGGAACCACCCACACAGGCTGCCCTGACAGAACATCTGGCATGGACACTGGAATTCCACCGCCGCGAAGCCAAGCCCGTCTGGTGGCGGCTATTCGAGCGCAAGGCTTCCACCCATGACGAGCTGCTGGATGATATTGATTGTCTGGCCTGCTGTACCCTGACAGATGCCCCAACATTCAAAGCAACCCCCAAAGCAAGGAACCTCGCCTACACCTACACGGTGGAAGCACAGGAATTCAAACGCCCCAGAGGTTCTGGCGGCAAAGATCCCAAAATGTTCCTGTTTGACGGCACAGATACCCACGATGCCACTTGGCTGGCAGAACACTGCGACCTGAACGCGGGTAATGTTGTCATTCAGTTGGGAAAGACTGTCCCGTCATTCATGTCCCTGCTGCCCAACGAGTACGTAAACCCCAAACCCATCCCGGAATCCATCCAATCCGTGGTAGCAGCCTATGCACAAGGGCAGGGCTACCCTGCTGCCATCATGGATTTCCTGCAACGCCGTCCACCACGCCTGCAAGGTCACGAAGGCAATACCATCATCCCTGCGGATACGCCCAACCGCTTGCAGGCCATTATCGCTGCGGTTTGCCGCCTTGATAGCAGCTATCTGGTATTGCAAGGCCCACCCGGTACGGGCAAGACCTTCACCGGCAAACACATCATTGCGGCATTGGTGGGGCAGGGCAAAACCGTCGGTATCACCAGCAATAGCCATGCAGCCATCAACAACCTGCTGGTTGGGGTTGCCAGTCATTGCCGGAAAGAGGGGATTGAAGCCCATTGCTGCTGTACCAGTGAAACCGGCGATGATATTGCTGCCAATGGCATCCACGTTATCAAGAATGACCAGATAGCGGAGCATATCCGCCCCGGTTGTGTGATTGGCACAACCGCCTGGGGTTTCAGCCGTGACGATGTGGCTGGCCTGTTTGATTACCTGTTTGTGGATGAAGCAGGGCAGGTATCGGTTGCTAACCTGATCGGCGTCAGTCGTTCTTGCCGTAACCTGGTCCTGATGGGCGACCAGATGCAGTTAAGCCAGCCATCACAGGGATCACACCCACAAGACAGCGGCAAATCCGTACTGGATTATCTGCTGAAGGATAATCCGGTCGTCCCCCCTGACATGGGCATTTTCCTGGACACCACCTACCGGATGCACCAGGCCGTCAACCAGTTTATCAGTGATGCCATCTATGCAGGCCAGCTCCAGTGCCATCATGGCAACAACCATCAGGTAATCCCCGTACCAGCAGGGTACTGCGGTCTGCTGGATCAGCCTGCCGGTGTCCTGTTCATTCCGGTAGAACACGAGGGCAACACGCAAGCCAGTGAAGAGGAAGTAGACCAGATTGCAGAACTGGCCAATGAATTACTGACCCGCACATTCACCGACAAGGCAGGCCAGTCTCGCCCCATCGGCTGGGACGATATGCTGTTCGTGGCTCCCTACAACCATCAGGTCAACTACCTGAAGCAGGCCATGCCGCAGGCAAGGGTAGGGAGTGTGGACAGGTTTCAGGGACAGGAAGCACCTGTGGTGTTTTTCAGCCTGTGTACCAGTGATGCCGCCGAAGCACCACGCGGCATAGACTTCCTGTACGAAAAGAACCGCATCAATGTCGCCATCTCCCGTGCGCAGGCACTGGCTATCGTGGTCGGCAACCCGGCACTGTTCAGTACCCCGGTGAACTCACTGGGGCAGATGGAAAAGGTGAATGTGTTGGCGAGGTTGGAGGGGTATGTCTAGACAAAAGTTAGCAACCACTAGCCATCAGAGAATATTCGAGAACGCTACACCTTACATGTGACTATTATGTGAGCAATAGCTGTATATTTCCTATAGAATAAAATATAGACTACATATGGTTTCCTGATGGCATTTACCAGTCATGATGACCATATTAAGTTTTTGATTATCATCAACAAAACCACCATCATCAGCAATTATATATAACAGAGGATCTCATGTCGGAATTCCAGGTCAATGAAAACTCCTATCAAGAACTCCCAAACCAAGAAAAAAAAATATTCACTGCTGCTGAAGAAGAAATTATTAGATCGACAAATAGTAAGATTCGTAGTTTTCTATACGAATTGAAAGAAGGTGTAACCAATTATCGTAGCTTGCACAGTCTAACAGAACAGGTTGAACATCAATATCATGGGCGTTTCCTCGTTGAACTAATACAAAACGCTCATGATGCTTTGTCGACTTCTAATTACTCAAATGATCATGGTCGAATCGAAATTTTTCTGAAGAAAGATGAAGAGGATTTCGGGGTTTTGTATATAGGAAATGATGGATCACCATTTTCAAAATCAAATTTCACCAGCTTGTCACAACTTGGACAAAGCGATAAAAACCCGCAGGAGTCGATAGGAAACAAAGGCATCGGTTTCCGAAGTGTACTCGAAGTTACTAATTCACCAGAAATCTACTCACGAGCTAAAATAGGAAATCCAACTTTCGATGGATATTGTTTTTCATTTTCCCAAAAAATAATCAAAGAATTAACAACATCTCTTTTTAGCATACTAGATGGCCAAGATAGTGTTACTTCACCATTAATCGGGGAAATCAAGGTAGATTGGCCATTATCAAAACTCCGTGAGAAGATCAAACATAAGGCCGAACAAGAAAAGATGGATGAGCGATGCTGGATTGAACGAGAAATGCGTTATCTATCGCCTTACTTTTTACCCATATCATTAAGTAATAGCGACAAAAACACAACAATTACTGAGTACGAAAATCGTGGGTTTTCTTCACTTATAAGACTGCCCCTGAAAAATCTAGAAATCAGTAAATTAATAACTCTAAAAATAGAAGAGCTTAACTCCAGTACTATATTATTTTTGGAACGAGTGTCTACACTAGTCTTACACTCAGGAAATGAGTTACGAGAATACTCAAGAACTCAAACAAAAAGATTAAATGGACATGAAGTCATCATTTCAGACGTACAGAGTAGTACTAGTGACCGATATTGGGTATGGAAACGTGAAATTAATTTAACTGGAAATGCTTTTGAATATGTCCAGAAAGCACTGGGGACACTTCCCGGAAAATGGCCATTACTTAAAGAAGCAACTATTTCAATTGGCGTGGCAATCGAAGATAACCCTGAGTCAGGAATGCTAAGCATTTTTCTCCCGACCCTACTAGATACCGGCTGTGCAGCTCATATCAATGCCCCATTTTTTGGTGATATGAGTCGTACACATATTGATTTTGGAGATACGGAATCCTCTGACACATCAGGCGGGGCTGTCTATAATCGCTTCCTACTCAGAGAAACGGCACAACTCACACTATCGGTCATTAATAACGATTTAGCTGGAAAGGGTATAGATGAAGCAAAAGCTATAATAGATATGTTATCACCCTATGGTCATGACACAAGCGCCATAGAACGTTGGCAACGACTTATTAATGAAGCAGAAAAAACATCAGAAATAAAAATTGTCAATCAGTGCTGGGCATTATCTGATCACGGATGGGATTCATTCAATAAGGTGTTCATCTTACCTCAAGTCTCAAATTCGACGATATTAAATTCAAACATTATTAGGAGGCACGCCAAATTCTCGCCTTACATTAAAGAACTTGATTGCAAAAAAGATGCAATAACAAGACTATATGATAAACATCACATATCTTCTTACCCACAGGCTAGAGATGTTGCCAATACATTAGAAAGCATTGCTGTAGATTTACATAAGCAAACAAATATTGACTGGAATGGATTTTGGTCTGATGTTACAGATTTATTTAAAAATAGACCAATAATAAATCTGATAGATCGAAAAATTATTTTAGGCAATGATGGGCAACTTTATTCTAGCAGTAAGAATTGTTTAATATATTTCGTACCACGAAGAACTCAGGGGGATGAAGAAGAACTTTACGATGCAAAAGAAATTCCTCCAACCCTGAGGAAATTTGTGGCCTTTGTTCATGACAATATCCACATCAAGAATGGCTCATATGATTTGAGCAATCGTAAGTTCTTACAAGATGCGAAATTAGTCCACCCATTCAGACGAGAAACTGTTCTTAGAGATATATTAGTCAAAAGAACACCCTTATTACCTGTTTCCTTCGATAGTGATGAATCCGCCTTATGTAAAGATATTCTATTGTGGGGGCTGGGTTTGATGACAAATCAACAATTAAATCCTGAGCATGATAAAACTCTATTACGCCTTTTAGAGAAACTACCTGTTCCATGCATAGGTGGGTGGTATCCTTTGGTTGAAACTTCCTTTGGAGAAGGCTGGCCTGATACTCAAGGTAGTCAAGTACATAACTATTTATATAAAATTGACACTCCTTCATCTACTGAAGCAAGAAATCGTTTGTTACTACCACCAACACATCCTTATTGGAACAAAAAAGGGGAGATTTATAGAAAAATATTACTGAATGCAGGCGTTTCGAGTGGAATTCGATTAATTAAAATAGGGGCGGAATCATGGGGGAGCCAATTTGGAGCATGTCCTGGCAACTTCCATATTCCGTCGTTATCACCGCCTCATTGTTCACAAAATGACTGGGACAACTTTAAACGCGAGATTGATAACTCATTCAATCTAAGTTATTCAGGATGGTTTAAATATAGCATAAGTACCCTGTACACATTGCCAGGATTAGATAATTATAGAGATTTCGACACTGCAATGAAGAAAGCATTCATGGATGTTGTACTAAGCAGTATATGCAATTGGAGTCATGGATGGGAAGAACTTATTAAGTAACTAGCTAGAAGTTTCCACGTATAAGATCCTGCTGGTGTAAACTGGTAG
>NZ_CALMZC010000008.1 GCF_937873765.1 uncultured Thiothrix sp. | reverse complement strand
TTGCAGGGCTGATTAATCGAATGGTGACTCACTCTTGACTTTCGCTAGAGGTCTACTAGCTAGTTTATTAGCGTGGTACAGCGTTCAAAAGTAAAGAAGCCAGCAATGCTGGCTTCTTTAGATGCTAACTGTCTGTTTTAACGGCCTTTTGGTCCAGCAACGAACCAAACGATTAAACCAATCAGTGGGAAGAGGAGAATAAATAAAATCCACAATAGTTTGCTCAAGCCACTCGCTGAGCTTTGTGCCACTTTAATAATGGCCCAGATTGCTATAATTAAATGAATTAAGCCGAGTAAACCACCGACTTCAATACCCATATAGAACTCCTTAACTAAATTATTAGCGTCATGTTTAATCTGTACAGACTGCTTCAACTAGTTTTGAGCTTACCTGGGTGCTCGCTATAGATCTAAAAACCGCATTTCCTTTATAGGGTTTGGCTCAAAGTAGCCTATTTTGCTACTTGTAGCTACACCCTTGGCTACTTCAAGGTTTGGTTTTGCTTAGTTGCTAGGAGGGATTTAAGCTTAATTCCATCAACTAACCAAAACCCCCAATGAGGTCAAAATGGAAAACAATAATATCGCCTTACCCAGTTCAACGAGTTGGGTGCTCTTCGTCAAAATCACCTTCGTGGTTGCTTTACTTGCGATGGGTGCGTTTGTGTTTTTCCTAGAAGGTAGCTTACTCACTAAAGGTTATTTGGCGTTAAATTCCTTATTTTTAGTCAGCTCTACGATCATGCTCTCGAAAACCTTACGTGATGAATACGAGGCTGAGCGTTTACTCAATAAGATCAATGAAGCAAAAACCAACAAAATCTTAAAAGAATACGGTGCTTAATAAACTAAGGAGCGAGGTCATGTTTTATTTATTGGATAAGTTGGCTACAGCTTTACGTGGTGGTACTCGTGAAATTTTAGAGTCAGCGGTGGATGCGAACGCGCTCCGGATTTTAGCTCAGGAAATTTATGAAGCCGAAGCAGGTTTGCGCCAAGCCAAGCAGCATTTAGCCCAAGTGATGGCGAATAAATTAAAGCTGCAACGCCAATTAGAGCAAAGTCGCCAACGCTTAGCGGCTGAAGAGGACAGCATTCGTGAGCATTTAGCGCGTCAAGAAGAACAGCAGGCGAGTACTTTAGCGGAAGATTTAGTCGTGCAAGCAGAGTTAGTTAGTCAACAAACTGAGCAACTTCAGCAGCTAGAGGCTTATGAGCAGCGCTTATTGCAGACTTTGAAGCTAACTGCTAGCCAGTTAGAGCATTATCGGGCACAGCTAACAATGGCGCAAACCACTCAACATGCTCAACAAGCAGCGGGTAAATTGGCACAACAGCGCAATCGGCATAGTGATAGCTTTGAACGCATGCAAGATAGTTTAGATCGAATTCAAACTCAGCAGTCTGGTTTTGAGGATCATTTGCTAGCGATGGAGCAAATTGAGCGTTATCTCAAAACCGGCTCTCAGCGAGGGAATAATAAAGATAAACAAATACAAGCAACTTTAGAGCGCTTGCGCCCGAAAGCTGCCTAATGGATGCCTGAGCTAGGCGAGTTGTTGCACGATTTTTGCCAGTGCAGACGAGTCTAGCTCACCATTGCCTTGTGCGACTAATTGATGCATGTATTGAATCGCCAATTGTGAGCTTGGTAGATTCAAATCCAAACTCTGAATGGTATTTGCCGCGATCCGCATATCTTTAGCATGTAATTTCGCTTTAAAGCCCGGCGTGTAGTTTTCCTCGATAATGCGTTTGGCATGCACATCCATTACCTTAGAACCCGCAAAACCACCGGCTAATGCAGTACGCATTTTCTCTAAATCCACACCTGAGGCTTGTGCTAAGGCAAAGGCTTCACTCACCGCAATCACGGTTTGCGCAATGATCAAGTTATTACAAGCTTTCACGACTTGCCCTGCGCCATGATCACCAATCAAAGTAATGGTCTTGCCTAAAAATGACAGAACCGGTAGTGCTTCTGCAAAATCCGCAGCTTGCCCACCGACCATAATGGTTAATGTCCCAGCAATCGCTCCTGCTTCGCCACCGGAAACGGGGGCATCGAGCATGCGTAAGCCTTGATTCGCTAAACGCGCAGCCATGTCTTTGGTGGCTACCGGGGAAATGGTACTCATATCGATGATGAGTAAGCCCGCTTGAGCACCTTGTGCAAGCCCCTCCGTACCAAATAGCACAGTCTCAACATCCGGTGTATCGGAGACCATTGTAATAATGATATCCACTTCAGCAGCTAAAGCGGCGGGAGTCGGATAAAGCTTCGCACCTGCATCTACCAACTCAGTCGCTGTTTCAGGTCGACGCGCATACACGCCTAAGGAATAACCCGCTTTGAGCAGATTCAAGCCCATCGGCTTACCCATGATACCAACGCCCACTAAACCGGTACTTGGCAAATTTGCAGTAGACATAGCTGTTCCAATGACTCAATAAAACGAGAATTTTAACAAAGCTTGTTGAAAACTGCTCTTATATCCCGTTTGGAAAAGCGGCCTTATTTGGGCGCGAGCAGGCTCTCATGTAGAATCAGCCCTCAATAAAACTGTTGAGGAGCTATGCATGGAACTAACGCGCAACCAAGTCGAAGCACAATTAGCGAGTATTCAAGACCGCTATTTAGGCCAAGATCTTATGACTGCTAAAATGGTGAAGGAGCTTAATCTAGCGGGCGATCAGGTTACGCTAAAACTCGTGCAAGGCTATCCATCCGGTATTTATAAAACGGAATTACAAGCAGAAATCATTGAAAAGCTCACGCAAGCGGGAGCCGCTGCCGTCAATGTGCAGATTGATACGGTCATTAATGCGCATGCCGTGCAGAAAACAGTCAAACGCCATGATGGAATTAAAAATATTATTGCAGTCGCTTCAGGCAAAGGTGGAGTAGGGAAGTCGACTACTGCCGTGAATTTAGCCTTGGCCTTATTGGCCGATGGCGCTAAGGTCGGGATTTTAGATGCAGATATTTATGGCCCCAGCCAACCGCGCATGTTAGGTATTTCTGGGCAGCCGGTGTCTGAAGATGGGCGCAGTTTACAGCCAATGCAGAATCATGGTCTGAAAGCTATGTCGATTGGTTTCTTAATCGAAGAAGATACACCGATGATTTGGCGTGGCCCGATGGTGACCCAAGCCTTAGAACAGCTCTTGAATGATACTAAGTGGGGCGATTTGGATTATCTAATCGTCGATTTACCACCGGGTACGGGCGATATTCAACTGACTTTATCGCAAAAGATTCCGGTCTCTGGGGCAATTATTGTGACTACTCCGCAAGATATTGCGCTCTTAGATGCACGCAAAGGATTGAAAATGTTTGAAAAAGTCGAAGTGCCTATCTTAGGGGTAGTAGAAAATATGAGTATGCATGTTTGCAGTCGTTGTGGGCAGGTGGAGCATATTTTTGGTGCTGGTGGCGGTGAAGCCATGGCGGAACAATATAAGGTCACTTATTTAGGTGGCTTACCTTTAGATATTCAGATTCGCCAGCAGGCGGATAGTGGTAAGCCAACGGTGGTCGCTGATCCACAAGGTAAGGTGTCTGGTTTGTATCATGAGATTGCGCGTAAAGCTTCAGCCCGCTTAGCCCGTCAATCGAAAGACTATAGTGCTAAATTCCCAACGATTAAGATTCAGAACGTCTAACGCTTTTAAGTTTACCGCGAAAGGCCACGGTTTGCGTTGTGGCCTTTTTGTTTTAGTATGCTCTGCAAAATCAACCGGAACGTAGTATGAGTATTAAGTCTGATCATTGGATACGGCGCATGGCCGAGCAGCAACAGATGATTGAACCCTTTGAGCCTAATCAAGTGCGTGAAGTCAATGGTGAAAAAATTGTCTCTTACGGGACGTCCAGCTATGGCTATGATGTGCGCTGTGCGAATGAGTTTAAGATTTTTACCAATATCAATTCAGCCATTGTCGATCCTAAGCATTTCGATGCGAATAGCTTTGTCGATTTTGTGGGCGATGTTTGCATTATTCCACCGAACTCCTTCGCGCTGGCGCGTACCGTTGAGTATTTCCGCATTCCCCGTTCAGTTCTGACCATTTGTTTAGGTAAATCAACTTATGCACGTTGCGGAATTATCGTCAATGTCACTCCTCTAGAGCCGGAGTGGGAAGGACATGTAACTTTAGAGTTTTCTAATACTACTACTTTACCCGCTAAAATTTATGCGAATGAAGGGGTGGCACAGATGTTATTTTTAGAATCCGATGAGGTCTGTAGCACCTCATATAAAGATCGTGGTGGCAAATATCAAGGGCAAAAAGGCGTAACTTTGCCGCGTACTTAAGTAACGAAAAATGCGCCTACTCCCAGGGGAGAGAGTAGACGCAAGTTGAGCATAAAAATGCGATTCCCTCCGCTTTTTTAGTTTTCCTATCGCACTGGGTCGAAGTTGATCATTATTTAGTTCAAAAATAAGCCAATTAATTTTGATTACCGCTTATTTTAAAATACCTACCATTTATTCACTAGCACCCAATACCCCTGCAGCAAATGGCCTGATACCTACCTTTTATCTGTTTTCACTAGCACCCAGTCTGTGATGGCAAGAAGCTGAACTCTAGATTAACTAACTTAGAAGAAGATGCAAAAGGTGCACAGCCAGATTGCATTAGTTCCAATAAAAATTACAGGAGTTCATCATTATGTCATTTGATATTTCCAAAGGATTTGGAGTTTCTGGCAACTACGGCGCCGATTTTTCCACTCAAAATGTAACGCCGATGTCTAGTCCTGCGTCTGCAGATATTCAAAAATTCAATGCAGCGATGGGTAAATCATCGGAGTTATCGACTAACCCTAGCAATGGTGGTAGTGCTTCTTTTGGTAGCGGCTTTGGCAGCAATATTTCTACTGCTGATCAAGTCAGCCAGATGAATCATACAGGGGCTAGTCATTCAGCTTCCGGTGGTAATAACGGTAGCAACAATGATTCAAGCAACAACCAAAGTCTACAGTCTTTACTGAGTAGTTTAATGAGCTTGCTAGCGCAAATTATTAGCCAAATGCAAGGGGAGAAAAACTCAAGCGGTTCAGGTCAAGAGAGTGGTGCTGGTAATCAAGGTAATACTGGCTCTAGTGGCAAGACTAGGGGGGGTGAAGGCAGTAATAAAGGCGCTAGCAATGCGGCTAATACTGGAGCGAGCAATGCAAGCCCTAATAGTGCTGCAAATAAGGGGAGCTGTGATTACAGTAAGGCCGACAGTGCAGCTGCGACTGATGCATCTGTAGCTACTCCAGTGGCTAATCAAGCTGCTTCTAATAACAGTACTGGCGGTAGTACTAATTCCACACAAGGTGATCAATTAGCACAATTATTGCCCGTTATCATGCAGTTGATCCAAATGCTAACTCAACAAATGTCGAGTAATTCAGGTTCCACCAGCTCGTCTTAGCCAGCTTCAGAGCGGGTTGATTTTGGTAAGTTGACTCACTAGGGCTTAGAATGCAGTCAATCTAAGCATAAGTAATTCAACGAATCTGACCTAGTAAGCGCCGCAGTTCTTTTAGGAGACTGTTGCGCTGTCCCGCTTCACTGGCATAGCATAAAGTTTGATAAGCCTGCGTGAACGCCAGAATTTGCTCCGCTTGCTGGGGTAAAACCTGTACAGCCATTTGTGCATATTCATGGGGCGTTTGATCTAAGCGCCGTTCACAGCCCTGTTTACCTAAATGCTCAGCGAAACGCCGATACAAGCGATGTTCTAAAGCTTCTGGATTTGTTTTACGCGTTAAACCCAGCCATACCATCCATACCATCACCAAACAGCCAAAGAGCGCAAGTATGAATAAAGCCAGTTTAGTAAAGCTTAACTCACCTAGCATTTTGCTTAAAAACTGTGTTTGAGTTTGCTGGTCATAGCTTAAAACCCACCGTTGCCAGCCATATTGCATACTGTCTAGCTGTTTACGCATACTATTCAGCCAAGCAAATTTCCGGCTCGAAAATACCGAATGTTCAAGAAGAATACCTTCTTTTTTCAAAGCAGCCTCTAAGTTTTGCTCAGTGCGCTCAGGTGCGACCATACTAGTCGGATCAAAACGTACCCAGCCTTGACCGGCTAACCAAACCTCTGTCCAAGCATGTGCATCGAATTGATGTACAGCAAGGTATTTTCCTTGTTCATTCCATTCGCCACCTTGATAGCCAATCACGACTCGAGCAGGAATACCGACTGCACGCATGAGGAATACAAAGCTTCCTGCATAGTGGGAGCAGAAGCCACGTTGTGTATCAAATAAGAAGCTATCAATGGTATCTGTCTCACCCAATAAAGGTGGATTCAAGGTGTAGAAAAAGGGCTGTTCTCGAAAGCGATTCAGTACTGTTTGAATATAAGCACGTTCATCGCCCGCTTCGGCATATAAACGTTGCGCCAATTCACGGCTACGTCTATCCCCTTGCTTAGGCAGTTGCAGAGCCAGCTCTTGTAATTTGGGCGCAAGGCTTAGATCACGAATCGATTCAGGGTGACTCACCGCACGAAGTAACAGTGGGCTTTGTAAAGGCTGCTTAGCCATGACCCGATAATCGGCGGCACGTAGTACCTCTCCTTGTACTTCGGTCGTGGGGTTTAAAGTAAATAACCAAGGCTGACCTGATGGCTCATACACTGCTTCGTATTCGTAGCGTGCGCCTTGTGTTTTGAGCTTACGTGGATCATAGGCGTAATCTAGTTTGATTGACCACTGCAGTTCTTCCGCAGCCTGTTGATTGGCAAATTGCCGCCATTCACGGCCATCGAAATAATTTAAGACTAGACCCTGCCAATATAATTTAGCTTGAGCTGGACGTTCGCCCTTGAAGCTAACGCGAAATGCTAAATCATCCGACTGACTGAGCTTTTCAATATCACCCGGAGCCATCCGGTCAGAAATACCACGAGTATTCTGCTCCATCGGCATAGGTAAAGTCCAAAAGGGCTGAAAGCGAGGTGCGAATACGAAAATTAACACCATTAGTGGCAGGCATTGCAACAGAATTTGTCCTGCTATCCAAAAATTGAAGCGTACTTGTTGCGAGGGCGTAAACTCCTCAATTGTTTGCTGAACCCCGACTAAAGCACCGGTGAGTACAATAAGCGACAAGGTTCCGTAAACCCCTACAATCATAGTTTGGCTATACAGAAAATTCAGTGCAACCAGAAAATAACCAGTAAAAATCACCACTAAAGCATCACGGCGTTTGACTGCTTCTAGGGCTTTAAAAGCAAAACCTAAAAGTAATAGGGCGGACATCGCTTCTAAAGACGGCAACCGCAAGCCACTTAAAAAAATAGCAGCAATGCCTAGTAATAATAAAACGGCTTTGATTACAGTATTTGGTTGTGTGGCCTTACCTGATAGAACCCGCAAGCGCCAACCGGCTGCAAAGATTACCACTACAATTAACCAAGGGGGCAGGCTAGTGGTAAACGGCAGCATGACAATCAGTTGTGCGGCTAAGAGCCAAATCATGCCGGTATAAGTAATAAAAGCTTGGGGCTGCTTGGTATTGGTTTTAAACATTGTCTACCCCAAATAAAGCTAAAGCTTGTAAACAGCGTGCTTGATGGGCTTCACCTTTAGCCGGTGCAATCGTCATTCCGGGTAACTTCAAGCCATATTGCTGCTGGGCTTGATGGGCATCTAAAACTTGGCGACACAGCTGCGCTAAGCGCGCTTCAATACCCGGTAGGTTTACATTATTCCAATCCAACCATAAGTTGTGACTGGCATAATCAACGAATACTTTGGTATTCAACTTGCCAGTTTTGGCATATTGTCCCCAATGAATATGTTTAGGTGTATCACCGGCTTGGTAGCTACGAATCCCACCAAAATCATTGCTCCCTCCACTTAATTCTTTACCGGATTGTTGCTGATCAGCAGCCAGCGTCTGGCTATGCTCGGTACTTTGATTTTTTGGCGCAGGCGCAGGGTAGACTAACCCGCTCAGATCCACCGCCACATAAGACCAAGCTACCGCTAAACCTGTGGGATAATGCGTGGCAATATGAATACGCGGTGGGGTAAAGCGTCCACGCTGTTGGGTACTATGTGATAGTTTAATGCGCGTGGTTTGCGTTGAAACTAAATTCACTTGAGTAGCATCTTCCTGCGGCCAAGCTAGTTCGATCGCAAATTTTGGCCGTTGCGGATCGCAAGCGAGTTCTAATTCAAGCACTGCTTTTTCGCCCGCAAAACAGGGCTGAAGATGAATTGCCTTAATGCTTAAACCGCTTAGATTCCGCCAAGTATGCAGTACATTTACCACGAGCATGGCTAATAGCCAAAAGCAGACGGCGTACACTAATGAGTTTTGGAAATTAATCCCCAGCAAGAACAGCACAATAATCATAATCAGCAAAACTAAAGCGGTTTTGCTCGGAACAATGAAAATTTTACTTTGATCTAAGATGGTTGTGCGTGCGCTGGGTAGACGCTGTTTCACCATCTGTTCAAAGTGAGCCTGCAGGGTTTCAAACATGCCTTGATCCGATCACATCAACCTTAGATAGAATATGCCGCGCTAATTGCTCACCTTGGGTTTCATGTCGCCCGACTAAGCGATGCCCCACAACTGCCGCAAACACTGCTTGTACATCCTCCGGTAGAACATGCGTGCGACCTTGAAGTAAAGCCCAGCTTTGTGCGCTACGTACTAAGGCTTGTGCCCCGCGTGGTGATAAACCCAAATGACAGGCTTCACTTTGCCGTGTGTAAGCAATCAGACGCTGCACATAATCGAGTAGTGCATCACTCAGCTTAACTTGTGGGACTAAGCTTTGTAGTCCTTGCAGGCGGCTTGGATTTAAAGTCGGTTTGAGGCTAGTGAGTACCTGACGACCATTGCGACCTTTTAACATTTCACGCTCAGCTAAAGGATCGGGATAACCTAAAGAAATGCGTAGCAAGAAACGATCTAATTGTGACTCTGGCAGGGGAAATGTACCGGATTGGCTTTGCGGGTTTTGAGTGGCAATCACAAAGAAGGGTTGTGGCAGTTGATAGGTCTGCCGATCTACACTCACTTGTTGCTCTTCCATCGCTTCGAGCAAGGCGCTTTGTGCTTTGGGGGTAGCACGATTCAATTCATCTGCAAGTACCACTTGGCTGAATAAAGGACCCTGGTGAAACCGAAAGTTGCCATTCGCTGGTTCAAAAATCGAGGCGCCAATCAAATCGGCAGGCAGAAGGTCGCTGGTAAATTGCACCCGCTGATAGTCTAAACCACAGACTTGCGCGAGGGCATGCGCTAAGGTGGTTTTACCCATGCCGGGTAAGTCTTCTAGCAGTAAGTGACCATCGGCTAATAAGCAGCTCAGGGCTAGTTTAACGGTATGTTCTTTGCCCAAAATAACAGCATTCAATTGCTGGAGGGCGGCCTGAAGTAATTGTGGGGTCGCAGTTGTCATGGGGTTTTATTATTGTTGTGATAAACCTGACTCTAACTGATCATTGCGAATTTTCCTAGCAGGAGGCGATGATAGGTTGGTTTGAAGAGTACAGTCTAGCCTACTAGTATTGGGAACTTGCCAATTATCTACCTAGCGTAATTCTTCTAAGTTAAGTAATTATAAAATTATTTATGAAGATAATTAAGTTTCTAATACTTGTTAAGTAAATTCATTTAGAGGTATTCATTTAGGTAGTACAGTTACCATAGCTTTCTATGGTATTTATTAAGTATGAATAATTGAATTGTATTAAAAATAATGATTGATCTTAGTTTGTGGTTGGCAAGTAATTATAAATTTAATAATATATCAAGTTATTTTTATGATAAATTTCCAATTAGCTCAATAGCTATTGGATTGATTGATTACACTGCTAATGTTTCATCTAGTAATGATCTTATTAATGCAAAAATTATTTTAAGATCTACTTGCAGTGGTGAGAGTAGTAATTTTGAAGAAGATGATCATGGGTTATTTTCATCCAGTTTATTAGTAGCACAAGGGCAGCAGATTTTCAGAGGTTTAATTCCCAATGCTAATTTATTTTTTTATGGTTTTAAGCCAAATGATGCAATCACGGAAGTCGAACTAGTATCAGCTATCAACTGGTTGATAGAGCAGCAAGTACAGCTAATTTGTCTTCCATTCGGTGCAGATACTGAAGTATCTGCAGTGACGGAGGTGATTAATAAGGCAGTAAACTTAGGTATTCTTATCTTCGCAGCAGTAGGTAATGACTATCCAAAGCCTAGTTTATTTCCGTCTTGTCTTGGCAATGTGCTTTCAGTAGGTGCATTAGATCAACATTATTTAAGTCTGGATGATTGTTGTCGCAACCCAGAACCTGATTGTTGGTTGCCCGGATTAAAAATACCCGGTTTAACTGGTTCAGGAGAGCTTGCTTATCGCAGTGGTACTTCAGTTGCTTGTGTATTAGCAACAGGTTTTGCTGCTCATTACTTAGTGAAAACTAAGCAAAAATCAATTAAAAAGAATGATTTTATTAATTATATCAAGGAGCTAGGGGTGATGAGAAAATAGGCTATTTAGTAAACAGGGATATTCCAATAATTTTCATAAGGAGATGTGTGATGGCTAATAATATTTCAATGTTGAGCATTAAAGATACTAGCAGCATAAAAAACCCAATAGTGAAAGCAATCGCTGAGCAAATGCTGAGTGTTGTGAAAATTTCTACAGAGAAGGCGTATGCAGCCGCTATTAGGCCGAATGAGTTTAAATTACCTGCGGACAGAAATTCACTAGAGCAGGTTTTATCCAGAAATCTCCAACGAAAATCTGCTGATAAGCGTGCTAGTATGGCGAATAAAGCACTGTCTTTAGCGAAGCGCCCTGTTGCAGAGCGGATTAGAGACTATGGTCAGCAATTGGGACAAATCAATCTAGCTAGCCCCAATAGTGTTGCCACGGAATTAAGAAAGCTACCCGTCGCTGCTGAAATTAAAACCTCTGTCGAGTATTTAAACAGTATCTCGCGTAAGTTAAATACGCATGTGATTGTTCCGCAATATGTTGTGGTTAATCCAGTTTTTGTTAATCCCAATATTTTTAGAGCACAACAAGCGAAAGATGAATTAGAGTTTCGTTTACACCAAGTCTTGTGTGTTCGTGAAACGCAACCTATTGCAGGAAGTGATGAAATTGCTCTTGGTGGCATGGCGATAGATGCTGAAATGAACACGATTCCCATCCCTGAACAATTTGTGGGCAATTTTAGTGATTCGGGTGTAGCTAAGAATTATCTTCCACCCCAACAATTCTTCTCTCCAAAAATTAATTTGCGCGCGGGTAATGCTTGGCCAAAGGAATATATAGTCACCATGATCATGGCCGAAAAGGATGGGAGTGGTTTTAGTCGTTTTTTAGCGGACTTATGGTCTTCTCTTAAAACAGAGATAATCACTGCGGTTGCTACTGCGGTGGGTGCAGCATCTGGAGCCGCTTTAGGCTCTATTATTCCGGGGGTTGGTAGTCTTATTGGTGCGGCGGTGGGGGCTGTTATCGGTGCTTTCGTGGGCTGGCTAACTAAGACTTTTGAAGATGATATTTTCGAACCCGTCAGTGTGGCGATTGTAATTCCATCCTTAGGCCATCTTTGGGATGGGCGTGCAGAGAGTTCGACTCAATATGCAACTTTCACAGGGCATGGTGGAGAATATCAACTCGCTTATGATTGGCGACGTACTTTTGAAGCACCCCCTCCTCAATTACAGACACGTCGCTTAACTGGTAAAGCAATAATGTATGCGATGGATCATGAAAATTTTGGGCGCAATCCCCAAAAAACTGTTGAGCATAATATTAATCTGCCCCTAACAGCCTTAGGGACTAATTATGCACTGAATTTACCCTACTTAGGTGTCGGGGGGGAAGTCCGTTTGGAGGTTAGAGTCGCGGCTACTTTACTAGATGTAAGTTCAGGACGAGTACGTGTGTATGGTGAACTCTTGTTATTTGAGGGGGATAGTGAGAGTAGTAATGATCTGGATGGTCGTCAGCCCGTTGATTTTACTTTAGTACCGAATGAGTCCCGCTTAGTGACAGTGGTGGTGCGTAATACGGACGAAGGTGGTGATGTGGGCGAAGTTAAGTTCGAGTTGACGAATAGTATTTAAAGTTAAATTTTCTCTGCGCTCTCTGTTTCCCCTACCGTTTTCTGCGGTGGGGGATTTTAGTTTTCAGGCGCTATAAATAAAAAATCCTTTTTTAAAAAATACCTCATCAGGCGTTTACTGAGTAGGGTATTTTATTTATAAAAAGGTTGGCTTATAAAGCAAGCCAAAGGTAAAAAATATAGATCTAATATCAGATGTTAATCAGTGTCTTTTATTAAACCATGCCTCAAGCTTTGAGGCATGATTCAAATTTACTAATGGTTTTTTCTATTAAAGCTAGTTTTACTCAGCAATTCTATCGGCTAATTGTTGAAACAAGTTTTTTTGGGGTGTAATTTGTTGGAGTGCCTGACCCACATCCAGCATAGTCTGTTCAAATTTAGAGATATCATCTGATGAAAAATTGCTTGATGCAGAGCTAAGGCTAACTTGAGAGTCTGAAGCATATTCGATTCCCGTGTTATTCGTTGTTACACCAACATCCCCACGGGCAAAGTCATTTTTTGGATCAATAGGCATGATAATTTCCTTTTTAAGTTAAGTTTCCATCAATAATGACTTATGAGTCATTAAGGTTATTATAAATCTGGGTAAGTTAGTAAACTACTACCCATTTGAATACCTACAACTGATTTAAATGGTATATGAAATATACATTAAAGAAGCTAGGTAAATAATCTAGCTTCCATTTTATTTTTTATTGAATTTGAACAATATGACTGATCGTATCTTTATAAGTGCCGTCAGGTGTAGTGTTTAATTTTGCGGCTGAGGTGAATGTTAAATCAGTAATTGTTAGATCGCAACGATTTCTTCCTGTAGAGCCATCAACAGTATTATTAAAATTACGTGGAAATCCTGAAGAAAATGTAGCTACTCCAGAGCCAATCGTTCCTTTTAGAGAATAGATAATAGACTTTGTTGGATCGCTAGTATTTACTAGTTTGAAGGATGTAGTTCCACCAGAGTTCGCTGAAGTAAAAGTTACTTTACAATGTTGATTCGAGGCAAGATTAGTTCCTGTAAGTGTTAGGTTACCCAAAATCTTATCATCGATAATACGTTCAACTGTTCCATCATTATCAACGTCAATAGTTTGAGTAGTGAGTTGGGTTTCTACTCCAGTAAGAAGCTCCCCAGTAGCAGTGCTGGTAAACTCTGGAGTTGAGGAGGTAGAGATTGTTAAACTAAGACCGTGTGATCCTCCCGCAGTCTCGGCAGCTATTGCGGCATGGCTCATAACTAATAGGATTGATGCGATAATCCATTGCTGTTTCATAATAAACACTCCTTGAGAAATATTGGGGTTGTGAGTGCTGGTGATGGGGGGCTTCATGTATGCGCCCTCACAGCCAGCGTTTGGGTTTCGCCGGGTTTGCCGGTCACCTGAATTTTCAGGTTTTGCAAATTTGGCAGGGAAAATAATTCGATCCGGTAGTCACCTCGACGAATCGATGAAAGGCGCATGACACCGGTTTCATCCGTAAAAAACGTAATCGATTCTTTTGGCGAAGTGAGGGCATGTAATTTGCCACCTTGCAGGGCGAGAGGGTGGCCTTGCGCATCCTTTAAATGCGCTTCAAGCATTGAGCCGCGTTCACCACCGACCTTGACGCGATAGCCCGTTTTATAATCTGGTAAGAAATCAAATTCGGTAGCACTCAGATCAAAGCCTTCGGGTAGGACTAAAGCATCGGTACTGACATGCTGTACTTGATAGGCGGTTAATTGATTAAGCACTGCTGTTTGCTGCGGTTGGATTAAAGCGTCATAGTGTTCTGGCAAGCCATTCGGATCAGTTTCTTGCCGTTGAAACAGGCTCTTGCCACGGCTCACCGCCATGGCTTGTTGTAAATCAGGCGGTGCTTCTAAGATCACAAAGCTATCAGTCACCGGACGCGACAGCGCAAACGCGCCATCCGCAAATACCAGCGCCGTATTCAGATTTAAACTACCACTAGAGCGCTGCATGGCTTGGCTGTGCTGCTGTTGGACGCTGCCCGCAAGGTTAAAGCGCGGGTCTTGATACGACCCACTGCTACTGATGGTTCGGGTGTTGTGTGAATTTTTTTCAAGTTGGGTGTTTTTGCCCAAAAGCACGAATCGGACTATTCCAGTTCCCCGACCTCC
>NZ_CALMZC010000007.1 GCF_937873765.1 uncultured Thiothrix sp. | reverse complement strand
GCTTAAGTTACTACCGCTTTAGTGGCTCTTCAACTCCTCTGGTGCATGACCAAAAGATTTATTTGCCAGCTTTGAGTTTAGCAGCTCGTTCAGGGAAGTTCGCTTCTAAAACGTGCAGACTATCGGCCGCTAAATCCGCCTTGCCTAGTTGCTGAGCCGCCCGTACTTTAATTTCCAAGGCATCAATAATAACGGGTGAGCCTTGATAATGTTTAATTGCATACTCGGCACGATTAAAAGCGGCTAGCCAAGCCCCACGCTCCATATAGTATTTAGCAACATTGACTTCGGATTCAGCCAGCGTATTGCGCAGATATTGCACACGTAATTGCGCATCTTTCGCATAGGGGCTATCCGGGTAGCGGTTAATCACCCGTGAGAAGTCATGGAAGGCTTCTTTCTGACGCACAATATCTAAGTCAGCAATCGAGCGCGGGAAGACTCGATCTACCAAACTGCTACCCCGATTAAAATTCACCAAACCGCGTAGATACAAAGCATAGGCCATATCTTTGCTGCCCGGGTTCATGCGGATAAAACGGTCAACCATGTCTAAAGCTGTATCCGGCTCATCGTATTTATAATAAGCATATGCCGATTCAAGCTGAGCTTGTTGGGCATGTAAACCCAATGGATAGCGGGCTTCTAAGGATTCGTAGAGCTTAATGGCTTGTTGATAATCTGTGGCTTTGACTGCAGCTTGAGCTTTTTGATAAATAGCTTCAGCCGATAAGCCTTCCGTTTCGTCTTTTTGTTTGTCACTAGAAGAAAACATCGAGCAGGCACTTAAACTAGCGGCGAGCATGAGGCTTAAGGCAATACGAGTGAGAGTGGCTGGTGCTGTTCTACTTATCGACATTTGTTTTATAACACGTATGATGGAATAAAGTTGCAAGTATACCGCATTCATTGGTTTTAACATGCCCCAAGATCAGCAAATAGTTAGCATTGTACCGCCAGAAATGGCACAACAGCGTTTAGATCAGGTTGTCGCCAGCCTATGCCCTCAATATTCGCGGAGCCAACTGCAGAAGTGGATAAAATCTGGACAAGTCTTAGTGGATAATAAGCCGCTCAAACCCAAGGAGCGCTTAACCGGTGGTGAGCAGATTATTATCCATGCGACTCAAGAGGTTCAAACTCGTTCAGAAGCAGAGGCAATAGATCTCGATATTGTCTATGAGGATGAAGATTTACTGGTACTGAATAAGCCTGCTGATCTAGTTGTGCATCCAGCGGCAGGCAATTGGACGGGTACTTTGGTGAATGGCTTATTGCACTATAACCCGCAATTAGAAATGCTGCCACGCGCAGGTATTGTGCATCGCTTGGATAAAGACACGACCGGTTTAATGGTGGTGGCCAAGAGTTTGGAGGCACATAGCTCTCTAGTTGAACAACTGCAAGCACGTGATGTAAGCCGCGAGTATTTAGCTTTAGTCCAACGCCCAGTGATTGCTGGAGGGACTATTGAGGCGAATATTGGTCGCCATCACATTGATCGCTTAAAAATGGCATTGATGGAAGGCGGCAAAGAAGCTATCACGCATTATCGAGTTGAAGAGCGCTTTCGCCATCACACTTTACTACGCGTTGCTTTAGAAACTGGCCGTACTCATCAAATTCGTGTGCATTTAACCGCCAACCATATGCCGATTGTGGGTGATCAACTCTATGGTGGGCGTCCGCGTGTACCGGCTGGAATTAGTGGAGAGTTGCGTGAGGCTTTACAAGCTTTTCCGCGTCAAGCTCTACATGCAACACGTTTAGGCTTGATCCACCCTATTACCGAAGAAGAAATGGAGTGGGAAGTGCCTGTGCCCGAGGATATGGACGTGCTATTAGCTTTATTAAGAGCGGAGGAGGCCGTATGAATGATTGGCTCAAACCAGATTGGCCTGCTCCTGAAAATGTCCATGCGGTCTGTACCACACGCTCAGGTGGCGTTAGTGTTGCCCCTTTCGATTCTTTAAATTTGGGCGATCATGTGGGTGACACTCCAATAGCCGTCGCCCGTAATCGCCAATTAGTCGCTGAAGTCCTCGACTTGCCAAATACACCGTTTTGGTTACAACAAGTGCATGGCGTGAAAGTCGCACAGCAGAATGTCGACAATCTGGGCTGCTCTGCCGATGCATCGGTTTCGTTCAAAATGAATGAAGTTTGTGTGGTGATGACTGCTGATTGTTTGCCGGTTTTATTTTGTAATCGTGCGGGTACTCGGGTAGCGGCTGCCCATGCAGGTTGGCGCGGTTTATGTGATGGTGTGCTTGAAAAAACTGTAGGGGCTTTAGACTGTGATCCTGCAGAGATCCTTGCTTGGATGGGGCCTGCGATTGGACCAAAGGCTTTTGAAGTCGGGGATGAAGTACGCGCTGCCTTTATGGAATATGAGCAACAGGCTGCACAGGCTTTTCAAGCTACTCAAGCTGGTAAATGGCTTGCGGATATTTATCAACTCGGTCGTCAGCGCCTTAGTGCGATGGGTGTTACAGCGATTTATGGAGGGGAGTTATGTACCTACACTCAGCAAGATTTATTCTTTTCTTTCCGACGTGATCAGCAAACAGGACGTATGGCTAGTTTAGTGTGGCTAAGTTAACCGCTTATTTCTTGGCAAAACTTCATGATTAAGGGATGGAATTACTGTCCCTTTGGGATATACTTCCCCCCCTGAATCATTAAGATTGTCGACATAAGGCTTAGATAAGCATAACGAGTAGCATCTACTAGGAGCACGAAGGAGTACGGATGATGAGCCAACAAGGTAATGCCCTGCTCGATGAATCTTTCTTAGATGGCGAACAAGCCATTCTCTTAGAACAGATTTATCAGCAATATCAAGAATCCCCAGAAAGCCTGTCTGCTGAATGGCGGGACTACTTTAAAAACCTCGATCTCTTAGAGCAAAATGCTGGCCTAAACGGTAGTGGTAAAGCTAATGGTGCTACAAGCACTGCCATGGCGGCAAGTGATACTTATCAACCACAAAGCGTTTTAGAGCGTCGTAGTTTTCAAGTACGTGTATCACGTTTAATTAACTCTTATCGCTATGTTGGTCATTTGGCGGCACATACCAATCCTTTAGGGGATTATGGGATTCGGATGAATGTGTCTGAACTCACCTTAGAGGCCAATGAGTTACAAAATACGGATCCGAATATTGCTTTCGATCCTGGTTCTTTCAATCTGAAAGCAACTCCGACCTTGGGCAATATTTTCAATGCATTAAAAGAAACCTATACCCGCACCATTGGTTTCGAGTATATGCATATCATGGATCTAGAGGAAAAGCGCTGGATTCAGGCTCGGATTGAGCCAGAGATGGGACGCGAAGTACTTAGCAACGATCAAAAGAAAATGCTGCTCAAGCAGTTAACTGCAGCAGAAGGTTTTGAGCAGTATTTACATCGCCGTTTCGTCGGTCAAAAACGTTTCGGTTTGGAAGGTGGTGAAAGCTTAATTCCGATGTTGCATCGCATTCTACAAGAAGGTGGTGCGGCAGGTATGAAAGAAGCTGTGATCGGCATGGCGCATCGTGGTCGCTTGAATGTATTGATCAACGTTATGTATAAGCCTTCTGGCGTGCTCTTTAGTGAGTTCGAAGGCAAGGTCAGTGATGGTCAATACACTGGCGACGTGAAATACCATAAAGGCTATTCTAGCGATATTATGACTGAAGGTGGTCCAGTGCATTTAGCACTCGGTTTCAATCCATCGCACTTAGAAATCGTCAGTCCTGTCGTCATCGGTTCAGTCCGTGCCCGTCAAGAGCGTCGCGGTGATCGCACGGGTGAGCAAGTCATGGCGATTAGTATCCACGGTGATGCTGCGTTTGCAGGTCAAGGCGTGGTGATGGAAACTTTCAATATGGCGCAAACCCGTGGCTATCGCACCCTGGGGACTGTCCATATCGTCATCAATAACCAAGTCGGTTTCACCACTAGTACGACGACAGACAGCCGTTCTACGCACTATCCAACGGATGTGGCGAAAATGATCAATGCACCAATCATTCACGTGAATGGTGATGATCCAGAGGCAGTCATCTATGCTGCGAAAGTAGCTTTAGATTATCGCAATCGCTTTAAGAAAGACGTGGTTATCGATTTAGTCTGTTATCGCCGTTTAGGTCATAACGAAGCCGATGAGCCAGCGATGACTCAACCTGTTATGTATAGCATCATCCGTAATTTGCCAACGACGCGTACTCAATACGCTGATAAATTGGTTAAAGAAGGTGTGATCACCCGCGAAGAAGCCGATGCTATGGTGGCTGATTTCCGTGCGGTGATGGATGCCGGTGAAGTAGTTCGTGGTTATTTCAGTCAGCCTGTAGTGGAAGGCTTGCCCAATGAACTGCAGACTCATTGGAAAACCTATTTAGAAGGCAAATGGCGCGATAAAGTCAATACTGCTGTCAGTGCCGAGCGTGTTGCCTCCTTATCTTCGAGTTGGCTGAATAATATTCCTGCCGATTTCAAGGTACACCGTCGTGTTCTGAAAGTTATCGAAGATCGTGTTGCAATGGGTAAAGGTGAAAAACCTGCTGATTGGGGCTTCGGTGAGACCTTGGCTTATGCAACCTTACTGGAAGAAGGCCGTAATGTGCGCTTATCTGGCCAAGACTGTGGTCGTGGTACTTTCTCTCATCGTCATGCCGTACTGCATCATCAAGAAGAGCGTAAGCAATGGTTGCCATTGTTGAACCTGAGTCCAACTCAAGGTTCTTTCAATGTCATCGACTCAGTATTGTCTGAGGAAGCTGTGTTAGCCTATGAATATGGTTATGCTACTGCTGAACCAGAAAGCCTAACCATTTGGGAAGCACAATTTGGTGACTTTGTGAATGGTGCACAAGTCGTAATCGACCAATTCATCAGTTCCGGTGAGCAAAAATGGCAGCGCTTATGTGGTCTAGTGATGTTCTTGCCGCATGGCTTTGAAGGTCAAGGCCCAGAACACTCCTCAGCACGGATTGAGCGGATGGTACAATTAGCAGCGCAGGAAAATATGCAGATTGTGATTCCTACGACGCCTGCACAAACCTTCCATATGCTGCGTCGTCAGGTACTGCGTAATTATCGTAAACCTTTGATTGTGTTCACACCGAAGAGCTTATTACGTCATCCATTAGCGGTGAATGAGCTGAAAGATTTCACTGAAGGTGAGTTCCAGCTTGTAATCGATGAGGTTGATAGCAATGTCACTGCGAATAAACCGCAGGTTGATCGCGTGATCATGTGTAGTGGTAAAGTTTATTATGACCTCTTAGAAGAGCGTCGGAAAAACAACCTAGACAATGTGGCGATTGTGCGCATTGAGCAAATTTACCCGTTCCCAGCGCCTGAATTACGCGAAATTGTGTCGGCCTACCCGAATTTGCAAACCTTGATTTGGTGTCAAGAAGAGCCAGTTAACCAAGGCGCATGGGATGGTATTCGCCATCGCTTTGAAGCTTATGAGTTGGCGGAAATCTCTTGTGTGAGCCGTCCAGCCGCAGCAGCGCCAGCAGTGGGTTCACTCTATGTGCACCAAGCTCAGCAACAAGCGCTGGTTAAAGAGGCTTTAGGTTTAGGTCAAAAGTAATTTTATCTAAATCACGAGTAGTTTAAGCACTACTCTTAAGCGCAAATTAAAGGCATCTGTGCAAACAGGTGCCTTTTTTGTTTATGGGGTTGAGTGTAAATGATAATCGGCTTAAATATTAGTTTGATTATTAGTCATGTGGTCGTTTGTCAATATGGATTTTTCCATAAACTCGCTATGAATATGAATTATAAGCTAAAAATATTACGCAGTGTGTTTTAGTGAATATTTGTATTAGACAAGACTTTAGTCTTTTGCTAATTTCTGAATGGTTATTAATTAATCACATTTAGAATAATAAATAATCTACTATGATCTCTTGTGTCATGTGCTGTGGTTTTGTAGATTAAATAGCTTCTATGTAGAGAGCAATTGTGTTGATTTTAAAAGGATATAGATTGATGGAAACTCATTGCTCGTCTCGTCTCGTCTCGTCTCGTCTCGTCTCGTCTCGGTAAGAGACGGCTACTAACTAGCTTAATCGGCAAGCATTTTTTCAAGGCTGTTGCAGCGACTCTACTCTTAACGGGGTGTGTTGATAGTTCTAATGGAGGTAAAGACCCCTACTATACAAAAGATGGCTACCTGATTCACCCTAATAATCATAAGAAAATTTTATATAAACCCTCTCCTAATACGTATAAACAATCTGATTTAAATGCTTTGGCTTATACCCCACCGCCTGCAGGAGTAACGCTGACGGATGATCGGGTGGCAAGGCGATATGCCAGTAATATTGAGTATAGGCCCGTGAATAGCCAACAAGATGGTGATACTTGTTTGGAATTTCCAGAGAACGCAAAGCCAGCGATAGTCGCTGCCTTGAATATTTGGTCAACGGTTTTAAATTCTCCGGTTCCTATTCGGGTCAGTGTCTGCTGGGCAAGGTTAGACGCAAGGACACTGGCTCAAGCGGGTCCGACAGACTTTGTGGAGAATGGTAATATTCTGAGGCCGGTTGCTTTAGCCAATGCCCTTGCAGGGCGAGATATTTTACCCAATAGCACGGATATTGAAGTCACCATTAATTCCACCGCTCTATGGCATCTTGACCCACAAAACCCCATTCCAGCAGCTCAATCGACTACACATTTTGATTTGACAACTAATTTATTACATGAATTAGCGCATGGTTTTGGCTTTTTTAGCACCGAGGAGGCAGGGGCAGGGATTGCTTTGTGGGGAAATGGTTCTCTTAATTCCCCTTATGATACCTTTCTTCAGGATGCAAACGGCAATGCCCTGACGAATAGAGCGGTTTATCCTAATAATTCTTTGGCCTTATTGAATGCTTTTCGCTCCAATCAGGTCGTTTTCAATGGCGCTCAGGCTCGGGCAGCAAATGCAGGCCGCCCTGTTAGCATTCATTCTCCTTCGCCTTATGAGGAGGGATCTAGTATTTCTCATGTGGCCGAAGCGGTATTCGGTCGTGATATTAATAATATCAACCGTTTAATGTCTCCGAGAGCTTTTTGGGGTGATCGAAATCATAATCCAGGTCCGATTGCGATAGCTATGCTGCGGGATATTGGCTGGGGCACTGTGCCTGTGCCCGTCACGCCCCCGGGTGTTGCGGTGTTACGTGCCCCCAATGGTGTGGCGACGGCGACCCCTACCTATCAATGGAATGCTGTTTTAAATGCGGCTGACTATTTGTTACGCGTGACCAATAGCAGCACGAATGCGGTGGTTTTCCAGCAATGGGTGATGGCTTCTGCCGCTGCTTGTCAGACAGCAGTGTGTTCCTATAAACCTACACTGACCTTACCGATTGGTAGTTATCGTTGGCAGGTACAAGCGCGTGGTGCGGGTGGGACGGGAGCTTTGAGTACCGCCATGAATTTCACAATTCGTCCCACAACAGTGCCTCCTGCCAGTACACCGAGCTATCCAACCGGAACGATTACTAACCGAAGCCCTGCCTTCACGTGGTCAGCCGCGAACACTGCTGCCGATTATTATTTGCAAATCATCAATCGGACGACAGGTGCTGCTCTCTATCAGGCTTGGGTCACCAATGCCCAAGCAGGTTGTGCGACCGGAACGGTTTGCCGTTTCAGTAGAACTTTGTCAGTAGGCAATTATATGTGGCGAATCATGCCTAGAAATGTGGTCGGCAATGGCCCTGCGAGTGCTTATTTAAATTTTACGGTTCAATAAACTTTATCCCCCCCTATTGGTTGGTAAGCTTGCTGGCAGGGGAATTTATTCGATTTAACGGAAGGAGCTTCATGAATGAAAAGTAGTAACTGGTTAAAAAAACTAACACTCTTGATCTTATTGCTTGGTTTGGCGGGCTGTTGGATGGTACCACCACCGGCTGAGGCGGGTTCAACAACAGCGAATGAAGGTCAGGCGCTTAAGTTCAAAAGAAAATTTTCGGATAGTGTATATATCCACTTCAACCCTAGACTTCCTCCTTACTTAACAAAGCGTGCCCATTTCAACAAAAATCAAGCGAGGCAGTTTGTGCTAAAAAATACTAGTATTCACTTTAGTTTGGTACAAAAAACTATCTCCAACTTCATACAAGAAAACTCTACAGGTGTTGCGGATCTAAAGTGTGAAAATGTGATCTTTAAGGCTCAAGAAATCAATCTCGAAAACTATCTGAAGCAACAGGGTGTGCCTATTAAAGACCTGTTAGCCCTCTATCTACTCACGCCAGAGCAAGCTAAAGCGCCAGCGACTTTGATGACGGTCACAAATTGTCCTAATTTTAAGTGGTCTAAGCAGTTCGTGATACTTCACCCCAAGAGCATTGTGGAGTCGCGGGAGTTATGGGGTACCCATTTTATTTTCTGGAAAGAGGGCGTGTTGTTCAGAGGGTCATCTGGTCTGCGCCAGTAAGTTGAAGGCTAGGGCATAGCCAGCACTATGCCCTTATCCTATACTTAAGCAACACCCGACGACGTATAGGTCTTCTCATGCCCGCCATCTACCTCAACCCTTTGACTGACTTCGGCTTCAAAAAACTGTTTGGTGAAGAACCGAATAAAGACCTCTTGATTAGCTTCCTCAATACCCTATTACCCGCTCATCACCAAGTCTCAGAACTCAGCTACACCAAAAACGAATACCAGGGTATCAGTGCCGCTGATCGCAAAGTCATCTTTGACCTCAACTGTACGAGTCCCTCCGGTGAGCGCTTCATTGTCGAATTACAGCGGGTCAAACAAATCTACTTCAAAGACCGTAGCCTGTTTTACTCCACTTTCGCCATTCAAGAGCAAGCCAAGCGTGGGGATTGGAACTACAAACTGTTTGCCGTTTACACCATTGGCATCCTTGATTTCTTGATCGACGACCACGAGCACGACGTGCTCTACCATGCCCAACTCAAAGACCAACACAACCGCTTGTTCTATGACAAACTCAACTTCATTTACTTGGTGCTTCCCCGTTTCCAACGCCAAGCCCATGAACTGGTGACCCTTCAAGACAAATGGCTGTATGCCTTCAAACACCTACATGAACTGGAGCAGATTCCGAGCGAACTGCAAGAACACATCTTCCAACGCCTATTTGCCATTGCCCAAATCGCCCAACTCCCAGTTGAAGAACGTCAAGGCTATGAACGGAGCTTGAAAGACTATCGGGACTTCATGAGTGCTCAGGATACCGCGCATTTGGAGGGGTATCAGGAGGGGGTCGAGGTGGGGATTGAAAAGGGTATTGAGGTGGGGAAGCAAATGGGGTTGGAGGAAGGCGCTTTGAAAAAAGCACGAGACAGGGCTCAACAGTTACTCAGTTTAAAGCTGTTAACGCCTGAGCAGATCGCCCAAATGGCCGGACTCTCTTTGGATGAGGTACTCAAACTAAGCTCTTAATCGAGAGCATTGGTTGATACTTATTTGTGATAATGACTCATTTTTAGCGCCTAACTTTTTCAGAATATCGTCACCTAAACAATAGCTTGCTATGATGGCTGTATTCACAATTTATGGTTTAACTTTTACTTGTCTGGGGAATAGCTGTGCGACTTTCGGTTGAAGATTACCGTCAATGGAAAAATAAAAGCGTTACTTTATTAGGTATGTCTGGAGTAGGGAAAACCCATCTATCCACTACCTTGCGTCAACATGATTGGTTCCATTATTCCGGTGATTATCGGATTGGTAAGCGCTATTTAGATGAAGCTATCCTCGATTTGATTAAAGAACAGGCGATGAAAGTGCCGTTCTTAAAAGATCTACTGCGCAAAGATTGGATTTTTATTACTAATAACATCACGATTGATGATCCGGGGCCGGTACTGTCTTATGTCGGTAAATTGGGGAATCCAGAATTGGGTGGTGTAGCTCTCGACCAATTCGTGCGGCATCAAGCAGAGTATCGCTTAGCTGAAATTCGTGCGATGTATGATGTGCCAGAGTTTATTCGCAAGGCGCATCATATTTATGGTTATTCCCATTTTGTAAATGATGTGGGTGGTAGTCTGTGTGAGTTAGACGAGCCGGGTGTGATTGAGCTATTAGCTGAGCATTCACTGATTCTGTATATTCAAGTGACGACTCCAGCCGAAGAGCAAAAACTGATTGATCGTGCTAAAAGCGATCCAAAGCCCTTATATTATCGTCCACAATTCCTGCAAGAGCAGCTAGCAGTGTATTTACAAGAAACCGGTTTGAACTATGCGGCAGAAATGGAACCGGATGAGTTTACCCGTTGGATTTTCCCGCGTTTATTCCATTCACGTATTCCACGTTATGAAACGATTGCACGCGATTATGGCTATACGGTAACTTCAGAAGAGGTTGCAAAAGTGCGTAACGAGCACGATTTCAATCGGTTAGTCGAAACTGCTATTCGACGCTATCAGAGTACTTAAGCATGCCATTGGTTGATCATTCAGGCTTACCAACCTTTCAACGCCTGCGGGCAGAAGGGCAAGATATTCTCCGTGCAGATTATGCGGAGCATCAGGATATTCGTGAGCTGCATATTGGCCTATTAAATATGATGCCTGATAGTGCTTTAATGGCTACCGAGCGGCAGTTTTTTCGCTTAGTGGGTATGTCGAATCAGATTGCACAATTTCATATGCATGTCTTCACTTTGGATGGTCTAGTACGTGGTGAAGCTGCACAGGCTCATATTGCTCAATACTATGAGAATTTCGCTGATCTAAAAAAGCAAGGTTTAGATGCTTTAATTATTTCTGGCGCGAATCCGGCTCATCCTAAATTAGAGGATGAACCCTTCTGGGAAGGTTTGATGGAGGTGGTCGAGTGGGCAAAAGATCACGTTACCTCGACGCTCTGTTCGTGTCTAGCCAGCCATGCAATCGTACAACATCTCTATGGAATTCGGCGTCGTCCTTTGGGGTTCAAACGTTGGGGTGTTTATGGTCATGCTCTCACCATGCCTGAGCATCCGCTGGTGTCGAACCTGAATACGCACTTTGATGTACCGCATTCACGTTTCAATGAGGTGAGCCGCGAACAGTTAGAAGAAAAAGGATTGCGGGTGTTAGCAGAAAGTGCTGAGGCGAGTTTTCATTTAGCGGTTAGCCCTGACTTATTCCGCTTTGTGTTTTTCCAAGGCCATCCTGAATATGATGCGATTAGTTTGTTGAAGGAATTTCGGCGTGAAGTGAATAACTGGTATGTCGGTAAACGATCTGATTATCCACCCTTTCCACAGAATTGCTTCCGCCCTCAAGTGAAGGCAATTTTGAATGAATACCGCTTACGTTTGGAGGCTGCACGTCAGCAGGGTACGGCTATCCCAGCGTTTCCTGATGCTAGCTTAATCTCTCTCTTGCCGAATACTTGGCGTGATACGGCTAAGGGGATGGTAAGTAATTGGATCGGTAAGGTGTATCAACTCACTAATAATGAACGTCATTTACCCTTTATGGAGGGCATTGACCCGAATGATCCTTTAGGTTTGCGCTAGGTTATAGAGTTGCCACGAGACTCACCTAATCAGTTGTTAGGTGAGTTTTAGTCCTATAGTCGGGGTGGGTGATTATTCTGGTGCTATTAGGACGGGCTGTATGATTTTAACATCTTTATTGCCCATAAAAAATACATTTGATTGATTGATAAGAATCGGTCCATATTCATCACCATTTTCTATTTTTTCTTTAGGAGCGTCAAAGACGAACTCTCTAAAGAAGGGAATTTTGCAGTTGGTTTTTACGAGTGTGACAGATCTATTCATGTCATTGTCATACGGATAGGCCTGCTTCCAATGCTTAGCTTCTATCTGGTTTTTACTAAGGTAGGTATTTAATGGAATAGAGCTTAATGTAAATGATGTATTAGTACAAGTTTGCTTAGGTTTTCCATTAGAGTCACGAAAGCCGGCAAAGTATTTTTTGCCTAGGTTAACGAAAAGAGGGAATGTTCCTATTTGATAGTTAGTAATTTGTGCTTCATTGAGTTTTGTCTTGGTGGATTTGATAATTGCACTAACCCTATACATTGCTTCAGGAGCATAAACGGGTTTTGCAGCAGAGGGTTTATGTTCTTTGGCGGATAACAGTGAGGAACCACTGCAAACTAGGGCGAATAGCCCCAAGGTGAAAATGGATTTTTTTATAAACATGAATAATAGCTCAATAACCCTATCTAAAAGTTTCATTTAGATAGGGGATGATTAAAAATTAGCGTACTGTAAAATTGACATAGGCGCTACTTGGGCCATTGCCTGCCGTATTGCCCGCAATGATACGCCACTTGTAATTGCCTGCAGCTAAGCTGGGTGGTGTGTAGCGACACACTGTACCACTTGCACAGCCTGCTGCTGTATTCGTGATCCAACTTTGGAAAGTGACCGCTCCACTGGTGGCATTGAGAATCTGCAAATAATATTTGGTGGCCGAACTCACTGTAGACCAATTATATTGGGGGGTTCTTGTGGTAATCGTTCCCATGGGTGCTGTTAAGGTAGCCGTGCCCAAGGTCGTGGGTGTGGTGGGGACTTGTGCCCAACCGATGTCTTGTAACATGGCAAGCGCAATAGGACCTGGATTATGATTACGCCGCCCAGGTAACGGCGCAACGGGAGCCATCATGGCGTTGATTGTGTTTTGATAAGTGCCTAAATGGATATGAGATAAACTGCTACTCAAATAGTTAGTACTGGATTGGATAGGTACCAATGATCCTCCATTAGCGGCTGTCGCCCGTGAGCCATTAAAGTAAATTGCACTAGAGGTAAAAGCGCTGTGAAGTGCTGCTGATTGATTCGGATAGAGGGCGCGATTTGAAACAGCTTGCCGGTCAGTACTGGATTTGATATGTAGCAACAGTGAGTCATAAGGGCTTATATTGGGATCAAGTTGCCAACGACTGCTTGTCGTTGATCGTTGATACTAAACCAAGGGAGGCAAGGCCAAACCCGTGTCCTAGTTCATGGATGAGTACAGAGGTTAGGTCATAAGCATTAGCGGGTGGAGCAGTGGTGGGGTCTAGATGCCATGATGTAGCAGTGCCTGCGGCAGTCGGTGGCGTTCTCGAATTGATAGCAATGGTTATGTCAGAAAGTTGCGGTTCTCGATCTGTATTTTCTATAGCATTAACAATGAGAGTTGGGGCATACAATGTAACTCCATTCATAACTTTACTAGTATAGGATGTGGGACCTGCCTGAGCCAAGGTACTTGCGCTACTTAAAGGTCGCCAGCAAACCTGTACATTGATACGTTGGGGTGAATTCAGTTGGCTAGCCCAAATATTCATGGCTGCATTGACAGCAGAGCTGATTGAGCTTGCGCCTGTCAATGGGGCAGCTTGGCAAGTCCCAGTACTAGAACTGGGGTCTGCTTGACCACTAGCAATATATTGAACACCAAAGGTAGCCGCTCGTGGGCGTGAGATATCTACGCGTTCAGCTATATCTTTATCAAGAATAGCTTCAGGAGGTGGTGGTATATCATAAGCCAACTCTGCGTTAATCTTACTGGTGTCAGGGGCTAGGAGAGGAACGGCACTATCCAGAATGACTAATGAACCATTGGCTGTTTTGTAAGTTATGCGACCATTATTTTCTGAATCAACACAAGCTGACAAAGAAAAAGAAAGCAACACACTTGAAGAAATGCTAAGTACTAATTTTGATTTACATGCGATGCGATATGTCATAAGTTTACCTTAAATTAAGAAACATGAGCTTAAATGAAAAGTCTCTCTATACATATCAGTATCATATAATTTAGTTATTTGTGCGCGATAGTAAATAGGTTTTTTGAAAATTTCAAGAGTAATTTTTTTCTATAAAAATTTTGAATATTTTTAATCGAAAAATAAAATCGGTTTGAATGATGGGAAATATGTTTTAAGCTACTGATCTTATGAGAAATTGGCTATTTAATTTGTGTTTTAAATATGTTTAAAGTCATAGTGTTTGTTTTTGGTTTTATATTACTGGTTTATAGCCTAACGGCAGTCTTTAAGTATTGGGACTTCACCGAAGCTCCAGTCGATATTGCTGTTTTGATGACTAAAACAGTCAAACCAGCCGATTTAGAAGCGCAGGTCGAAGCTTCGATTCAAAGTGATAACCCTGAGGATGCGCGCATGTATTTAAGTTTAGCCAAGACTTTTGGCTATTCGCTGGATGTGGCACGGTTTATCCCGCAGATTGAAGCTTTAGAAACGCCTTGGCAAGTTACGCGTCGGCAGGCAACGCAGTTTGCAAATGGCTTTATTGATGGCAGTGGTGAAACTGGGGCAGGCATTGCAGGTGCTGTGACTGCTGATTTTACAGTAATTGGTGATGCGCGTGATTTGTATGAGCAGTATCAAAATCTGCAAGCGGGTAAAGACGTCAATGAGCTGATGACAGCTTTAGCCGGTGTGGGCGTAGGTTTGACCGCGCTTACAGTTTTGAGTTCAGGTACGGCCGCACCGATAAAAACAGGCTCGTCCACTTTAAAGTTGGCAACGCGGGCCAATAGACTTTCACCGAAAATGCAGTCGGTTTTGCTTAAGCAGGCTACGGATTTATTTGATTACAAAGCGTTTCTATTGGCTACTCGTGGTGAGAAAAATTTGGATAATTTACGTCAAGCCGCCATGAAAGCTTATAACCCCAAGGCTTTAAAGGCTTTAAGTGAGACAGCAGAGCAAGTGAATTCCATTCGTAAGTCCACTTCTTTAGTGGATACTTTAGATATTTTGCGCTATGCCGAGTCTGCTGATGATTTGCGGCATTTAGAAAAACTGAGTGTCAAATATGGCACTGAAACTAAAGGGATTGGTCATGCACCAGAGGAGTTGAAGAGCCACTAAAGCGGTAGTAACTTAAGCGA
>NZ_CALMZC010000006.1 GCF_937873765.1 uncultured Thiothrix sp. | reverse complement strand
CGCTTAAGTTACTACCGCTTTAGTGGCTCTTCAACTCCTCTGGTGCATGACCAGTTTTTGAAAATAGGCACGGTGCTTGCATTACCACTTTGACTTGCTCACGACAGAAGGTGTCATTATGTCTGAATTAACTCATCCCGTGGACGAAATTCTTCCCTTTAACCGGCTAGCAACCTTGGGCTTGCAACATGTATTAGTCATGTATGCTGGTGCAATTGCCGTGCCGTTGATTATTGGCAAGGCACTACAACTTACTCCGGAGCAAATTGCTCTGCTCATTTCTGCTGATTTATTTGTGTGTGGTTTAGTGACCTTGATTCAGTCCTTTGGCGTCACGCAATGGTTAGGCATTCGTTTACCCGTGATGATGGGTGTGACCTTTGCATCTGTTGCACCTATGTTGGCCATCGCTAAGGCCACACCCGGTATTGAGGGTGCTCAGCACATTTTTGGCGCGGTGATTGGTGCAGGGATTATTTCTATCTTACTTGCCCCTTTAGTCAGTCGCATGCTGCGCTTTTTCCCACCTGTTGTAACAGGTACGATTATTACCCTGATTGGCATTAGCTTGATGCGGATTGGGATTAACTGGATTTTCGGTAATCCCGTGGGGCCTACTGCTCCATTAGTGATCAATCCTGAACACACTGCTTGGCTAGAAACAACCAAAGCGCTCAGTACAGCCCCTACAGGTTTAGCGCTTGCCCCCTCCGTTCCTAACCCTCTATATGCACCGGTCTTAAATATCGGGATTGCAGCCTTGGTGCTAATCAGCATCTTGTTAATCACTAAATTCGCGAAAGGTTTCTTTGCAAATATCGCTGTGCTTTTAGGGATTATTATCGGTGGAGTTTTAACCGCAGCCCTTGGCCTAATGCATTTTGATAAAGTGAGCAATGCCCCATGGTTTGCTTTAGTCACTCCTTTCCAATTTGGCATGCCCATTTTTGATCCTATCCTGATTCTCACCATGACACTAGTTATGATCGTAGTGATGATTGAATCAACGGGTATGTTTCTTGCCTTAGGGGAAATGACTGAGAAAAAAATTGATCAAGCTGCACTCTCGCGGGGGTTAAGAACCGATGGGGTAGGTAGTTTATTAGGCGGGATTTTTAATACATTTCCTTATACCAGTTTCTCGCAAAATGTCGGTTTAGTCGCTGTTACGGGCATTCGTAGCCGTTATGTGTGCGTTGCTGGTGGCCTCATTCTTATTGCGCTGGGCTTAGTACCCAAAATGGCAGCTTTAGTAGAGTCTTTACCGACTATAGTATTAGGTGGTGCCGGTTTAGTGATGTTTGGGATGGTCGCAGCCACAGGGATTCGCATTCTCTCTACTGTAGATTTCAAAACCAATCGCTATAATGCCTTAGTAGTCGCGATCTCAATTGGGATTGGTATGATTCCGCTAGTAGCACCCAATTTTAAGCAATGGCTGCCACACAACATTCACCCCTTAATTGAATCAGGGATTCTGCTGACTTCATTTAGTGCAGTACTCTTAAATCTATTCTTTAATGGCGCACAAAGCGATAACAGTGCAAGTATTCAAGCGAGTCATCAGGTAGAGGCTGTGTGACATTTTATTAAGGAAGAACTTGAACCAAGGATGGTTCTCCTTTGGCTAAGCGTGGCTAAGCACTTACCGAACACCTATGTACTGACACCGACAAGATCACTGAATAATCCCAAACTGGATTAAGCAAAAATATAATTTTGTACATTCTGAGCGGAATTATCCGCCCAGAACATTTGCGCTGACTTATTTAGGTAATTTACCTTGTACACCTTGCACGTAGTAATCCATTTTGGATAAGTCTTCGTCAGTGATATTGCTACCCGCAGCGACACGTTCTTTACCATCTTGATCAAGCACTGGGCCTGCAAATGGATGCAATTTGCCAGCGATCATATCGGCTTTAGCTTGTTCGACTTTATCTGCCACTTCTTTAGGAACTGCCGCATTCAACGCGGATAAACCAATCATGCCTTCTTTGACACCACCCCAAATCGCTGTCGGCTTCCAAGTCTTATCTAAAGCTTGTTGCACTTGATCAATATAAAACTGTTCCCAATGATGAGTTACGGCGGTTAATTGATACTTAGGGCCATATTTAGACATATCCGAATTATAGCCGATGGAGTATTTACCCTTTTCTTCTGCTGCTGAAACAACTGCGGTTGAATCCGTATGATGGGTAATAATATCTGCACCTTGGTCAATTAAAGCCACCGTTGCTTCACGCTCACGGCCGGGGTCAAACCAAGCATTAATCCAAACGACTTTTACTTCTGCTTTTGGATTGACACTTTGTGCGCCCCGAATATAAGCATTAATGCCCATTACGACTTCAGGAATGGGAAAGGCAGCTACATAACCTAAGGTATTCGACTTAGTCATTGAACCTGCCACAATACCGGACAAATAGCGGCCTTCGTAAAAGCGCGCATTATAGTTGCCCATATTGGCTTCCGTTTTATAGCCAGTCGCATGCTCAAAATAGGTATCTGGAAAAGCTTTAGCCACTTTCACCATCGGATTCATAAAGCCAAAGGAAGTGCCAAAAATCAGCTTATTGCCGCTTGACGCAAGATCACGAATCACCCGCTCCGCTTCAGCTCCTTCCGGCACACTTTCGATATATTTGACTTGAATCTTGTCGCCAAACTTTTCTTCAATGGCTTTGCGGCCTAGATCATGCTGATAAGTCCAGCCCGCATCACCAATGGGGCTAACATGCACAAAGCCAATTTTTAAAGGATCATCCGCAGACACACTACCTGCCACCACCATACTGCTAGCCAACAGTAAACTACTCATCAACGTTTTAAAACGTAATGCTAAGGAATATTTAGTCATCTATTTTAAGCTCCCAAAGTCTCACAAAGTCTTAGTGAAGTTCATTATGCCAAGGCTGACCCAAGGACGCGGGTGCATTTAAGCGAATGACCCCAGCATCACGTGAGATCAGCACTAACACAATAATCGTCGCCAAATATGGCAACATGGATAAAAACTGCGAAGGAATTTCTACACCCAATCCTTGCACATGGAATTGGGCAATCGTGACACCCCCAAATAATAAAGCCCCAATCAATACCCGTCCGGGTCGCCAAGTCGCAAACACTACTAACGCCAAGGCGATCCAGCCGCGTCCAGCCGTCATCCCCTCCGCCCATAACGGGGTATAAGCAATCGACAAATACGCGCCACCGATGCCCGCCATCGCACCACCAAACAAAACGGCTAAATAACGAATCCGAATGACTCGATAACCCAAAGCATGCGCGGATGAAGGTGACTCCCCCACCGCACGCAAAATCAAACCTGAGCGGCTTTTATATAAAAACCACCAAATCCCGACAAAAGCGATAATGGCTAAATAAACCAATATATTATAAGAAAACAGCAATTTTCCCACGACTGGCAAACTACTCAAAACTGGAATACTAATTTCTTTTAAACCATCTAAAGCCACACTGGTGTAACCCTGCCCAATGAAGGCACTTAAACCAATACCAAAAATAGTTAAAGCCAAACCTGTCGCCACTTGATTAGCCATCAAGCTCAAAGTAATAAAGCCAAAAATCGCAGCCATCCCTGCACCGGCTACAGCTCCCACTAGAATCGCCAACCACAACTGTCCGGTTTCTGCAGCCGCCATAAAGGCAAATATAGCCCCCACCACCATCATGCCTTCGACACCCAGATTTAACACGCCGGATTTTTCTACGACTA
Organism: uncultured Thiothrix sp.; assembly: GCF_937873765.1. Lineage (GTDB taxonomy): Bacteria > Pseudomonadota > Gammaproteobacteria > Thiotrichales > Thiotrichaceae > Thiolinea. The sequence goes on along the minus strand of NZ_CALMZC010000006.1, from coordinate 53,107 downwards.
ATTCACCCAAGGCAGCGAAAATTAAAGGCACTGCGGCAGCTACGGTTGCTGCTAGGATTAACACCAAGGTATTCATATCCATGATTAAGCAGCTCCTACTGAAGCTTTTGATACCCAGCGTAATTTGAATTGAATTAAGACATCGGTGGCTAACAAGAAAAATAAAAGCATGCCTTGAAAAACACCACTCACTGCTGCGGGCAAAGCCAATTGCATTTGTGCAGACTCACCACCTAAATACAATAAAGCCATTAGTAAACTGGCGAGCACAATCCCTACTGGATGTAAGCGTCCCACAAAAGCAACAATAATCGCCGCAAAGCCATAACCGGGTGAAATTGGAATTAATAACTGCCCAATAGGCCCTGCGACTTCAGATGTACCGGCTAAGCCAGCCGCCGCACCACCTGCAAGTAAACCTAACCAGACCATTTTTTTCTGCTTAAAACCTGCATATAGCGCCGCTTTCGGTGCTAAACCTGCCACACGCATTTGAAACGCGGTTAAGCTCCAACGAAAGAAAATCCCAGCAGCGATTAGGGCTAAAACGGTAATAAAAAGCCCTGCATGAACCCGTGTACCCTCCATCATAATCGGCAGAATAGCTGAGCTTTCAAATAACTTAGATTGTGGAAAACCATAGCCGTCCGGATCACGCCATGGGCCATGAATTAACCAACTCAAAATTAGATTCGCTACATACACCAGCATTAAACTGACTAGAATTTCACTGGTATTAAAGCGCGTGCGTAAAAAAGCAGGAATACTTGCCCAGAACATACCGCCTAAAGCTCCCGCAATAAACATCAGGGGTAATAAAATCCAAGCATTAGTCGTTTCATGCAGCCATAAGGCCACACCACCTGCCGCAATTGCACCCATGATCAATTGACCTTCCGCACCAATATTCCAAATATTCGCACGGAAACCAACCGCTAAACCCAAAGCAATTAAAGCTAAAGGTGAAGACTTAATAAGAAGCTCGCCAAAACCGTACCAATCGTTGATGGGTTCAACAAAGAAGGCATGAAAGGCTTTTAGTGGAGGTTGACCTAAAATTGTAAAAACAATCATCCCCACCACCAGCATTAAAGCCATCGCCAATAGCGGTGAAAGATAAATCATTAAACGCGAAGGTGCAGGACGTAGTTCTAAGCGCAGCATTAGGCAACCCTCTGTTCAGTAACATGACTAGTGCGGGTACCACCCATTAATAAACCAATTTCTTCAACACTAGTCTGAGCTACTGGTTTAGCTGGTGACAATTGTCCACCCTCAATCACTGCAATCTGGTCACAAATTTCGAATAGCTCATCTAGCTCTTCAGAAATTACCAAGACTGCAACACCCGCCTGACTTAAATCCAATAGAGTCTGACGGATAAAGCTAGCAGCGCCCACATCTACCCCCCAAGTTGGCTGAGCAATAATGAGAACTTGAGGATTAAGCATCAATTCGCGCCCAACAATATACTTCTGCACATTGCCACCGGATAAGCTTTTGGCAGCAGCTTGTGGGCCACCGGCCTTCACATTAAAGCGTTCAATACAGGCCTTGGAAAATTCACGTATTTTAGCGTATTGAATCCAACCCTTTGGGGCCAAACCATTCGCATAGCCGGTCAGTAAAGCATTCAACTCTAAAGGCATTTCTGGCACTGCACCGCGCCCTAAACGCTCCTCAGGCACAAAACGTAAGCCTAAGCTACGCCGTTCTGCAGCATCTAGTTGACCGGCTTCCTGTCCTTTTATTAAAACCTCTTCACGTCGCCCCGGCTGCTCACCACTTAAAGCATACAAAAGTTCTTGCTGACCATTGCCGGAAACACCTGCAATACCCACAATTTCTCCCGCATGTACGCTTAATTGAACATGTTTTAAGGAAGTACCAAAAGGATCCGTAGTCGCACGGCTGAGATCATTGATAACCAAGCTTGGCTCACCCAAAGCCCGCGTACTCGCTCGCCGATAAGCTGGTAGTTCTTTGCCAATCATTAATTCTGCCAAGCTCTTGGAGCTTTCTAGTTGCGGATTGGCCATACCAGTCACCTTACCCCCACGTAATACCGTAGCAGTATGACAGAGCTCACGAATCTCATCTAATTTGTGACTGATATAGAGAATACTGCAGCCTTCAGCAGCTAAGCGCCGCAAGGTTTCAAATAATTTACGGACGGCCTGTGGAGTAAGTACTGAAGTCGGTTCATCCATAATCAGCAATTGTGGCTCTTGCAATAGACAACGCACAATTTCCACACGCTGCCGCTCACCCACCGACAATAAATGCACTAAACGATCCGGCTCTAGCGGTAAACCATAACGATTCGATACTTCAACAATGCGTGCAGAAAGTGCTTGCATATCCTGTTTTTGATCCAGTGCTAAAGCGATATTTTGGGCAACCGTTAAAGTATCAAACAGTGAAAAATGTTGGAATACCATCCCAATGCCTAAAGCACGTGCCTGAGCAGGGCTGCGGATTTTCACGGCTTGTCCATTCCAAAAAACACTGCCTGTATCGGGTTTCACTACTCCATATACAATCTTCATTAAGGTGCTTTTGCCTGCACCATTTTCACCCAAGAGTGCATGAATCTCACTAGGCTGCACGACTAAATCAATATCTTGATTTGCCACCACTGACGGATAACGCTTAGTAATGCCACGCAGCTCTAAGCGCGGTGGAGCAGCAATAAGACTCATGTATGTTCTCCTGAAGCAGCTGTGCTCTCTTCACGCAACTGCAATAACTGTGCCGCTACACTAATTGCAATCGCTGCGGGCTGTTTGGCTTGAATACCACTGATACCAATCGGACAGACTAATTTAGCAACTTGCTCAGAGCTTATACCTTGATCCAGCAAACGCTTACGAAAACGCACTGCTTTGGTGGCTGAACCAATCAAACCCACATAAGCTAAATCCGAGCGCACTAATAATTCAGCACAAAGCTCTAAATCAAGACTGTGCTCATGGGTCATAACTAAGCAAAAACTATTGGGCGGTACTTGGTCAACAGCGAACACAGCAGGATCTATGACTGAATAACTGAGGCTAGCTTGTCCCTCTAGTAAATTAGGGAATAATTCAGCCCGATTATCTACCCAGTGAATATGTCAATCTAACGGCAATAAGATCTGTACTAGCGCTTGAGCCACATGCCCTGCGCCGAAAATAACTAGGTGGGCTGAGGATGGTACGAAACTTTCAATTAACAAGAACTCTCCCACGACTGGCTCCAGCAATTGAATGCCATGCTTAGAGGAGGCCTCAACTAGATCTCTGCCTCGCCCTGTATGCGGCCATAATTGCGGATAGGAGCGCAAGGTGGTACTTAGCCCCTGTTGCCAACGTTCTAGTAAAGTCTCAAACCATACTACATTAGCTAGTGGAAAATACTCGTAATGCACACTGGCTACCCCACCGCAACACTGATCCAACTGAGATCCAAGAACGAAAATTTCCAGACTACTAATCGCTTCTGGCTGTGCCAAAAGACTACGAGCACGTTTGCTAGCTTGCCATTCTAAACGGCCACCACCAATCGTTCCGCAACAACCTCGTGCAGTCATTAACATACGCGCACCCGCTTCACGTGGCACAGAGCCTTGTGCTTTCACCAAAGTAACTAGCACACAAGGCTGTTGATCATAGATAGCCGCTTGCAGACCGCGCAGCCAATCAGGTAGACCAATGATAGAACGTATAACGGTTGGCATCGTATCGAGTGCACTTATACAGCGGAAGGGTTGCCTGCAGATTATTACAGCTAAGCCTTGTATTCAATGGATTTCTCAGTTGCATACAAACTCAACAACTGGTCTATGAACTTGCTTAGTGAAAACTCCAGTATAGATAGGCTAAACACTGCTGCAGTGGCAAATCAGGCATTAAATAGCTACTGGCTTCATCCAGACAACTTGCTTTACCCAGATTATCCCCTACATTAGACCCTATACAAACGATAAGGCTAGGGCATGAATTGGTCTGAACGCATCGCGGCTTGGGCGAATCCGAGCAAAAATCTAGAGCTGGAACATGTATTTGCTCAGCAAGCACAAGCTTTACCAATTTTGTGGTTACTAGGCAAAACCGGTGCTGGTAAATCCTCCTTGATTCAAACACTCACTGGCGATAGTAAGATAGATATTGGCAATGGCTTTCAGCCCTGCACTAAAACTGCCAATGTTTATGATTATCCACAAGATAAGCCTCTATTACGTTTTTTAGATACTCGTGGTTTGTCAGAAGCCGATTATGATGCACGTGAAGATATAGCGGCTTGCGAAGACCGCAGCCATGCGCTCTTGATTGTGATGAAGGCCGATGATCCTGAGCAAAATGATGTCATTAAAGCTTTAAAACACATTCGTGCTTCTAACAAAATTAAAAATTATTTGCTGGTGCATACGGGTATTCTACAAATTCCCGACTTGATTCAACGTCAACAAGCAATTACCTATAATCAAGCTCAAGTTGAAAAAATCTTAGACCGGCAAATTGATCAAGTCGCAGTTGATTTCATTGCGGATAACCCTGCTCAATCAGGGGTTTCTGAGTTAAAACAAGCTTTAGCGGATTTACTGCCGATTTTGGCGCAATTCAATGATGAACAATTACAGGCAACTCAAGAGGAGAAAAATTTCGCGCATTTGAAAAAGGAAGTACTGTGGTATGCCGGAGCAGCGGCTGCAAGTGACGTACTGCCAGCAGTGGGTTTAGTTGCGGTTCCCAGTATTCAAGGCAAAATGCTACATAGCCTCGCGAATCAATATGGAGTGGAATGGGATAAAAAACTATTAGGCGAATTAGCTGCTGCCTTAGGGGCAAGTTTTGGAATTAAATATGCAGCGCGCTTAGGTTTACGCCAATTGGCCAAATTGATTCCAGTGTATGGGCAAACGCTTGGAGCGGCAACCGCCGCTAGTATAAGTTTCGCTACCACTTATGCTTTAGGGCGTGCAGCAAGTAAATATCTCTACCAGCACACTCAAGGCGAAACGGTTGATCAAGTCGAATTACAGAGATTATATGAAGATGCCATGAGCGCGCTATTGCCTAAATTAAACAAGGATAAAGACGAGCAAGATGCGGCAAACTCAGACCAGTCTCAGTAGTTTCCTGCGCTTGTCTGAGCGCATTGCACCCTTTTTAGCCCTCTTGGTTGGCATTCCAATTCTAGTAGTTTTCGGTTTTGGGCTAGTGTCGATTTATCGCGAAGGCTATTTGCTGGCATTGGTAATCTTAATTACTGTCCTCACTTTTTTAGCCGCCGTACCACTATTTTTCCTGCGCCGCCAAGTCAAAAAAGGCATTGATACCAAGGACTTAAGTGGTGAAACTTGGGTCAAAGCCTCACAAAACTGGACGCCGTTTGATCTGCAAGTCTGGGCTATTTTAAATAAAAGCCTTGAAGATAAGCTCGCAGACAATGCCGATTGGTCTATGCTACGGCCTTATAGTTTAGAACTAGCCTCAATAGCTGCCGCACAGTATCACCCTACTCGCTCACGGCGTGAATTAGCTTTTACGATTCCCGAAGCCTTGCGTATGACTGAGGAAGTGAGTCGGCGGTATCGGGTTTTGATCATGCAGCATGTGCCCTTGGTGGAAAAGCTGAATCTGTCGATGATGCGCATGGTTTACGACCATCGGGATAAACAGGAAACACTTCAAAATGTCTGGAATATTTATCGTTTCATTCGCGCCTTCACACCAGCCGGTTTAATTGCCGAAGCACGTGGGCAACTCTTAGATCATGTTTTCACTGGCCTAAAAGATGAAGTCCAAGCCAAGCTTAAACAAGCGCTGCTACAAGAAGTGGCGAGTGTCGTAATTGATTTATACAGTGGCCGCTTCAAGGTTAGCAATGAAGAATTAAGCGCGAGTGAGACTTTAAAAGCTGATCAAGAACGCTTAGCCGTACCACTTGAGCCACTGCGTGTATGCTTAATTGGACAAGTAAGCGCTGGCAAATCTTCAATTATCAATGCCTTAATTGGCTCAATGGCCGCGGAAGTGAATCAATTACCCTCCACACGCACCGCGACAGTCTATCAAGCCAAATTGGACAATGAGGTAGATGCCATGCATTTGGTGGATCTGCCCGGTTTGGATGGGCAACCTGAAAATGATAAATATTTGCTTGAGCAAATGATGCAAAGCGATGTGGTGCTTTGGGTACTGAAAGCCAATCAGCCCGCTCGCGCTTTAGATACGAAATTTAAAGAGCAATGGCAAGCTTGGCTAGATGCGCCCAAACAACGTGCACGTCGCCAACCGATTTTGCTCGGTGTGCTCAATCAAGTGGATCGCCTCGCTCCACAGAACGAATGGCAACCACCTTATGATTTAACTAATCCAAATAGCCCTAAAGCCAAAAATATTTGGGATGCTTTGGACTACAACCAAAAACTTCTTAAGTTCCAGTCGATCATTCCGCTATCAGTCAGTGAAGATAAGCCCCCTTATAATTTGGATGAACTAGAAAAACTCTTAGACCAGTATTACGAGCAAGGCATGCAAGTGCAGCTCAATCGCCGACGCATTGAAGCGAGTGATAATTTTTCGGTGCAGGAACAGTTTAAGCGAGCTTATCGGTTGGGGAAGTCGTTGTTTAGCTCAACATTAAATAAAAATAATCTCCCATAAATTTTTAATATTTACTTCTTAAGTTCTCATTTCAAAAATAGAATGAAAATTAATCATAAATTAATCTTTAATTCATTTTTTCAGTTGATCATTTTTTGAATAGGCCGTAATCTCCTTAAGACTTTTTTAAAAGATCTAACGCCTATTTACCTCACTCAAACATAAGGAGTGTCGGCAATGAGTATTAGAAAAATTAAAGCAAACACGGCAGAAATAGAAGGTGACTATGTAAAGGTTGAGACACATTCTCAACGTCTGATTAGTTTCTTAAAAACCTTCCTGATTCTTGCTGTAGTTTGTATCTTGATATCCCAGTTTTTTCCAAACTTTGACATAATTTTTGGCCTTGTCATAACGTTTAGTATATCAGCTTTAGCAGCAGCTTTTGCTCCCGGTCAAATATTACGAGACATTCCTTTAGTGGATTTAGTTGAAATAAAACGCTATCGAGGAAAAGATAAAGTTACTGTTGTTTTAGATGATGAACGAGTTAAACGTAATCAAAGCAACAAAAAATTGAGTCAATAAATTTTCAAGAGTTTGGTAATGAAATTGTGTCAGAACCAAGCTCTAAAACTCAAACTAATTTAGAAGTGATACGTTCAGTCCTCTTACCACCGATACCGTAGCCCCAAAGCCCCACTCCAAACACTGCTCCGTTCAATAATCGGGCTATCTCTAATCTCTGCATCATAAGCTGTAATCGCAGCATCAGCGACTAGCGTTAATTTTGGACTTAAAGGCTGTTCGACACTTACCCCCGCTTTAAAAGCAAACGCGGCATCGGCTTGATAAGCAGGGCGATCTGCTTTAACCTCATCAGCGTTCACCCCCACATAATAATCAGTGACTTTATCTGATAACCATTGAACTTCCCCATAAGGGCGGAAAATAGCTTGATACGGCTCAGGATTAAAAGTATAGCGGACTTTTAATTGCGTGCCTTTGTGCGCTGTCATATCTTGGGCAATATCAAATAAAGTAACCCCATTCATTATTTTCCATGCACCACCGACCCGCAAATTAATCGCTTGATCTAGTTCCTGCATATCTTTTAATTGCGCACTGCCACCACGCTCGTGATCCCAATCATCTAAACCCGCACCGATATAATAATTAGCACGTGATGTTTTTAGCAGGCTCAGTGCTGGACCCGGAATATCAAAACCTGATTTATCCGCTAATACTGGCTTTGCACCTAATTGCAGATCACCACCTACGAAGGGTGATTGGCGTGCAGTCAGTGCTAAACCTAGATCCCATTGCTTCGCAGACTCTTCTGCTACGGCTAAGCAAGGTAAAAGTACTAAACCAAGGAGAGCAATTTTTTTCATTTAATTAACCTTTTTCTTTAAAGACTCAATCGCTATTAATACCGCTTCTGGAGTGGCAGGCGCATTTAAACCGCTGCTGTATTGATAATGCCCGACACTTTCAACTGCATCTTTGAGCGCAAAAAACACCGACATCGCTAACATTAACGGTGGCTCACCCACTGCTTTGGAACGATAAATAGTAGCTTCTCGATTCGGCTTTTTATCTACCAAACGTACATTAAAACGCTCAGGTATATCACCCGCCACTGGAATTTTATACGTAGAGGGGGCATAGGTGCGTAAACGTCCCTCTTTATCCCACCACAACTCTTCAGTGGTTAACCACCCCATGCCCTGCACAAAACCACCTTCAATCTGCCCAATATCAATAGCAGGATTTAAGGACTCCCCCACATCATGCAGAATATCGACTTGCTGCACCCGATACTCACCGGTCAAGGTATCCACTTCAACCTCTGAAACTGCCGCCCCATAAGCGAAATAATAGAAAGGCCGACCACTCATGGTTCGCGGGTCATAATGAATTTTTGGCGTTTTATAAAAGCCCGTTGCTGATAGAGAAATACGATTAAACCACGCCAAATGTGCCAGTTCTGCAAAGCTCATTGCCGCTTGAGTCCCCACACGCACTTGCCCCGCTTGGAAACTAATCTCACTAGCTGGTACTTGATAACGCTCAGCCAGAAACTCCACTAAGCGCTGTTTCAAAATCTGCGCGGCGGCTTGTGCTGCCATCCCATTCATATCCGAACCGGAAGATGCGGCTGTCGCTGAAGCATTCGGGACTTTTTCAGTGCTGGTAGCCGTACAACGAATCTGCTCCAGTGGAATTTGCAACTCTTCCGCAACAACTTGAGCAACCTTGGTGAATAAGCCCTGCCCCATTTCAGTACCGCCATGATTGAGTTGTACTGTACCATCGTTGTAAATGTGTAGGAGTGCACCCGCTTGATTCAAAAAAGTGGCCGTAAAGGAAATACCAAACTTCACGGGAGTCAGTGCAATGCCTTTTTTCACCCCTTGATGTGTTTGATTAAAAACCCGTAGCGCCTCACGCCGCTGCCGATATTGTGCAGTGTCTGCTAACTCAGCAACCAGTTCATGAATAATATTATCTTCAAGCTGCATGCCATAATGAGTACAGTCACGAATACCCTCCTTACCATAGAAATTTGCTTGGCGTACTGCTAAGGGATCAAGCTGCAACTGGCGGGCAATTTCATCCATGACATACTCAATCCCCATCATCCCTTGTGGACCACCAAAGCCACGGAAGGCCGTATTGGATTGTGAATTGGTTTTGCAACGATAAGACACTATCGCGATATTTTCGAGGAAATAAGCATTATCCGCATGGAACATTGTCCGATCATTTACCGGCCCCGACAAATCCGCCGAAATGCCACAACGCGAAGCATAATCCAGCTCAATTCCTTGAATCACACCCTGCTCATTAAAACCCACCCGATAACCAATATCAAAGCAATGGCGCTTACCTGTCATCATGATGTCATCATCACGATCCACTCGATACTTTACCGGCTTACCCGTTTTCTGGGCTAATAAGCCTACTATGCAAGCAAAGAAGCTCGGCTGACTTTCCTTGCCGCCAAAACCGCCTCCCATGCGTCGACATTCGATTACAATATCCTTTTGAGTACGCTTGAGAACAGTCGCGACAATTTCCTGCACATGATGCGGATGTTGGGTACTACTATGAATCAGCAAATACCCTTGTTCTTGCGGCAAAGCAAAGGCAATTTGTCCTTCTAAATAAAATTGTTCTTGACCACCTAAAGAAAAACTACCGCTTAATTGATGAGGGGCTTGGTCAATAGCAGTGCTTGCTGTACCGCGTTCCAAGCGTTTGGTAGGTAACACGAATTGTCCAGCAGCAACTGCCGCACGAATATCCAAATTATGCGGCAAAACCTCATAATCAATCTCCGCCAATAATACTGCACGCCGCGCAGCTTCGACTGAAGTAGCGGCTACGGCAAAGATGGCTTGGCCGATATATTCAACCTTATTCACGGCCAAAACGGGCTCATCCTTTAAAGCGCCACCTAGATGATTTTCGCCCGGAATATCTTTAGCTGTAATGACGGCGACGACTCCAGCGGCTTGACGGACTTGGGTTAAATCAATCTGCTTTAACAGGGCATGCGCTTTGTTACTGATACCTACAGCAGCATAGAGCGTACCTTTTGGCTCTGGTAAATCATCGATATAACGTGCTTCACCACTCACATGCAGATGCGCGCTTTCATGTTGTTGATCTTTACCCACATATTGAGGACTCATAGCTTAGCCTCCACATCTAGGAAAAACTTACGCAGTAAATTTGCCGACACTAGGGAGCGATACTCCGCACTAGCTCGCATATCCGTTAGCGGTTGAAAATCCTGCTGCAAGGCTTGAACTGCCTGCTCAATAGCGCTTTCACTCCAGATTTGCCCGCATAAAGCTTGCTCAGCTTGCAAAGCACGCTTAGGCGTAGCGGCCATGCCACCAAATGCCATACGAATTTTAGTCACTTGCTTCTGCTCCAACTCCACAGCAAAAGCAGCACATACGGCTGAAATATCCTGTCCGAAGCGTTTGGAGATTTTCCAAGTGCGGAAGTATTGCTTGGGTTTCGCTAAAGGTATACGCAGCGCTCGCACAAACTCACCCGCCTGCAAATCTTTCTGCTGATAGCCTAGGTAAAAATCCTCTAAAGCTAAGCGGCGGGTTTGCGTTCCTTGCTGTAAAACAATTTGCGCGCCCAACGCTATCAAGGCTGGCATGGAGTCACCAATCGGTGAGCCATTCGCTATGTTCCCAACTAAAGTACCTGCATTGCGAATCGGTAAAGAGGCAAAGCGCTCGTATAAATCTTTTAGCTCTGGATACTCCGCAACCAAAGCTTGATAGGCATCCTCTAAACTAACAGCTGCACCCATTTCTAAATAATCAGTTGTTTTGGCAATTTTATTTAGCTCTGCAACTGCTCCCAGATAAACCAATTGCTTTAAGTCACGATGCTGTTTAGTGACCCATAAACCTATATCCGTGCCACCAGCCAGAATACGCGCCTCTGGGTTGGTCACTAAATAATCTGCTAGCTCTTGCAGCGCTGTTGGTGCATAAAAACTAGTATCCTGATACTCAAAATAAAGACTTTGTGGCGAATTGAGCGTTTGTAGTTGCTGAATTAACTCAGCTTCCCCTAATGAGCTACCAAAGGCGGCTGAAACCGCTGTTTGCTGTTCACTGGGGATGTGCTCAGCATAGACATGCATCCTTTGCCCTGCTTCTAAAATCGGACGATAGCCAGTGCAACGACACAAGTTACCGGAAAGTGCCGAACACAAACGCTCGCGGCTGGGCGGTGCTTCAGTTTTATACAAGGCAAATAAAGACATGACAAAACCGGGTGTACAAAAACCGCACTGGGAGGCGTGGCAAGCAATCATCGCTTGTTGAATGGGATGTAAACCTTGCGGCGTTTTGAGGCTTTCGACGGTAAATAAAACCTTCCCATCTAGCACTGGCAAGAATTGGATACAGGCATTCACCGCTCGATAGCGTAATTGACCTTGCTGCAAATCAGCGATTACCACGGTACAAGCACCACAATCACCTTCTGCACAGCCCTCTTTTGTACCCGTGCGATTCAAGTGCTCACGCAAAAAATTCAGTACAGTCGTGGTCGGCGCAATATGCGTTAAATCAAACCGTTCACCATCGAGCATAAAACTTAAGGTATTTCGAGTCGCATCTGCTTGCATCATTTAGCTCCCCCGATAAGTTGAATAACTCCACGGTGAAGCCAACAACGGCACATGATAGTGCGCATGTGGGTCTGCAATTCCAAAGCGTAGTGGGATTACATCCAAAAATGGAGGATCAGTTAGCGTGTCTGTTTTAGACCAGAAATAATTGCCCATTTGAAACTCTAACTCCCAAATGCCAATTTCTAGCTCTGTATCAACCAATAAGGGCTGATCACAACGCCCATCATGGTTGGTGATTGCAGTTTTGATGAGACTACGTGTGCCATCAGCAGCACAACGATATAAGTGAATGTGGACTCCAGCCGCTGGGCAACCATGTGCGGTGTCCAAAATATGAGTCGTTAGTTTGCCCATGCAGAGACTCCCTATCGTATTGAGGTGCTTTGCAGTATACCGTTTATTTTTGCTTTAAAACTATTGGGAGGAAATTACTTCGGCTTACACGAGGCGAAAAACCTAAGAGCGCCCTAGAGCGCTCTTAGGTTTTGGGCTTAATTCGAGGGTGAAATCGTGAACGTATATTCAGTAGGCTGATCTGGCAGGACATTAATCACTTCAGTGCCATTCATGCTTTGATAATTTATACGTACCCGCACGGGTTGAGGCGGTACGCGAAGCTCTGCTGAAGAGACATTATTAAAGGACTGAATCGGTTGGCCTTGCAGGGTCATGACTGTGAAATTCACACGCATCGGCTTACGATCTACGCCAGAAATTGCGTATAAATTCAAACGACCACCATTTTGTTGAGCCGGTGTTTGCTGCTGCGGAACTTGTTGAGCCGGGACTTGTTGTGGAACTTGGCCACCTTGTTGAATCGGCTCGACGGATGGAGGAACGGGTACTGGCATCGGATTCTGACCAATAATTTCAGTTGCAGCGAAAACAATCTCACTCACGCGCCCATTGCCAATTTCGATCATCCGACTTTGGCGTAAACCTTGAATACCCGCAGTGACTTCATAAGTGCCAGCGGGCAAATTGATTTCACCATTCGGTGCTGGCCCTACGGTAGCCACTCGCTCACCCGCACGATTGCGAATCACAAAGCGCGCTTGATCCGGTAAACCTTCGCCGGTATTTAAACGCAAGCGTAATAGACCTTGCTGTATTTGTTGAGGCGCTGGTTGTGGCTGGACAGTTGGAGTTGGTTGAGCTTGTTGTGGTGGAATCGGCGCATTCCCTACTGTATTGAGAATAATATTTTCGCGCACAATACCATTGGCCGACACTTGAATAGTTCGGGTTGCCTCTTGGCGGCCTTCTGATTTAACGGTGATCTTGTAAGCACCCGGCTCCAGTGAAAACTCCGCACCGTCAACATAATTACTTTTCGCGACATGCTGGCCGTTTTGTTTTTGCACATAAATATTTGAGCGAATGGAACGATTACCTTCCGCAGCACGTACTGCAATAAAAACCTGCCCATTGGCATTGGTAGCCACGGGATTAGCCTGTGTTTGCGGTTGAGGCACTGTAGTCATCGTTGTACTGACAGGCGAGGTAGGCATTTCAAAGCGTGCATTAGTTAATTTATCGGCATAGACCTCTAATAAGCGTGAAGCTTCTTTACCATTAGCTTTGACCTTAGCTAAATATTTGCCCGGTGGTAGTGAGAAATTCGTAGTTTCACTCCCTGAATAGGAAGCTACTTGCACACCATCAGTGTCATAGACTAAGAACTCACCATCGATTTCACCATTCGGGCTAGATATATCGACTATGGTTAAACCTAATTTACCGAAAGCCGTCGGCGTCGGCTCGGTCATCGCTGTAGTGGTTGTAGTATCCGTCTGAACCGTTGTGGTGGTAGCAGTTGGAGCAGTCGAGTTAGTCGGTGTAGTCGTACTGGTAGCGGTGCTCACCTTCGTGTCACTACCTGTTAGTGCGCTGGTCGTTCCCGTAGTCAGTTGCTCAGCAGGTGCTTGCGCCGTAATCCCATTTGGATTTGTTGGCGTTTCTTGCTGTTCACCTTCTAGCGTAATCACCTCCGAAGGATTCGTGGTATTACTTGGTAGGGTAATATCCTGTGTAGTTAAATTGGGGCTAGTCGAAGGCGAAGTGCTGCTAGGCAAAGTGCCAGTACCTGTTTCTGTGCCTGCAATGGGAGTACCGGTTCCTTCTGGCAGAATGGGAGCATAACCAGTATCTTGAGTCACCAATTTACGGTCACTCAGCATGCTTTTCACCCCAATGAAAGCAAAAATCGCCAGTATTCCGAATACCACCCCTGCAATAAGCAGTTTGCCTTTACCCATGTTCCTAATCACTCCTGCAATTTTGTTTATTCGGCTATGATAGCCGAAATTCGTAGCCACACACAGAATGCTCACTTATGAATAACAGTTTTCTCGACCGCTTCTCGCCCTATCTTCTTTTGGTACTCGCTGCAAGCTTCTGGGGCGGCAACTTTAATATTGCGCGTGCTTTCAATATGGAAATTCCGCCAATGGGCTTATCTTTTTGGCGTTGGACAGTGGCGGGCTTAGTGCTATTACCCTTTGTTTGGCAACCGATGCGCGAGCAATGGTCTGCTTTTAAGCAGCATTTTGGCTTAGTACTGGCCTTGGGCATTTTAGGTGTAACAGGGTTTAATACCCTAGTTTATTTAGGTTTACAGACAACCACTGCAACCAACGGTGTATTAATGCAGTCGGTCAATCCTATTTTTATTATTGCTTTTTCCAGCCTACTGTTAGGCGAATTTGCTACCAAACGCCAATGGATTGGGATTATTTTATCTTTGCTCGGTGTATTGGTCATTTTGATTCAAGGCCAAATCGCTAATCTATTCAAGCTCAATTTTCATGCGGGTGATTTAATTATTTTGCTTGCTGTCATGGATTGGGCTTTATACACCGTGCTGTTACGCATGTTGCCTAATGAACTCAAAGGTTTGCCTATTTTAGGTTATACGATTGCCATTGGTTTATTAGGCATCCTGCCTTTGTACTTAGCTGAGATGATATTAACCAGTCGGGTGATGCCTTTTAATTGGACTAGCATTAGCAGTGTACTTTATGTGGCGATTTTCCCTTCTGTTCTGTCTTATTTATTCTGGAATCATGGCACCCAGCGGATAGGCGCGAATCGAGCAGGTCAATTTGCACATGTGGTGCCGATTTCAGGAATTTTAATAGCGGTTTTATTGCTTAGCGAACAACTCCATCTTTACCATTTGCTAGGGATTGCCCTAGTAGTAGCAGGGATTGTACTCGCTAACTATCGGCAAAAAACCGCTAAACTATTTAAATCAGCCTAATTACTATCAAGCGAGGAGAACACCATGTGTGATTTGAAAGGTTGCGGAACTCAAGCCAATTTGCCGCCGATTCAGCTCGACTCCCAACAACGACGCTTATTTTTACAAGGCTTAGCGTGTTTACCTTTGGCCACAGTCTTGTCTTATCCAGAACTCGCTCAAGCAGCCGCTGCCAAAACCGAAGAGGTATCGATCACTCTAGAGATGGATAACAAGGTTAATGCATCGCTTGCCCTACCCGCCGCTGACAAAGCGCCCGCTATCATTCTGATTCATGAATGGTGGGGGCTAAACGATCAAATCAAAGCGGTCGCTGCTGAATTAGCCAATTTAGGTTATGTCGCCTTAGCTGTAGATTTATATGCTGGAAAAGTCGCAAAAACCCCAGAAGAAGCTAAAGCTTTAATGGGTGACTTAGATCCGGAAATTGCTAAAGAAACTATGGTTGGCTGGGTTGATTATCTGAAAAAGCATGAACGCGCCAATGGCAAAGTGGCGACCTTAGGCTGGTGTTTTGGTGGTGGCTGGTCTTTGAATACCTCAATCGCCACCCCAGTAGATGCCACCATTATCTACTATGGCAATGTCGCAAAAGGCGCTGAAGATCTAAAAACCTTAAAAGGCCCTGTTCAAGGGCATTTCGGTAAGCTTGATAAAAATATTAATCAAGAAATGGTCAGTGGCTTTGAGCAAGCGATGGAAAAAGCTGGCAAAAAAGATAGCCTCACTGTGTATTGGTATGAAGCGGATCATGCTTTTGCCAACCCAACGGGTGCACGATATGACGAAGCAAATGCCAAACTCGCTTGGGAGCGCACTCTTGATTTTCTAAAGACTAACTTAGCGAGCTAAACCTTTAAACTAGCCTGTATGCACACTGAACTATGGGCAGGCTAGTGACTTTAATCTTCTTCAGCTTGTTTGAGCACACTACTAATCGCCTCCAGCAACTGGATACCTTGTTGAGCTAAATCACGTGGTGTTTGCCCATCTTCATTTTTAATTTTCGGATCAGCCCCACGCTCCACCAATAACTCGGTCACATCCACATAGCCTGAACGTACCGCTAGATGCAATAAAGTATCTTGGGTCTCACCCGTAAGTAAATTAGGACTTTTCCCTCGATCCAAGAACATCGCAGCAATTTCAGCATGACCATTCGCCACCGCGCTTATCAGACAACTATCCAAAAGCTTGGCCCCATGCTCTATTAAAATTTTCACAGCATTGGCTTTACCTAGCATACTTGCTGCACACAGGATAGTTTGCCCCGTACCAGTGACTTGATTAACATCAGCACCTGTTTGCAAAAGCTCCAGAATGGGTTCTGTTTGATCGGCTAAGACCGTTTTAATGAAAGCTTCGGCACGCGCACGCTGCTCTTCTGTGCCTGACTGGGGGAAAACCGCCCCAGAAAGAATCAACAAGAACAAAAATGCCGAACGGATCGCTGCCATCATCATCAACCCTCTTCCTTTTGAGTTATGCTGCTTAAAAAACTTCCTTATCTTTTTAGCATAGATGGATAATTCCAAAATACGGGAGTTATTCAGGTAAAAAGCAGGAAAAACAGGATGAATGGAAGCTATTCTCTTCCACCTTAACAGGCTTGCTTGACAATCAGGCAACAACCAATTATGTAACTGATTTTAAATACATAAAACTCTTATAAGTTTCTTGACTAACAAAACTATAAACATTCAAGCACTAAAAAATTCAGTGTGAATATTACCAAAAAACTGTGTTAAACGATGGATGTTTCTTTTTTACACATTTGCAGCAGCTAACCTAATGACCCAAGTTTAATACTTTAGACGAGCATAAAAAGTTTTTTGGGCAGCCGCACGTGCCTCTCCCAGCGTATGAATACCCTTCTCGGCCAATAAGGGAATCATTTTCATGAAAATTTCTGCAGTTACCATTGCATCCCCCATGGCGGTATGCCGGCCAATAATATTCACATTAAAACGTTCAGCGATGGCCTCTAAACGATGTGACTCTTGATTGGGATGCACGACCGCTGATAGCAATAAAGTATCCAGCACAGGATGATCAAAAACCACCCCCGTTGCCTGCTCTTTTACTTGAAAACAACGCATATCAAAGGCTGCATTATGCGCAACCAATACTGTTTCTTGAGCAAACGTGTGAAATGCGGGCAGAACCGATTCAATGGTAGGTTGTCCTTTGACCATTTCTGGAGTAATTCCATGGATTGGAATCGTTTCTGGTGGAATCGGTCGTTTTGGATCAATCAACTGCTCGAAAAATTCATTATGCAACAGCTTGTTGTTTACAATGCGCACGGCACCAATCTGAATCGTTTCATCCCCACCGGCTGGATTAAGCCCAGTAGCTTCAGTATCAAAGACGGTGTAAGTCAATTCAGTCAGGCGACTGTCATCCAGAGAGCGCGAATGCTCTGAACTTTTAAATAGGTCAAAATCATAATATTCTGGGCGACTTTCGCTGCGTAGATAAGTACCAGAAGATAACTCCTCCTGTGGAGCCGCTAAAGGCAATAATAAACGGAAGAAAGCTCGGCCTGTTTCAGGCTCACGCTCAACCCAAGAATCCCCACTATGCCGAGTCAAAACATCTTGCACGGTGAGAGACATAGTTTCAGTACCGACTTTAATCTGCTCCATCTCCCAACCAATCACTGCTTTAGTGCCTTCACCTAAAGGTGACCAGAGCATATCTAAACAAGCCCGCTGGCCATTACTTTGCAAACGTAGTTGTACCGCTTGAACTTGGCACTCTGCTTGTAATTTGCCGGCTAAATGCACCAAGGCTTGTAAAAGGGAAAAGCTCTCTACTTTTAACCATAAATTAGTGTCAACATTATCGGCCTCAGCTTTTACCGGCAAAGAGGCCACGATTCGGCGGGTAGCGGCTTCAATTAAGTCAGCACCATGCATTTCTTCTAAAGGCCAGCGCGAACGCAAAGTATTCGCCGAAGAAGTTTGCATTTCTTCAATACGTTTACCGAGGCTATGGATTTCATCACGCACCACACTCAAGAGACGTTCACGCATCTCTGGTTCTAGGTCGGGATATTCTAAAACCTCTACTGCGGCTTGTGCATTGGCAATCGCTGCACGACTGCCCTCTGTTAAGGAATACAGCACGCGATCCTTTTCTGAATCATCTTCAAAATCACGAGTGATGTTATCCAGCATTAATACAAACCCAGTAAGCTCATTAGTTTGGGTAGGTGCATCATCTGAACCTTCGGCTGGCATTTTCACAGCACGCACAGGCGTCATTTGCACCCGCAATAATTGCCCTGCTTGAGTAGTCGTCACGAATTGCGCGGACGGCATTGCAGCACCACGCTGTAAACGATGTTGGATATTTTCCAAGGCATGTGCGACTAGCTTGCGATCAAATACACTGTAAATTGAGCGCCCTAAGCCAATTAACTCAACGCCACCTGCTACCGAAGGCGCTTTAGATAAAGCCCGAAACTGAGTACGCGCACGATTGTTATACAGCAGAATTCGCCCATCTAAATTACACACCACTACACTTTGGGTTAGCTCAGACATTAACGCGGCTAAACGATTCTTTTCTAATTCTGTATTACGACTTGCTTCCTGTACACGTTGATCCATTTCTTCGCGTAAGCTTTCGCGTTGCTCAACTAACTGATTAATTAATTCGGTGAGTTTCTTATTTTCTGGGCTACCATCAGGCACTAATTTACGCTTAACATCGGTTCCTAATAAGACTTGAGCATTTTCTAATAAGCGTGCTGGTGCCGTCATAAAATAGCGGACTAAGTAACCTAGTATTACCCACACGGCAATTAAAGAAGCTGCCCACATAAGAAATAACAGAGCAATCCGTGGCCCAATCGCTGCTACGGCAGCAGCTCGTTCATTTTCCTCTAAAGCAGCCCAAATCAGGCCACCTGAAACGAATAACCAAATCAAACAGACTAAGCCAACAATGGCTGTGCCCGCTACAATGCGCCAATCCGTTTTTCTCATGCCACAGCACCCAATAACTCTCGAACTTTCTGTGCTAATTCTTTAGTAGAAAAAGGTTTAACCATATAAGCATTCGCACCTAAGGCGATGCCTTTCGCCATATCGGTATCGCGGCCTTTGGCAGTCAGCATTAAAATAATAATGTCCGCATTGTCAGGATTAGCTCGAATTTCTTGGCAGACTTCAAAGCCAGTTTTCTTCGGCATCATCGCATCTAATAGCATTAAATTAGGCTTTTCTTGAGCCACAGCATCCACAGCTTCTTGACCATCATGCGCCACACGCACTTGATAGCCTTCACGCTTCATTAAAAATTCTAGGGAAATTAAAATATTTTGCTCATCATCGGCAATTAATACCTTTGCACTCATGCACGCTCCTCCTCTATTAGCGCTAACTCCTGAGTATCCTTTAAGCGAGGCAAGAAAAAGCTAAACCGTGCTCCTGCCCCTAACTCAGAATCCAACCACATCCGTCCACCAAAATGCTCGACAATTTGGCGACTAATCGGCAAGCCTAAACCTGTCCCTTGCGGACGATCCGAAAACTCGCCAGCTTGCCGAAATTTTTCAAATACCTGCTCTTGCTCATGCTTGGCAATACCTTTGCCATTATCTTGGACTGCAACCGTTACGCCATCCACCGCATCAGTGATATATACATCCACTTTACCACCGGAGTGTGGAACAAATTTAGCCGCATTGGATAATAAATTTAGCATCACTTGCATTAAACGATCGGGATCAGCCCGAATCGGGGCGATCACTTCATGACTATCATACAAATTTAAACTTAAACCATTTTCTAAATAAGTTCCGGAGATGCTATTAACCGCCTGCCGCACTACCGCCTGAATATCTACATCGCTGTTATGCCACTCCGCATGCCCTGCCTCAATCTTAGCCATATCCAACACTTGGTTTACTAAGCGCCCTAAGCGCTCTGCCTCACCGACCACGATTTCCAGAAATTGCCGCCGCTGCTCAGCTTCCATCTCATCATCGTCAAGCATCATTTCAGTGAAAGCACGAATTGAGGTTAAGGGAGTACGTAGCTCATGGGTGACAGAAGACATAAAGTCATCTTTGAGCTTATCAAGGCTTTTAAGTTGTTCATTAGCAGCACGCAATTCTCTAGTGGCCTTCTCTAAAGACAAAGATTTTTCTTCTAACGCTTTGGAGTAAGCACGAAGTTGTGACGCTTCTTCTAAGATACGCATTACATCATCTAAGTCGAGCTGCTCCTCTTCCACAACTGAAGCGACCATCATGCGTGCCGAACCAGTACCAATGGCTCCAGCTAGTTGCGTTTCTACATATTGAACGAGCTGCGCATTTGCAGGGATATCCTTGGTCTGACTTAAACCTAAACGGCGCGCATAATCAGTAAATACGCGCTCAGCTTTATCTAAACCTAAAAAGCGCTCTGTGAGATTACGTAAATCAGCTAGTTTAGCGCGCCCTTGCCAAAACACAGGATGCGTACTCGCAGTCCGCTCAAACACGTCGACAAATAATAAAGCTTGGCTAGCTTCCCGCGCCTCCGGTCTTGTCCACAAAGATACTAGAACATAAGCGCTGATATTCGCAAACAAGCTCCAGAACAAAGCATGCGTGAGATTATCTAAACCTTCTAAGCCAAACAATTGCTCAGGACGCAGCCAAACTAAGCCAAATAAGCCTTCATGCATGAAACCCGAGTCAATCCAGCCAGACTTGACTAAAGAAGGTAGTAATAAGGTGTAAATCCACAAGGCAAAGCCCAGTATTAAACCAACCAAAGCACCTTGGCGATTACCGACTTTCCAATACATACCACCCAACATCGCAGGCGCAAATTGCGCGACAGCAGCGAAACTAATCAATCCGATGCTAACTAAAGCATAAGCCTCACCTGCCATCCGGAAATATAAATAACCGAGCAGCAAAATGCCTAAAATAGCCACGCGCCGAATCATTAATAGTAAGCCTGTTAAATCCCCACTAGCACGACTACCAAAACGCTCTGTACGTAATAAAAAGGGCATCACTAAGTCATTACACACCATCGTCGAGACAGCAATCGCCTCCACAATCACCATGCCAGTCGCAGCAGATAGCCCACCCACAAACACAAATAAAGCCAGCCATTCATAGCCATGTGCTAGTGGCAAAGACAAAACGAAATAATCAGGATCAGCTTGGCCTTGACCAAAAAATAACAAGCCGCCAATGGCAATCGGTAAAACAAAAATATTAATCAGCAATAAATACAGAGGAAACACCCAACTGGCGCGTTTGAGATGACGCTCATCCACATTTTCCACCACCATCACTTGGAATTGGCGTGGTAAAAAAATCACTGAAAGCATGGCAAGTAGAATTAAGGCAAACCACTGCGGATAGGCAAAATCATATTCACCTTGGCCTAGCAGTAATAAAGGTTTGAGTTTTTCATCGGCTAAAGCTTGAGCAAATAAATCTCCCATCCCATTAAATACACCATAAACAACAAAAATACCCACAGCTAAAAACGCAACTAGTTTCACAATGGACTCAAAAGCAATCGCAGCCACCATGCCCTCATGGCGCTCTGTAGTATCTAAATGGCGAGTACCAAATATAATCGTGAAGCCGGCTAGTGCTAATGCAATATATAAAGTGCTATCACCTAACCATAGACCCATCTCTGGACGAGGTTGGCCTAAGGGCGTGGTGAGCATCGCATAGCCACTCGAAATCGCTTTGAGCTGCAAAGCAATATAAGGGACAATACCAACAACCGTGATGAGGGTGACTAAACTAGCCAGTGTGCGGCTTTTGCCATAACGACTGGCAATAAAATCAGCGATGGACGTAATTCGATAAGTTTTAGCAATACGGATCATTTTACGCAGCACTAGCCACGCTAAGATCATCGCGAGCATCGGGCCTAAATAAATCGGTAAAAACCACAAGCCTGTATTCGCAGCGCGCCCGACACTGCCGAAATAAGTCCAAGCTGTACAATACACCGCCATCGACAAGGCATAGACCCACGGGCTTGCAATAATCGAACGCCCTTCGGCGGCACGTTTATCCCCAAACCATGCAACTGCAAATAGAATCAAAACATAGAGAAAGGAAGCTGCAATGACCAGACTACTTGAAATCATCCTTAGCCCTCCTCATCTCTCATCGGTTTCCATTAACCACGCTAAAACTGCAATCATGCCTGCCCAAATCATAAATAAAGCCGCAGGAAACAAAGGTATTCCAAGAATAGTGATATCTTTATCCCATAGTGCCAACAGAGGAAAATTTAACAAGGCACAGCCAAAAGTAAACAGCGCGACTAATCGTGCTGAGGTCATTCCGCGTAACATAAAACATCCCTCCACTCTTTAACTTGCTTAACGCAGCGCATTAGCTTGATAGCGCTGAGCAAGCGCATCTTGAAAATGACTAGCCACTTCAAAGGCATTTTTTAAATGCCGTTGCTCGAAATCTGACAACTCATCCGGCGAAACTTGATTATCTGCTAATTGCCCCGCTTCAATCTGCCGTGCTTGATGGCGCAAGCGTGTCAAACTAATAAACTCAAAGGCATCCAAGACATTCGCCAATACATCATTATTCACTTGATTTGCTTGCCCCAAAGCTTGCAAGCGTTCACGTGTATGAGTGACTGGCAAACCTGCTGCTAGGGTATGAACTCGCGCCACATCAATGATCGGCACTACGCCCCGCTTTTTCATATCTAAGGTTTTTTCGCCATTCGCTTGCTTCTCCAGCACAAAGCCTTTGAAAAAACCTAAAGGTGGGCGGAAATTTAGGGCATTCGCTGCCATATGCGTCAAGAACAAAGTGCTTTTTTGCGTGCGGCGTAGAATGCTCTGATGCAAATCTTCAAATAAAGCCGCATCACCGTATAAACAACGCAAATCAAAGAAAATAGTCGAATATAACAAGGCTTGCGGATCAGGAGTTTCAATCCATTTAGCGAAATAATTGCGCCAGACGGATAAAGGCTGCCGCCATTGCGGATTGGAAGCCATAATGCCGCCCTTACAGTATTCATAACCGCAAGCATCTAAACCATCACAAACAAAATCAGCTAACTTACGGAAATACTCGCCATGTTCAGCCTCTTGATAATCATTGGCAAGGATTAAGCCATTATCCTGATCCGAATAAGCGGTTTGCTCAAAGCGGGCTAAAGAACCAGCGACTAGAAAAGCATAGGGTATAGGTGGAGCACCTAATGCCTGTTCAGCTAACTGCAGAAGGCGGCGCGTAATCGCTTGCCCAATTGAACTAATCGCATGTGAAACATGATAACTAGTGAGGCTTTTGACCATACTCACCAAAGCTTTAGGCCGATGTAGGCTCAGTTGTTTTAAAGTCTCAACATCCTTAGCGAGATAAATATCACCAATTAAATAAATAGCATTATGACTATGGCTACGCAGTAAATCCGTACCACCAATCACACCCAAAATTGTCTGTTGATGTGGATCGACCACAGGAATATGCCGAATATTATGCTGAGCCATTAAGAGCATGGCTTCCGTAGCAGGTGCTTGTGGCGTCAGCGTCATCGGCTGGGGACTCATGATACTGGCAATCCGATCTTGAGGATCATGTTGACTCGCGACCACACGCACTCGAAAATTTTGATCGGTAACAATGCCGGTGAGTCTATGGTTACGCACGACCAGGGCTGTATGGCTATTAGCTGCGGTCATCTGTGCAGCAGTGGCTTGAATACTGGTTTCTTCATCCACAGTAACAGTAGGACGCACCAAATCCTGAACTTGCACAGTTAATAAAGAATAATCAGCTGCACGCTTTTCAGCATCCATCTTCTCCTCCTCAGATGTCCGCTTATCGAAATAGGTTTATGCTGTGGTGCTTTCGCGCTAATTCGGGCGCTTTGCTAAAATAAAAAAGCGCGACATAAACTTAGTTATTTTACGCTGACTAAGTACATGCTGGCTTTGATGTTTAGCAAGATAAACCCAGTCAGTAAGTCTAAGTATTTGTTGTCTAAATAGTTTCGCTAAAAATCAATGCTTTTAGTCGCTGTTATTGAGTTTAACAGTATAAGCTTTTTTTAACAGTGAATCCTACCTGATTGGGTAGAACTTTCTAATAACTGGAGGCTGATTAATGTCAGTAGCTTTTAATGTTCAATTCCAAACCCTTGACCCTTCTTGGCAAATTGCGTTAGCGGCTGAATTTAACAAACCCTATTTGCGCGAGTTAGAAGCTTTTCTAGAAACTGAAACTGCCGCAGGCAAAATAATTCTACCACCGACTGAACTCCTTTTTTTAGCACTCGAAGCCACACCCTTACATGCCGTTAAAGTCGTCATTCTCGGTCAAGACCCTTATCCGACTTTAGGGCATGCACATGGTTTGTCCTTCTCTGTACGCCCTAGCGTTAAACCCCTACCTCGCTCCTTAAATAATATTCACAAGGAAATGCTTACAGATCTAGAGATTGACAATAAAAATGTGGGTTATTTATTAGCTTGGGCCGAGCAAGGTGTGTTACTACTCAATACAGTATTAACTGTGGAAGCAGGTAAGGCTGGGAGCCATCAGAAAAAAGGCTGGGAGCCATTGACTGATGCAGTGATTCAAGCAGTGAACCAACAAGCTCAGCCTGTAGTATTTATCTTTTGGGGTGCACAGGCGCAAAAGAAGGCTGGGTTAATAGATCAAACTAAGCACCATATTTTAAGCAGTGCGCATCCTTCGCCTTTATCAGCCAAGCAAGGTTTCTTTGGTAGTAAACCCTTCTCCCAAGCCAATAGTTTTTTACACAAGCAGGGACGTTCAAGCATTGATTGGCAACTCCCTAAAAACTAAAGGTCTTTAGTGAATGACTCAGTGGTCTAGAGGTCAAGCCTGTCGGTCTAAAAGGTAAATTTTCGTAAGGAAACTACCGCTCAGCACAGGCTTCCGTTATCCTACTGACCCATAGTCATTTTGATAGTAGCTACTACCGTCATTAATTAATTTTTGAGCTAAAAGAATTATTATGAAATCAGTCAGACGCATACCTCGGATCACGATCTGCAGTCTTCTTGGGCTAGCTGTAGCACTGAACCCGATCCTGATTAGTCAGGCACAAACGACTCCAAGCCAAGCAACAACTGGCTCAGTCCCTAGCTCCACTAGTGAAACAGCTCCTGCTGTAGTTGCTCCTGCTCCAGCTAATACGGATACTAAACCGGCAGCAGCTCAGGGTGGTAAGCCAGCAGGTGGAGCTTCAAAGCCCGCGCTCACGGTCACCAGTGTTAGCCCACAAAAAGACTCTTGGGATACTACTATTCAAGCCGATGGTGTGATCAATCCTTGGCAAGAAGCGATTATTTCCGCAGAAATTGGCGGTCTGCGCATTACCGACGTGTTGGTGGATGTGGGTGAAACCGTCAAGAAAGGCCAATCTTTAGTTAAACTTTCCCAAGAGACCGTCCAAGCGGATATTGCCCAACAACAAGCAGTAATTAATCAGGCCAAAGCGGAAGTTTTAAAAGCCCAAGCGGGAGTTGCGCAATCTGAGGCAGGTGTCGTACAAGCTCAAGCGGGCGTTACCCAAGCAGAAGCGGGCTTAGTACAAGCGAATGCCTCTATTAGCCAAGCTCAAGCAGCTTTAGGCCAAGCAGAAGCAGGCATCGCACAAGCCAATGCAGGTTTAGTACAAGCCAATGCTAATTTCACTGAAGCCAAAGCAAATGCAGATCGGGCGCGCCAACTAAAAACCAGTGGTGCTTTGCCGATGCAACAAGTCGATCAGTATATTACTGGTGAAGCCACCGCTCGTGCTGGCATTGACAGCCAAAAAGCCACTATTGCCTCACAAAGAGCGGCTTTAGATGCGCAAAAAGCGGGAGTAACGGCGCAAAAAGCGGGGCTATCTGCCAAGCAAGCCGAAGTTAAATCGCAAGAAGCCGCTGTTGAATCGAGTCGCTTGGCGGTAAAAGCTCAGGAAGCCGTTTTGGAAGCACAAAATGCTGCTTTAAAAGTTCAACAAGCCGCTTTAAGAAGCCAAGAAATTCGCCTTGGTCAAACCACGATTGTAGCAGCCGATGATGGTGTCATCAACGCACGCACGGCTGCTTTAGGCAGTGTGGTGCAAACTGGCGCAGAACTCTTTCGTATCATTCGTCAAAACAAACTGGAGTGGCGTGCTGAAGTCTCGAGTAATGATTTGGGGCAAATCCGCGAAGGTCAAACCGCTAGTGTCACCATTAATACTGGCGAGGTCATAGAAGGCCAAGTACGCCTAATCTCTCCACAACTGGATGCGAATACGCGGCGCGCTTTGGTGTATGTGAGCTTGCCTTCAGGCAGCAGTGCACGAGCTGGCATGTTTGTTCAAGGCACTATTCGCCAAGGGCAAACAGACGCTTTAACTGTACCGCAAGCGGTAGTGATTTTACGAGATGGTCGACACATCGTGTTTGAAATTGGTGCCGATAATCGTGTGATTCAGCATGAAGTAAAAATTGGCCGGCGTGTGCAAGATCGAGTTGAAATCCTCAGTGACTTGCCAACAGATATTAAATTGGTCGCGACCGGTGGCGCTTTCCTCAATGATGGCGATTTAGTGCAAATTGCAGGTGCAGGTGCAGGTGCAGGTGCAGGTGCAGGTGCAGGTGCAGGTGCAGGTGTGAAAAAACCATGAATATTTCCGCGTGGTCAATACGCAACCCTGTCCCTGCTCTCTTGCTGTTCATGGTGCTGAGTATTCTTGGCATTCATGGTTTCCGCTCACTAACTATTCAACAATTTCCTGATATTGAATTGCCCGTCATTACGGTGAGTGCAGGGCTTGAAGGGGCTTCTCCTTCACAATTAGAGACCGAGGTGACTCGCAAAGTCGAAGATGCAGTCGCCTCTTTAGATGGGATTAAACATATTCAATCCACCCTCACGGATGGTTCTTCGGTAACCGCGATTGAATTTATTATCGATAAGAATATCGAGACTGCTTTAAGTGAAGTGCGCAATGCGGTGGATGGGATTCGTGCAGATCTGCCGGGCAGTATGACTGACCCAATTGTGGGTAAAGTCACTACCTCTGGTAATCCGATTGTAACCTTCACAGTCGCCTCAGACCGTTTGGATGAAGAGGCTTTGTCATGGTTTGTGGATAATGAAGTATCCAAAGCCATGATGGCAGTGCCCGGTGTAGGTAAAAGCAGCCGCATTGGTGGGGTTGACCGCGAAGTACAAGTGAATCTCAACCCGGCTTTGATGGCAGGTTTAGGGATTACCGCTGATGCCGTATCACAAGCTCTCGGACAGATGCAAAAAGATGCTTCCGGCGGACGAGGGGATGTCGGTGGTTCAGTTCAGTCAGTGCGTACTTTAGGTGCAGTAAAAACGGCAGATGATTTAGCTGCGTTGCCGATTCCACTCGCCGGTGGGCGTTATGTGCGCTTAGATCAAATTGCTAAAGTTCAGGATACTTATGCTGAGCGTGCCATGTACGCACTCTGGGACGGCAAACCTGTCGTCGGCTTCCAGATTACGCGGGTTAAAGGTGCGGGTGAAGTGGATACGGCTGAGCGTGTGCGTGCGGCTGTGCAAAAGCTTAATGAACAGCATCCACAAGTCAAAATTGTTGAGGCATTTGACCGAGTTACCTCAGTTAAAGATAACTATGAAGGCTCCATGCTACTGATGTATGAGGGCGCAGCCTTAGCGATTTTAGTGGTCTGGTTATTTTTACGAGACCTCCGCTCGACATTAGTTTCAGCAATTGCCCTACCCTTAGCCATTCTACCGACCTTTGCAGCTTTGTATTATATGGGCTATACCATGAATATTCTGACGCTGCTCGCGCTGGCCTTAGTTGTGGGGGTCTTGGTCGATGATGCGATTGTGGAAGTGGAAAATATCGTCCGCCATTTACATATGGGAAAGACACCCTTCCAAGCCGCGATGGAAGCAGCCGATGAAATTGGCCTCGCCGTAATTGCCACTACAGCTACCTTGATTGCAGTCTTCCTCCCTACCGCATTCATGGGCGGCGTAGTGGGTAAGTTCTTTGAACCTTTCGGCATGACTGCGGCTATTTCAGTGTTCTTTTCGCTGGTGGTAGCACGGATGCTCACACCGATGATGGCGGCCTATATTCTCAAAGCCCCGAAAGAGCATCAGCAAAAAGACGGTTGGATTATGACCCACTATCTGCGCTTGATGAAATGGTGTTTGCGGCATCGGTTTATCACCTTGATTTTAGCGATTGCCTTCTTCATTGGCTCCATCATGTTAATTCCTTTATTACCTAAAGGCTTCATTCCACCGGGTGACGAAGGTATTACCGGTGTCACGGTTGAGCTGCAACCGGGCAGTACCTTAGAAGAGACACGCATTATTGCAGAAGAAGCTCGTCAGAAAATTGTATCCGTTCCAGAAATCAAGCATGTGTTTTCTATCGTCGGTTATGAAGCCAGCCAGCAAGGCCCCTTCGGTGGTGGTGGGGGTACTGATGCCCGTAAAGCCACTTTAACCATTGTCCTCACGCATCGTACTGAGCGCTCGCTGACTCAACAGGACATCGAAAACTTGATTCGCAAAGCGATTCAAGACCTACCGGGGGCACGGATTAAAGTGGGCTTAGGTGGCAATGGTGAGCAATTACAAGTTACTTTGGCCAGCGATGATGCCAATGCGCTTAACTCCAGCGTCACCGCCGTAGAAAAAGATCTGCGCACACTCACCGGCTTAGGCAATATCACCTCCAATGCCAGCTTACAGCGCCCAGAAATTCATATTACCCCGAATTTTGCGCGCGCAGCAGAGTTAGGTGTGAGCACACAAGCCTTAGCTTCTGTAGTGCAAATCGCAACGACGGGGGACTTTGAAAGCCGCTTACCCAAACTCAATTTACCACAACGGCAAATTCCCGTGCGGGTACGTTTAGATAAACAAGTACGCACTGATCTGCAAGCGATTCAGCAACTCCGTATTCCGGGGCGGAATGGTGAAGTGCCTTTATCCGCAGTAGCGGAGGTGCAATTAAGCAGTGGCCCCACTCAAATCCAGCGCTTAGAACGCAGGCGCAATGTGACGATTGACGTTGAGTTAAATGGTCGAGGTTTAGGTGACGTGGTAGCCGAGGTCGAGCAACTTCCTAGCATTCAAACCTTACCGCCTAGTGTTTCTCGTCCACCTGCAGGTGATGTGGAAAATATGCAAGAGCTATTTGGTAGCTTTGGTGGTGCGATGCTGATTGGAGTGATGATTATTTATGTGGTCTTAGTACTGCTATTCCATGACTTCATGCAACCGATCACCATTCTGATGGCTTTACCTTTGTCACTCGGGGGAGCATTTGTAGCTTTATTGCTCACACACAGCAGTTTTTCCATGCCCTCAGTGATTGGCCTCATTATGTTAATGGGGATCGTGACTAAGAACTCCATCCTGCTAGTGGAATACGCGATTGTAGATATTCACATGCGCGGCATGCAGCGTTTTGAAGCTTTAGTCGATGCTTGCCATAAGCGTGCTCGCCCTATTGTCATGACAACGATTGCTATGGGTGCTGGGATGTTGCCAACTGCTTTAGGTTTGGGGGTAGATCCCAGTTTCCGTTCACCGATGGCGATTGTGGTGATCGGTGGATTGATTGCCTCAACCCTGCTGAGCTTGTTGGTGATTCCAGTGGTATTTACTTTTATTGATGATCTACGCCGTGGCTTGCGTTGGGTTTTCATGCGGGGAAAACCAGAGGTGCATGGATCACATAAAGATCCAGATACCGCTTTGCCAATAGTTAGCACCCCTACAACTCAAGCTTAAACCAGCAACAGAGGCCAGCTAAGACTGGCCTTTTGTTTTTTTTAAGTCTAAGATTTTCCTATTAGTATCAACCATAGTGCATATCATGACTTTTTCACGCCGTGAATTTTTAGCCAGTTTAGCCGCTTATCCCTTAGTTATGAATACTAGTTTACAAGCCGCTGATGCTCCAACCATTTTGATTATTGGGGCAGGTATAGCAGGGCTGGCTGCTGCGCGTAGTTTGAGTGATCAAGGCCTAAAAGTAACCGTGATTGAAGCTCGTGAGCGTACTGGCGGACGCATCCACACCAGTCGTGTGTGGCCTGAGTATCCTCTGGATCTAGGTGCTTCTTGGATTCATGGGCAACGGCAAAATCCCATCACTGAGTTAGCCAATGCTGCTCAGGCTAAGCGTATTGCCACCAGTTATGATAATGCTGAGCTGTATATTGATGCGCGCCTGAAACAGTTGGGTGTCCAAGGTACTAATGAAACAGCCATGGAAAACTTAGTAAGTAAAGCGCTTAAGCAAGCGGCTAATTTAGATACGGATATTTCCTTACAGGCGGCGGTCGAGCGTGTTGTAAACAAGCCGCTTGGCTCTGCTTATCAAGCGCAATTAAATTTCTATTTAAATAGTACTTATGAGCAGGAATACTCAGGCTCTACTCAGGAAATATCAGCACAAACGGTTGAGGATAATGAAGAATTTAGTGGGGCTGATGTCTTGTTCCCACAGGGTTACGATCAAATCCCTAATTATCTAGCGCAAGGCTTGGATGTACGCTTAGGTCAAATCGTCTCTCGTATTAATTACACTAATGCAGGCGTTACAGTCAAAACCCAAGATCAGACTTACAAAGCCGATTATGCGATCATCACAGTACCGTTAGGAGTATTAAAGCGGAAAACAATTCAATTTAATCCATCTTTACCGGCTGCAAAACAAGCAGCAATCCAGCGTTTAGGGATGGGCTTATTAAATAAAGCTTATTTAAGATTCAATACGGTGTTTTGGCCAAAAGATATCGATTGGCTAGAGTATCTATCCCCTGATGCGGGCTGCTGGGTAGAATGGGTTAGTTTTGCCAAAACTGGCGCACCAGTTTTACTTGGTTTTCATGCTGCTGATCGCGCACGTGAAGTAGAAGCTTGGAGTGACCAAGCTTTGATCGCTGATGCTATGAAAGTTTTGAAAGCAATGTTTGGCAATGCTATTCCACAACCAACAAGTGCACAAATTACACGTTGGGCACAAGATCCTTTAGCCTATGGCTCTTACTCGTTCAACGCAGTCGGGAGCAGTAACCAAGATCGCCAAGCCTTAGCGAGCAAAAGTGGACGTTTGTATTGGGCGGGTGAAGCTACTCATAGTGCTTATCCCGGCACGGTGCATGGTGCTTATTTAAGTGGTGTACGTGCTGCTAAAGCCGTGCTTAAATTGGTCTAACTCTTTCTTTAAGCAGAGCGCAGCGCATCATGTTCGATCACAAAGATACCCCTATGAATCACGACATCCGTGATTTTCGCCAACCGATGGTTACATCTATCGGTATCATGTTGGGCTTTTTGATGAATTTCTTGGCGCAATGGGCGATTGCTGATGATGACAGCTCAGCGATTCAAACCGTAGCTGATGCGGTAGTAGCGATTACCTTATTAATCGGTATCGGCTTAATGATTTTTACTTTATTCAAGCTCTTAACTAATCGCTATGACACCGCCAATGCTGGGCTTTATTATCAGGGGATTTTTCGCTGGTATATGGCCGCGATCATTGTATCGTTTGGCGGGTTGGGAGCTTCATTATTTATCTAGCTAACAGTGACTCTGTGAGTTGTCTGAATTTAATTAAGTTCAGACAACTCCTTACCTATTGTTAACCAACCTTCTTCACAAATTGTGTCAAGATCACAATCTGCTGATCATTCACCCGACCTTCGATATGCTCAGCATTATCACGTACTAAAGAAATATTGCGCACCGCCGTACCACGCTTAGCAGTAAAATTAGCCCCCTTGACCACCAAGTCTTTAATCAAAGTTACCGTGTCACCTGCTTGTAAGATTGCACCATTGCTATCGCGATGCACGACCCTATCTTCATCTGGCTGAACTATATCAGCTTGCGCCCAAGCTAAACTTACCTCGTCCAAATACAGCATATCTAAAGCTTGTTGCGCCCAAGCCTCATTAGACAAACGATTCAAGATCCGCCAAGCCAAAACCTGTATTGCAGGAGTCTGACTCCACATACTATCATTTAAGCAGCGCCAATGTTGCACATCTAAAGATGCTTCTTTGGGCATTTGGCTTTGGCAACTGGCACAAAGCCAAGCGCACTCATCCGCTTGATTACCTGCTTTTGGTGCTACTACGAAGCTAGAGAGCTGTTCAGTGGCTGCACAAAGTTCACACTGATTCTGACTACGCGCTATTAATTCGGACTCAATCGACATATTAAGATACTCAAAAGGTTTTAGGCAGCATGACGGACAACATCAGCGATAGCTTCGGCTAAGCGTTTGGTTTCAGCGCTATCTTCACTTTCAACCATCACGCGAATTAGAGGCTCAGTTCCTGAAGCACGTAGTAATACACGCCCACGCTCGCCTAACTCAGCCTCGGCTTGTTTGACAGCACCCTGAATCTGCACCGACTCATCCAAATTGATGCGTTGTTTGATCGGTACATTGACTAGCTTTTGCGGATATTTGCGCATAATTTTCTTTAAATCATGCAAGGATTTACCGCTATAAAGCATCGCACGTAGCACTTGTAGACCCGCGACAATACCATCCCCTGTGGAAATATGCTCACGCACAATCACATGCCCAGAAGACTCACCGCCTAGGACACATTGATGCTTGAGCATTAACTCCATCACATAGCGGTCGCCTACTTTAGCACGATAAAATGGTACACCTAGACGAGTTATAGCCTTTTCTAAGCCTAAATTACTCATTTGCGTACCCACTACTCCCGCTTGTAGATAGTCACGACCACGCTCTTGAGCAATCACGGCCAACGCTTCATCGCCATCAACGACCTCACCCAAATGATCAACCATAATTAAGCGATCACCATCACCATCTAAAGCCAAACCTAGATCAGCCCGATATTTCAGCACTGTCTCGCGCAAAATAGCCGTATCGGTCGCACCACAGTGGTCATTAATATTGAAACCATTCGGTTCATTCGCAATGCTAATGACTTCCGCGCCCAATTCTCTGAAAACATCCGGAGCCACATGATAAGTAGCGCCATTCGCACAATCGACCACAACCCGTAAACCTTTTAAGGAAAGCTCGGTAGGAAAAGCGCGCTTACAAAACTCAATATAGCGACCCGCGGCATCATTAATCCGTACTGCTTTACCTAACTCATTAGAGACTACCGTCACCAAAGGTTGGTCTAAATAGGTTTCGATTTCCTCCTCCACTGCATCAGGTAATTTCATGCCATCCGCTGAGAAGAATTTCACACCATTATCATGATAGGGATTATGGGAAGCACTAATTACAATCCCCGCTGCTGCACGAAAAGCCCGTGTTAAATAAGCAATCGCTGGGGTTGGCATAGGCCCTAGTAAACGCACGTTAACCCCTGCTGCCGCTAAACCAGCTTGCAAAGCCGACTCCAACATATAGCCAGAAATACGTGGATCTTTACCGATTAATACCAGTGGATGCCCATCCCCTGCTAATACTTTGCCAGCCGCCCAACCCAACTTGAGTACAAAATCGGGAGTCATGGGGGCCTGCCCAATCGTGCCACGCACGCCATCTGTACCAAAATACTTTCTAGCCATCACTGAAATCCTGCTTATATTCTTAGGGCTGCTTTATAGCACAGCTTGAGCTATTTTTAATGCCTCAACCGTGGCAGCTACATCGTGAACCCGCACAATTTTTGCACCTTTTACGGCTGCAACCACGGCAGCCGCGACACTTCCCTGTAGGCGCTCAGCAGCTGGGCGTCCATTTAATAAAGCTCCAATCATCGCTTTACGAGATACTCCCACAAGAAGTGGTAATTTGAAGGCGTCAAAAGCTTGTAAATTGCGGAATAATGTGAGGTTATGCTCCAAGTTTTTACCAAAACCAAACCCTGGATCCAAAATCAAGCGTTCACGGGCGATACCGGCTTGCACGCAAGCATCAATACGCTCTTGGAAAAATTCACCGACTTCTCGCACTACATCCTCATAATGCGGAGCTTGCTGCATAGTCCGAGGTTGACCCTGCATATGCATCAGGCAGATTAAAGCCTCTGCTTGTGCACAAACCCGTAAACTATCTAATTCTTGTAGGGCACGAATATCATTAATGATTTCAACCTTGTAGTGCAGAGCTGCACGCATCACTTCGGCTTTGCTGGTATCAATAGAAATTGGAATCTCGAAATGTTCACGAATAGCCGCAATCACAGGAATAACTCGCTCTAACTCTAGATCAAGACTGACGTCTTGTGCACCCGGTCGAGTTGATTCGCCCCCAATATCAATAATATCTACCCCTGCTTGAATCATAGCTTCAGTTTGTTGTAGGGCTGCATCTAGGCCATAGAAACGCCCACCATCGGAAAATGAATCGGGGGTGATGTTTAAAATACCCATCACTTGAGTACGTGCTGTGCTGAGATCGAACATTTTCTCGCCTCCAAAAACAAAGGCGTGGAATAATCCACGCCTTCATTAACTAAATAACTAACGCTGCTTAGTGTGAACCCGCAGGATCCCCCACGACATCACCAGAACCTGCTTGCGGCAGACGCACGGAGGGTGGGTTACCTTTACCGTTATCATCTGTTTCTGTCCAATCAGCAGGTGGTTTCGGCTCTTCACCACGCATAATGGCATCAATCTGATCACGGTCGATAGTTTCGTATTTCATCAAAGCCCTCGACATGGCATGCAGCTTATCCATATTATCAATCAGAATTTGCTTAGCACGTGAATAGTTACGCTCAATCACACCACGAATTTCTTCATCAATGGCATGTGCAGTGTCATCCGACATTTGCTTATGCTGGGTGACCGTGCGGCCTAAGAACACCTCACCTTCATCTTCAGAGTAAGCTAAAGGTCCCATCCGATCTGATAAGCCCCATTTAGTCACCATATTACGTGCAATATCGGTAGCACGTTCGATGTCATTAGATGCACCAGTGGTGACTCGCTCAGCACCAAAAATTAACTCCTCAGCAATACGCCCACCATATAGACTAGAAATCTTACTCTCTAAGCGTTGCTTACTATTGCTGTAACGATCTTCCACTGGAAGGAACATGGTTACACCTAAAGCACGTCCACGAGGAATGATTGTCACTTTATAGACAGGATCCTCTTCTGGCACATTAAGGCCGACAATCGCATGACCCGCTTCATGATAAGCCGTCATCCGTTTCTCTTCCTCATTCATTACCATTGACTTACGCTCAGAACCCATCATGATTTTGTCCTTGGCCTTCTCGAACTCAATCATGTCTACCGTACGTTTGTTGGAGCGTGCAGCAAATAAAGCCGCTTCATTCACTAAATTAGCCAAATCTGCACCAGAGAAACCCGGTGTACCACGTGCAATTAAGCTTGGCTTTACATCATCACCTAAAGGTACCTTACGCATGTGCACTTTTAGGATCTGCTC
The DNA here is from genome assembly GCF_937873765.1 of uncultured Thiothrix sp. Taxonomy (GTDB): domain Bacteria; phylum Pseudomonadota; class Gammaproteobacteria; order Thiotrichales; family Thiotrichaceae; genus Thiolinea. Next base: position 17,671 of record NZ_CALMZC010000006.1, on the reverse strand, counting down.
ACGACCACGCACATCAGGTAAAGGCACGACTACTTGACGATCGAAACGACCGGGACGCAATAAAGCTGGGTCTAAGACATCAGGACGGTTAGTCGCAGCAATCACAATAATGCCTTCACTACCTTCAAAACCATCCATCTCAACCAATAATTGGTTTAAGGTCTGCTCGCGTTCATCATGACCACCTCCTAAACCTGCACCTCGTTGACGACCGACCGCATCAATCTCGTCAATAAAGATAATGCAAGGGGCATGCTTCTTCGCTTGCTCGAACATATCGCGCACCCGTGAAGCACCCACACCGACAAACATTTCAACGAAATCAGAACCCGAAATACTAAAGAAAGGTACTTTTGCTTCGCCAGCAATCGCTTTAGCCAACAAAGTTTTACCTGTACCGGGTGAGCCTACCATCAGCACACCACGTGGAATCTTGCCACCTAATTTTTGGAACTTGCTAGGATCGCGTAAAAACTCGACTAACTCTGCAACTTCCTCTTTAGCTTCGTCACAGCCAGCAACATCATTGAAATTTACTTTAACTTGGTCTTCAGTCATCATGCGCGCACGGCTTTTACCGAAAGACATGGCTCCACGTCCACCGCCGCCACCTTGCATCTGACGCATAATATAAATCCACAAGCCAATGATGAGGAGGAAAGGTACCCAGCTAATCACAATATCCCAAAAAATAGAGCGCTCTTCGGGTGCAGCCGCAGTTACTTTCACATCATTAGCTAATAAATCGCTAACCATTTGAGGATCATCAGGTGGTGTATAAGTAGTGAAACGCTCACCATTCGTGGTCACACCAATAATTTTTTGCCCTCTGATATCCACTTCCTTAACGTTCTTACTGCGCACATTTTGTAAGAAGTCAGAATAAGACATAGCGGAAGCTTGATGACCAGGCTGTACGCTAAATTTGCTGAATACTGCAATCAAAACGAAAGCAATAACAGCCCAGATAAGCAAATTTTTGGTTAAATCATTCAAGAGACTATCTCCATTTCCGGTCTGTTGACCCTCACGCTACCTTACAGGTTTCTGTAATATTACACCAAAAACCCTTGTCCAAGCACATAAACTTCACGACTACGGGGTCTTGAGGCGGCTGGCTTGCGAATTTTTACCGTTTTGAAATGTTGGCGGACTTCTTGTAAAAACTTATCAGAGCCATCGCCCTGAAAAAGTTTCACTAAAAATGCTCCACCCGGCCTTAAAACTTGCTGCGCCATCTCCAAAGCTAACTCACATAAATAAATCGCTCGGGGTTGATCCACAGCATCCATACCACTCATATTGGGAGCCATATCAGAAAGTACAAGGTCTGCTTTCTCATCACCCAATAAATTAAGTAACTCCGCTAAAACAGCATCTTCCCGAAAATCCCCCAACACAAATTCAACATTAGGAATTGGCTCAATCGGCAAAATATCACTCGCCACCACTCGACCTGTACGTCCAACCAATTGCACCGCAATTTGACTCCATCCCCCTGGTGCTGCTCCTAAATCCACCACTTTAGTACCTGGACGCAACACATGATCTTTATCTTGGATTTCTTTGAGCTTATAAACTGCGCGTGAACGATAGCCTTCTTGCTGAGCTTTTTTCACATACTCATCATCGAAATGCTCACGTAACCATTTGTGACTGCTTTTGCTTCTTGCCATACTATCAACTTACTACTTAAACTCGCGCCTTTTTGGGAAGAACGGTTATGGAACTCACGGACGCACAAAAAAAGCGCTTAAAAGGTTTAGCGCACGCTCTCCATCCTATTATTTTAATTGGCCAACAAGGTCTTAAAGATACCATCTTGGTGGAGTTGAATAATGCTTTGGAATACCATCAATTAGTAAAAATCAAAATTAATGCAGGTGATCGGGAGTTAAGAAATGCAATTCTCGAACAAATTCTCGAACATGCTAGTGAGGCGGTTTTAATTCAAAAGATTGGGAATACCGCGGTGTTATACCAACGTAATCCTGAACGCCCTTATTTACTCTCTTCCTCCCAATAGAACCTTCGGGTTTTATTGGTCTAAAACAAAAAAGGCCTGCATCATTTAATGCAAGCCTTTGGTATATGGCGCGTCCAGAAGGATTCGAACCTCCGACCGCCTGGTTCGTAGCCAGGTACTCTATCCAACTGAGCTATGGACGCTTTCTGAAGGCACGTATTTTGCGCATTTCAATTGAGTAGGTCAAGAATTTTTTTAAGTTTCTTTGCACTACTGATTCATAAATGGCGGAGAGGGCGGGAGTCGAACCCGCGATGAGCTTTTGGCCCATGCTCCCTTAGCAGGGGAGTGCCTTCGGCCTCTCGGCCACCTCTCCGTACAGAGAAAATCGTGTTTATTTATGAAGGCCGCAAGGATACATGGCTTACCAGTTTTGGTAAAGAGTTAATTTGAATTTTCTTCGCTTACAGCTGATTCTGTGGTCTCATGATGAATCCGCTCGTAAATTTCTTCACGATGAACAGCAACATCTTTGGGTGCGTTAATGCCTAGGCGTACTTGATTACCTTTGACTCCCAATACAGTGACGCTGACCTCGTCGCCAATCATCAGGGTTTCCCCTACCCTACGAGTCAATATCAACATAACGCAAATCTCCATATCGCTGTATTTAATTCACCGAACTTCTTATAGAGTCTGTGACCCCAATACTCAGAACAGCAGTTAGTTGCTCAACATTCCCACATAGCGACTGAACTGAGCCTTAACTTTTATATTCCCTGTTGTACTTTTACCATTAAGTGGTAAAAAGCAACAGGGAATTATTTAAGATTTAAAGATTTTTTTCTATAGGTCTTCATAAAAAAGCCGCCACAGTTAAGGACTTAACTGGGCGGCCTTTAAAAACAGCAAAAACTTAAACTTTGTACTTAGGCGGATAAACCAAAGGCTTTATGCAACACACGCACTGCTAGCTCTAAATACTTTTCATCAATGACTACAGCTACTTTAATTTCAGAAGTAGAAATCATGTGAATATTGATGCCTTCGTCCGCTAATACTTTAAACATCTTGCTCGCTACTCCAGCATGTGAACGCATACCTGCACCGACGATGGCGACCTTGGCAATATTCTCATCACCCTCCCAACCGGTTGCACCTAAAGCTTCACAGGTACGTGCTAGAATTTGTGTGGCTTTGGTGTAGTCATTTTTATGCACAGTAAATGTGAAGTCAGTCGTACCGCCCGCACCACCTACCCCAACATTCTGCACAATCATATCGACTTCGATATTTGCTTCAGAAATCGGCCCTAAAATTTGATAGGCTACACCCGGACGATCTGGAACACCTTTGACGGTCAATTGTGCTTCATCACGATTAAAGGCAATCCCACGAACCGATACTTCTTCCATTACTTCATCCTCACGAGTGACCAATGTGCTTTTGCCCTCATCGTTTTCATCAAAACTCGACAGCACACGAATAGGCATATCATATTTATAAGCGAACTCTACTGAGCGGATTTGCAAAACTTTGGAGCCTTGGCTCGCCATCTCTAGCATCTCCTCCAAACTCAAAACTGGAATATGCTTAGCTTTCGGCTCAATCCGTGGGTCAGTGGTATAAACTCCATCCACATCCGTATAAATTTGGCACTCATCCGCTTTTAGAGCGACCGCTAAGGCCACACCGGTGGTATCAGAACCGCCGCGTCCTAAAGTCGTAATGCTGCCATCGGCAGTCACGCCTTGGAAACCGGCCACAACGACGACTTTACCTTCGCTCAAATCTTTGCGAATAGGAGAACCATCAATATCCATAATCCGAGCTTTAGTATGCGCATCATCGGTCAGAATACGCACTTGACCGCCGGTATAAGAACGAGCTGGTTGGCCTTTTTTCTCTAAAGCTAGAGCCAACAAACCAATTGTAACTTGTTCACCTGTGGCTAAAATAGCGTCCTTCTCACGCTCAGAACCCGTTGGATTCACTGCATTAATCAGCGCCACCAGCTTATTAGTTTCCCCCGACATTGCAGAAACCACCACCACGACATCATTACCCTTCTGCCGCCAACGGATGACCCGATCAGCCACCGCCGCTATACGCTCCGGCGAACCAACCGAGGTACCGCCGTATTTTTGTACGATCAGTGCCATGACTTACCTTCAATCTATAAAAATGACAACCCCCTCACGTGAGGGGGCTAAAACTATAATCTTTTTTTCAAAGAAATACTAAACGCGTTCAGCAACCCAAGCTTGAACCGAAGCTAAAGCCTGTGGTAGGGCAGCTACATCAGTCCCGCCACCTTGTGCCATATCAGGGCGTCCACCACCTTTACCACCTAACTGACTAGCAACAAAGCCTAGCAAATCCCCTGCTTTAACTTTAGCCGTTTCATCTTTAGTGACACCAGCCACAAGGCTTACTTTTCCATCTGCTACCGCTGCTAAAATTACTACGGCTTTACCCAGTTTATTTTTTAGCTGGTCAACTGTATCACGCAAGGACTTCGGATCAGCACCTTCTAAATTCGCAGCCAAGACCTTAATACCCGATATATCCAGCGCTTGATCCGCTAAATTAGAACCTGCTTGCGAGGCAATCTTGCCCTTCAGTTGTTCTAACTCTTTTTCTAAAGCGCGGTTACGTTGGATCAATGCTTCAGTTTTCTCTAAAACCTCGTTGCTGCTCGACTTTAATAAGCGCGCCACATTGCCAAGACGAGTATTGACTTCATTTAACCAAGCCAATGCATTTGCGCCTGTAACTGCCTCAATCCGGCGAATCCCCGCAGCAACGCCACCTTCACTCACAATTTTAAACAAGCCAATATCACCTGTGCGCTCCACATGGCAACCACCACATAACTCGGTGGAGAAGCCAATCTGCATGACACGCACAATATCGCCATACTTCTCGCCGAATAGTGCCATCGCACCGGCTGCTTTAGCTGACTCCATATCCATCAAGTGTGCAAAAGCCGCTGCATTCGCGCGAATTTGCATATTTACAATTGCTTCCACTTCAGCGATTTGCTCAGCCGTGACAGCTTCTGGGTGCAAAAAATCAAAACGCAAGCGCTCTTCATTCACTAACGAGCCTTTTTGCTCAACATGCGCCCCTAGAACTTGGCGCAAGGCAGCGTGCATTAAATGCGTAGCGGAGTGATTAAGAATCACCGCTTTACGACGAACGCTATCCACCTCAGCCGTGACAACTGCACCTACTTGAATGCTTCCGGTTTCTACTTGGCCGAAATGAATAAAGGTTTTGCCCTGCTTTTGCGTATCAGTGACCCGGAAAGAGCCTGTATTGGTTTTTAAATAGCCTGTATCACCAACCTGACCGCCAGACTCCGCATAGAAGGGCGTATTAGCTAACACAACCTGCCCTGCTTGCCCAGTGCTTAAACTGTCTACGACTTTACCCACACTAAACAAGCCAATAACTGGGCTAGTTTCGCTTAAAGTGTCATAACCGTGGAAATCAGTTTCGCTATCCACGGCTAACTTATCATTGTAATTAGTACCAAATTTACCGGCAGCCCGTGCACGTTCACGCTGTGCATTCATAGCTGCTTCAAAGCCTAGTTCATCGAGCTTCAGATTACGCTCGCGCGCAATATCAGCGGTCAAATCGAGCGGGAAACCATAGGTATCATAGAGCTTGAAGACCGTCTCACCATCAATCGTGTCGCCAACTAAGTCAGAAATCGTGTTTTCAAGGATTTTCATTCCTTGTTCTAGCGTCTCCGCAAAACGGCGCTCCTCCCTCTCTAAAGCCTGTTCAACTTGGGTTTGTAGCTTCGTTAATTCAGGGTAAGCAGAACCCATTTCATCGACTAAAGGCTGCACTAATTTATAAAAGAAGGGCGCTTGCATACCTAGTTTGTAGCCGTGCCGAATCGCCCGCCGAATAATCCGGCGCAACACATAACCACGCCCTTCATTAGAGGGTAAAACCCCATCGACCACTAAAAAAGAGCATGAGCGAATGTGGTCAGCAATAACCTTTAGTGAAGCACTATTGGAATCAGTACCTGCTGCTGTTAACTCATGTGCTGATTTGATGAGGGTTTGAAATAGATCGATTTCATAGTTGCTATGCACACCTTGCAGGATAGCCGCTAAGCGCTCCAACCCCATGCCTGTATCAACCGATGGCTTAGGCAAGCGTCGCATTTCACCGTCTTTGGTGCGCTCAAACTGCATGAAAACGAGGTTCCAGATTTCGATAAAGCGGTCGCCGTCTTCTTCTGGTGTGCCCGGAGGGCCGCCCCAAATATGTGAGCCATGATCATAAAATACTTCAGTGCAAGGCCCACAAGGCCCAGTATCACCCATTTGCCAGAAGTTATCGGAGGCATAACGTGCGCCCTTATTATCACCAATCCGGCTAATACGCTCGGCAGGAAAACCAATCCCATCTGACCAAATCTTAAACGCCTCATCATCTTCAGCGTAAACCGTGACCCACAAGCGCTCTTTAGGTAGTTTTAAGACTTCGGTGAGAAACTCCCAGCAAAAACGAATGGCATCTTCTTTGAAATAATCGCCAAAACTAAAATTGCCAAGCATTTCAAAAAAGGTGTGATGCCGAGCGGTATAACCGACATTTTCAAGGTCATTATGCTTACCACCTGCACGTACACAGCGTTGTGCTGTGGTAGCACGCACATAAGAGCGCTTATCCAATCCTAAGAACACATCTTTAAATTGCACCATCCCTGAGTTGGTGAATAAAAGCGTGGGATCATTGCCAGGTACTAAGGAGCTAGAAGGCACGATTTCATGGCCTTGACTAGCAAAATAACCTAAAAACTTCTGTCTTAACTCAGCACTTTTCATGGAAAACCGCATTAATTGTTTCTAAATAAAAGCCCCTCCCCGCTAAAAAGCGGCTTTGACGGGCACGTTCGAGCCAATCAGTGGGGAGAGTATAGCCAAATTTTTTCTGCCGTTGATAGACAGCCACAGCTTGCCAATCAATTTCAGCTTCGTCTAATACGGTTTTAGCTAATTTAGACTCCACCCCTTTTTCGCGCAACAGATGGGTGAGTTTTAGCGGACCGTAACCTTTTGCAACAGAAGAGCGCACCAGCATTTCTGCATAGCGTTGATCGTTCAAATAATCAGACTGCGCTAGCTTATCTAAGACTTGCTCAATCAGGCTACTATCTTCTGTTAAACTGGCTAATTTTTTTGCTAATTCAAAACGCGAATGCTCACGTAAGGCAAGCACTCGCAGCGCTTTGGCAAATAGTTCAGCTTCTGTCGCAGAAGCCGACACTATAGCACCTGTAGAGACAGATGGGAGGGCATTACATCAATTCATCCGCTGGCAAATCATCATCTTCTTCCACTGCAGAGCTAAGAATAGGGGCAGTTAAGGCTGCAGCACGAATCGCTTGCTCAATCGTTTTCGCCACTTCGGGATGTTCTCTCAAATAAGTTTTAGCATTATCTTTGCCTTGACCAATTTTTTCACCATTGTAGCTATACCAAGCGCCTGCTTTACCAATCAAGCCTTGATTGACACCTAACTCAATTAGCTCACCCTCACGCGAGATACCTTCACCATAAAGAATTTCAAACTCCGCCTGTTTAAAAGGTGGAGCCATTTTATTCTTTACAACTTTCACGCGAGTTTCATTCCCGATAACCTCTTCGCCTTTCTTGATAGAACCAATCCGGCGAATATCTAAGCGCACCGAGGCATAGAACTTGAGTGCATTCCCACCGGTAGTCGTTTCGGGGCTACCGAACATTACACCGATTTTCATCCGAATTTGGTTGATGAAAATAACCAAGGTATTCGAGCGCTTAATATTACCGGTCAACTTACGCAAGGCTTGCGACATTAAACGCGCTTGTAACCCCACATGCGAATCGCCCATATCACCTTCGATTTCAGCCTTAGGGGTTAAGGCTGCTACTGAGTCGACTACAACAATATCGACTGCGCCTGAACGCACTAGCATGTCAGCGATTTCTAAAGCTTGCTCACCCGTATCCGGTTGGGAAACCAATAAATCATCCACATTTACGCCCAACTTGGCAGCGTAGCTTGGATCTAAAGCATGCTCTGCATCCACGAAAGCGGCTGTACCACCCGCTTTTTGACACTCTGCAATCACTTGCAAGGTCAAGGTAGTTTTACCCGAAGATTCTGGGCCATAAATTTCAATAACACGCCCTTTGGGTAACCCACCAATCCCTAGGGCAATATCCAAAGTCAACGAACCTGTCGAAATCGCTTCAATATTCCGTACCGCAGCAGCGTCGCCCATCCGCATGACTGCACCTTTGCCGAACTGACGCTCGATCTGTCCTAATGCCGCCGCCAATGCTTTTTTCTTGTTCTCATCCATGCCGGTCACTCCTTATAGCTGAGTAAAATTAATCTGTTTGAACGGGCTAATTATCACATAGTTGAGATCGGTATAACACTAAAACAGATGAAAAAAACGAACAAAAAACAAACCTTTTATTTTGAACCAAAAATAAATAATAAATAATTGATTAAATTAAATTTTTTTCATATAAATACCTCAATATACTAGCTAAAAAATCATCAAATGTGAAAATTACAAGCTGTTCAAGCTACAAAACAACAATAGAACTAAGTTTATTCTTTAGCCCATTCCTAAACGCTTAAAACCGACCGTTTAAACGTAAAAACCATTGATCCACTTGGCTTGTGCTACACTCGAATAACATTCTAATAAATATAATTTTTAGCAAAAATAAGGAGGTAGGAATGTTTAAAAAATTAGCTTCTGAAGCTTTAGGTTTAAGTGACATTGGTGTAATTGTTGCCCCCACTGACTATGACAAGGTGGACGCTGATGACTATTTGTTTCATGAGGACGGCGAAAAAATCTTCTTTCTGATCAAATCCAAGAAAGATGAGTATTGCTTCACCAATTTTGCACTCATCCACGTTGATGGTGATTCAGCCGTTTCTTCTAAGCGTATGATTAAACGCTATGACTACGCTAGCTCTTTCATCGAGCAAGTGCGTATTGAAACAGCCGGTACAATTGATATGGATATAGAGTTAAAATTCATCATCGCGGGTATCACTTTCAGTATTGATGTGCGTAAGACTTATTTAGAACAACTCAAAGACATCTACAAGAGTCTGATTAGTATCCACAAGCGTCAAGTTGCGGACGGAATATGTCGTGATAATGTGAGACAAGCGCTTAATGCCATTTCATCGATCTATAAGCTAAACACAGCTACTAATGGTGAAGTTGTTGGGCAATTTAAAGAATTACTCAGCCAAATCAATACTGCCCTGTTAATTACTCATACCAAGCGTGACTATACCGAAGTGTTCAACAAATACATTCACAACTAATTGATTGCTTCACCACCAGAAGTCGGATAGGCGTCCTCATCCAACTTCTGGCGTGTCAATAAATCATCGATCAACCTCAAAGCCTCCAAAATGGCTTGCTCACGGATTTGTTCGCGATCACCTTGGAAATAAAAAGTCTGCGCCCATTCTGCTCTGTTTTTTATAACCGCAGCAATACAAACCATACCGACTGGTTTATGCATACTACCACCGCCCGGCCCAGCAATCCCACTTACAGCAACAGCCACCTGAGCAACCGATTGCTGAAAAGCACCTTTTGCCATCTCCAGCACTACTGCTTCACTTACCGCTCCATAAGCTTCAATAGTTTGCGCAGGTACATTCAAAATGCGTTGCTTAGCTGCATTACTATACACAACAAACGCACTATCAAACCAAGATGAACTACCAGCGACCGCTGTACAAGCCTTAGCCACCCCACCGCCCGTGCAAGACTCTGCAATAACTAACGACCAATTAGCTTGTTTAAGCTGACTCGCTAAGTTTTCAACTACCTCATAAACAGAATCTTGCATACTAAGCAGCGCTCCTAATGCGTAAAAAATGTGCTTATATTAAACTGACAACATGAATAATTAGAGTCTGAACCATGCAAATACTTGATGACACGCAGAAACCACCTTTTAGTGCTGAAGAGCTTCGTATTCTAGGAAGTTTAATGGAGAAACAACTAACCACTCCAAACAATTACCCGCTAACTATTAATTCTTTAATGCTCGCTTGCAATCAAAAAACCAGCCGTGACCCCATTATGAATTTGAAAGAAGGTGAGGTTGGGCACATTGCACGTAGTTTGATTGAGTACGGTTGGCTCGTGATCCAAAACAGTGGACGTGCACAGCGAGTTGAACACAAGGTACAACGTAAATTAAATTTAACCCCACAGCAGCAAGCCGTTTTAGCCGTACTCATGTTGCGTCGCCCACAAACTTTAAATGAATTGAAGACTCGTACTGACCGGATGGCCGAATTTACGCAACCTGAACAAATCCGTACTATACTCGAAGGTTGGCTAAAGAATGAGCAATCCCTAGTGATGAAATTACCGCCACAAGCCGGACAACGTGAAGAACGTTACTATCACACCCTGGGTACTGAAACCTTAGCAAACCTACAAACAGAGATCTGTAGCGCTAAAACAGATGAATTGCCTGAATTAAGCACATCAATGTATGAAAGCTTATTAAAACGTATTGAAGATCTAGAACGTCGGATCGAGTACTTAGAAAGTTCAGCCGTAAACGGTTAGAATAAATAACCAAACAGGATAATTTTCATCACTTGTGCATTGCAACAAAAATCAATACTATGAGTTTCATAGCACGAAGCAACTGAAATTCAGCTTGATGTTAAGTGTAAACAATTTGTCGGCGCTCGCAGCTTAATAGGTACATGACTCCTCCTCTCCTCCAATCATATACCGCTGCGAGCGCTTTTTAACTTCTCCCTTGGTTAATTGCAACCTCGCTAAGACGCTGGATTAGGCAAAACGCCAACTCCCACAGGGCAGCCCATCCAGCGTCCATGCATCCACCTGATACCGAATCAAACGTAAAGTCGGAAAACCTAATGCAGCCGTCATGCGGCGTACCTGCCGATTCCGTCCTTCACGAATTTTTAATTCCAGCCAACTATCTGGAATAGTATTTCTTACTCGAATGGGTGGTTGACGTGGCCATAAATCCTTAGGTTCCTCCATTAAACGCACTTCAGCAGGCAAAGTCCAACCGTCATTTAGTTTTATACCTTTACGCAAAGCAACTAAAGCCTCTACGGTCGGTATACCTTCGACTTGCACCCAATAGGTTTTGAAAGCTTTATATTTTGGATCTGCAATCCGTTGTTGCAGGCGGCCATCATCTGTTAGCACCAACAAACCTTCACTATCCCGATCTAGACGCCCTGCTGCGTAGAAGTTCGGTGCACTAATGAAGTCAGCTAAAGTTTGTCGGCCACTCTGATCGGTAAACTGGCAAAGCACATCATAGGGCTTGTTAAATAAAATAACGCACGCCATAAGCTAGGGCTTTAACAACAAAGGCTGAAAACCAGCAGTTGCATAGGTTTCAAAGCCTTGATCAGTGCGCCAAATAAAGAAGGCTTTAAGTTGATGCTGATCGGCAAAGGTTTTGCCTTTAACCTCACCCATTGCCATCAACATGGTGGAATAAGCATCTGCTAAAGTAGTATTGTCAGCCACCACGGAAACAGAAGCTAAACTGTGTCTAGCAGTGTAACCGGTAGTAGTATCAATCGTATGTGAATAGCGCTTACCATTCTCAATGAAAAAATCGCGATAATCACCTGAAGTGGATAAGCCAGCATTGACTAACAGCATGCCTTGCTGCACAGCATTACCTAAATCTACTGGCTTCTCAATCCCAATTCGCCAATCATCACCACGCGGGCTTTTGCCTAAGGTATGCACTTCTCCACCCAATTCGATCATATAATCCTTAATACCTTGCCGCTCAAAATATTGCCCCATTAAATCGACTGCATAGCCCGGTGCAATTGAGGCTAAATCTACATACATATCAGGCAAGGCCTTGCGCAAGGCAGGCGGCTGTTCTTGGATGAATAATTTCTGATAACCCACTTTAGTTAAGGCTGCTTGGATTTCAGCATCAGATGGCTTAGTTACCATTTTTTTCGTACTACCAAAGCCCCATACATTCACCAGAGGCCCGACCGTGATATCATAAACACCCTGACTGAACTGGCTGACTTGCTGAGCCGCTGCGACTACTTTGACTAAATCTGCAGACACTGGAAACCATTCAGTGACTTGTGCTTGATTAAAACGCGAAATCTCTGAATCTTTACGCCAATTCGACATTTGCTCATCGATACGCACCAAAATTGCTTCCACCCCTGCACGCAAAGCATTGGCATCTTGCGTTACCTGTGGGTTAGGCATAAAGGTAATATGCCAAGTCGTACCCATGCTCTCGCCTTGTAAGCGCACGGCAGTAGTTTCTTTGGAATCACAAGCTGTGAGCAAAACTAACAACGCTAAGGCCAGCATCCAAGCTGGCCTTAAGGTGCATTGATGTAGCAACCGCCCAAGCAAGTTAGCGACCTTTCACAAGTGGTACAGGATCACGCCCTGATGGATTGGTAAAGCGATCATTGAGACGTTGTACTAAGCGATCCACTGAATGACGAATACTATCTAAACGTCGACGGTTTAAATTGCCCCAACCGGCTGGTTTAGTTTGGAAAATCGAGCGAAAGAAGCCTGTACTTTTCTTGAAAGCCGCCTGTAAGTTGCCATAAGCCTCTTCAGTGCCTAGCGACTTACTCACATAACTGCGTACTTTGCTACGAATTAAGAAGTGAATAATTAGTAGAATCAAAATCGGAATAGCAATAACAATAGTTGACATCACCGAGCTTGATTGTACTTCAGCGAGCCAAGGAGGATTGAAACTTAAACCTTGCCACCAACCCAGCCAAACCGTTAAGGCAATACCACCGACGGCTAAAGCAGCAAAAGCAATCCCATCCCAAATTAAAGTATCACGTCGCCAGCGTTGCAATAGGGTACGCAAGCGGGGCACAGCTTGCTGTTCAATTTGATTACTGGTGGATTCTAGGTTACCGATAATGCGATACACTCGCTCCACATTTACACCATCAATGCGCTCCATAATGCGCTGATAATCGGCATCACGCTTAGCCACATAACGTGCCCATACTGCTTCATCAGGCACCGGTACCGCTAAACGATCATTAAATAGAATATGGAAACTACCTGCCGACAAGCCACTTTGTACGAGTGCCTTTTGCCAAGAAGCGACGATGTCTTCAAGATTATCTTCCCGCGCGGAAGTATCAATTTGATTTAAGATAAACAGGAATTTAGAATTATCATTACGCCGCTGCGTACCACGCACTAAATGCTCTAAGGTATCCTGCATTGCGCCTGGTTCAGGATGGCGCGCATCAAAAAATACTAGGACTAAATCAGATAGCTCAATAATATGATCCGTCAAGCGTAAAATTGCTTTACGCTGGGCATCAGCATCAAACCCGGGCGAGTCAATCAAGATACGCCCACGTAGCTTTTCGCTAGGTGCTGCCTTCATTTGCAGATAGTTATCAATACGTGAACCTTCTCCCGCACTGACCGCTTCGATTTCTTCGCCGATTTGGTAGAACGGAAAGCGTGGGTCACCATCTAATGCTAAACCCGGCAAAGTACGCTGTGTACCATCTGGGCTAAAGGTAATCACGGTAAAACGATCATCGACGGCTTGATTGCCGGTGCGTTGTAGTTCTAAACCCAAATAAGTATTAATAAAGCTCGATTTGCCCGCTGAAAAGGTGCCTAGAATCGAAATCAGTGGCCACCATGAAATCTGGGTTGCATAAGACTCCCCTGGGGCTAGTAAGCCAATTTTCTTAGCCACCACATCGAGCTCACGATACTTGCCAACAACGTCCACCATAGTGGGATTTTCACGCTTTAAATGCTCTTGCAGCAAATTTAGACGTTGCTCCATGCGTTTATCAGGGGTCATGCGACAATCCTTTATTTATTAATGCAAACCTGCCAAAGTTGTAGCCGCTGATAAGTTAATTTGTGAGCGACCCTCTGCTTGAGGCTTGGTAGGTTGTTGTAAGGGTTGAGTTATCGGAGCAGCAGTAGACGGCGCTGGTGGCGCGGTCGGCGTCATTCCCTGCTGTCCCGGATAAAGCCAACCGGTATTATAGTACGGACTATTGTAATAAGGTACTAGCGGTGCAGTTGGCAGAGATACCGGTGGAGCATCATTACCACCACCAAATGGCATAAAGCTATTAAATAAGCGCAATGGCTTAGAAATACTGCGGTTCATGCTCCACATATCATGTTGCATATTATAAGCCGAAGCCGCCATATTCTGAGTGGATGCGTTCATCTGCGTCACATCATTAGACATACGTTGCGTACTGTTATTCATTGCATGCATCGTGCTAGACATGGCGTTGGTAGAGTTAACAATACTGGCCATCTGCCCTGACATCGTAGTCATACTGCCAGAAATACTTAGCATGCTACTATCAACGGAGGCACTTAACTGCACAATTGTTTCAGCTAAACGATTCACATCACTGGTCAGACGTTGAATCAGATAAAACCCATAGCCTGCCAAAATTATAAACGCAATTAAGGAAGGGTAAACTAAAAACTTGAGTAGTGTAGTTGCGTTCGATTGATTCGTTTCAAATTGGCGCAAATCTTGCTCAACATCGCTTAATTCGTGCTCGACACTCTTCAACTCTAAATTAACTTCATCTAAAGAAACCTTAGATTGAGTCGACATGTGTGTGCTCCTGTGGTTTGTAAAGGAGCTTCAGTAGGAAACCCCAAACAATAAAACATTAGGTTGCTCTACAAATGGCAACCTGCCTTTTTATCTTTGGTGGATAAGAGATGAAAGGGCATGTCCGTGGACATGCCATAGGTAGATTTTGTTATTTTATCACAGCGCCAATTTCAGTGGCTTTAGCAGGATCAACGACATCCGCATAAACTTTAATGCTTTGTAATTCAGTGATCCGACCTTGCTCAGCTAACCAAGGCGCGATTTCTGCATATAAACTAACCGCTTCAGCACTCTTACCTTGCTTCCAAAAGACGTTAGCTAACTCCCCCTTATAATCTGGTTTGTTATCTTTTTTCAACAATGACAGATAGAAGCCGACCGAACGGTCATATTCACCGCTCCAATAAGCTTCACGGGCTGCTAATAATAAATCTTCCGCACTAGAATTCTCATTGACGGCTTGGTCATCAGTTGTAGCAATAGCACCAACAGCAGCTTGCTCAGCCACTGAAGCAGAGGCAGCTTGAGCCTGTTCGCCACTAGCAGTAGCTTGGCCTAAATTAGCATCAGCACCATGGTCTGCAGGCATCGCTGCTGCCGCCTGAGCCTGATTTGAAGCTTGTTCATGTCCAGCAGCACCTTTTTGAGCCTGCATTTCATGTTGGCCAGCTTTGGCTTGATGCTCTTTCTTAGGTGGTGCACCACTGCCCACCATCCAGTTTAAAATGATAGCAATAGCTGCCAGTATCCAAGCAAACGCTATGGGATGCACTAATAGCCAACGAAAAGCTTTCATGGATATCTCCTATCTCCAAACCCCGAATACGGTTAGTTAATTAATAAGGTGGTAAAGCTCCCGCCCCAAGGCATCAATTTCAGCTGCTGCCTTAGAGCGCGGTTCCATTTCAAATACCGCCAAGCCTTCACTAAAGGATCGCCGGTAGCTTGTTCTTAAATAAAGGCGTGAATCCAGTAAATGCAAACCCTCTAGCAGACCCAGCGCTTCCGCTGCTTCTGTGGTTTCGCGCACACTGGCATGTGTATCTGCTCGATTGAGTAAAGCGAATAACTGAACGGGGCGCTGCTGACGAATCTCGGTAATCATCTTCAAAAATCGTTGCGTCGACCAGACATCTGCTTGGCTAGGTGACACTGGAATCAAGATATGATCAGCTCGCTGAATGGCTAATTCAGTAGCGTGCATATCGGCCAATCCAATATCCACTAACACATGGGTATGCTCGCCCTCATACCCTAGCACATCTACCTGACGCTTTGGTTTGAGCATAGGTAGATGGCCTTCCTCAGCACGAATTTCGAATGCATCAGAAGTCGTGGACTGTGGGTCTAAGTCATACACCAGAACATGCACATTTTGATGAGTTGCTGCCCAAAGGGCGAGGTTAAAAGTTATTGTACTTTTACCTGTACCGCCTTTGAGATTGCCAATTAATGTAATCATGCACGCTGTTCGCTTACTCCTAGCTATGAACCTTAACTCATAGCAGGATCACTCCGCTTATTGAGCCGGAGCCGGTTGTTGTGGTTGAGCAGAGACTTGGGGCACTGCTTGGCGTGGATGCAGCATACGCCCACCTTGCATCTGCATGCGGGGTTGACCCGCAGGCATAGTGTACATGGGCGGCATAGCTTGCGGCATCATCATAGGCATTTGGTTAGCTGGTGGAACCACAGGGATAATATACCAATATTGAACTTGTTGCTGATAAGGCATTGCCATCGGCATAACAGGCATAGGCATCATCGGAGCCATGGGGCGACCTTGCATGGACGGCTGCATAGGCATAACCACTTGATTAGGCGCTTGTGTCAATTGCTGTTCTGGTGCAGCAGGCTGTGCTGGCATCTGTGGCGCTTGTGGCTCTGCAAGTGGCTGTGGTATTTGAGTAGTTTGCGTAGGTACACTCGCTTGGCTAGGCATGTCAGGCATTTGTAACTGAGCCGGCCCTTGAGCAGACTGTGCTGGGGCAGTCGGTTGTGCTGGAGCTTGTGCAGTTTGTTCAGGCGCATCTGGTTGTGTCGGCACCTGAGTAGCTTGCTCTGGGGCAGTTGGTACTGCTGGTTGATCAGGCAAAGTTGGCATTGCTAGCTGACCTGCTGGAGCTTGCTCTGGCACAACTGGTTGAGCTGGAGTTTGATTAGTTTGCTCAGGAACCACGGGAACTGCTGGTTGATCAGGCAAGGTTGGCATTGCTAACTGACCTGCTGGAGCTTGCTCTGGTACAGGTGCTTGCGCGGTTTGCTCTGGAGCCACTGGCTGTGCAGGTGCTTGCGCGGTTTGTTCTGGAGTCACTGGCTGTGCTGGTGCTTGCGCAGCCTGTTCAGAAACCGCCGGCTGTGTCGGAACTTGAGCAGTTTGCTCAGGAGCAACGGGTATTGCAGGTTGCTCCGGCTGGGTTGGAATTTCTAGTGGAGCTGTTGCTTGAGGAGCCACAGGGACACCTTGCTCTACAGTAATGCCACCTTCTACAGGTACTGGAGTCGCATAAGGTCCGGGAGGGGGAGCTGGCATATCGGCAGCTTGTACCGTCACAGCTACACTCCCTGTGGTTGGCGTAGCTGTTGCGGTTGTATTGCTACCAACTGCTTCAGCATTAGAACCCGGTGCCGCCATTTCGACAGGATTAACAAAAGGCCCCGGAGGTGGCAAAGGCAAATCAGCTGCCAGCACTGCGTCTGAGGCTAAAGCTGTTGCGATAGCCAACGCAACTAGATTTCTATTAAGCATATTCATTAAAGAACTCCTTAAAATTTAAATATCTTTTTTCAGCTTGATGCCTCTGCGTTTAGCAGGTTTGGCAGTTCCTGCCGACTCATTATTTTCGCTTTTTTCTAACTCGACCTGAATTAGTTTTTCTGGGTCGGGTGAAGCAGCATCAGATTTTGTTAACTTGCCACGTACTTTACGTTTAGGTTTAACTGGCTCTGGCTCTGGCTCTGGCTCTGGCTCTGGCTCTGGCTCTGGCTCTGGCTC
>NZ_CALMZC010000005.1 GCF_937873765.1 uncultured Thiothrix sp. | reverse complement strand
GTCATTGGCGAATTCATTAATCAGATGTTTTTCAACTCTTCTGGTGCATGACCCAGATTTTTTAGTTGGTTTTTCAATTGTCTTTTGATTGAGTACCGAATAAGTGCTCGTTTTCCTATTCTAAATTCTATCTAGTACTAGCAACGTATATTATATTTTTTCAATAGAACTCGTAGAGTTATGATTAACCCAAGGTTTGGGATGCATAAACAATAGTTTTTTCAAGAGTTTAGAAAGCTACTTCCAAATTAATATAGAAATGACTATAGCAAGAACTAGTGTAGTTAATGTACAGAAACATCATAAATGTACTTAAGTGAGTTGTTTGTGTCTCTCTAGCTAAGACTCTTTGTCTCAAAAAACAATAAAATTGAGACATATCCATTTTAATCACCTATTATCTCAATTATTGGCTTTTTTGAGATAGAGAGATGGTAAAAAATCCCCCCTATAATAATGAAAGCAGTTCTGGTGCTTTTTCGAAAGTACTTGGGTTGATTGTTCAAGATGACATTGAAAAGCTCAGTGATTATTTTGAGTACCAACGAATCGTTGATGAAAAAGGTAGATACCTTCACTTTGATAAGTTTCGGTACAAAGTACCGCCCAACATTAATCCTAGTTGGGCTTGGGTGTTTATGCGTCATGCTCGCAGTCAGCAGTTACAGCCCTTATTGAAATTAGGTGAGCCTGAGCAAGTATGTCATTACCTATTGACTCCTGTTATGCAAAAAGCTTTTTCGCTGGTAGATAGGCATACTAATTCTGCTGCCCTCGACATTATGAGCAGACGTATTGGTGAGAAAGTACAGCTCAGTCGCTACTTAATCAGTGATTTAATTGAAGATGAGGCGATTAGTAGTAGCCAGCTCGAAGGATCAGCAACCACGACGATTGTGGCTAAAGAAATGCTAAAGCAGCAAAGAAAGCCAAGAACACCTGATGAAAAAATGATTATTGGCAATTATAAAATGATGCAGTTCGCATGGGAAAAGCGGCACGAGTCGTTATCGGTAGATATGATAGCCAAAATGCATCGTATTGGAACAGAGGGTATTGATGACGTACGATATACTCCAGGTATTTTTAGAAAAACCGACGATGTGGTGGTAGTAGGAAGAGATGATGAAATCGTGCATCAGCCCCCACCCGCACTGGGGGTTAGGCAACGTCTGAAAAACCTTGTGGAATGGGTGAATACCTGCCACGACGATGCTGCGAGCGATATTTATATTCATCCACTAGTAAAGTCTATCACCTTGCACTTTGCGATTGGTTACGAACATCCTTTTAGAGATGGCAATGGTCGGGTTGCAAGGGGTTTGTTCTATTGGCTGATGTTTAAGTATGATTATATTGCATTTAGGTATATTTCCATCAGTATGCTGTTAAAGAAAGCCCCCACTAAATATGCTTGTTCTTATCTGTATACAGAAACCGATCATATGGACTTAACTTACTTTTTTGACTATCAATCAAGAATCATTGTTCAAGCCATTATGTCGTTTTTGGATGCGTATAAGAAAATCCGTGAAGATGCAGAGCGTTTTGATCGTTGGCTTTGGGATAGTGGGTTATACGGAAGATTAAGCGATAAACAACGAACGCTTTTGAATATTGCTAAAGATGATGCCTTCCGTTTATTCACCATTCGGCAGGTGCAGGAAAACCTTGGCTGTTCGTACAATACTGCAGCAACAACCTTAAATGGATTGGTTGATTTCAAATTATTCTCTAAAAAAAAATCGGGACGGGAATGGATGTACTCAATGAATAGTAGGCAGGAAATTTTGCAAAAGTGGCAGAGTTGACAACTAGGTGATAAAAGGCAAGCTCGCTGCGTGAAAACCCTAAAATAGCCAATATATACTACTTATTAGACTCTTTGATGAGTTGTGATTGAGCAGATTTCGTGACCACTGCTCTCTTGTAGCTATTAACCATTATTCTAGGCGCAGTCGCGGCATGGTTCTGGCCAGCCTACCAACGCAAACAAGCCTTAAAAGAGCCTTTTCCAGCCGAATGGCGCAAGATTCTGGCAAAGAATTTTCCCGTGTATCGACGGATGCCCGCTGATTTGCAATTGCAGTTAAGGCAGCGAATCAAGCTGTTTTTGCATCAAAAGCAATTTACCGGCTGTGCAGGCTTAGCAATTACCGATGAAGTGCGGGTGACAATTGCTGCGAGTGCTTGTTTATTGATTCTAAATCGCGTGACCGATGTGTATGCAGGCTTGCGGTATATTTTGGTGTATCCGAATGCGTTTCTCGTGGAGGAAGAGGCTGTGGATGGTGCTGGTTTAGTCAGCTTGCAAGCAAAAGGTATGCTTGGCCAGTCTTGGAGCAATGGCAAGATTATTTTGTCATGGGCGGATGTGCTGAAGGGTAATCGCGAGTTTAACGATGGGAACAATGTAGCTTTGCATGAGTTTGCACATCAATTGGATAATGAAAGTGGCGGGACTAATGGTGTGCCGGTTCTAGCCAGTGCAGAGCAATACGAACATTGGGCAACAGTGTTGAAAGCGGAGTTTGACGCTTTGCGCCAAGCTGCTTTTCAGGGTGACCCGACTCTAATTAATTATTATGGAGCGACGGCTCCTGCTGAGTTTTTTGCCGTGGTCACCGAAGTGTTTTTTGAGCAACCGAAACAATTAGCCGCTCAGCATCCAGCACTCTTTGAACAGTTGAAAGCTTATTATCGTGTCGATCCCTCAGACTGGCTTTAAGTCGAGCGGGGCTGTATCTAATGGAAAGCTTTCTGGCTAAATATGGCCTTTCCACCAGTGTGCAGTTAGGCGGAAGCATGCTATCTGTAACTTGAATACCCCGACCTTAGGATTGCTCACAGCCTGCTATTGATTTCCCGAAATGAAATCAATGGTAATCTCATAGGCGTCAAGCCAGTGGCCTGCTGTTTCTTCTGCAGTAACAATCGTGAATGCTATAAGAAAGCTATTCGTCGAGTTTCAAGCTTATTTATAGTAGGGTGAGGCCTTAAGCGTTCAAGCTCATTGAGTTTAAGCGCTTAGAGCTTCACTAAAGGGATGTTGAAATTTATAGTTAAAAATTAAACGTCAAGTTCCCTGTTAATTCGCCGCCTTTATATCGAGACTCTAATCTTGAGCCATCAACTGCTTTGGCACTACGTGATTTACCTAAATTAGTATACTGATATTCTAAGCCAACACTGATATTTTTGCTAAGAGCAAGATTAACCCCCGCACCTACTCCATAAGCCGCTCTTGTTTGGGTGCGTTTGGCATAGCTCGTACTATTAATCTCATCTTGTGCAAGGCGTCCCTGTAAACTATTCCGTGCTAAACCTACACTACCTTTGGCATAAGCTTGCATTTTATAGGGTAGAGGGAGTCGATAGACACCACTAATCATCACTGCCTTGTGTTTATTCTTAGCATGCTCAACTTCATAATAAGAGCGCTGGCCGCGTGCTTCCCAACCACGTCTACGCCAATCAGCTTCGATACTGTAGTGAGGACTTAAATGATAACCGATGCGTAGATCAGTGATTTTGGTTTTATCCAGTGAACCGTGATCAGCATCTTTAGAGGGTAAACTTAAATTTCTTTTTACCCCGCCTGTTGCTTGGCTCAGCTTGGGTTTATGATAAGTTTTTCCTACTGAAACTTCACCATACCAATTAGTTTCTGCATAACTAGCGCTGGATATGCATAAGCAGCAACTGGCAATCATTAATTTTTTCATACTAACAACCTCAGAATATTTAATTAATAAAACAGGGTGATTGATTTTTTATGGATACTAAGTTTATTAATTTATAGCTCTTTGTATTTTATAGGCTAAAAGCCTATAAGCCATATTCAAAAATATAGTTGGGTATTTAAAAAATACTAATTAAATTTATAAATAAGAACCTGCCTGCTTGAAAAATCCTTAAGTGCCAGCATATCTACAGGACTAGACTCAGTCTTGAGTGATAATAGGTACTGAAGTATGTCTCTTTCTTTAGGATTGATGATAACTATTGTGTTGGCGGCTTTAGTTGCTTGGCTATGGCCAGCCTACCAACGCAAACAAGCCTTAAAAGAGCCTTTTCCAGCCGAATGGCGCAAGATTCTGGCAAAGAATTTTCCCGTGTATCGACGGATGCCCGCTGATTTGCAATTGCAGTTAAGGCAGCGAATCAAGCTGTTTTTGCATCAAAAGCAATTTACCGGCTGTGCAGGCTTAGCAATTACCGATGAAGTGCGGGTGACAATTGCTGCGAGTGCTTGTTTATTGATTCTAAATCGCGTGACCGATGTGTATGCAGGCTTGCGGTATATTTTGGTGTATCCGAATGCGTTTCTCGTGGAGGAAGAGGCTGTGGATGGTGCTGGTTTAGTCAGCTTGCAAGCAAAAGGTATGCTTGGCCAGTCTTGGAGCAATGGCAAGATTATTTTGTCATGGGCGGATGTGCTGAAGGGTAATCGCGAGTTTAACGATGGGAACAATGTAGCTTTGCATGAGTTTGCACATCAATTGGATAATGAAAGTGGCGGGACTAATGGTGTGCCGGTTCTAGCCAGTGCAGAGCAATACGAACATTGGGCAACAGTGTTGAAAGCGGAGTTTGACGCTTTGCGCCAAGCTGCTTTTCAGGGTGACCCGACTCTAATTAATTATTATGGAGCGACGGCTCCTGCTGAGTTTTTTGCCGTGGTCACCGAAGTGTTTTTTGAGCAACCGAAACAATTAGCCGCTCAGCATCCAGCACTCTTTGAACAGTTGAAAGCTTATTATCGTGTCGATCCCTCAGACTGGCTTTAAGTCGAGCGGGGCTGTGTTATAACTGCGTACCTGAGGCCGGTTTGGCCTCTGAGTAGGAGTCTTTATGTCCACAGTTATGAACTCGTCTGAGTTAGCTAATTTAAGAAATAAAATTAATGAAACTTGGTTTGACCCTGAAACCGAAGTGGTGCAAGCACGTTTACAACAACATGGTTTAAATTTCCAAGCCCGCCAAACGATCACCGCCCAAGCTGCTAGTTGGGTGACGACTTTACGTGCTGATCCGCATCCGAACTTAATGGAAAGTTTTCTCGCCGAATATGGCCTGTCTACTGATGAAGGCATCGCCTTGATGTGTTTAGCGGAAGCTTATTTGCGCGTACCGGATACCCCCACTCTGGATGCCTTAATTCGCGATAAAATTGGTAGTGCCGATTGGGCACGGCATCAGCAGGGTGCAGATTCTTTGCTAATTAATGCCTCGACTTGGGCTTTAATGCTGACTGGTAAGTTGTTACGTCAAGATCAAGACGCGAATAGTTTAGGTGGCTCACTGCGTAAGCTAGTGCAACGCATCGGTGAACCAGTGGTGCGTACTGCGGTTGCGCAAGCCATGAGAGTGATGGGGCAGCAATTTGTGCTGGGGCGCACGATTGCTGAAGCCTTGGAGAATGCTAACAATCCGCAAGGTTTCTTACATTCTTTCGATATGCTCGGTGAGGCAGCACGTACTGCTGAAGATGCGGAACGCTATCTTTCTTCCTACTCTAAAGCGATTAAAGCGATTGGGGCACGAGCTAGTCAAAGCTATGTGCACGCTAATTCAGGTATTTCGGTCAAGCTTTCGGCCTTGCATCCGCGTTATGAGTCTGTGAATCGCGAACGAGTCTTGACTGAACTCGTGCCTAAGCTTAATGCCCTAGCTGAGCAGGCCTGCAATGCCAATATTCCATTGAATATTGATGCAGAAGAAGCCGAGCGTTTGGATTTATCGCTGGACGTGATTGAAGCCGTCTTGCGCAATCCTAAATTAGCGGGCTGGGAAGGTTTTGGGATTGTCGTACAGGCTTATGCTAAGCATTGCTTGCCAGTGTTGGAGTGGATAGCGGCTTTAGCCACGGAATTACAGCGCAAAATTGCAGTACGTTTAGTCAAAGGTGCGTATTGGGATGCCGAGATTAAACAAGCCCAAGTCTTGGGTTTGCCCGCTTATCCGGTGTTTACGCGCAAAGTTTCTACCGATGTTTCTTATTTAGCCGGAGCACGTTTTCTCTTAAGTCATCGCAGGCAGATTTATCCGCAATTTGCCACGCATAATGCCCAAACGCTGGCTGCGATTTTAGAAATTGCTGGGGCTAATAAAGAGGGCTTTGAGTTCCAACGCTTACATGGCATGGGAGAAGCTCTGCATCATTTAGTGCACGAGCAAACCCAACAACCCGTGCGTATTTATGCGCCTGTGGGGGTACATGAAGATTTACTGGCTTATTTAGTACGGCGCTTATTGGAGAATGGGGCGAATTCTTCTTTTGTGAATCAGCTTTTGGATACCGACGTACCAATTAGTACGCTGGTTCAAGACCCGATTAGTGCTGTGGAAAGTCTAAGCCTCATTCCACATCCTAAAATTCCCTTACCGCCTGAATTATTTAAGGATCGGCAAAATTCACAGGGTTGGAATATCAATCAGCCGCTGATGGCCAGTGAATTGGCCTCTGGAATGGAATACTTTAAGTCTAAGCAATGGCTAGCCGCACCGTTAGTAGCAGGTGAGACGCTAACCGGGGTGAAAAAATCCATCTTCAATCCCGCTAGCCCCAGTGATCAAGTCGGCGAAGTGATTGAAGCGACAGCCGAACAGGTAGCGCAAGCCTTGGCAACCACCTTAGCCGCCGCTTCGACTTGGCAAGCCCAAACCACTGAAGTGCGTGCTGCAATCTTAGAGGCGATTGCTGAACAATACGAAGGACAAAGCGCGGAGCTGATGGCTTTACTTTCACGTGAAGCCGGCAAAACTCGTTTAGATGCAGTGCTAGAAGTGCGTGAGGCTGTTGATTTCTTGCTGTATTACGCGGCTGAGGCTCGTAAGCCTCATAATAACACGCGTCAGGGTTTAGGCGTGTTTGTATGCATTTCGCCGTGGAATTTCCCCTTAGCGATTTTTACCGGGCAAATCGCTGCGGCTTTAGTAATGGGGAATGCTGTGATTGCCAAGCCTGCTGAGCAAACGCCACTGATTGCTTATCGTGCAGTCCAATTAATGCTCGCGGCGGGTTTGCCACCTGAGGTTATTGCACTCTTACCCGGCGATGGTGCGGTCGTGGGGGCGGCTTTAACGTGTGATCCACGCATTGCTGGGGTATGCTTCACCGGCTCTACAGAGACAGCGAGCTTAATTGATCGTTCTCTCGCTGCTGCAGGCAATGCACAAGCGGTATTGATTGCCGAAACAGGCGGTTTAAATGCCATGATTGTGGATTCCACCGCTTTGCCAGAGGCAGCAGTGCGCGATATAGTCAATTCAGCTTTCCAAAGTGCGGGGCAGCGTTGTTCGGCCTTGCGGGTCTTGTTTATTCAAGAGGATATTCGTGAGAAAGTTTTGAAAATGCTCGAAGGTGCAACCCGCGAATTAAGGATTGCTGATCCTTGGCAGCCTGCAACCGATATTGGCCCAGTGATTGATCAAGACGCTAAGCAGATGATTGAAACGCATTGCCAGAAATTTGCTAAGCAGAATAAGGTATTATTTAAACATCTGGCACAATTGGCGAGCGAGAGTTTATTTGTAGTCCCAACTGCGATTGCGTTGAATCAGCTCAGTGATTTAGAGCGCGAAATCTTCGGCCCTGTCTTGCATGTGATCAGCTTTAAATCGACAGAGATTAAGCAAGTGCTAGCGGCGATTAACGCTAGTGGCTACGGTTTAACCTTGGGAATTCATTCGCGTCTAGATGATCGAGTGCAAGAGCTGACGAGCGAAGCGCATGTTGGCAATATTTATGTGAATCGTAATCAAATTGGCGCAGTGGTTGGCGTACAGCCGTTTGGAGGCGAAGGCTTGTCTGGTACAGGGCCAAAAGCTGGTGGCTCTCATTATTTAGCGCGTTTTAGTCAAGCTCAACCCCCTGTCTTGAAGCTGCAAGCTATCTCAGTGCCTAGTTATATGGCGAGTTTGCCTCTGCTCGGCGTACAAGAGTTTGCGGCTAAAGCAAGGACTGCGCAAAACACTTGGGATGAGTTGTTTTTAAAGCGTGCGGCTCTACTCTCAGCAGCTAGTAGCTTGTTAGTAGAGGTACTTAAACAGCCAGCTCAGCAGATTTTAGCCAATTTGCAGTCTGAAGCGGTGGAAGAGTTGGTTTTACCTGGACCAACGGGCGAATCCAATCGTTTAAGCTTACATGGGCGTGGGTTGGCTTTATGTTTGGGTGGTGGTGAGCAGTCTGAGCATGCTTTATTAGCGCAAGCTTTGATGGCCTTGTTAGCAGGAAATGTCGTTGCTTTGCCGAATACCGAACTAGCTAAGCACCTAGTCACCGCTTTGTATAAGGTAGGCTTGTCTAAAGATTTGGTTGCAGTGGTTGAGATCGAGCAGCTCACAGAAACTTTGAAAAGTTTCCCACATTTGGCTTTGGTTGCCAGTGAAGCGACAGACGCAGAGTTAATGATTATTCGCCAAGCTTTGGCGGCTAGAGCAGGAGTCCGTGTACCTTGTGTTTCTGTGCATGCGGGTTTAGAGCGTTTCTACTGTGAACGGGTAGTGACAATTGATACCACCGCTTCTGGGGGGAATGCATCTTTACTGACTTTGGATGAGCCAGAGCTGACCCATTAACTTTGTAGGACTTAGCTGGTCTAGGGTTTTAGGCCAGCTAAGTTAAATCGCTTAGTTATTCAATTCAGCTAAGGGCGCATGCGTAAATAATAAATTCCCGACATAGCGAGCACCGGCTGGGGTTAAATGCCCGCCATCAAAGGAAATCAGTTCTAAATCGGGGGTAAACAAAGGGCAAGTATCGCCTTCACCGCAAGTAATACGATGAATATCTACGAAATTAGTTGCACCGACTTGATCACGCAGGGTTTGATTCACCGCCATTTGCTGCTCATCAACAGAGTTACGTAGTTTTAGTAAGTCTTCATCGGTTTGGCGTAAATAGCTGCGTACATTAATTTTGCCAAAGCTTTTGCGGCCAAGAATTTTCACTGTTTGCTTAGGCTGAACCCCTAGATTTTTTAAAGTGGTCGTAATTCGTTCCGCCGCCCAAGGCTTCCAACTGGAAGCAATAATAATTAAATCAGCTTCAGCCATTTGCTCTTTAGCGGCATTCAAGTGATCGGCTTCGGCACAAATTTGCTTATTCTTTTCTTCAATGAAATTGGAAACGTCTTCGTCACCTAAATACAGTTGGCAGATATTGGGAATATAGCGGGTACGGATTTGATAATTTGCTAAAGCTTTGTTTTCCAAAACCATATTTAAAAAGTCTTGGGCATGGCTATCACCCATGATTAAAGCTTTTTTGCGCGTATCCTGTAGATCAAACGGCTTTTTGGCGAGTTCTAAATAGCGAGCACGCACATAAGTTCCACCCACTTCATTATCAGCCGCTTTGACCATCGCATCGCGTTTGGCATCAGCAAAACTGGGAGTCAGCACTAAACTACTAGCAACCACTAAGCTAGTAAGGAATAGATTAAGATATTTCATGAAACAGCCCTTCATTGAGTTAATGCTTGCTAGCTAAGATTGCTAACCAGCGATTCAGTTCCCTTGAATCTGTTTTAAACAACAGAATTCGTTTGGGCAAACCTATAGCCTAAGCCTAAAAAGCATAGGCTAGCGACTGCCGCAAAGATAAAAATTTGCTTGCGTGTGAAACGCTGGCGCTGACGGAAAGGGCGTTCGACAAAGCGCCAACTGAACCAAGCCAGTAAAAGACTACTAAAAGCCATGGCTGCCATTAATTCTAAACTAGGCTCTAAATAAGGCTGCATGCGTGCAAACACTAATAAAGGCTGATGCCAGAGATAAGCGCTGTAGGAAATCAAGCCCACGAATACTAAGGGCTTCAGGGATAAAATTTGTCCGGCTAGATTGTTAGGTGTCGCAAACAGAATAATTAAAGCAGCGCCGATAGTCGGCAAGAGCGCATAGCGACTAGGAAAAGGCAGGCTATTATCCAGTAAAAAGATTGAGCCTAGGATTAAGGCAACTCCAGTAAGGCTGAGCAACTGTGTCAACCAGCCCGTTGTGGGTTGATGATTCTTTAAATAAACGGCGGCTAAAGCACCTGTTAATAGTTCCCAAAAGCGGCTAGGCAGGAGATAAAAATTCGCACCAGCATCCACGCGCCATAAATACTCAGCAGTCGCTAAACCGATGACAGCGAGCAAGCCTAAACTTAGATAAATCGCTTTGCGTCCAAATTTCCATAAGAAGGCCAAAAGCAGTGGGAAGATGACATAATACTGCTCTTCAACAGCTAAGCTCCACGTATGCAAGAGTGGAATATATTCCGCCTCGGTCGCGAAATAATCGCTTTCTTTCCAGAATAAGAGATTGGAGGCAAAGACTACTACCGCCATCAAACTGCGCCCAAAGGCAGCCAGCTCATGCGGTAACAGCAGCCACCAAGCTAGCGCTGCAGTAAAGCTCAGCACTAGAAATAAAGCAGGTAGAATCCGGCGAATCCGCCGTTCGTAAAAGCTGAATAAGCTAAATTGTTGATTTTGCAGTTCATCGAGCAGAATCGAGCTAATTAAATAGCCGCTGATGACAAAGAAAATATCCACCCCGACAAAGCCACCGCTAAAACCAGCAAAGCCTGCGTGATAAGCAATAACAGGTAATACAGCCAAAGCACGGAGGCCGTCTATTTCGGTACGATAATGCATAAGACTCAACAGCGCATAAAAAGCCTGATTATGCACTGAAAAGTGCTGGCAAGTCGTGTTAAGCCAGCACTCAAGTGAAACTTAAGAGGTTAATAAGGTTTTAACTCGGTTGTTTGCTTGTGGTTTGTTTGGATGCAGCCAACATACGTTTAGCTATTTGTTTATGCCTAATGGTAATTTGCGTATCGGTCAAATTAGCAGAGGTTTTATCTTGAGAACTCGAGCCAGCTTTAGTGGTTACCCGATAGTTGTAGGTGGTGAAGGCTTCTATATCAACATAACTCAACATACCATTCTCCTCGTAGTGGTAAATTAAAAGTCAGCTTTTAGAAAGCTAATTATTATCAGTCTCAGTCAGCTCACTCCCTCTTTAATGAGCTATTAAAACAACGCTTAATTGAATGTCACTCCTCCTGATTAGTTTTGAACAAAAACAGCTTATTTAAGCAAGCTGTTGCCTTAGCTTAGTAAAAGATGCTTGCAAGATTCTATAAAACTTAGGTTTCGTATGCTTTTTGAGCGCTTTCTTAAGTGGCACTATTTTAGGTACAGCTTGATTCAATTCTGGAATTTTGGTGTGTAGCTGATTAGCTGTTTGTTGCAGCTCGTTAACTAGTGGTTGGTCTAAATTGAGTTGAGCAAAGGGCTGCAGCGCTACTTCAATTTGCTCTAGCAGCGAGTGATAAACAAATAGATTCTGAAAATCGGTTTTCAGACCTTGTAAGCAGATGAGGCGTGCTAATTCTAAATACACCTGCTCCTTAAATCCCCCATCGGTTTGACTTTGAGCTTGTGCCGTTAAGTAAAAGGGCAGGGAATAGGGCATGAGCCTACCGAAGCTGATCAGATGATCGGTTGCTAGTAAGCGCTGGGTAAAGGCTTCAGGAGCTTGGAGATCCAGTTCAAAATACTGCTTAAGTAATTGTTCAATCTCAGTAATGATTGCTGGCTCAATCGGTTTCGTGCAGCTTAAGGCTTGCTGATGATAGTTCAGCAAATGCCCCAGATGGGTGCGGGCATACAGCGTATCGACATGCGTTTTTCTTTTGTAGTACTCATAAATACGCTCAGCTTGGTTTTGGGCAGGTTTCAACTGTACAGGCTGATTAGCTATGACCGCCATATGTGTTATTCCTAATGCTTCCACATGGCAATAGCTAAAGCCAGCTTGATAGGCTAGTTGTTCAAGTTGTTGAGCCGAGGTCACAAAATAATGTGAGCCAGTCGACAAAGCGGCATATAACTCACCTGGAGCAGTCTGAGGCTGCAAGACTTCTGCACGTGGGGTAGTTAACAGGATCATGCCATTCGTGCTTAACTGTGTCTTTAACTCTTGAAGAAACTGCACCGGATCAGCGATATGTTCCAACACTTCAGTCGCGTAAATGAAGTCAAATTGCTTTTCTTTTAGAGCATTAGCTTCCACTAAGTAGCTGGCTAAAATGGGTAGATCTAAGACTTTTGAGCCGATGACGCCATAAGCAGAGGGTTCTAAACCGATGACTTCCTTAGCAGGCCAAAGAGTGCGGCAATAATCCAGCGCTACCCCTGCATTACAGCCAATTTCTAAAACCGAATTAAATTGCTCAAAAGGCAGGCGCTCTAGCATCGGTACTTTCCAATTCAAGCCATTAACGATTTCTAGATAATGATGAATCAGATAAACAAAATTGGGGTCTTGTAGGACTTGCTCGATGGGCGGGTAAGATACATTTTTAGCAGTGGCTTCAGGAAACCAAGCACTTTCACAGGCACTGCATTGCGCTAAATCTAAATAGCCGCGTTCTGCAAGGAAGTGTTGGCTTTGTAAAATGATCTGATTCTTTTGCTCATTATGGCAAAGCGGACATTGCGCAGAAGTAGATGATCTTTGCCAAATAATGCGGGAAGATTGCATGCTAGCGTGCTCGTTATGATTATTGGTATAACCAACATCATAACTAAGATTTAGATAGATTACATCTATGTATCCATAAGATTATTGGCGATAAAGCTAGCAACCCTAGTTAAATAATTGCTAGCCTGCAATTTAACAACAGGCTGAACCTGCAGGTTGATCTTTAGGCACACAGCAGGATGCATTAGTGCTAGTCACTGCTAATGGTACACAGCAGCTACTAGTAGTTTTCAAGTCTTCGCTACCAAACACGGGAATACTATCGAGCGTGTGGAAGGTTTCCCATGCAATCCCTTGTGGGTCATTCACCCAATATTTATCAGATTTAGCGTAGCAACAAGCGGCTTCTGTTTCTTCCACGACTTCATCTTGCAATTGTTGTAAGCGTGCATTCATTTCTGCTAACTCTTCAGCAGATTCAACTTGCATCCCTAAGTGATTTAATCCGAGTGCAGCCCCACGCTTAGAAATCGCAAAATTAACCCGTGGATCTTCCAGCATCCATTTGGCGTAGTCAGTTTTAAGGACGCTGGGCGCGCTGGCAAACATCGCCGAATAGAATTGAATACTTTCAGGCAAATTATCGACTGAGATATGAATATGCATACGTTTCATCGTTGAAGCTCCTCAGGCGAGCAGGCAGTACTATCGGTACAAGCCGAACCCGCGCAACAGTTTTCAGTTAAATAAGCGAGTAGTTGGTTCATCGTCGAGAATTGAGCTGTGTAAATGATGAAGCGTCCTGCTGAGCGCGAATCCACCAAATTAGCATGCAGCAATTCCTTGAGATGAAATGAAAGTGAAGACGGGGCTATACCCGTAAGTTCACTAATCTTGCCAGCGGCTAAACCTGCTGGGCCCGCTTGCACTAAGGCACGAAACACAGCTAAACGTGACTCCTGAGCCAATGCAGCCAGCGCGTTAATGATCTTTGTCTTTTCCATATTTCAATAATAGTTGAAATATGGAAATAAACAAGTGCTTTTTTTACTCTTGAAATCCGATACTTTTACCCCATCTATGGCGCATTCACATCGAAACTAACAAGAGGGACGAGCATCCATGAGTGCACCTGCAAAAGAGAATTTACAATTTCAAACGGAAGTGAACCAACTGCTGCACTTGATGATTCACTCGCTGTATTCCAATAAGGAAATTTTCCTGCGCGAGTTGATCTCGAATGCGGCGGATGCCTGCGACAAACTACGCTTTGAAGCGATTGGCAATGACAGTTTGTATGAAAATGATGGTGATTTGCGTGTTGAAGTCGAGTTCGACAGCGCCGCACACACCATTACGATTCGCGATAATGGCATCGGCATGAATCGCGATGAAGTCGTCAGCAACATCGGTACGATTGCCCGCTCTGGCACTAAAGATTTCTTACAAAAACTCACGGGCGACCAGAAAAAAGATGCGCATTTAATCGGTCAATTTGGGGTGGGTTTCTATTCAGCTTTTATTGTCGCTGACAAAGTGAGTTTAACTACCCGCCGTGCTGGCTTGCCGAAAGATCAATCAGTACGCTGGGAATCGGATGCACAATCAGGCTATAGCTTAGAAACTGTTACTAAAGAAACCCGCGGTACTGAAATTGTTCTGCATCTAAAAGAAGAAGAGCAGGGCTTAGCCAATGACTGGCGCTTACGTTCAATTATCCGTAAATACTCTGACCATATTCCACTACCGGTGAAAATGCTGAAAACGGCTGAAGAAGAAGGTCAAACCAGTACTGAATGGGAAGTGATCAATAAAGCTAATGCTTTATGGCGTCGCTCCAAAAATGAAATCAAAGATGAAGAATATCAAGAGTTTTATAAGCATATCTCCCACGATTGGGAAGATGCTTTGGCATGGTCACATAATCGGGTTGAGGGTAACTTAGAATATACTTCGCTCTTATATCTGCCTTCACGTGCGCCGTTTGATCTGTATGAGCAAAAACAGCAACACGGTATCAAGCTCTATGTGCAGCGCGTCTTCATTATGGATGATGCCGAACATTTAATGCCGCGTTATCTGCGCTTTGTGCGTGGCGTGATTGATTCTAGCGATTTGCCACTAAATGTTTCCCGCGAAATTCTGCAAAGCAATAAAATCATTGATTCCATGAAAAGCGGTTCAGTGAAAAAAGTGCTGGGCTTACTGGAAACCATGGCAAAAGACGAGCCAGAAAAATATCAAAAATTCTGGAAGGAATTTGGGCGTGTTCTAAAAGAAGGCCCCGGTGAAGACTTCAGTAACCGTGAGCAGGTGGCTAAATTACTGCGCTTTGCCTCGACGCAAACTGATAGTGCCGATCAAACCGTGTCACTGGAAGACTACATCAGCCGGATGAAAGAAGGGCAGGAGAAGATTTATTATATCACTGCCGATTCGCATACCGCTGCTAAGAATAGCCCGCATTTGGAAGTGTTCCGTAAAAAAGGTATTGAAGTTTTATTGCTGTCGGATCGAGTGGATGAGTGGTTAACTAATAGTCTGCATGAGTTTGCAGGCAAGCAACTGCAATCCGTGGCTAAAGGTGCTTTAGACTTAAGCAAACTGGACAGCGAAGAGGATAAAGAGGAGCAGAAAAAAGTCGAAGAGCAGTCTAAAAATCTGATTAATCAGATTAAAGACACACTCAAAGACAAAGTAGAGGATGTACGCGTTTCGCATCGCTTGACTAGCTCACCTTCTTGTATTGTCTTGAACGAGCATGATATGGCGTTATATATGCAGCACCTCTTGAAACAAGCCGGTCATGAAATGCCTAGTACGAAGCCAGTCTTGGAAGTAAATCCAAGTCATCCTTTATTAGCACGCATGGAGGCTGAAACGGATGACGAGCGCTTTGCTGAATGGGCGAGTGTGTTATTGGATCAAGCGATTTTGGCAGAAGGTGGCCAGTTAGAAGATCCGGCAGGCTTTGTTCATCGTTTGAATAAGCTGATGTTGGCGATGGGTTAAGCCTCAAGCTGAGTTTGGAAAGAAAAACGCCCTCAAAAGAGGGCGTTTGTTTATGGCTACTATGTAGGTTAAAACCAGTTGCTCTAGGATATTGCCATGCGCATTTTACTTGCAGAAGATCATGCCGAACTACGTGCAGCGATTGCACGGCGCTTACGGGCTGTCGGTAACAGTGTTGATGAAGTGGCAAGTCTGCGTGAGGCACGCACTTATCTACAGAATGCCGAATATGCCGTGATCATTTTTGATCGGATGCTACCGGATGGTGACTCGATTGCTTTGCTGCGCGAATGGCGCGCAGCGGGTCAACGTAGCCCAGTATTGTTACTCACAGCACTTGATCGTGTGCAAGATCGTGTGGAGGGTTTAGAGTCAGGTGCGGACGATTATCTAGTGAAACCCTTTGCAATGGATGAGTTGCTGGCAAGAGTGAATGTACTCGCAAGGCGCGGTTCTCCTCCACGTGCTAGCATTTTGCGAATTGCAGATTTAGAAGTGGATAGTGGGCGGCATGAGGTACGCAGGGCAGGGGTAATGATACCTCTACGTCCTAAAGAGTATGTTGTGTTGGAGCTACTCGCCGTGCGTAAAGGGCGTGCCGTCTCTAGGAATGATATTCTTGAATATGGGTGGGACACATTGGAAACTCCGGGTTCTAATGTTGAGGAAACTATCATCGCTTCATTACGGCGTAAGCTAGGTGAGCCCAGTTTAATTAAGACAGTGCGCGGCTTAGGCTATCAGTTAGATGATGCGTTTGATTAGTAAAAGTCAGTGGAAGCAATGGTGGCGGCTAGGTCTGCCCTTGTTGTTAGCTTGGAGTCTAGCTTGGTTGTTGGGCATGGCCGTGTTGGCTAAGGTAGCGATTGATTTGCGAGCGGAACGGCGTGATGCCGATCTAGACACGCAATTAGCCTTGTATGCTACTACCGTCTATGGACTCACTTGGTTTGACGCACAAGGGGTCTTTCATGATGAATTACTAAAGCTTGAACCGGATGTCTATCCCGCACCCTACGATATTTGGGTGGTAGAACCTGCAACAACTCCTATTCATCATCTTGCACCATCTAAGCCACGTTTTGCTCTAAGTGATTTCAGTTTTTTGCATTCGGCAGTGATGGGAGAAAAACGTAAGGTCTATCTCAATGGTGTAGATGCTCAGGCTGCTGCTTATCGTTTGTATGCAATTCCAACCTATTCAGATCAGATGACTGAAACAGCTCCCAAAGCCATGGTAATTGTGGTGGCTGACCCCCTACCCGGAGAGGCTGCTTATCAGGCATTTGTCCATCGTATTGTGCTAGCGGCGTTAGGGTTAGGAGTTGTGGGGCTGCTAGTTGGCTTGGGTTTGACCTATTGGAGTTTGCGCCCTGCTTGGGCTTCATTACGCCAGCGTGAGCGTTTTCTCTCAGCCACTGCTCATGAGTTACGTACTCCTGTAGCTGCTTTGCGAGGTATCTGTGAGTCTGCACAACGAGGTGATGAAGCACCTCAACGGGCTTTAACGCGCATGGAGGGTCTCTTGCGTACCGCCAGC
The DNA here is from genome assembly GCF_937873765.1 of uncultured Thiothrix sp. Lineage (GTDB taxonomy): Bacteria > Pseudomonadota > Gammaproteobacteria > Thiotrichales > Thiotrichaceae > Thiolinea. The sequence goes on along the minus strand of NZ_CALMZC010000005.1, from coordinate 40,582 downwards.
CATACCTTGGAAGATTTACTACTGTTTGCAAGGCTGGATGCAGGAACCACGCTAGAACGTCAAGCAGTACGCCTTGATTTGTTGGTTGAAAGCCTGTTACCTGAAGATGACTCAGTCTTGTTGGAGGCTAGCACTAGTATTATCCACCTTGATCCACGCTTAGCCAGTGTAGCGGTGCGGAATTTATTAGAAAATGCGCGTAAGTATGGTTCTCAGGCAAGCAAGCCTCTCATCAAGGTTCGGGTGGCTAACGGGCAAGTGACGGTGGAGGATCAGGGTGTTGGTTTTCCCGCTGCTCTGTTAGCGCGTAAGCAAACCGATTTCGTGATTTCTCCCTCACAAGGCGGTTCGGGTTTGGGACTGGCTATTGTCAATATGATCGTCAGGCTACATGGTGGGATCTTGCGCTTAGAAAATAAGCCAGAGGGTGGAGCACGAGTGACGGTGAGTTTTCATGCGTTTCAATCATAGAAGACCAGCTACCTGCAGGTAGCTGGTTATCGAGCCTAGAGTATAGTGTTTTTTATTCAAACAGCAGGTTCTTGTTGAGTGGTGCAATGAATACCTCCACCGCCTGCTGCTACTCCATCAATGTTGATTTGCACAATATCCCGACCGGGAAAGAGTGTTTTTAAAGTGTCATGTGCTGCTTGGTCTGCTTGGGCATCACCAAATTCAGGCGCAATCACTGCACCATTACACACATAGAAATTAATATAGCCCGCTGCAAACTCATCATTAGCATATCGCTCCCTCACTTTCTTGGGTGCTTGCATCACCGCAATATCTAGCTGCCTGCCTTGTGCATCGGTAGCAGTTTTGAGGATGGCTAAGTGACGTTTGGTGACTGCATGATCAAAGGATTTGGGGTCAGGGTCAAAGCCTGCTACGACTACGCCGGGCTTCGCAAAACGCGCGTAAAAGTCGGTATGTCCATCGGTGATGTCTTTTCCCTTGATACCCGGTAACCAAATGATTTTTTCTAAGCCGAGTAAGCGTTTCAATTCAGCTTCGCAGGTTGCCTTGCTAACACCCGGATTACGATTCGCATTTAATACACAACTTTCAGTGATGATCGCAGTACCTTGACCATCCACTTCAATGCCACCCCCTTCAAGGACTAAGCGAGTTTCCAGCATAGGCACATCAGCTTCTGCTGTCACTAAAGGCGCTACCTTAGCATCACGAGCAAAGGCTTGCTTTTCTCCCCAACCGTTAAAGTTGAAGTTCACGCCAGCTTTTTCACCGTTTGTATTAAGAACAAATACCGGCCCTGTATCGCGCATCCATAAATCATCTAAGGGAGAAATGATCAACTTGACGGCTGAAGATCCCAATAAACGAGTGGCGATGGCCTCATCCTTCTCGCGGACTAGCATAGAAACAGGCTCATAGCGAGCAATGGTCGTGGCGATAGTGGCGAGGTTGCGGCGTACCTCGGGGAGCAAGTCTCTGCCCCAGATAGCTTTGGATGCACCAAAAGCCATCCAGGTACGCAGATGAGGTTCGCCCTCATCAGGCATCCGCCAGCCGGTGTTGGGGGACGCAGCCAAGCCAAGGCGGGGGATACTGAATAAGCTACCTGCACCCAGTAGCAAGCTGGAACTGAGGAACTGACGGCGGTTGATCATCAAATTATCTCCGATTCATTAGTTGGCAAACGGCTGTTGTTGAGTGACGCAATGCACCATGCCGCCGTTAGCGTAGAGGTTACGTACATCGATACCTACAATGCTACGCGTGGGATACAGCGCTTGGAGAATATTTCTGGCAACACTATCATTGCTATCCTTGTATTCAGGGACGAGTACGACGCTGTTGCCGACATAGTAATTTACGTATGAACCTTTGTAACCTAGATTATTACCATAAGTAGTGACTACGTTTTTAGTAGTCAGGGGCAAGATCACCTTCTGATAAGGTACTCCGTAAACATTACTGGCAGAGGCTATTTTATTAATATCAGCCGTGGAAATACCCCAGTATTGCAGGTCAGATGTACTCATAGTCACTAAGGTCTCGGGTGTACCGAAGCGGGCAAAACCATCAATGTGAGTATCAGTAATGTCCTCTTTGCCACCGGGTGCACCCTCCAACCAAATGAATTTGCTTACCCCTAAATGAGTCGCTAAGTATTGTTCCAAAGCTGCTTGGCTTAGATTGGGATTACGCTTAGCCTCAAGGATAGCACTACGGGTCGCTAGGAATGTTCCTTGACCATCCACTTCAAATGCACCTCCTTCTAAGACAATCTTATTTAGGTCTATCCTTGGTAAACCCAACTGTTGGGCAGCGGCTATAGGTACCGTATTATCTAGGGTATACGGTGTATCACCACCCCAACCATTAAACCCCCAGTCAGTCACTTGTAAGCGGCCTGCGTCATCTTTTACAAAGATCGGTCCATTGTCGCGCACCCAAACATCATTGGTCTTACTAATCAAGAAGCTCACACTATTCAAGGGAACACCCGCCAAGGCTAACAGGCTTTGAATGCGTTTTTTCTCGGTATCGTTGTAAACCACAATGCGAACTTTTTCACTTTGTACCAACGCTTTGGTCATAGCGACCCAAGTAGCATCCAGTCGGTTACGGTAGCTCAAACCATAAGTATACTGATGAGGCCATTGCAGCCAAGTACTGTCATGGAGGGCAGTTTCATCGGGCATCGTGGTAGCAGCATGGACGGTAGCCATAGTGGTCAAACTCAACGTACAAAAAATGGCAGTGGTAAGTGGGCGGGTCAGCCAGTAAGGTAGTTTCATGGTCTTAGTTCTCATCAACTTGGTTAGTCATGAGACTCAGCGTACTGTGGAAAGCTGATATTTAGCTGATACAGAGTTGAAGTAATTTTTATGCGTAATCGGTCAGGGGTATCCAACCCCCTCCGTTATATACAGAGGGAATTGTTAGTTCAAAGAACAGATTAAGGATTATCACTAACAGTTTGATAGTGTTCAACAGTAGGTGCTTCGCTAGCGATAAAGCGATAGGTTACCGCCCCTAAAATGCCACCTACGATAGGCGCAAGCCAGAACAACCATAATTGAGCCACAGCCCAATCACCCACAAATAATGCGACCCCAGTGCTACGCGCAGGATTCACAGAAGTATTAGTCACCGGAATGCTAATCAAATGGATTAAAGTTAAAGCTAAACCAATCGCAATCGGTGCAAAGCCTTTGGGAGCGCGCTCATCAGTTGCACCCATAATGATGATCAAAAAGAACATAGTCATCACGATTTCAATCACTAGGGCAGATACTAAAGAATAACCTCCTGGTGAATGCTGACCATAACCGTTAGATGCAAGGCCTTTAGCCACCTCGAAACCTACTGTGCCACTAGCAATCAGATAGAGGATAGCTGCTGCTAACACAGCACCTAATACTTGTGCAGCAATATAGGGAGCTAGTTGGTTAGTCGGAAAACGACCACCCGTCCATAAGCCAATCGAAACCGCTGGATTTAAATGGCAGCCAGAAATGTGTCCGATGGTATAAGCCATAGTGAGTACAGTTAAGCCAAAGGCTAAAGACACACCCATTAAACCAATACCGACCTCAGGGAAAGCCGCTGCGAGTACTGCACTCCCGCAACCACCTAAAACTAACCAAAACGTGCCGATTAGTTCAGCCAAATAACGCTTCATAGCAAGCTCCTTAATGTATTTTAATTGATTAAATAATGTAGGTTTTAGTGACGATGTACCGCTAGCTGTTCTTGTTGTTGCTTGATAGCTGGCTTCTTGTATATAAGCTAGACTGACAGAAAAACCAAATTAAATTTACCTAGAAATGGCTTGCCAGCTAGTTTTTGAGATGGTTTAGATTAGAATGTGCTCAAGATACAAGTAGATAGCACCGTCAGCTCAAAAGTGGTGAAAATTCACAAATAGCCTCTAATGTGTAAGTGCTGATTGATGATTTTTATTAAAAATTGGAAGTCAATAGGTATAATTTATTATTTAAAAAATAAAATTTAGGATCAAGATGCATTTTTATTTCCCCGTTGTTTTACTCATGCTGCATCCTAATCCTTGCTGACTAGAGTAGGTGGCAATCTAAGTTCCTGCTAAAAGCAACAAGATAAGTGGTAGATTTTTTGCTGTTAGTGGTGGAGGATTTGGATTAAGCGGTATTTTTGGGCAGGCTAAGGTACTGCAAAGCTGATAAGGCTCTGAGAGAGCTAGTGGGTTTAAGGCTAAAAGTTTGAAGATTAGGTCTTGTTCTGATCAAATTTTTTGAATTTTAAGCCTTTAAGTCTCGATTCCATGTGAACCTGCAGCATTTTTTCGATATTATGCCATCCTTTCGCTGATACTCAGCTCTTGGACAAGCAGACGGACTAGCCTAACCATGCAAAAATTCATAATCGAAGGTGGAATTGCCCTTGACGGCGAAGTAATCATTTCGGGTGCAAAAAATGCTGTTCTACCTTTGCAAGCCGCTACCTTGTTGGCTGAAACACCCATGACGATTCGCAATGTCCCCCGCTTGAAAGATGTTCAGACCTTGGCGGCAGTCATTGAAGGTATGGGTGTTCAGGTTAGTTTCGATGCTGAGAATAATATCTATACCGATACCAGCAGCATCAAGCGTTTTAGCGCTCCTTATGAATTAGTCCGCACCATGCGTGCTTCGATTCTGGTCTTAGGCCCGATGGTCGCCCGTTTCGGAGAAGCAGAAGTATCCCTGCCCGGCGGTTGCGCTATTGGGACTCGTCCGGTCAATTTGCATATCGCTGGTTTAGAGGCGATGGGTGCGCAAGTGACAGTCGAAGAAGGTTATATTCGTGCCCGTGCGGATCGTTTGAAGGGTGCGCATATTGTCATGGAAATGGTGAGTGTCACCGGCACTGAAAATCTTCTGATGGCTGCAGTGCTTGCTGAAGGCGAAACGATTATTGAAAATGCTGCTCGCGAACCTGAAGTTACGGATCTAGCCAATTGCTTGAACTTAATGGGTGCGAAGATTCGTGGTATTGGTACGGATAAATTAATCATTGAAGGTGTCAGCAGCCTCAAGGGAATTGATTACACGGTACTGCCTGACCGGATTGAAACGGGTACGTTCTTAGCTGCTGCTGCCATTACCGGTGGTCGAGTGCGCACTACCAAGGTAGCACCAGATACTTTAGATGCCGTTCTGCACAAATTCCGCGAAGCTGGTGCGTTAGTGCAAACCGGTGCAGATTGGATTGAAGTGGATATGCGTGGACGTATCTTAAAAGCGGTGGATATTCGCACCGACCCTTATCCAGCTTTCCCCACCGATATGCAAGCCCAATTCATGGCCATGAATGCCTGTTCACAAGGGATTGGGGTGATTGTCGAGACTATTTTCGAGAATCGCATGATGCATGTGGCGGAATTAATGCGTTTGGGCGCCAATATTCGCTTGGAAGGGAATACCGCAATTGTAGCAGGAATGCCTTCTCTGAAAGGAGCACCGGTGATGGCAACGGATTTGCGTGCCTCAGCCTCCCTGATTCTAGCGGGGTTGGCGGCACAAGGTAAAACAACGGTGGATCGTATTTATCATACTGACCGTGGTTATGAGCGGATTGAGCAGAAACTGGTTGGTTTGGGCGCTAATATTCAGCGGGTAAACGGTTAAGTAATGAATAAAACGCTAACCATTGCGCTCTCTAAGGGAAGGATTTTTAAAGATACAGTGCCCTTATTGCGAGCTGCAGGCATTGAGCCTTTAGATGATCCTGAAACCAGCCGTAAACTAGTCCTTGATACTAGTCGCGATGATGTAAAAATCGTGATTATTCGAGCCACTGATGTACCAACTTATGTGCAATATGGTGCGGCTGATCTAGGGGTAGCGGGTAAAGATGTGCTGATGGAGCATGGGGGTGACGGTCTGTATGAGATGATCGACCTGAAAATCGCCAATTGTAAATTAATGGTGGCAGGGTTTGCGGATCGTCCTTTGCCGGATACCCAGTTAAAAGTCGCGACTAAGTTTGTGAATTGCGCACGGCGCTATTTTGCTAGTCAAGGGCGGCAGGTCGACATTATCAAGCTGTATGGTTCAATGGAATTAGCGCCTTTAGTGGGGTTGGCTGATTGTATTGTTGATTTGGTCGATACGGGAAATACCTTAAGAGCTAACGGCTTAGAGCCGCTTGAACATATGGCGGACATCAGCTCGCGCTTAGTAGTGAATAAAGCAGCAATGAAACTAAAACACGACTCCATTCAAGAGCTATTGACCCAGATTCAGTCAGTAGTGGCGCAGAGGAAGTAGTAATAATGAAATATCAAACCGATGACTTACGGATTATTGGCGTGGATGAATTAGTTCCCCCTCGAGTCTTGCATGAGGAGTTGCCGCTGAATCAAGTGGCTAGTGAGACAGTCTATAAAGGCCGTCAACAGGCGCATGAAATTATTCATGGCCGTGATGATCGTTTATTGGTGGTGGTAGGACCTTGCTCAATTCATGATGTGGATGCCGCCATGGACTATGCACAACGCTTGTCTGAGCTGCGTAAATCCCTGAATAAAGATTTACATATTATTATGCGGGTTTATTTTGAAAAGCCGCGCACGAGCATCGGCTGGAAAGGTTTGATCAATGATCCTGATTTGGATAATAGCTTCCATATCAATAAAGGTCTGCGCACTGCGCGCAAACTCTTATTAGATTTAGCTAATATCGGTATGCCAGCAGGGACTGAGTTCCTTGATTTGATTAGCCCACAATATGTAGCTGATTTAGTCAGTTGGGGGGCGATTGGCGCACGTACTACCGAGAGCCAAGGCCACCGCGAATTGTCCTCAGGAATTTCCTGCCCGATTGGTTTCAAGAATGGTACTTATGGCAATGTCAATATTGCTATCAATGCGATCGCTGCTGCTTTGCGCCCGCATCATTTTTTATCAGTGACTAAAGACGGCCATACCGCGATTTTTGCTACCCGTGGGAATGAAGATTGCCATGTAATTTTGCGTGGTGGTAAAGAGCCAAATTATGATGCAGGTAGTGTAGCTAGTACCGTGGCTGAATTGTGTAAAGAAGGTTTGCCGCCTTACTTGATGGTCGATTTTAGTCATGCCAATAGTTGCAAAGATTATCGTCGCCAAGTGGATGTCGCCCACGATGTGGCTGATCAGATTGCAGAAGGCCAGCGCGCTATTTGCGGTGTGATGATTGAAAGCCATTTAGTGGAAGGCAACCAAAAAGCCGAGGGTAAAGCGCGTGAGGAGTTGGTTTACGGTCAAAGTATTACCGATGCTTGTATCAATTGGGAAACGACTGAGCGGGTATTGAATACCTTAGCGGAAGCAGTACGCGTGCGCCGCACTAAAAAGGCATAGATTAGTCATGAAGATTCAACAATTATCCACCCAAGATCAAAGTTTCTGGCAACAACTCGATGCTTTATTGGCTTGGGAAAGCGTCTCTGACGAGGCGGTATTTAGTACCGTCAATGAAATTATCAAAAATGTGCGTAGCCGTGGCGATGCAGCTGTGGTCGAATACACGAACCGCTTTGATCGCATGCAGGCTAGTTCCATGCAAGAACTAGAAATTGCTCCAGAACGTTTGCAGGCCGCCTTAAATAATTTACCTACCGATCAACGTATTGCCTTGCAACAAGCTGCAGAACGGATTCGTCGCTATGCAGAGCGGCAAAAGCTGGAGTCTTGGTCTTATACGGAGGCAGATGGTACTTTATTAGGCCAACAAGTCACTGCTTTAGATCGTGTAGGCTTATATGTACCCGGTGGTAAAGCTGCTTACCCTTCTTCTGTATTGATGAATGCGATTCCCGCTAAAGTAGCGGGCGTGCCTGAGTTAATCATGGTCGTGCCAACCCCTGGTGGGGACGTGAATGAGTTAGTATTGGCCGCTGCTGCTGCATCCGGTGTGGATCGCGTGTTTGCAATAGGTGGAGCACAAGCGGTTGCAGCGTTAGCCTATGGTACGGCAACGATTCCACAAGTGGATAAAATTGTCGGGCCCGGGAATATTTATGTCGCGACCGCCAAGCGTATGGTGTTTGGTGCGGTTGGGATTGATATGATCGCCGGCCCTTCCGAGATTCTAGTGGTTTGTGATGGGCAAACCGATCCTGATTGGATTGCGATGGATTTATTCTCACAAGCTGAGCACGATGAGGATGCTCAAGCTATTCTGGTTTCGCCAGATGCGAATTTTATTCAAGCGGTGCAGGCAAGTATTGAAAAGCTGGTGCAAACCATGCCACGTCAAGCGATTATTAAGACCTCACTGACGGCGCGTGGTGCATTGATTCAGGTGCAAGATATGGCAGAGGCGGCCAAGGTTGCGAATTATATTGCGCCAGAGCATTTAGAGTTATCAGTTGCTGATCCCCAAGCTTTACTCAAAGAGATTCGCCATGCCGGTGCTATTTTTATGGGGCGCTATACGGCTGAGGCTTTAGGTGACTACTGTGCAGGCCCTAATCATGTCCTGCCAACTTCACGCACAGCTCGCTTCTCTAGTCCTTTAGGGGTCTATGATTTCCAAAAGCGCTCGTCTTTAATTAATTGTTCAGCTCAAGGTGCGAATGATTTAGGCAAGATTGCTTCGGTACTCGCACGCGGGGAAGGTTTAATCGCGCACGCGAATTCAGCAGAGTATCGTATTCAACACTAATGCGATAAAACAGTGCATGTGGGCGTCAGGGCAGTTAAAATAAACGCCTACCTTGCTGCTGAAAGTTTAGCACTTTACTACAAGTTATTAATTGGTCAGGACTTTTATATATAATGAATCCGGATTTTCTCGACTTTGAGCAGCCGATTGCCGAATTACAAGCCAAGATTGAAGAGCTACGTTTTGTAGACGATACGCAGATCAATCTCAGTGAAGAAATCGCCAAATTAGAAGAAAAAGCACAAACCCTGACCCGTTCTATCTTCGCGAAACTCACTCCACGGCAAATCTCTCAATTAGCTCGCCATCCGAAGCGCCCTTATACTTTGGATTTAGTCAAAGCCTTATTCACTGATTTTACTGAATTACATGGTGATCGTGCCTTTGCAGATGACAATGCGATTGTGGGTGGGATTGCGCGTTTCCGTGGGCAGTCGATTATGGTGATTGGTCATCAAAAAGGCCGAGATACTGCCGAAAATATTAAACGTAATTTTGGGATGCCGCGCCCAGAAGGTTATCGCAAAGCCTTGCGTTTAATGCGGATGGCGGAAAAGTTTCAATTACCGATTATTACTTTTATTGACACCCCCGGTGCTTATCCGGGAATTGGTGCGGAAGAACGCGGACAAAGTGAAGCAATTGCCCGTAATTTGTATGAAATGGCGCAGTTGCGTACCCCGATTATTTGTACCGTAGTGGGTGAAGGTGGGTCAGGTGGAGCATTGGCGATTGGGGTTGGTGATCGTGTGATGATGCTGCAATATGCAACTTATTCGGTCATCTCTCCGGAAGGTTGCGCATCGATTCTGTGGAAAAGTGCTGAGAAAGCAGCGGATGCGGCCGATGCAATGGGTATTACTGCGGATCGTTTGAAATCTTTGGGTTTAATTGATCAGATTATTCCGGAACCCTTAGGGGGCGCGCATCGAAATATGCCCGTTGCTGCCCAAGCCGTTGGCGAAGCCCTCGAAGCCAATTTACGTGAATTAAAAGCCATGAATATCGACAAGCTTTTAGAAAAACGTTATCAGCGTTTGTTGAGCTTTGGTCAATACGAAGAAGCTTAAGGATGATTCAGGAGGGTGTGTTTTCTTTCCTCGAAGCTCACCCGGCTAACAAATATTATATCGGGTATAGCGGTGGTCTCGATTCGCACGTGTTGTTGCATGCCTGTGCAGCCCTGTACACACAGTACCCGCAGCGTTTTCAATTTGCAGCCATTCATATTCATCATGGTTTACAAGCTGTTGCGGAGGCTTGGGTAGAGCATGCTTGGCACATTTGCGCTGGTTTAAAACTGCCTTTAAACGTCATCTATTTAAACCTGAAACCTGTAGTAGGTGAAAGCCTAGAAGCTATAGCGCGTCGAGCACGCTATCAAGCGTTTAGTGCCCACTTAGCTGCGGATGAGATGTTGCTAACTGCACATCATCAGGATGATCAAGCGGAAACTTTTTTGTTAAATGCTTTACGTGGTAGTGGAGGAGCTGGCTTAGCAGCGATGCCAAGGGTGCGTGGTTTAGGTTTAGGTAAACTGGGTCGTCCTTTGTTAGCCTTTAGTCGTGTGCAATTAGAGGCTTACGCCGCGCTTTATCAATTGCCTTATGTGGAAGATCCGACGAATGCTGAAACCCAGTTTGATCGCAATTACCTGCGCCATGAAATCCTGCCCCGTTTACAAATACGCTGGCCAGCGGCTAATCAAACTTTAAGTCGTGCGGCTGCTTGGCAAGCAGAGCAGCAGCAGATTTTAGCACAGTTACTGGCCCAACAATTACCACAATTTGCGGGTAGTCGTCCCCATACTTTGTCAGTGCGAGCTTTAAACGCGGTCGATGCGCTGATGCAAAAGGTTCTGATTCGCCACTGGCTGCAACAATTAGGATTTACTCTGCCTGCAGCGAAAAAATTACAATCTATTTTGATGGATGTTCTGGCGGCGTCTAGTGATGCCATGCCTTGCGTGAAATGGCAAAGCTGCGAACTACGCCGTTATCGTGATGATTTATATGCCTTACAGCCGTTAAGCCCACATGATCCTACCCAAGTTTGGGTTTGGGAACATTGGGAGCAGGATTTTTATCTAGATTCTTTAGGCTGTGGATTGAGTAAGTCGATATTAGTGTCATCCTTAAAGCAACAAGCGAAAGCTCAAGGTCTACCCATTACGGTACGCTTTCGCCAAGGAGGGGAGCGTTTGCAGAGAGAGCAAGGCTACTCCTTAGAATTAAAGCATTTGTTCCAAACCGCAGGTATCCCGCCTTGGGAGCGGGAGCGGATACCTTTAGTTTATGTAGGTGACGAATTGCGTCTAGTTGTGGGCATCTATCCAAAGCCTTAACTATCTCCAGTTGCAATCGGTCGCTTTAGATCACGAATCCATTCACTCCACGAACCTACATAAAGACGTGAACCGCTTAAGCCGGCGATTTCCATCGCCAGTAAATTGTGGCAAGCACTTACTCCCGAACCGCACATATGCACAATCTCACGGGCAGACTTACCTGCTAACTTAGCTTCCCATTCTTGTTTAAGAGTTTCTGGGGATTTGAATTGACCATTGCTTAAATTATCTGTTAAAGGGTGGTTAAGCGCTCCGGGAATATGCCCTGCAATCGGATCAATCGGTTCTAGTTCTCCACGAAAGCGTTCTGCACTACGCGCATCAATGAGTTGATAAGGATGTGGCTGACTTAGAACTGCAGTCGTCAGAAAATAGTCAGGTTGAGTTTGAGCTTGGAAATTGCCTACTTGCTCGGGCTTATGTGCTTGGGTTTGCTCCAAAACACCACCAGCCGTTATCCAAGCTGTGAGACCCCCATCTAAAACTGCTACTGCTTCATGGCCTAACCAACGCAACAACCACCAAGTACGCCCTGCGAAAGCACCACTATTATCATCGTAAACAAATACTTGTGTGTTTCTATTTAAGCCATAAGCTGCTAGCTTATTAGCAAAGTTTTTTATATCCGGTAAGGGATGCCGTCCGGTATCAGCCCGAATAGGGGAGGAGAGGTCAGCATCTAAATGCAGATAAAAAGCGCCAGGGATATGGCCTGCTTGATAAGCCTGCTCTCCTGCTGAGGGATCGGCTAAATTAAAGCGACAATCAAAAATAATCTGATCTTTTTGCCCCAGTCTTGCGACTAAGTTTGGGGTGTTGATTAAAGTTTTATACATAGGCTTTCACTAGGGGTTGAGCTAAGTCAATGATTCTTTAGCTAGCTCTTAAGCTGCAAGCCAAAGTGCTGCTAAGTAATTTAAGTTTTTATAGAGTGCATTTATCTACACTATACTTTTAAACAGTTCACAGTTCTTTTGTACGTAATCTATCAAGGAATAGCAATGAGTGAAAAACGTTCGTGTTGTTGTGGTGCATTACCAGCGTTATGGTGGTGGCTACTCACTTTGTTGGGCTTACCCCTGCTGTTTTGGTTAATGATTCATTCGCGCCAAGCACCAGTAGAAACTGATCTAACAGCCAGAACCACGGACGGTTTAAAGGCAGCTTCCTTCAATGATGTACAGGTTAATTTAGATCACCGTGGACGCGATGCGCAATTAACCGGAATAGTTGCTAGTGATGCTGAGCGTGAGCAAGTAGTAAGGTTGGTGCAAGAGACCTATGGGATTCGTGTGGTGGACAATGCACTTGAAGTAGCGGCTACTGTGCCTGCAGCGACCACCGTAGCGGCTGAATCTGCAGCAGCTAGCACTGCATCGGTTACTCCAGAACCTGCAACTAGCACGCCAGCGGCTACACCAGAACCGGCTGTAGCTCCGGCTCCTGTTCCAGTGCCTCCTGCTGAGCCAAGCTTTGCTTTATTGCCACAGGATGGTAAATGGGTTCTACAAGGTACTTTAAGCTCTCAAGAAGAGATTAACCAAGCAATCGCTGCTGCTGAGCAAATGTATGGTGCTGGTAATGTAGTGAATCAATTAACGGTAGGCCCTGTCGCTCCTGCAACTTGGTTAGCTGCGTTAGGTGGTTTAAAAGAGGTCTTAGCAGGTCTTGAGCAGTCTGGCTTAAAGTTTGTGAATGGCGCTTTTACCTTAATGGGTGTGGCGAGTTCTGATCAAGCTAAAGCAGATGTAGCAATCAAGGTTCAGCAATTGTTAGGTAGTGCGCAGTTAGATAACCAAATTAGCGTAAAATTACCTGAAGTGGCAGCTCCTGTACCAGCCAATGAACCCGCTCCAGCAACTACGCCGACCACGACTGCAGTTGCACCAGCGACTACGACTCCTGAACCTGTAATATCAGGCGTAACGCCTGTGCCTACTGCTCCAGCGACAACCAGCACTGAGCCAGCGCCAGTAACGACCACCGCAACTTCAACACCGGCAACACCTGAGCCTGTAGTTGCTCCAGCTACAGAGCCTGCTGCTACACCTACTACACCAGCACCTGTGCAACTCACCTCTGAGCAGCAATCTTGTCAAGATAGAATGCGTGGCTCCTTAAATGGTCGGCAAATTTTATTTGAGACCAATAAAGCTACTATTAAAGAGGCGAGCTTAGGTTTATTAGATAATCTTGCCAAAGTGGCGAATGAATGCAAAGCCGCACTGGTAGACAAAATTATTCGCGTGGGTGGTCACACCGATGATCGTGGTGAAGATGGCTATAATCAAACTTTAAGCCAGCAGCGTGCTGATGCCGTCAAGGATTATTTGGCTAAACAAGGCCTAGATGCAGGTTTGATGCAAGGTGTTGGCTATGGTGAAACACAACCAATTGCCAGCAATGACACTGATGCTGGGCGGGCGCAAAACCGTCGTATTTCCTTTGATATTATTCAAAAGTGAGGCTCTCCCATGATGTATCTATTTTCTAAGTTATTTATCTGGTTACTGCTCACCTTCATTTTCGGCTTGGTCATGGGTTGGTTTTCACGCTCAGGCAGAGGAGAGTAAACATGACTATGTTCTTAATTCAGTCACTGCTATGGTTACTGGTGGCGTTCTTATTGGGCTACGGTATTGGACGTTGGTTAAAGGGCGTGTTCTGCAAGCGCCGTATAGTCGCAACTCAAACTAAATTACAAACCGAAACTGCACATTTACGTGTACCTGTTACTACGGCAGCAGTGGCTGCTGGTACGGCGGCTACCGCAGCTTTAGCGCGTTCACGTGAACCAATTAAACCGACTGTTAACGTGAAAGAGCCTGAGCTTAAAACTCCAAAGGTGACAGCTAAAGCTCCAGAGCTTAAAGCTACTGTGACACCTTTAAAGGCAGATATTGAGCTACCGAAAGCGGATTTAAAAACGCCAACGGTGAGTGTGGCTGTGCCCACGCTGGAGGTGAAAGCGCCAGACATTGATTTACCTAAAATCGATGTCAAAGTGCCCACAGTTGAACTACCGAAAGTCGATGTTGAGCTGTCTAAAGTAGATGTCAATCTAGCGAAACTGGATGTACAGACGCCCCAAGCCGATGTGGATTTACCGAAGCTTGATAGCGCTTTACCTAAAGTTGAAGTGAAAGCACCGACGCTTGATCTTCCTAAAGTAGACACCCATCGACCAAGTGCTGATCTGAGTTTGCCTAAAGTGGATGTTGATCTGCCTGCCTTAGATTTGCCCAAAGTTGAGGCCTCAGTTCCTAAGCTTGATATCGCATTATCGCAGGTTGATGTTAACTTGCCAAAAGTCGAGGTAAGCTTACCTGAAGTTGAAGTACCGAAAGTTGAAGTTAAAGACATGGCGGCGGGCATGGTTGGTTTGGGTGCGGCAGCTCTAGGGGTAGTTGCTACGCATATCAAAGCACCAGCGGGTGAGCTTGATCTAAATGTGGCTGAGTCGGTCAAGCCACCTGAAGCAGATGTGGGTTTGCAGACCTTGCACTTAGAAATGCCTGTGCCTCCAGCAGAACTTTCAGCAGTCGAATGGCCTGATGCGAGGGTTAGTGGGGATGCGGTCACCGTGAATGTGCCGGATGTCCCTATGGATCTGCCGGAAGCTAAGCTTTCGGACATGGACGTCAGTTTGGCTGCAGCTCATTTCCACACGCCAGAGGGAAATGTTGACCTGACGGCTTTAAGCGCAGCGGTTCCGGAGACAGTGATCCATTTACCTGAAGCAGGTCTGAACTTAGAGCATGCCAAAGTTGATGTAGGTTTAGTAGAGCTAAATACCCCAGATGGTTTATACACAGTTGAAGGTGCTAAAGTAGAGGCACTAGATCATCCAGCAGGGGCTGCAGTGCTCCACTTAACTAAGCCAGATGGGGAGGTGCATCTTGCGAGTTTAGCCACTGATCCCAGTGAGCATGTACATCTAGCAGCAGCGGATAAAAATATCGATGGTGTTGAGTTACAGAGCTTCGACCTAGGCACCTTGCAAACGGGTTTGGTTAATCCCGCTTGGTTGGCAAGCTTAAAAGAAGCTGCTTTAGTACAGGGGAATACCGTTTTAGCAACTGCTGCTGATCAAGCCTTGGCGCAAACTTCGCAATTATCTAGTACCGAGATTGGATCAGTGGGTGTCGGTTTAAGTTCAGACCTACTGGCTACTCTGAAGCAAGCTGCTGTTGGAGTCGGTGTAGGTGCAGTGGCGGCAAAAGCAGCCGATGTATTAGCCAATACGCCTAAACCAGTGGACGAATCAGATGTGATTGAAGCGGGTAAACATGTTGCAGAAGCTGTACTCAATCCAGCAGGTTTAAGTGTCACTGGGCTTGGTAGTTTAGGCCAAGGTTTAAATGCCGACAGTTTGACAGGCTTGACAGTGGCGGCGGCTGGTGCAGCGACCGTAGCCGCGGTACAAGCTAATCTACAATCCGGTGTACAGCCGATGATTGTGGATGAGTCAGATGCGATTGAAGCGATTAAATTAGCTTGGGATGGTGAGTTGAGTCCTGCTGAATTAGCTGCTTTAGAGCATACCCTGCTACTACGTCCGGGTGAAACGGGGCGTTTAGGCTTAGTAACTTGCTCAGTACCGGGTACTAATTGTGTGTCCTTAGGCGGCTTAGAGGGCGATTTAAACACGGGCGACGCGATGCGTTCGAATCTCTTCAATATGGCTGTGACCCATAATGATGATGGCAATTATATATTTTCCAGTCTGTCTAAGTGGCTACCGGATTGGATCAAGTCGGGCGATTTTTCTGAGCATACGGATGAGCTGACTCCTCTCGTTTGGGATAATGAGCCTAGTGCAGTTGATTATGCTGCAGGCTATCAATTGACGCTCCGCGAAGGACAATATGGTGATTTAGGTTTGGTGTCTTGCGCCGTGAATGAAGCAGGCTCTGTCAGTTTAGGCGGCCTTGTGGGTTCAATCGCGGAAGGTCAGACGGCAGTTTCAAAGCTTTATGGTATTTTTATTGAGCGTGCAAGTGATGTCTACACCTTTAAGCAATTTGTTAAGCCGGTTGCTCCTAGCTCATGGCTAACTAGCGCTCAAGGGGCGGTGGCTGCCGTAGGTGCTGGAATGGCTGCATCAGTAAATAGTGTGGTTGAAACTGTGAAAGAGACTGTTTTACCGGTGACTAAATCCACGACTACTGACATGCTCGAGCCTGATCTGGATTGGTCTGAGGATAAGCTACGCATCAATATGCAGCGCTTAATCGAAGAAAGCCATGGCAGCCGTGGCTCTAAATTGGTCAGTCAGCTTTGGGACAGCGATAGTGGTTATGACTGCGGCGTGATTGAAGGTGAGGAAAGTCTAGTACTGAAACCCGGCCTCTACGGCAAGCTTGGCTCAGTGCATTGTGGTGTTACCAAACCCGGACGTGTTGTAGTAAGTGGTGATGTGAGTGCTTTAGCAGAGGGCGAAGGCGTTTTATTCCATCTCTACAATATTGTCGTCTGCCGTGACGATGAAGATAACTACCGCTTTGAACGTCTGAAAGACCTTGTTTAACTAGCTCTGGAAGAAACGAATCGCGGTATCCCCGCCCGGTTGCTGTAACCAGCGCCGGGTGAGGGCAAGCACTTTGTCCGGTTCATGTGCAACAATTTGTTTGGCTACTTCTTGTACTAAAGGTAGCCAATGCTGATCGCGCAGCAAGCTCGCCATTCTCAAGCGCACATCACCCGTTTGTTTAGTTCCTAAAACTTCACCGGGGCCACGCAGCTCTAAATCAATATTGGAAATTTCAAAACCATCGGTGCTATTACACAGTGCCTCTAAACGTTTTTGTGCAGTTTTGCCTAAGGGCGCCTGATAAAGCAGAACACAACTACTTTCTGCACTACCACGCCCCACTCGACCGCGTAATTGATGCAATTGTGATAAACCTAAGCGCTCCGCATTCTCAATAATCATAATGGAAGCATTAGGTACATCGACCCCAACCTCAATCACCGTAGTGGCTACTAGAAGCTGCAATTGATTAGCCTTAAACGCCTGCATAATCCGTTCTTTTTCACTCGGATGCAGCCGTCCATGAATCAGGCCAATCTCAATGCCGGGCAATTCTTCACGCAATAATTCCGCAGTATTTTCAGCCGCTTGGTATTGCAAAACTTCGGATTCATCAATCAGGGTACACACCCAATAGACTTGGCAGCCTCTTTGGCAAGCTTTCTCCACGCGGCGAATCAAGCGTTCCCGATTGTCATTGCTTAATTGCACGGTTTTAATCGGTATGCGTCCGGGGGGGAGTTCATCAATAATCGAATAATCCAAATCACCATAGGCCGTCATAGCCAAGGTGCGCGGAATCGGTGTGGCGGTCATGACTAATTGATGCGGATAATAATCGCCTTGTTTACCTTTTTCGCGTAGCTCTAAGCGCTGATGTACCCCGAAGCGATGTTGCTCATCAATAATAATCAAGCCAAGCTGCAAGAATTCGACCGTGCGTTGGAAGAGGGCATGCGTACCGATGGCAATATGTCCGATTCCCAATAAAAGATTTTCGACTTGGCGGCGGCGCTGTTTAGGTGTCTGATTGCCGGAGATATAAACCACATCTAAACCCAGCGGCTCTAGCCAAGCACAAAAATTCCGATAATGCTGCTCGGCTAGTAATTCGGTGGGCGCCATTAAAGCCACTTGATAGCCATTGGTAATCGCTTGTAAAGCAGCCGCCACTGCAACTAAAGTCTTGCCTGAGCCAACATCCCCTTGTACTAAGCGATTCATCGGACTACCCAATTGTAAATCTCGACTAATTTCATGAATGACGCGACTCTGGGCTTTAGTCGGAGCAAAAGGCAAGAGTTTTAGCAGTTGCTGAAATAACTGGTTAGGCTCTTGCATGAGTGGGGCTTTGACCTGATTAATTTGATGGCGGGCTTGTTGGACACCAAGTTGATGGGCGAGTAATTCCTCAACAATCAAACGTTGCTGAACAGGGTGCTTTCCATCTAGCAGTTGACGGCTGGCAAGTTCACTCGGTGGTTGATGCAGTAAACGAATGCAATCTGCTAAGGGTGGAAAATTATATTCACGCACTAACTGTACCGGCAGCAATTCCTCTAGTTCATGTACTTGCTCTAGTGCCATTTTAATTAAACGGCTTAAGCTGCGCTGCTGCATACCTTCAGTGCTAGGGTAAGTCGGCGTAAGGGTGTTTTCTAAAGGCGGTAACTCACCAGCATTCACAATCCGGTATTCAGGGTGCACCATCTCTAGTTTGCCGCCCGCTTGGCGAACTTCACCAAAACAACGAATATAAGCGCCTTTGCTCAAACTATGCTTTTGACCGTTAGTGAAATGAAAAAAGCGCAAAGTTAGTAAACCGGTTCCATCCGAAATATGGCAAAGCAGCATTTTACGCGAGCGATTGACAATTTCAGTCAGCTCAATTTCACCCTCTATAGTCACTTCTTGCTCGACGCGTAAACTGCCGATTTGATAAATCCGTGTTCGATCTTGATAGCGTAGCGGTAAATGAAACAGCAAATCCACTACCCGCATAATCCCTAAACGTAACAGCTTCTCGGCCGTGGCTTCATTCACGCCTTTAAGAACAGTGACGGGTTGATATAAAAGCTTGGAAGCGGCTGATTCAGTCATGGCTAGAGTTTACTACAGTCTGCTGTTTCGGTGTGTATCTACATTCTTAGCCGGGCAAATCGGCAGAAATGCGCTAGTATTCA
Organism: uncultured Thiothrix sp.; assembly: GCF_937873765.1. Classification (GTDB taxonomy): domain Bacteria; phylum Pseudomonadota; class Gammaproteobacteria; order Thiotrichales; family Thiotrichaceae; genus Thiolinea. The sequence continues at coordinate 21,880 of NZ_CALMZC010000005.1, read as the reverse complement.
GGCAGCGATTAATAAAAAGAGTTTAGGATTGAGCGCGCCAACTTCATCAAGCAACGATCATGCACACTGCCAAGACATGCTACTGCAATTCGTCGAACAGCGCGGTGATAAGGGTGCGAAGCTCTTATCGGTGTTGACGCGCTATATTCAGTCTTGTGCATATCGGCATTATCCGCTGAGTGCTGAAGATCAGCAGGATGTTCTTCAAGAAACAGCGATTAAGATTCTTAGTCATGCCCATCAGTTACAGGGCAGTTGCAATGCTTGGCTGTTTTCTATCGTGCGCAATGAATACATTGATCGCTTGCGGCAGTATCAGTCTAAGAACAAGGTCTTTGAGCCGGATTTAGATGGCAGTTTGGTTCCAGTGTCGGAAGAGAATACGGTGTCCCTTGCTTTTGCCGACCAGAATTTATATAACCAAGTGGATTGTTTGGAGCGGGTATTTGATGCGATTGCTTGCCAGCCAACGGGTGCTGCGGATATAGCGATGTATACGGATTATGTGCAAGGTTTGAGCAATGGCGAGATTGCAAATCGCACTGGGCGTACGATTGGCGCGATTGCAAAGCGCTTATCAGGTTTGCGTGAGCGGGTTTGGCAGTTGAAACAGGAGCTGTGTTGATGGCAGGCGAAAACGAGCACGAACCAAACGAATGGGGTGAGGTGGTTGCAGGCAAGCGTTTGCCGGTTGCGGGTAAGCGTGTGGATGAAGAGGCCGAGGCCGTGCGCCAAGTATTATTGTGGCGGCAAGCCCGCAAGCAAACTGCGGTCATTACCCCTGAACAGGCCGCTGCATTTTATCAGCGTAGCGAAAGGTTACGCCGTGAACGTTTGAAATCTTCACGTGGTCAATCGATCACTTTATTAGTGTTGGTGGGCTTAGGCCTATTAGTTACGGGTTTAGGTGTGGGTTGGTGGTTGTCGTATTCTAGTAATAGACCCACATCAAGCATTGCTGGTTTAAGCAGTAATGCAACACCTATTATCCCACCGGCTACGCGGCCCATCGATCTGCCGCAAATGATCGATTTACCTGCTGGCAGCTTCACGATGGGTTGTACAGCGGGTTGGGATGATCAGTTAGGTGGTTGCCGTGAAAATGAGTATCCGGCACATGTGGTACAAGTAAAAGCGTTCGCAATAGCGCGACATGAAGTTACCGTGCAGCAATTTAAGCGTTTTGTGGATACAACTCATTATGTAACCACGGCAGAATTTCAAAAGCAGGGTTGTGCAATTCAGGATTTACAAAAGCCGAGTGCATGGGTGATTAGTCCATCGCATAATTGGCTTAATGCGGGTTTTGCGCAAACGCAGATACATCCAGTAGTGTGCGTGAGTTGGCAAGATGCTCAGGCCTATACGGCGTGGTTATCGAAAGAAACAGGACAGACTTATCGCTTACCCACAGAAGCCGAATGGGAGTATGCAGCTCGTGGCGGCAAGATTACTGCGTTTTATTGGGGTAATCAGCCGGATCGGCATTTTGCAAATGTCAGCGGAGTAGAAGGCAGTGATCAATGGGCACAAACCGCACCAGTAGGGCAATTCGCCGCCAATCCATTTGGCCTGCATGATATGGCAGGCAATGTGTGGGAGTGGACAACCGATTGTTGGCAACAAAACTATCAAACGACTGCAAGCACCAAAGCTATTTGCAGCCAAACTGCCTTCCGAGCGCGGCGGGGCGGTGGATGGGATAATGTCCCTGCTAGCGCTCGATCAGCCGCCCGTAGCCCCGCGTCTGTGTTGGATCGTAGTTATGTATTGGGATTCAGGGTGGTAAGCGTTTTACCTTAACGACCACTGCATTGTGCTTGAGTTTTAGCACCTGCTTCACGTAAAGCAGCTATGATTTTTTCATCCCCCTTATCAATAGCTAAGTCTAAGGGCATATTGGTCTGACAGGCTTTACCCCGAATATCTAGATTGGGATTAGCCCCTGCGCTGAGTAGAAGCTTAAGAGCTGGTAAGTTGTCATGCTCAATGGCGACTGCTAAAGGAATACCACCATCACTGACTTGGCTGACCGAGTTCGGATTGACTCCGTTTTTTAATAACCATCCAAGCATCTTTAAGTCAGACGCATTGAGTTTCGGATCAGAGCCATAGCCAATATAAGTTTCTAGTGGATTAAAGTTGCCAACATCTAAAGCGATCCCTGCGTGTTGTAAGAAACTAAGAGTTTTTAGTTCGCGGGAGCTTAGGGCATTATCCATAACCGCTTTTTGTCGTCCCTTTAGGTCAGCCCCTGCCGCAATTAATTGTTGTAGACGCTCAGTGGCCCCTCGTCCTGCTGCGGCTAGCATTTCTTGGGTAAGATGCTCAGTGTCCACCGCTATATCATTTTGATTGATGCTGCTGTGTGGATTCATGCATTTTAGTAATAGCTCCGCCCGTGCTTTGGTTTCATTTTCCGTGGCTTTAGGGCGGACAGTTCGACACCAATGATGTTGACCCGCACCTTCTTCATTCCAACGTGAATCAGCAAAACCACAATTTAACATTTGCTGTGAGCGAAATTGATACACCGCTTTAGCCGCATAGTCTTGGCAGGGATCGTAGTTTTCGTAAACACCTGCGCTGATAGAACTGCTCAACACAAGCAGGCTGCTAAGAATCAATGTGTGAGATAAACGGTTTAAGTGTTTAGTTGTTAAAGCAAACATAAAATACTCCTTAGATAGTTGGGATGGGTGAGCTGCCGAGCAGCGTCTTCATCACTACAGACGAAGGAGTTTTGAAATCTTTACGGGGAGAGGAAAAAATAATTTTTTCACTCCCCGCACTTAAGAGCGCATTCTCGTACCTGTTGGGTCATAAAAACCTTGCAAAGAAGCCTCCGCTGTAAAGCGCTTGCGGGCAATTTCAATCTCGAATGCGCCGGTGCGAATGTTCTCAGCCGTTAAATTTGGCAGATTGACATAGCCCATGCCAATCGCTGAGCCTAAGCTATGTCCATACATGCCGGAAGTTAGATAACCAACAATTTGCTCATCGAACACAATCGGTTCGTGGTGATATAAAAGTGGCTCAGGGTCATGTAAGCGGAATTGCACTAAACGCCGTTCTGGTAAACCCACTGCTTTCGTCGCTAAGAAAGCATCACGTCCAATAAAGTCTTTAACCTCTGGCTTCGCAGTAAAGGCTAAGCCCGCTTGCTGCAAATTATCCGCAGGCCCCATATCATGCCCCCAATGCCGGAACCCTTTTTCTAAGCGCAAACTATTGACTGCGTGCAGGCCAACATTGCAGATACCCTCAGTAAGTCCAGCTTGCCATAAGGCTTGATAGACCCATAGTGCAGCAGAAGCCGGAATCAATAATTCCCAGCCTAACTCGCCAGTATACGAAATCCGTTGTAACCAAACTTCAACCCCTGCGACCTTAGCCAAGCAACCTGTGGCAAAGGCAAAAGCACGGTTAGCTAAATCACAATCAGTGACTTTAGCTAAAACGGTTCGAGCTTGAGGGCCTTGAATGGCTAAGCAAGCATAGGCAGCACTCACATCTTCAACGCAGGTTTCACCTAAAAGATGTTTGCGTAAATGCCAGCCATCACGATAAGTTGAGGCGACTCCCGTCATCACTAAAAACACAGCTTCAGCTTGGCGGGCAATCGTTAGGTCAGCTTCAATTCCCCCACACACATTTAACCATTGGGTATAGACTAAACCACCGACCGGTACGTCCACATCCGCACAAGAAAGACGCTGTAAAGTGTCTAGAGCATCGTTACCCGTCACACGGAATTTACCAAAAGACGAGACATCATACATGCCGACCGCTTCGCGCACGGCACGATGTTCAGCAGCGGAGAATTCAAACCAATTCTGACGCTTATAGCTGTATTGGTATTCAGGTTTTGCCCCATGGCGTGCAAACCAATTGGGACGCTCATAACCGCCGACTTCACCAAAGCAAGCGCCACTGGCTTGTAAAGTTTCATGCAAAGGTGAGAGCGCTGCATTCCGCGCCGTTTTATATTGATAGAAAGGCCAGTGCATCGCATAAGTATGTCCGAGTGCTTCGGGGATGCGTGCTTCCACATAGGCCTGGGTGCGCTGTGCCGTTTGATGGCGGCGTACATCGCATTCGAGAATATCTTGGGAGGGATAACCATCAATCAGCCAATCGGCCATGATCTTACCTAAACCACCCCCCGCACCAATCCCTTTGGAGTTTAAGCCACAAGCCACCCAAAAATTGTCTACCTCAGGCGTAGGGCCAAGTAGGTGCAAATTATCAGCGGTAAAGCTTTCGGGGCCATTGAAGAAGGTATTAATCCCGACTTCACCTAATTGCGGCACGGTATCAATGCCTGCCAGCAAATACGGTTCAATATGCTCTAAATCACAGGGAAATTCGTCAAAGCAAAACTCAGGGCTAATCCGTTCCATTGGGCAGCCTTTAGCATTGTGCTCAAACCAGCCCACTAAGTATTTGCCCGCATCTTCTTTGAAATACACACCTTTATCAAAATCGCGCAGTACTGGACGTTTAGTGAGTTCTGGAACTGGTTCAGTGACCACATAGAAATGTTCACAAGCATAGAGTGGCAGTTGTATACCGATTTGGTTCGCCAGCGTGCGTGACCATAAGCCACCGGTGAGTACGATTTTATCTGCTCGAATGACTCCAGCAGTAGTCCGCACGCTAATCGCTTTGCGATGCTCAACAAGGATTTCTTCAACGGCAGTATTTTCTAAAATACGTGCGCCATTCTGGCGTGCACCTTTCGCCAGTGCCATCGTGGTATCAATCGGGTTAGTTTGACCGTCGGCTTTGATATGCAGAGTACCTAAAACCCCATCCGTATTAATGCCGGGATAGAGTTCGGCTAAACGTTCTAAGGAAATCATCTCACAGTCCACCCCAAAGCCGCTGATGACGGAGGCGGTACGCAATAGTTCTTCTAAACGCTCTTCTGTCCGAGCCAGCGATAAACTACCGGTGCGTCGATAGCCAGTAGCTTGGCCGGTTTCGGCTTCGAGAGAAGCATACAGTTGATGGCTATATTTAGCTAAGTTCGTCAAGGTGGGCGTCGGCCATAGCATGCTGACTAAACCTGCTGCATGCCAAGTCGTACCACAAGTGAGTTGCTTACGTTCTAATAAGACGACATCTTCGACTCCGCGCTTCGCAAGATGATAAGCAATTGAACAGCCGCTGATCCCGCCGCCAATGATAAGAATAGCTGCATGAGAGGGTAAAACTGGGTGCATAAACTAACTCCATGAGGTATCGACTTAACCTTGATTGACCCACAGTTTAAGAAACGAGCTGTATTTTCTTGATATAAAAAATAGACATTTTTTTATGGAAAATAGACATAAAGCTAATTAGCCTTTTACCCGCAATTGTTGCGGCGATATTCCATAATGCTGTGAAAAGCAGGCAGAGAAATTGCTCAACTCGCTGAAGCCGCATAGTTCAGCAATACGACTGACCGGCCATTGAGTTTGTAGTAACAGCAGTTGTGCATGTTTTAACCGCAACTGTCGGTAATACTGTATGGGGCTAATCCCGTAACGGGTGCTGAATTGGCGGCTAAAGGTTCGAGGATGCATATTGACCATTTTAGCTAGCACATTTAAGGATAATGGTTGGGCAAGAGCGGCATGCATATAAGTTTCAGCGCGTTCAATGCGGCTTTGTGGGTTAAGCAACTGTGAGCGTTCAGGGCTAACTGCCGTTGTAGAGCCTTGGCAATATAGTATTTGATTTACGTCCTTCAATTGTGTTGGGCTAAGGTATTGAGAAAGTAAGTTCAGCATCATATCTACCACCGATAAGCCCCCTGAGGCACTAAAAAAATCCTCCCCACAGGATACACCCGCAGTCGTGATCGGCAGGTTTGGGAACTGTTGGCGAAAACTTAATTCTGAATCCCAGTGAATCGCCATGGGTACTGTCGGCCTAACTCCAGCAGCGGCCAAAGCAAATGCGCCTGTATCCACGCAGCCGACCTTGACTCCTGCTTGATATTGCTGCTGTAGCCAAGCAAGTACTGGTGGATGTAAGCCAGTTTCTGGTTCAAAGCCCGTAATGACTAAAATACAATCCAAGGTCTCACAATCCGCCCAATGACATGCAGGTTGAACGATGTAAGCATTACAAGAAACTGCAGGAATATTATCCACTGTCAACACTTGCCATTGGAACTGTGGGCTTGCTAAGACTCGATTAGCAATGCGCAGAATATCCATGACTAAGTCAAGATTGAGCATAATGAATTGGTTAGCTAAAAGAATTGCGGTTTGCATGGAGACATGCTTCCAAAAAGAGGGCTGCATTTAGGTTATTGAAGGGATAATAGTAGACTAAACTCAGTGAGTTTATGTGTGGATTAGAAGATAAAGTATTATCTAAGAGGCTTAAAGTTTAAGCCTCCCAAAATCGATAGCCATACTTGCTTTAGCTTTAACTAAAAATAGCTTCTATCTATGGCAAAAAATAAGCAGAACTAACGGCGAGTCACCGTGCTTTCTAAACCACGCACTAAAGCAAAACCGACGATAAAGATAATTGCGACACCCGCCAAACCTGCTAAACTTGTGGATAAACTTTCATTACTGATCGCCGCAATGGTGTAATCCGGCATTGCGCCAACGAAAGTTGGTGCAGATTCGTGCAAAAATTGGTATTGCTCACCAACCCATTCCAAACCATCAGGGAAACCAGAAGCGAACGGGCTAAGTAAGAAACTCACCACCACTGCAATGCTCAAAGGTACGGCTACTGACATTTTACTGCCTTCCGCTACCCAGCTATTGGCTAATACCGCAACCGCTGCGACGGAAATTAATGCTTCTCCCAAGCCAATCCAAGCGTGTGTACCCAACATAGCAGGCAATACTTGCGCAAAGCTAATTTGCCCCGCAATGGCTAATTCTGTACTTGCTGCAAATGCTGCTAACACCACAGAACCCCATGCTGCCACCGCTGTTGCGAGGTATTTTCCGAATAATGGGCTTAAACGTTGTTGTAACCAACCACCCACACCTGCCCCCAGCAATGCCATGTTCAATACATTTGCGCCCAATACCGTAACACCACCATCAGCAAATACAAGGCTTTGAATAGTCACGACTAAAGCAACCGCCAACACGCCGAATGGCATTCCCAGTAATGTCGCAGCTAACACGCCACCCAATAAATGCCCTGATGTACCGTTACTAATCGGGAAATTCATCATTTGTCCGGCAAAAATCAACGCGACAATCGCTGCAAACCGCGCAGCACTAGGGCGCGATTCGGCTTTTAACGCCAACCATGTCGCTGCCACTACACCCGCCACACTGATCGCAGCCGTTACAGGGCAAATCGCCCCGTGTAACATCGAATCCGGGATATGCATGATCTTTACTCCTTCACTGTTACTGTGTATGAAAAAAATAAAATTCGTATGAACTAGGCAACAGTGTAATCAGATAACCCCACAAAGTCATGCTAAATATCACACGGGGTTTTGCCAAGCGAAAATTATTAAAAATCCTTATGAATCAGTTAATTGGGCGAAAGTGGGTATGGCTAAAATGTCGTGTGTAAGGTGCATAGCCATGCGCATGTGAGGTGGTTTGTGTTTCCACTGGAATAATGTGCAACTTGCCATGACGCACACCGGAGGCACTCATCACACTATCCGCGAAGGCTTGCACCATCGATACATTGCCTTTCACAATCACCGTTTCTAAACAATTATCGTGATCTAAATGCACATGCTGCATGGCGACAACTAAATCGTGGTGATCGTGATGGGATTGGGTAACACGGCTGCTTAATTCACGTTCATGGTGGTTATAAACGTAAGTCAAATTCCCCACGCAATAAGCTGTTGTATCCAATGTGGGTTGCAGTTGTTCCTGCTGTAAACGTTCGCGCATTAAATCGCGCACTGCTTCGGAGCGGTTGGTGTAACCGCGTTGCGTCATGAATTGTGCAAATTGCTGGGCTAAATCCGTATCCAAAGAAACTGTAAAACGTTCCATTCCATCCCCACGCTATCAACGCTGCAAAAGCGCAGTATAGCATGGGAGAATAAGCATCTAACTTTCGATGTTTGTGACAGGATTTTTTTAATCACTGCTCCCTGTATGTGAAAATAGAGTTGGCTTTTTGGAAAAAATATTCATAAATCAGTACTTAGTTAAAAACATCGCGGTTTGCATAGTTGCTGTTTTTATTTTTATCAGGTGGTATTAGGGATTAATTCTTACCCCTGTTTTCAATGGCTTTGTACCGGTTAGGCTGCCATCACTAATCTATATAAAGTTTGCCGATCTATGCTCACATCAAGGTATAAATTCCCCTGCAGGAAGTTACCTGCCATCACGAACTGGCCAGCTTTAAAGTGCTTTAACAAGCGCGGATGTGAGGAGCTGTCCGGTAAATACCATAAGCTATTTACTTCGTTTTTGGTCAGAATAAATAAACCCTGTGGAGTTATCACAAATTGTGCATTATGCGTTAGGGTCAGATTTTTTATTTCCTGTAATAGCTCACCCATTTGGTTGAAGCGGATAGCTGAACAGATTGAGCGTTGTCAGGGGCTTGTTGGGTGACAGGTTGCCCTGTGGTTTTGAGGGGGGAGCTGGTTAGTCGGCTGGCTTTGCCGTATCCAGCCGTTGGTAAGAAAGAATAGAACAGACACTCCTTTGTAAACAGTAATTGAGGCGTTTGCGCGTTGCGCGGTGGTGCGTTCAGCAGTCAGAGGAGCGTCCGTTCTTCTGTGCGCGACAATTACGAGCAGGACAGCCGTTTCTACATCCGTACAGATCTACATAAAACGCTTTGTGTTTCACGGAAGGATTTAGCTAGCCGCACTAGATGCTTTATTTTGGTGCATCGTGTACAAGCACTAATCTTTTTGCTGCGCTTTTGTGTATCTCTTGTTGTATATAGTAGAATAAGCGTGAGGAGATTTTTTATACCAAGCTGTCGCGCGGCTTGCGTTCATTTTACGAGCTATCACCAAGGACAATCATGACGACCAACAATCCAAAAATCATCTATACCCTGACTGATGAAGCCCCGCTATTGGCGACTTATTCCTTTTTGCCGATTATTCAGGCGTTCGCGAAGCCTGCGGGGATTGACGTGGTGACGAGCGATATTTCGGTCGCAGCACGGATTTTGGCAGAGTTTCCCGATTTCTTGACTGAGGAGCAGCGCGTTCCGAACAATTTAGCGGATTTAGGTGCTCTGACCCTAAAGCCTGAAGCTAATATTATTAAACTACCGAATATTAGTGCGTCCTTGCCACAATTAACTGCGGCCATTAAGGAACTGCGCTCGAAAGGCTACATGGTGCCTGAATATCCAGAAAGCCCCCAAACGGACGAAGAAAAAGCGCTTGTAAAACGCTATAGCAAGGTATCGGGCAGTGCGGTGAATCCGGTACTACGTGAAGGTAACTCAGACCGTCGTGCACCTGCTGCAGTTAAGCGCTATGCACGTAATAATCCACATAAAATGGGCAAGTGGAGCCATGCATCCCGCACGCATGTTGCCCATATGACCCATAGCGATTTCTATCACGGTGAAAAATCCATGACCATGGATCGCGAATGTGACGTAACCATGGATTTGGTGACCAAGGATGGGCGAGTGATTGTGTTGAAAGAGAAAACACATATTCTCCAAGGTGAAATCATCGATAGCATGTTCATGAGCAAACGCGCACTGTGCGATTTTTATGAGCAAGAGTTGCAAGATGCGAAAGAAACTGACATTTTATTCTCGCTGCATGTCAAAGCGACCATGATGAAAGTTTCGCATCCGATTGTTTTCGGCCATGCGGTGAGGGTTTTCTACAAAGACTTATTCGCGAAATACGGCGATTTGTTCAAGCAAATCGGCGTGAAACCCAATAATGGCATGAGTAGTGTGCATGAGAAAATCAAAACGCTGCCACAAGCGCAACAAGATGAAATCTTAGCTTGCATTAAAGAATGTGAGGCTCAGCGTCCACGTTTGGCGATGGTTGATTCTGGCAAAGGCATTACTAATTTGCATGCGCCGAATGATGTTATCGTCGATGCCTCCATGCCGGCGATGATTCGTGATGGCGGTAAGATGTGGGGTGCTGATGGCAAAATGCATGATACCAAAGCCTTACAACCTGAAAGTACCTTCGCACGTATTTACCAAGAAGTGATTAACTTCTGCAAAACCAATGGTGCTTTTGATCCACGCACGATGGGCACCGTGCCGAATGTGGGTTTAATGGCACAGCAAGCGGAAGAGTATGGCTCCCATGATAAAACCTTTGAAATTACTGAGGCAGGCGAAGCACGGATTGTAGATGATCAAGGCAAGGTCTTGATGGTACAAACTGTGGAAGAGGGTGATATTTGGCGGATGTGCCAAGCGAAAGATGCTGCGATTCGCGACTGGGTCAAATTAGCCGTTACTCGCGCACGCATGTCGAATACGCCCGCAGTTTTCTGGTTAGACCCCTATCGTCCGCATGAAAATGAAGTGATTAAAAAGGTTAATCGTTATTTAGAAGATTACGATTTGAATGGTGTTGAAATTCACATCATGTCGCAGTTGCGCGCCATGCGTTTCACTTTGGAACGCGCTTTCCGTGGCTTTGATACGATTGCAGTGACAGGCAATATTCTCCGCGATTACCTCACTGACTTATTCCCGATTCTAGAGTTAGGCACTAGTGCGAAAATGCTCTCCATCGTACCTCTAATGGCTGGTGGTGGTTTATTTGAGACCGGTGCAGGTGGTTCTGCGCCAAAGCATGTCCAGCAATTAGTTTCTGAAAACTATCTGCGTTGGGATTCTTTAGGCGAATTCTTAGCGCTGACCGTTTCGATTGAAGACATCGCTCAAAAGACTGGCAATAAAAAAGCGCAACTGGTCGCCGATGCTTTAGATAGAGCTGTTGAGAAATTACTGGAAACAAATAAATCCCCATCGCGGAAAGTTGGAGATATTGATAACCGTGGTAGTCATTTCTACTTAGCAATGTATTGGGCGCAAGAGTTAGCTAATCAAAGCGAAGATACGGAATTAGCAGAGAAATTCTCTACTCTAGCGAAAACCTTATCTGAGAATGAGCAAAAAATTGTGGCTGAGTTGAATGGTGTACAAGGTAAACCAGTGGACTTAGGGGGGTATTATTATATTGATCCGGCCAAAACCAGTGCAGTCATGCGTCCAAGTGCGACTTTGAATCAAGCAATCGAAGCTGTTAACGCTTAATCGTGCTTTATGCCTATAGCTCTGCGTAGTGGGGCTATAGGTTTTCAACTTTTCTGCAAGTAAATTTATGTCTTTCCCACCAACTATCCCTGCCGACGAATACTGGCTCCGACACGCTTTACACTTAGCCGAACGTGCCTATCAACAAGGCGAAGTTCCAGTCGGTGCAGTTATCGTGCTTGATAATAAGATGGTCGGTGAAGGTTGGAACCAGCCGATTAGCCAGCACGATCCGACGGCACATGCTGAAATGCTGGCTTTGCGGGCGGCAGGCTTAGCAACGGGCAATTATCGTTTACCTAATACCACTTTGTATGTGACCTTAGAACCTTGCGTGATGTGTGCTGGGGCTTTAGTGCATGCGCGGGTGGGGCGAGTGGTATTTGGTGCTTACGATCTCAAAACAGGTGCCGCAGGTAGCGTGTTTAATATGTTGTTAGATAAGCGCCATAATCACCAAGTGCAATTGACAGGGGGGGTGTTGCAACAGCTTTGTGTGGAGCAAATCCAAGCTTTTTTTAAAGAGCGTCGCTTAGCCCAGAAGGCTGCTAAATTAAATATCCCTAATCTAAGTGAACCCACTAACTCTGAAATCTAGCCGTTACTCTGTTCCTTAGTTAGTTATTAAAAAGACTTATGATAGTTTGTACAGGTTACTTACTAATGGCGAGTAATCGGGCTTATGATTAAGACCTTTTTGGTACATGCAGCTAAAACGACTCAAGTGGCTCCAAGGAAAGGTTTAATTACTTGGCTGGTGACTGATGAAAATCGCGTTCCACGTAAAGTGATGGGACTTACGGAGCTTGATGAGAGCGGTTTGGTAAAAACGGTTAAACCAGTTTACTCACGTGAAACCCCTTTAGTGGAAGCCCTCACTACACTAGTGCGCGGCGATTTAGTGACGATTGACTTTCGTCCATTTAATTTAACGCATGGTTACGAGGAGCGCTTAGTTTATGAAAGCATCGATCAAAATAAACGCTTCTTGCTTCCACGCTTGAGTAAATTAGTCGCTCTAGCAACCTTAGCTTGTGCATTGGGCATTGCGTTGGTGCTCATCTACCATTATCTTTGAACGCATAATTCCTTTAATAAGCGGCATTCATGGCTTATCTCGATTGTATCCGTCTGTGCAATAACGCACAGCTAGCAGATTATAGGGCTTGGCGTGTTGATGGCCGTATTTACGGTTGGATTAGTCAGAGTTTTGCTGCTCATTTACTAGTGTATCCTGAGGTTTTTCAGCAATATGGGCGGGAAATTACACTCTCTTCTGGATTACAAACGCCTAAGCAACGCACGCAAGTGCTTGATCAAGTCATGTGGAGCTTGCACCAACAAGGTGTAATTGATACTTGGGTGAATGAACGTTATCCCGTGTGTTTAGGTTATCAACAACCTGCCATATTGGAGGTAGAGCGGGCAGCAGCTTCTTATTTAGGGATTAAAAGCTTTGGTATTCATGTCAATGGCTTAGTAGAAAAAGCAGATGGCGTTTATGTTTGGATAGGTACTCGCACTTCGCGCAAACCTTTTTGGCCGGGCAAGCTGGATCAAATGGTTGCAGGCGGTTTACCGGTTGGCCTCAGCTTGCTCGATAACCTAGTGAAAGAAGCACAAGAAGAAGCGAATATTCCAGCCTATTTAGCCAAGCAAGCACAAGCGGTTAGTACTTTACATTATCGCCAAAGTTTAAGCCGTGGCTTAGAAAATTCGAGCTTATTTATTTACGATCTGTGGCTACCCGCAGATTTTCAGCCAGAAAATACCGATGGTGAAGTCGAACAGTTTCAATTAATCCCCCTAGCTGAGTTAGCAGCTTTAACCGCGCAAGTTACTGCATTTAAAGATAATTGCAATCTAGTCAATATTGACTTGTTGTTGAGGCGCGGATTTATAACCCAAGCTGATCCCAATTATGCTGCTATTCAGCAGGCTTTATATACTGAGATCAGTCCTATTAGTGATTAGGAAGTCAAAATGAGAGAAGGGCAGCCCACCACCATTTATTTAAGCGACTATAAGCCACCGACTTATCAAGTCGAAACGCTTAAATTAAAGTTTGAACTGGGTGATGAGTTCACTTTAGTTACCAGTAAAGCGCAGTATCAGCGCGATGCACGCAATACCACAACGAATAGTCTAGAGTTATACGGCGAAGATTTAGAGCTAATCAGTATTCAATTAGAAGGACGTACACTGCAAGAAGGGCGAGATTATCGTTTGAATGCTGAAGGCTTACAAATTTTAGATATGCCAGAGCAGGGTAATCTCGAAATTACCACTCGGATTTATCCGCAAAAAAATACAGCGCTCGAGGGCTTATATCAGTCGAGTGGTAATTTCTGTACGCAATGTGAAGCACAGGGTTTTCGTAAAATCACTTATTACCCGGATCGCCCTGATGTGATGAGCTTATTCACTACCGATATTATTGCGGATAAAGCTAAATATCCAGTGCTTTTATCTAATGGTAATTTAGTCGCTGGTGGTGAACTAGCGGAAGGTAAACATTGGGCACGGTGGGTTGATCCTTATCGTAAACCTGCTTATTTATTTGCGCTAGTCGCGGGTCGTTTAGAGCATGTTGAGGATTTCTATACTACGGGTTCAGGGCGGAAAGTAAGCCTGCGTATTTATACCGAACTACATAATATTAATAAGTGCGACCATGCGCTGCAGTCGCTCAAGCGGGCAATGCGTTGGGATGAGCAGCGCTTTGGTTTGGAATATGACCTTGATATTTACATGATCGTCGCAGTTGATGATTTCAATATGGGCGCGATGGAGAATAAGGGCTTAAATGTCTTTAATTCTAAACTCGTATTTGCCAGCCCCGAAACTGCTACCGATCAAGACTATATCAATATTGAATCGGTGATTGGTCATGAATATTTCCATAACTGGACAGGGAATCGAGTCACTTGCCGGGATTGGTTTCAATTGTCCTTGAAAGAAGGCTTAACTGTATTCCGTGATCAAGAGTTCACGGCGGATTTGCATTCGCGAGCCGTGAAGCGGATTGAAGATGTACGCATGTTACGCACCTTCCAGTTCACCGAAGATGCAAGCCCGATGGCGCATCCGATCCGACCAGCGTCCTATATGGAAATCAATAACTTCTATACCATGACAGTGTATGAAAAAGGTGCGGAAGTGGTGCGTCTTTACCAAACCCTGTTAGGCCGTGAAGGTTTCCGGAAAGGGATGGATTTGTACTTTGCACGCCATGACGGTCAAGCGGTTACTACAGAAGACTTCTTAGCAGCAATGGCCGATGCGAATGGCGCTGATTTGCAACAATTCCAGCGTTGGTATGATCAGGCCGGTACACCTGAAGTCAAAGTGACGATGACTTATGATGCTGTGGCGCAAACTTGTACGCTACACTGTGTGCAAGTTTGCCCACCTACACCTGAAAATCAAAGTAAACAAGCTCAGCTTATTCCACTGCAGATTGGTTTACTAGGCCAAGAGGGTACTGATTTACCGCTCTATTTAGAGGGACAAGCTTGCACGGGGACTTTGCAGTTCACACAAGCTGAGCAAAGTTTTAAGTTTATCCAAGTCACTGAACAGCCTGTACCTTCGTTATTACGTAATTTTTCTGCCCCCGTGCGTTTAGATTATCCCTATACGGAAGCGGAGCTAATTTTCTTAATGAAGCATGATAGCGATGCCTTCAATCGTTGGGATGCAGGCCAGCGTTTAGCGATGGGGGTCATTCAAAACTTATTAGCGGAGCTTAAACAGGGCAATCCACTGGGGTTAAGTCATGAGTTTGTCAGTGCTTGGCAAGCGGTCTTGACGGATGAAAGTTTAGATCCTGCATTACGGGCTGAAACCTTGACCCTGCCATCAGAGGCGGATATTGCCGAGCTGGTGCGCCCTGCTGATCCTGCGGCGATTCATCAAGTGCGCGATTTTATTTTAAGCACTTTAGCGAAAACTTTGCGCTTGGATTTTGAAGCTGTATTCCAAGCCTACCAAGATCAGGGAGCTTATCAAATTGATGCGGCTAGCATGGGTAAGCGGCGTTTGAAAAATATCTGTTTAGCTTATTTGGGACATTTAGAAGATGCGGCAATTCCGGCTTTGTGTGCTGAACAATATGATCAAGCGAATAATATGACCGATGCCTTAGCAGCTTTAGGGGTATTAAATGATATTGATTGCCCAGAGCGGGCAGCAGCTTTAGCGCATTTCCTTGAGCGTTGGCAGCAGGATCCTCTGGTGATGGATAAATGGTTTGCCCTACAAGCCAGTTCAAGTTTGCCAAATACTTTGCAACAAGTTGAACAGCTCTTGGAGCATCCGCTCTTTGATATGCGTAATCCGAATAAGGTGCGTGCGCTAGTCGGTAGCTTTGCGCTGCGTAATCCTCTGCATTTCCATGCTGCCAATGGCAGCGGTTATGCATTCTTGGCAGAGCGAGTGTTATGGCTGAATGAGCGGAATCCACAAGTCGCGTCGCGCATGGTGCGGCCTTTGATGAATTGGCGGCATTATGAAGCAAGGCGCGGTGCTTTAATGAAAGCACAGCTAGAGCGGATTCAAGCTCACCCCGGTTTATCTGCAGATGTGTATGAAATTGTTAGTAAAAGTTTGGCGAATAGTTAGTTAAGTTTAGTTAGAGCATGCAAGTAGAAAACCCTCCACTGGAGGGCTTTTTATTATAAATGGGAAAAATTTCCCAACCACAAAACAGGTTTTATTTGGAGCTTTATAGCTTTATACGGATGCTAGCAAAACATTTACTTTGGGTGAGCTTTTAAACAAGCCGTGCGGGTGGCAAACGCTAAGTAGCAAAAATAAAAATAGAGTCGATGAGAGATTTAATCTTCCCCCAATTTAGGAGCAATTGTTAGCTTTTAAAACTATCCGAGTCTTTATTGGCGTATAGATTTTCACCCTATTGTAGGTTAATAAACTTGCACATTGCTTAGCCACGCTCTATAAATAAGGCCTATTTCCTCCTAAATCCCAAGATATTGTATGACCCAAAAACTTGAGTTGGCTGCGGTGATTAAAGCCTTACGCGAAGAGTTGCAAAGCGTCCAAATTGCTGGAAAAGGGCAAGATATTCGCTTTCAAACTAATTCGATTGAGGTTGAGTTCCAAACGATGGTGGATTATGAGCTTGGAGCCGAAGGCAGTGGCAAGATTAAGTTCTGGGTATTAGATATCGATGTGAAAGGAACAGGTAAATATAAACGCTCCCAGACGCATAAAATTAAGTTGAGTTTAACGCCTAAGAAGCAGAAGTCAGATGGCAGTCATGAGGATCTCATGTTATCCGATGATGAATAATGCATTCCAAGCTAATTGCTAAAATTCGCCCTCTCAAGAAAGAGCGAACCTATAGCATCGGTACAGGCTATCCGATTGCGCCCGATTTACTCATTACAGCACGGCATGTAGTTTTTCCTCATTGGATGGATACCTAGCAGATTGAATTAGAATGGTTCGCCGATGATTTAAAGCATCAAGCTAAGGTTGAATCTATTGTCTTTGATGGTGAAAGTTGCGAAAAAGTAGATATTGCTATTGTGCGTTTTCAGCCGCCTTTGCTCTTGCCGATGTCGGCTTTTTGTTCTATTGCACGAACTAGCCCTAATTTAGCTGGGCGCTGGGATAGCTTTGGTTTTGCGCGTTTAGGCAAGTGTGAGGATGGGGATCGTGAGCTGGTCTCAGCTTTTGGCGAGTTTCATCATCCTAATTCTTCTAGTGCTTATATCGGCTTAAGCTCAAAAAGTGATGCTATTGAAAAATCCAATTGGGCTGGCTTATCCGGTGCTCCTGTCATACAGGACAACAAACTCTATGCGGTGATTAGCTCCACGCCTACTAATAGAGATGAGTATTTTAAGGCAGTCTACTTACCTCACTTAATTGATAAGTATCCAACATTTCGAGAGGTGATGGGTTTAACAGTTCAGGATGAGCAGTGGCAAATCTTCAAACTAGAGCAAAAAAAAGCAATTGAAGGTCTTATTACTCAGTCTTTTGACGAAATTTTCTTGGTCGGCATCAGAAAAAAGCTAAGTTGTCTTGAGTATGAGAAGGACGCTAAACAGTGCTGCCAAAACTTAATGGATGCTTTTGAGCAAAATCCTTTAGACGTTTTAGATACACTCTTAGCAGTGAGCCGCGAGGTTTCAAGAGCTAAACCAAATCGATCAGTCGTTGAGGATATTAGAGCTTTATTTTGTTTATTGGTTAGTTTATTGGCTTCTCACAGCATAGTAGCTAGAACTGCTTATATCCGCCTCTCTGTTTATACTCGTATGGCTGCTGAGCTACATACTGCGTCGCTGTATGATACAACGCCTGAGTTTATGCTTGATGAGCAATTAGGTGAACTTAAGGGTAAATGTGCGATTGATGCTTCAAACTTGGTTAGAGAAACTGGCTGGGGCGTAGAGGGGTTTAAACAAGAAGCTTTTGAAATTTTACATACCGAAATTTTTAAAGCTACTCCCATTAAACGACCTAAAGCTATTAATTCTCTTGAGGCTCGGAAGCTGAACCGGGTGATCAAACAGCGTCAGAATCGCTCAGCTAATCAACTTTATAGGTTTGAGTTGAACTCTGCTGATGAAGAAAATTTTAAATTAAACCCACTAAGTGATTTGCAAATGTGTACGGTACTCACAGGAAGCGATTGGCTGCCTGATTTGCCTATTGTGCATTATGGAGCTGCCGAAGCAGAGTTGGAGATAGCACTTAGCGCCATAATAGATGATTTATTTGTCAGTCTTGAAGAGAGTGGAGCTTGATGAGTGATTTAAAGCTACAGCATTTTATTCCCAACGAAATCATCGACATTAAACCCTGCGGCTCGTGGCGAGGCAGTCGTTATCTACTGGATAAAAAGTCTGCGTTTGCCTTGGAAATGGCCTTGAAAACGCAACGGCCTTTATTAGTCAAAGGGGAGCCAGGTTTAGGTAAAAGTTATCTAGCGCGAGCCGCTGCTGCCAAACTACAGCGTCAATTTCTTGCAGAAGTGATCAATAGTCAAACTGAAGGGCAGGATTTATTGTGGCGTTATGATCCGGTAGCGCGCCTGAATGATGCACAAGAAGGCAAAGAAGGCGACGCGCTCAATCCCAAGCATTATATCAATCCAGGCGTGTTGTGGTGGACGTTTGGTTGGAATAGTGCGGCAACCCAATATAATGATGTCTGTCGGCATAAAATTTACCGCCCACAAACCTGTCAAGAAGGTAGCTTAGAACATGGCATGGTGCTATTGATTGATGAAATTGATAAAGCAGAGCCATCTTTGCCGAATAGCTTATTGGAAGTACTAGGGAATGGTGGTTTTGATGTTCCATTATTGGGTGAAACAATGGGTCAACAAGCTAATACCCCTGCACCTTTGGTCATTATTACCACCAATGATGAGCGTGAATTACCAGCCGCGTTTGTGCGCCGCTGTCTAGTGCTGCATTTAAAGGTCGATGAAAGTAATTTAGAGCAATGGCTAATCGAGCGTGCGTCGGTACATATCACTAATAATCAATGCAGTTTGCCTATCAAGCAATTAGCTGCTGAACAATTAAAACGTGATCGAGAGCAAGCGGATAAACAGGGCTTAGCCAAAGCCGGACTCGCCGAGTATATTGATTTATTAGTCGCCCTCGATGAGATGACTGATAAAGCACTAAAAGGTAAGCAGCGTGAAGCTTATCAAGCGCAGCTCTTAGCCGAAATTCAAGATTTTGTGCTGAAAAAGGCAGTTTAATGCAAGTTAAGCAGCAAGTTAGTCGTGCTGATTTATTGCGTTGCCTCAAGGCAAGTTCTTCTAAGGAAGAGCAGGTTTTGGTAGCGGAGTTATTAGGCTACGAATTATCTTGGCTGCACCAAAAGCCTGCTATTGAGCCTAGCTTTTTTCCTCAGGAGTCTCAACCAGTCTTAGTTGAGTCACAGTCAAACTCCCAAGCTCAGTTCTTAGAGTCAGAGCTTGAACAACGCCCGTCTGCTATTTTTTATGCCCTAACTGAGCGCGAGGTTCATCAAAATGAGGAGGAAGTTAAACGCTCCAAGTTTCTCCAAAGTGTTGAGCCGCTGACAGAGGCTGATTTACAGCCTTGGGAGCTGACTGAGCCACTTGCACATCAAACTATTTTGCCTGAGGCGCGCTTAGTCCCGTTTGTGCAAAATAGTCTGCACTTAGCGCAGGGGCAGTATTTAGATTTAGGTGTTTTGGTAAAAAAACTAGCTCATCTGCAAACCTTACACCGGCTTCCCAAAGCGCCCCGCCAAGTCGTATCGGGACGTTTGTATGTTTTGCTGGATACGAGTCGGCGACTGCGTCCGTTTTGGGATGACTTGGCAGAGGTAGCGGCACTGATCAAACGCAAATATGATCGGGTAGGTTTGGAGCTGCGTGTCATTGAAGCTTGTCCACCAACTCGTTATATAGATTGGTTCAGTGCGAACTCGATACCACAAGCGTGGCAGCACTTCGCTAGCCCTAGTACGGTATTCGTGTTGAGTGATTTAGGGCAGTTGATGGAACAGGATAGTGTAGTGCGTCAACAATGGCTGCGCTTTATACAAAGTTTGCAGCAAACAACCTGCCGAGTATATGCATTAAGTCCGATTTCACCCGAGCAACAAGATTTACGGTTTCGTAAGTGGTTGACGCAAGTGTTATGGAATCGGAATAGCCTGCTTAAACCGCAAACGAGTCAAGCTAGTTCAACGCTGCATTCTGCTAAAGTGGAACGTGTTTTAGGCTTAATCTCAGTAGCCGTGCATATTGAGCCAGAATTACTGCGTGCCATTTTGCAGTGTTTGCCTAGCGATCAAGCAGATAGTGGAGTTGAGGCTGCGGTTTATCAACATGCAGCCATAAATTTTGGTCTGACGGCGATTAGCCTAAAAGCAGATCAAGCGCGCAGCTTATCAAGCTTTATTTAAAGCTGAGCCTGCAGATTTACAGCAACAAGTGATGGCTCTACTACGTCAGCAGCATATTAGCCAATTTCCAGCAGTGTGGGCGGAAGAAGTGCTGATGTTGCATGATCTGGTAGGATTTGCTTTGCCTGAGCAAGAGCAAGCTCAAACCTTCCTGTCGCGCTTTACCCGTCAGTTTTCAGGGCGTGCAGACCATTTAGGTATGAGGCAATTTGCAAAGCGGCATTTGCGCCGCTTGGGTGCAAAGGGGGAGCATAGTCATCTGCTATATGGCTTAGCCTATCGTGAAGAATTATGCCACGGGCAAACGATTCCGGCCGGTTTTGATGCGCGTGTGGTGCAAGCTATTGCACAACAAGCAACAGCCAAAACTGAATATTTCTTGGTGCAATTAGGTGAAGAACTTTGGTTAAGGCCTTTAGCAGGTTGGTCAAAAGATTATCCACTCAGTTTACATGGTTCACTACTGGCTTTTTTAACCCTTGAAACCTCTCTTCTTACTCTGAAACAAGGCGAGGTTCATAAAACCCTAGCGGTACAGACAGAGCGTGCTTTGTGGGGCTTGGAAGAAGGAAACGATTTTGAGCTAGAGACTGGGCGCGAGCGCTTAAGCTTCACGGCTATCATTAAGTCCGTTTGGGCAACACGTATTTGGCGTAATTCCAAAGGTTTAGTGGCTATGGCGAGGTGAGGAACTTGAAGTAATTTGGCAACCAGCTACAGAGTCGCTTAAAAATGGCTATTGGGATTTTTCAGCACCCTTTGGTCAGGATGAGTTTGGGCTTTATAAAGGTATACGATGTCATCGCATCTTTCTATGTTAGTAGGTAGTTAAGTTCTAGGTTTATTTTTTTGAATATAATAGCGGTCATGTATCCAAAAAGTTGAATAGAGTAGAGTCTAATGAGATTCCGCCCCTAGAGAACGGAATGATGGCAACGATGGAGGTGTTATGTCCGAAGTGTTCCAGTGCGGTGTATTGACACGGTAAGGCGTCAAGTGGAGAGGGGCGTTATCGCTGTCGAGGGTGTCATCCCTGTTTTCAGTAGAACGACCGTTATGAAGGGAGTCGTCCTGGAGTGGCGGAGCGGATCATTGACATGGCGCTGAAGGGGTCAGGGGTACGTGATACGGGTCGAGTGCTGAAGATCAGTCCGACGACCGTAGTGCGCCATTTAAAAAGCTCAGCCCCGCGTCGGTGACCCCCTTCCCGCTAGAAGCCCTTGCTTTGGAACATGGCTTAGAGCTTGTGTGTGAACTCGATAAACAGTGGTCGTTTGTGGGAAGGAAATCGGAACGTGGTCACCGCACTTTAAAAGTATCTTTGCTTATGCCTTAGGGCGTCGCATGGACGATACGTTAATGCTCCTGTTAGAACGACTCAAGGGGCTGGCCTTTCGGCTGTACTGTACCGATCACTGGGGAGTTTATCAGCGGTTACTCCCTTCTGATCGTCATTTAATCTCTAAACGTTATACCCAAAGCATTGAGCGAGAAAAGCTAACCTTGCGCACCCGACTCAAACGCTTGGCGCGGCGAACTCTGTGCTTTTCTAAGTCAGTTGAGTTACACGATAAAGTCATTGGAACCTTCATCAATCGGTACTACTTTCAAATCTAATGAGACATTACCCGAATTTTTAAGGAGCTTGAAGTGAAAAAACTTGTAGTTTTAATTTTTTGGTCATGCACCAGAGGAGTTGAAGAGCCACTAAAGCGGTAGTAACTTA
>NZ_CALMZC010000004.1 GCF_937873765.1 uncultured Thiothrix sp. | reverse complement strand
GCCTCCGTTGCCACCGCCTCCGTTGCCACCGCCTCCGTTGCCACCGCCTCCGTTGCCACCGCCTCCGTTGTCACCCCCTCCGATGTACCCGCCACCATCACCGCCACTGTGACCACCATGATGATAACCTCCAAACACCAAGCCACCTGAGAAGCTAGGTGCTATTTGCTGGCTATAAATTGGTATAGGTCGATGCACAATCACAGGTTGCACCGGACGCTGGACATAACGCACCATTGGGCGAACGACTTGGACTTGTTGCACAGGGCGAATGACTTGACGTACTTGTGGACGTGCTGGTCGGAAGACTTGCACAGTTTGCACACCACAAGCTTGATAACCCGGACGCATTCTTGCGACTGGATTATGCGGTCTAACTAAGTGTTGTGCCTGCATTTGAGCACGTTTGCGCGCTAACATTTGTTGCTTAGCTGCTAGTAAGCGTTGTTGCTGCAACATACGTTGCTTTTTAAGAAGTAAGGCTTGGCGCTTTAAGGCGGCTTGACGTTTTTGTTGAGCAATACGTTGCTTTTGCAGGTTTAAAGCCTTGAGTTGGATAGCCTGTTGGCGTTGACGCTGTAGTGCGGCTTGGCGTTGTTGTTGAACCACTTGGGCAGCTCGACGTTTTTGTGCTAACTGTAAAGCTTTCCGTTTTTGTTGAGCAGCATAATAGGCTTGGCGTTGAGCACGAGCTGGTTGATTGACGTGCCCCCCTGCATATTTAGCATGTGGGCGCGGTACGACTACAGCCGCCCCACGACCATGCACCCCACAGACAGCGCCCCGGTGCGTTACTCGATAGCTGCCTTTAGGTTTAACCGCACGCCAACCGCCTTTACAGAAACCACGACTATTGCAGTGATGAGCAGCAGCACTGTGGTGAAGACTTACGCTAGTACAGCTCACATGAACAGACTTAACACGAACGATAGGGCCTTTTTGGTTCGCATGCATAGTGCGCATATCTTCAATACCGCCATTCCATGCTTGCGCTTGCGAAGCCGCTGCCAGCCCTAAACCAACACCAATAACTATTTTTTTCATGCTGCCTTCTCCATGAAGAGCGTTGCGCCTGTTAGACTAGGCCATCTTTTTTGAGGAATGCCTGAGTAATGGATAAGGAACCAACAACCCATTTTGGCTATCAACAAGTTCCCGTTATGGAAAAAGCTAGTAGAGTGGCTGGAGTATTTCATTCGGTAGCCGACAAGTACGACGTAATGAACGACGTAATGTCGTTTGGTGTGCATCGCCTCTGGAAACGCTTGACGATTGATGCAGCCGGAGCGAAGCAAGGTTCTAAAGTTTTAGACTTAGCCGGTGGTACGGGTGATTTAGCCAGTAAATTTGCGCGTATTGTGGGTCAAACGGGCAAAGTAGTGCTATCCGATATTAATGCATCCATGTTAGAAAATGGCCGCAAGCGCCTGACTGATTTAGGTATTGCTGGTAATATTGACTATGTGCAAGCCAATGCCGAATGCCTACCGTTTGCTGATAATAGCTTTGACATTGTGATCATGGCGTTTGGCTTAAGAAATGTCACCGATAAAGATTCAGCCTTAGGCTCTATTTTTCGGGTTTTAAAGCCGGGTGGACGTTTACTGGTCTTGGAGTTTTCTAAACCCGTATTACCCGGCTTAGCACCGATTTATGATCAGTATTCATTTAAGTTGCTACCGATGATGGGCAAGATGATTGCCAATGACGCTGAAAGCTATCGCTATTTAGCTGAATCGATTCGTATGCATCCGGATCAAGAAACCTTAAAACAGATGATGAGCACCGCCGGTTTTGAGCGCGTGACTTATACGAATATGACCGGCGGCATTGTCGCTTTACATAAAGGCTTCAAGCTTTAAATCGCTGATAGAGCCGCTCACCCAAGAGAGCGGCTAAAATTAGTGCATAAAGCAAAGGTTCGGATACATCCGATTTAGCATCTTTCATCCACCAGAAATGCAGCACTGCGAGCATAGAGAGTGGATAAATTAAAGTATGTAAGGTTTTCCAGCGCTTCCCCAAACGCCGTAGCATCGCTTTGGGTGAGGTAATCGCTAAAGGAATCAGCATTAGAAAAGCTAGCATCCCTACGGTAATAAAAGGCCGCTTCAGAATATCACGCCAAATCCCGCCCCAATCAAAGAATTGATCCAGCCAGAGATACAAAATTAAATGCACACTGGCATAAAAAAATGCAAATAGTCCGAGCATCCGCCGCAAACGAATCCCTTGCGTCCAGCCAACTAAACGCCGCAAGGTGGACAAGGCTAGGGTTAATAGCAGAAAACGTAAAGCCCAATCACCTGTGCTACGTGTGACTGCTTCTATCGGATTCGCGCCCAGACTATCTTGCCAAACACCCCAGCCTATTAAAACTAAGGGTATCAAAGCACAAGCAAAGACTAAGGGTTTAAGGAAGCGCGTAAATAAAGGCTCAGGAAATTGCATTAATAATATGTCCGTAAATCCATGCCGCTGTACAAACTCGCCACTTGCTCTGCATAGCCATTAAACATCAAAGTTTTACGTTTACTAAATTCGCCGATTCGCCGCTCGTTGTATTGACTCCAGCGTGGATGATCCACCTCTGGATTGACATTGGAATAAAAGCCGTATTCTTTAGCATTCGCCTTTTCCCAACTCGAAACTGGCTGTTGCTCAACAAAACTAATACGCACTATCGATTTAATACTCTTAAAACCGTATTTCCAAGGCACTACTAAGCGCAGGGGTGCACCGTTTTGGTTGAGTAGCGGTTTATCATATAGCCCGGTGGCTAACAGGGTGAGAGGATGCATCGCTTCATCCATCCGCAAACCTTCGGTGTAAGGCCAATCGAGTACCTTCTGCTTCAATTCGGGCATCTGCTGAGGATCTGCTAAGGTCTCAAAGCGCACAAATTTAGCTTTGGAAGTTGGCTGGAAACGCTTCAATAGCGAGCCTAAAGGAAAACCTTGCCACGGAATCACCATCGACCAGCCTTCCACACAGCGCATCCGGTAAATGCGTTCCTCCAATGGATGCGGTTTGAGCATCTCTTCGAGGGTATAAGTCCCCGGTTTTTCACATTCACCGTCAACCGTCACCGACCACGGTGAAGTCACTAAGGTTTTGGCATTGCTAGCGGGTTCATCTTTACCCGTACCAAACTCGTAAAAGTTGTTATAGCTGGTGATATCCTCAAAATCAGTCGGTTTTTCATCCGTGGAAAAAACTGATTTTGCCCAAGCGAGTGGCGGCAAGGCAGTGCCTAAAGCCACTGCGCCACCTAAAAACTTTAAAAATTCTCGGCGATTTTGATAAAGTGCATACGCTGTGGTGTCATTTTCCGTTAAATCAGGAGCCCGTTTAATAATCATTGCTAAATACCTCTAGGCTATTACGTGATTCATCAGCTTTTGGATGCGCTCATTAGCACTTATGTATGCTATGGTCGCAGCGACTATGATGAAGGGAGATATGAATGAAAGCCCATAATTGGATCTATCTTAGTTTGGCGACGGTGGTCTTAATAGGCCTAGTAGCAGCTCAATCATTCTTTAATAAGCAAACCGCTACCGCCGGTTCTACTATGACCGCAACGGCTACTAATGATTTCACTTTGACGCAAAACCATCAGGCCGTGCACTTGCACGATTTTCGCGGCAAACTAGTACTCTTATATTTTGGTTATGCCTCTTGCCCTGATGTCTGTCCAACTTCCTTGGCTCTATTAAGCTCAGCCTTGAAAGAACTTAGCGCTGAAGAGGCGGCACAAATTCAGCCTATCTTTATTAGTGTTGATCCAGAGCGAGACAATGGTACTAAATTGATGGATTATGCGCGTTATTTCTTTCCTAGTTTCATCGGGATTACTGGGACAGAACAGGAAATCCAGCGTACCGCCATGCAGTATGGCGCGTTTTACAGTAAGGTAAAGAGTACTTCGGCCATGGGCTATACCGTCGATCACAGCTCTAATAGCTATTTGCTTGGTAAAGATGGCCAATTGCTGACAACCTTTAAGCATGACGTGAACAAAGCTGAAATAATTGCAGGGATTCGTGCTGCTTTGAAAAACTAATCAAGGGGTCTTTGATGCTACTAGATGCTTTAACCCTTCCCTTAGAAGCGACCTTTAATGCTTGGCTAAAATTGGATGAAAAAACGCATGGCAATGCACGCCAACGCCTACAAGCCTTGCAAGGCAAACTTATTCGCTTGCGAATCACTAATCCGGGGTTTGATGTGTACTTTTTACCTACTGCGGAGGGGGTACGGGTCAGTGCAAGTTACCACGCACCCCCTGATGTTAGTATCCAAGGTAGTGCTTTAGCCTTCATGCGTTTGGCACAAGCCAAAGATAGCGGTAAAGCGATGCTAGAAAATGGTATCCAAATTGAAGGCGATTTAGGCTTAGGCACTGAATTTAGCAAAATCCTAAGGGAAGTTGATGTTGATTGGGAAGAACTACTCTCTCAAGCCGTGGGTGACACAGTAGCCCATCAAGCGGGACAACTCGCTCGCAATACCAAAGGCTGGCTCGATCAATCGGCGCAAGCGATGCGGCTAAATACACAAGAATATTTACAAGAAGAAACGCGTTTATTACCGGCGGAGGCCGAACTCAACTACTACTATGAACAAATTGATCAGTTGCGCATGCATGCAGATCGATTAGAAGCGCATTTGAATCGACTCGTCAAAAAAAAGGATGCCTAAGCATCCTTTCTTGATTCCACTAACAGTGCGAACTCATTTAAAGCGCGGCGATACACCTTACGCTTGAAGAAAACCACTTGTTGAGCAGGTGTCCAGTAGTCTACCCATTCCCAGTGATCAAATTCAGGTTTTGGTGTTGCTTGCAAATTCACATCTCCGTCCCTGCACAACATCCGCAGCAAAAACCAACGCTGCTTCTGGCCGATGCACAAGGGTCTTGAGCGACGGCGAATCATGTAATGGGGTATACGATAACGCAACCAACCACGAGTTTGCCCTATCACTTCGACCTGCTGAGGTTGCAATCCAGTTTCTTCATGCAATTCTCGATACATAGCGTCGAGTGGAGACTCCCCCTGATCAATACCTCCTTGAGGAAACTGCCAAGACTCTTGACCTAAGCGTTTTCCCCAAAACACTTTACCATCGCAATTACAGAGGATGATACCTACATTCGCACGGAATCCGTCCTCATCAATCACGACTGTCCTCCGGAACTTTTTTGCTTGCATTGATTTTTTCACAATCCCCATGATTCGGCAATTTCAAGCGAGTACAATCGGGTATTTTTCTGCTAAACGCATAGGAACAGGTATGACACTCGCACTTTTCGACCTCGATAACACACTTTTAAAAGGCGATAGCGATTATCAATGGGGCGAATTTTTAGTTCGTAAAGGCTTGGTGGATGCAAAAACTCATGCTGAAGCGAATAAACGCTTCTACGGGCATTACACCAATGGCACACTCAATATCCGTGAATATGCTGCTTTCACTTTTAAATTTTTAAGTGAGCACAGCATGGAACAGCTCGATCAATGGCGCAGCGAATACCTGCAAGAAGACATTCACAAGATGATCTCGGATGCAGCACGGGCATTGGTTGAAAAGCATCGGGCGTTGGGACATACCTTAGTCATTATCACGGCTACCAATAGTTTTGTGACGCGCCCAATAGCCACTGAATTTGGTATTGAGAACTTATTAGCCGTCGAACCTAAAATTGAAAACGGTCGCTATACCACTGAAATTGACGGCATCCCAACGTTCCGCGAAGGTAAAATTGAGCGCTTAAAAGGATGGCTCCAGGATCGTTCAGAAACTCTAGAAGGTAGCTATTTCTATAGCGACTCGCATAATGATCTACCGCTCTTAGAGATTGTGGATCATCCTATTGCAGTTGATCCTGATGACATTTTACGCGCTAAAGCTATCGCTCGGGCTTGGCCGATTATTAGTTTACGGAGCTAAGTGATGCACTACCCTGCTAGTAAATTGCCACATATTGGTACAACCATTTTCACCGTTATGTCGCAGATGGCGAATGAACACAAAGCTATTAATCTCTCGCAGGGCTTTCCCGATTTTGATGGCCCGTCTGCACTCTTAAATGCAGTCGGTGCTTATATTGCCAAAGGCATGAATCAATACGCGCCCATGAGCGGTCTACCCGTTTTACATGAACAGATTGCCGCTAAAGTGCAGCGTATTTATGGCAATCCTGTTTCAGCCGATGAGGTGACGGTCACTTCGGGTGCAACCGAAGCTTTATTCGCAGCCATTGCCGCCGTAGTACGCCCCGGTGATGAAGTCATTATGTTTGACCCTGCTTATGACAGTTATGACCCAGCCGTCGAACTAAACGGCGGAATATCCATCCATTTGCAATTACAGCCACCCGCCTTTGCAATGGATTGGGCAACACTTAAAGCCGCAATTACGCCAAAAACGCGCTTAATTATTTTGAACTCTCCGCATAATCCGACAGGTAGCGTCTTAACAGCTACCGATATGCAACAGTTGATTGAACTAGTACGTGGCACAGATATTCTACTACTCAGTGATGAAGTCTATGAGCATATCGTTTTTGACGGACAGCAGCATCAAAGCTTAAATCGCTATCCAGAACTATACGAACGCAGCTTTGTGGTCTCGTCCTTTGGCAAAACTTATCATACCACTGGCTGGAAAATTGGTTATTGCGTAGCACCACCACCTTTGACGGCGGAATTCCGTAAGATGCATCAATATCTGACCTTCGCCACTTGTACCCCGATGCAATTAGCGCTGGCGGATATTCTGCGTGATGAGCCAGAATATGCCGATAATTTACCCAAATTTTATCAGCAAAAGCGTGACCTATTCTGCTCGTTGATTAGCAACAGTCGCTTTAAATTTGCCCCAGCAGCCGGTACTTATTTCCAAGTGGTCGATTACAGCGCGATTAGTGATTTGCCAGATACCACTTTCTGCGAATGGCTGACTAAAGAGGTGGGAGTAGCGGCGATTCCTGTTTCAGTGTTTTGTAAAGTTCCACCAGAAATGCACTTGATTCGTTTCTGCTTTGCCAAAGGTGATGACACTTTGCAACGTGCGGCTGAGCGTTTGTGTGCCATTTAGGAGAAGAGCAATGCCTGAATTCTTACGTGTGAGCTTGGTACAAACTGAACTAACTTGGCAAAATCCCGAAGCGAATCGAGCGCATTTTGCAACATTGCTACAAGGCTTAGCGGGTCAAACTGATTTAATCGTCTTGCCAGAAATGTTCACCACCGGCTTTATGATGACACCTGAAACACATGCTGAAGCGTATGGTGGTGCAAGCTTTACTTGGCTACAAGCCCAAGCGGCTAAGGTACAAGCGGCGATTTGCGGCTCGATAGCGACCGCTGTTGAGGGGCGATATACGAACCGTTTTATGTTCGTGACTCCAGATGGTGAAGTACAATTTTATGACAAGCGCCACCTGTTCCGGATGGGTGATGAAGTCAATCATTATAGCGCGGGCTTCGAACGTAAAACTTTTAACTATCAAGGCTTTCGTATTCTGCCACAAGTCTGCTATGACCTGCGTTTCCCCGTGTTTATGCGCAATCGCAATGACTATGACTTAGCCATTGTGGTAGCAAACTGGCCTGCAGTACGGCGTCAACCTTGGCGTACCTTGTTGCAAGCACGGGCGATTGAAAATCAAAGCTATGTACTTGGAGTGAATCGAGTGGGAACCGATGGTTTAGGCTTGGTCTATAGTGGCGATTCATTAGCAGTTGACTTCAAAGGGGAATTGCTGGTTGATCAACTTGAAGGGACTGCTTTTGTGGAAACCACTCTGTTGGATTTAAACGCCTTGAAGCAATTCCGTGAGCAATTTCCCGCTTGGATGGATGCGGACGAATTTAGCTTGAGCTGAATCCAGCCCTTGACCTGTCTATCACTGCACAGTTTAAAGTGAGTCCTGTTAATTAAAACAACAGGAGATCAAGATGCAAAACGCAAGTATCAACAAAATGCAATGGGTTGAACTTTTCCGTGACACAGGTTTGGATGAAGCCATGATGAGCCACTGGCATCAGCTCTTTGAGCAGCGTTACCCAGAACAACATCAGGCTTTTCTGGAATGGCTGCAAATCCCGAGTGAGGAAGTCTCACAGATTCGCAAGGCTAGCCGCTAAGCCCGCAACTTGGGAATGAAGATGTATACCATCGGCCAGCTTAGCAAACGCTTTGGTTTATCGCGTAGCACTTTATCCTCCACGCCGTAAACCCCCGTCCTTCAGGGCATAAGTATCTACACAAATCCCCGGAATTTCTTGATAATCGGGGATATGAG
>NZ_CALMZC010000003.1 GCF_937873765.1 uncultured Thiothrix sp. | reverse complement strand
TTGCAGGGCTGATTAATCGAATGGTGACTCACTCTTGACTTTCGCTAGAGGTCTAGTGATCTACTTTCAGGTGATGTTCTAATGTTTATCAACTTACCTGACGATGCTACATTGCATGGTCAAAAAATTTTTGTGGTAGTTTCTCCATATAATTGATTAACGTTTCAGTATTAAGTAAATAGTCATGGATTTAAGCCATGGATTGCGTTTTAGACTAAACTACAGTACCAAACACTATACTCAATCTATTGGGCGACAGAATCTCAATTACTGTATCCATTTCAAGTGGCTCGCCCGATGCACGATTTGTTTTTCTAAGCCCATCGAGATTCATGACAATGTCATTAGAGAGTATGTCGCTAGAAATTATTTCATCGGATTAAATACATGGCTAATTAATCTTTAGTGAATTTTAGAGAGCTAGTCATGGTCTAGAATTATTAAAAAGTTGCTACAACCTCCAGCGACAAACCCACTAAATCAGCTACTTGTTCCACATTCATCCCTTTGGCAAGTAGACGACGAGTTGTTTCGCGCTTTCCTTCTTCCAATCCTAACTGCTTCCCCTTTTCGATTCCCACCAGCTCCCCCTCCTGATAGCCTTCTAAATGCGCTGTATCTTGTGCACTCATAAAGTCTCGATAATCTTTCAAGCTGGTTTCATAGACTTGGCGTTCTTCCGCATGCAGTTGGGCAATTTGGGCAGTAGCAAATAGGCGTTGAAAGATAGTTTCTTGCAGCTCACTTGGAATGCGATCCAGTTCATGCAGATGCTTGAAAGCATACAGCCATTTGTCTTGGAGGATTAAGAGTTCATGAGCTTGGCGATTAAAGCGGGGAAGCACTAAGTAAATGAAGTTCAGTTTGTCGTAGAACAAGCGATTGTGTTGGTCTTTGAGTTGGGCGTGGTAGAGCACATCTGGTTCATGGTCATCCACTAGGAAGTCGAGAATGCCAATGGTGTAAACGGCTGCAAGTTTATAATTCCAATCTCCGCGTTTGGATTGTTCTTGAATGGCAAAGGTGGAATAGAACAAGCTATGGTCTTTGAAGTAGATTTGTTTGACACGCTGCAACTCGATGATAAAACGTTCACCTGAAGGACTCATGCAGTTGAGGTCAAAAATCACTTTGCGGTCGGCAGCACTGATGCCTTGGTATTCGTTTTTAGTATAACTGAGCTCTGAGACTTGGTGATGGGCAGGCAGCAGTGTGTTCAGGAAGCTGATCAGCAGGTCTTTATTTGGTTCTTCGCCGAAGAGTTTTTTTGAAACCGAAATCGGTTAAAGGGTTGAGGTAGATGGCGGGCATGGGGGTATACCTATCAGTGAGAACTACTAGCATAGTATAGTGGAAACCAAGCCTGTAACCTAACTTGCTCCGGCACTAATTACCGCCTCATTAGAGGGTGATAATAATAGACTCCTGAAAATTTGAACACCACCACCATTTTAATGAAAAGTGCATGACTCTCAATATTCGTTATCATAGGCAGCATCCTGCTAACGAGAGGCGAAGATGACAGACACTACCATCAAACACACCACCTGTTACGAATGCGATGCCAATTGTGCGTTTACCGTGACTTTGAATGTGCAACAAGAAGCCATTGCAGTCGAAGGGTTGCCGAATTGTCCACGCGGGCAGATGCAATTGGAGCGGCAGTATCATCCACAGCGTTTGCTGTATCCGTTAAAGCGGGTGGGTGCAAAAGGTTCAGGTGAGTTTGAGCGGATTTCTTGGGACGAGGCGCTCGATACTATCGTCACCGAGTTGAATAAAGCCAAAGCGAAATATGGTGCGCCTGCCGTGGGCTTTTTTGCCGGTTACACTAAAGAAGCGCGCCCGCAATTGCAGCGTTTAGCGCATGCCTTCGGTAGCCCGAATTATCTCACCGAATCGGGCTGCTGTTTCTCGGCCACGATGGTTGCAGAAAAACTCACGTATGGTTATAAACTGAAAACCACCTCAACCGTTGAATCCCCTAAAACCAAGTGCGTGCTTGTCTGGTCAACCAATGCTGCTGGCTCAATTCCCCCGTTTGAACATCATCATTTAGCGAAAAAGAAAAAACATCGCAAAATGATTGTAGTTGATCCACGGCGCACAGAAACGGCTGCGCTTGCTGATATTCATTTACAAATTCGCCCCGGTACGGATGGCGCTTTAGCTCTGGGTTTTCATCATTTGATATTCGAGCATGGCTGGCAAGATCAGGCGTTTTTAGATGAATGGGCGAATGGTTTAGAGACCTTTCGGGAGTATATTCGCGAGTTTACCCCCAGTCGTGTTGCGGAAATTTGTGGGATTCAAGAGGCGGCTTTACGCGCAGCCGTGGAAATGTTTTCTACCACTTTGCCTTCACAAATTGCCATGTCACCCACCTCAACAGTGCAGCATAGTAATGGTTTCCAAAATCACCGTGCGATGATTCTACTCTCTGCCGTGCTGGGGATGATTGATCGTGAGGGTGGCAATCGCTTTTTCAATGATAAAGTGCTACCCAAGCCGATTGAGCTATTTGATGTATGTCTAAAAGAATTACCCCCTCGGATTGGTGATGAGGTGTTTCCGATTTGGACTAAATATTGGCCTGCCGGACAAAGCATGTTGATGCCAGATTGTATTCTAGAAGGTAAACCCCAACCCATGCGTGCTTTACTCGCAATGGGGATTAATACGGCGATGTGGGCAAATTCCAAACGTATGGAGCAAGCCTTAAGTAGTCTGGATTTCTTCGCGGTATCAGATTTTTTCCATAATCCAGCGACTTTACAGGCGGATATTGTACTACCTGCTGCTACGAGTTTAGAGCGTCCTGCTTTAATTGCCTATCCGGGTTGTGCTTATCAAGGTGAGGTCAAATATCGTCATCAAGCTTTGCCGCCACGCGGTGAAGCTAAACCTGATGGGCAAATCTTTTTGGAGTTGGGGGTACGCTTAGGCATGGTCGAGCAATTCTGGCATGGCAATTTAGAGGCTTCATGGGCAGAAATGGCAAAGGGCTTGCCGCAAGAGGTGCGTGAAGAAGCCTACGCTAATCCTGCAGGTGTGACGGTGTATAGTCCTGTGATCGAGGAATTAGTGGAGCGAGGTTTCCTCGATGCGGATCGGCAATGGCGCATTAATGGCTTCAAAACAGTGACTGGTAAGATTGAATTTGATTCGGTGGAATTGAAGCAACAAGGCTATGATGGCTTGCCGATTTATCGTGAACCGGCTGAAAGCCCCGTTTCTACCCCAGAGTTATTGCGCGATTACCCACTGGTTTTGACTTCAGGTGGGCGGCAGAAATACTTTACCCATTCACAGCAGCATAATGTTGCCCCGCTGCTGAAACTTGATCCTTATCCGCGTGTGCAGATTCATCCACTTGATGCAGCCGCGCGCCAGATTCAAAATGGTGATAGGGTAGAAATTAGTTCCCCACGTGGCCAAGTGCTTTTCCGTGCTGAAGTGACCGATAAAATGAAACTAGGTGTGGTGCATGCCTTTCACGGCTGGAATAGTGCCAATATTAATGAACTGACCGATGACCAAAGCCTTGATCCGATTAGTGGCTTTCCGCCGTTTAAGTCCTTGCTATGTCAGGTGAGGCCTGTTTCTACTGGGTCGCTAGAAGGTCATTAGACAGTAAAGTTACGTGGATTAATTCAGCAATCATCTTGAGGGACACATCATGATTTTAAGCGCTGATTCATGTTATTGTTTGTACGGAAACTAACATCTTATGCTAGCAAGCACCGATAAACGTCACTAAAGCTTGTGGTGGATTAGCGAGGAATCAAAGATGAATGCAAAAGAGCAAGAAATTGTCTTAAAGGCACGTCGCCAAGCAGAAGAGCGTGCTAAAGGCTATCGTGAGCAAGCTTTAAAGCTGTATCCGTGGGTGTGTGGGCGCTGCAGTCGTGAGTTTAATCATAGCAATCTGCGCGAGCTGACGGTGCATCATCGTGATCATAATCATGATAATAATCCAAGCGATGGTAGCAATTGGGAATTACTATGCTTGTATTGTCATGACTATGAGCACCAGAAATTAACAGAGGCCGCGTATGGTGGTTCGGCGGGGGATACGGTTTCAGCGGGAGCAACTTATAATCCGTTTGCGGATTTGAAGGCGAGGATGCAGAGAAAGGGTTAGCATTTTTTAAAAAACTACCCGCTATTTCAAGAGAAATAGCGGGTAAGCTATTATTAATTAATACCGATAATGATCCGGCTTATAAGGGCCTTCAGCCGCTACATTGATATATTTCGCTTGGTAGTCAGTCAGTTGAGTCAACTGGGCGTTCAATTTCTTCAATTGTAAACGCGCAACTTTCTCATCTAAATGCTTAGGTAAAGTGTAAACCCCGATAGGGTATTTGCCAGAATCCCGTTCAGTCCATAGTTCAATTTGCGCAATCGTTTGATTAGCAAATGACGAGGACATGACATAAGAAGGGTGACCTGTACCACAACCTAAGTTGACCAAACGACCCTGAGCTAACAGAATAATCCGCTTACCATCTGGGAAGATCACATGATCCACTTGGGGCTTGATCTCGTCCCACTCGTATTGTTCGAGGCTGGCGACATCAATTTCATTGTCAAAATGGCCGATATTACAGACGATGGCTTGATCTTTCATTTTTGCCATATGGTCGTGGGTGATCACATGGAAGTTACCCGTTGCGGTGACGAAAATATCCGCTTTATCAGCTGCATAGTCCATCGTGACCACACGATAACCTTCCATCGCAGCTTGCAATGCACAGATTGGGTCAATTTCAGTCACCCACACTTGTGCTGATAAAGCACGCAATGCTTGCGCAGAGCCTTTGCCTACATCACCATAACCTGCAACCACAGCAATTTTGCCTGCAACCATCACATCAGTCGCACGCTTAATACCATCGACTAAGGATTCACGGCAACCATATAAGTTGTCGAATTTAGACTTAGTAACCGAGTCATTCACATTAATAGCGGGGAATTTTAGCCCACCTCGTGCATGCATTTGATACAAGCGATGTACACCCGTCGTGGTTTCTTCGGTGACACCACGGATCGCGGCTAAGTTTTTGCTATACCAACCCGGATGCTCTTCAACACGACGACGAATCGCTGCGTATAGGTAAGTTTCTTCTTCAGAAGTCGGGTTAGCAACGATGCTGATGTCTTGTTCAGCACGTGCACCTAAGTGCAGCAATAAAGTCGCATCACCACCATCGTCCAAAATCATATTTGGTGTGCCGCCATCAGCCCACTCAAAAATTTTGTGGGTATAGTCCCAATATTCTTCCAAATTTTCGCCTTTATAAGCGAAAACCGGTGTACCGGCTGCTGCAATCGCAGCGGCAGCATGGTCTTGAGTCGAGAAAATATTGCAAGATGCCCAACGCACGTCAGCACCGAGGGCTTTCAGCGTCTCAATTAAGACAGCCGTTTGGATCGTCATGTGCAAAGAACCAGCTATACGAGCACCTTTTAGGGGTTGGCTAGCGGCATATTCTTCACGGATCGCCATTAAACCGGGCATTTCGGTTTCAGCGATTTTGATCTCTTTACGACCCCAATCTGCTAAGGCCATATCAGCGACAATATAATCGTGGAAGGTATTTGCTTTCGCGTTCATCATTCAATCTCCGAATGTTTCAATTGAATGAGCGCAGTTAATCTAAATGATTGCCTGAGCCTAGCGGTTAGCAGGTTGAATTTTGCTAACCGTTGCAGCGCTCCTCAGGCTGAGGAAGAAATTACAGACCGGCAGCAGAACGCAGTGCGTCCGCTTTATCAGTACGTTCCCACGGTAGATCTAAATCATTGCGTCCAAAGTGACCATAGCTCGCAGTAGGGCGATAGATCGGACGTAGTAGATCGAGCATTTTAGTAATGCCATAAGGACGTAAGTCGAAATGCTCACGGACTAAATTAGTAATCAATTTAGGATCAACTTTGTTAGTACCAAAGGTTTCAACGGTGATCGAAGTTGGCTGTGCCACACCAATCGCATAAGAAACTTGAATTTCGCAACGTTCAGCTAAGCCAGCTGCGACGATATTCTTGGCTACATAACGTCCTGCATAAGCAGCCGAACGGTCAACTTTGGAAGGGTCTTTACCGGAGAACGCCCCACCACCGTGACGTGCCATCCCACCGTAACTATCCACAATAATCTTACGACCGGTTAAACCACAGTCACCGACTGGGCCGCCGATCACGAAATTACCGGTTGGATTGATATGGAATTTAGTATCTTTGTGTAGCCATTCAGTTGGTAGCACGGGGAAAATAACATGCTCCATGACCGCCACGCGCAGATCATCCAAGCTAATATCTGGGCTATGTTGAGTAGACAGAACCACGGCGTCAATCGCCACGATTTTACCGCCTTCATAGCGCACGGTAACTTGTGATTTAGCATCAGGGCGTAACCAAGGCAAAGTGCCATTTTTCCGCACTTCAGCTTGCTTTTTTACCATTAAATGCGCATAGGTTAAGGCCGCAGGCATGAGCACATCGGTTTCATTGCTCGCATAACCGAACATTAAACCTTGGTCGCCAGCACCTTGATCTTCTGGCTTCGCACGGTCAACGCCCATCGCAATATCAGGTGATTGCTTACCGAGTGCATTAATGACTGCACAGGTATGGCCGTCGAAACCGATTTCTGAATTGTTATAGCCAATGTCATTCACGACACCGCGCACGATATTTTCGTAGTCAATTTCAGCAGTCGTGGTGATTTCGCCCGCGAGTACCACCATGCCGGTCTTGGTCAAGGTTTCGCAAGCTACACGCGCATATTTATCTTTGGCAATGATCGCGTCCAGAATCGCATCGGAAATCTGGTCGCACATTTTATCGGGGTGGCCTTCTGAAACAGACTCAGAGGTGAACAAATACGCCTCAGTCATTATCAATCTCCTAATCTATCTATTAATGATGACTGAGCGCCGTTGTATTTAAATTGTCCTTCAATCCACTGAGCCTGGCAGAAAAACCTGTCGCAACGCTCCTCAGTGATCGAGTTTTTTCATGCAGCACCTGCTGTGCCATGAAAAATGGCCTGCAAGCATAACTGAAACTGAAGGCTGATGCATCTGCTTTTAATCGATAAGCTTATACATAAAAAGTTGGTCATGCACCAGAAGAGTTGAAAAACATCTGATTAATGAATTCGCCA
>NZ_CALMZC010000002.1 GCF_937873765.1 uncultured Thiothrix sp. | reverse complement strand
CGCTTAAGTTACTACCGCTTTAGTGGCTCTTCAACTCCTCTGGTGCATGACCAAATTTTGAAATGTGGGCCGATTGGTGATTTTTTAGCGGAAGATTTTTTGCGCTTTCAGCCAAGTGATGCCAGCAAGCCTGATGGTGGCAAACTCAATAGCCAGCACTATCAAATTTTGCAGAAGACCTTGGCTTATTATGGAGCACATGTCGAAGAGCCACCGAAAATTGCAGATTTATTAGCGGATTGTGGCTTCTTGTCGGGGGCGCTAGCCCATCCCTTTTTAGGGCGTTTAGGGCTGGCGACGCGAGCTGATAAATACCAAGGCTTGATTAGTTTTTATGAGGCTTATTTGCAGGCAAGACGACGCTTTATTCAAGATTATTTAGCCAAGCCCAAGCAGTGGTCGCTGAATCAATTGCCTGCTTGGTTGGGTTTGCGGCAAGCCGCCAGTTTCGATAATTGGTGTGCTGAATTATGGGATGGGCAGCGACTCAAGCAACCCTTACCCGTGCCGGATCATTTTTTGTATCGCCCGATCTTGAATTTAGTGGCTAAGGCTTTGCAGTTAGAGGCAGCGGATTTAGAGCGCGAAGGCTCTGTGCAGTATACGAAAACCAAGGGTAGTGTCAGTATTCCACCCTCGATCACTTGGTTGCTCAAACGCTATTTGGCGGGGCAAGGGCAACAGGTGCAGGCGATGTATAGTTACCCACGGCGGCATGGTTTGCTGGATACTTGGTTGGATCGGCGTACTCAGCAATTTGCAGAAAAGCAAAAGCATTATCGTTCTGAAGCTGAGCGCCAGCAGCTCATCACGGATTTACGTACATGGCTGCTGGACACTAAGCCTGCGTTTGGCAAACCGCCACAGAGTGAAACTACCTTAGCTAAACGCGAAAAACTCAGTGCCTTACTGAAAGCTTATCAACAAGATGAGCTACAAATTCGGCATGCGATGGCACAGGATCGCCTGTTGTATTTGTATGCACAGCAGTATTTGGAGCGTTTAACCTTAGCCGATGCGAGTGCGCGTCCTAATTGGGGTTTACAGGGTTTGGAGCATACCTTGTTAAATACACCACTGCGCCAATTCTTAGATATTCCTTTACCCAAAAAACCTGCCACTTCTATCCGCTATCTAGCACGTGCTTTAGTTCATCCGGCTTGTAAGCTGCGTGATTGGGGCGGTTTGCGGGTATTGGTGCGTGATCGGCGTTTACAGGGATTATTGGTGGAGAATGGTGGCTATTATCCAGAGTTAGAGCTACACCATGAGGAGATTCGTGCTGAGTTAATGAGTTATCAACGCGTGCGGGTGCAGTTGATGCGGCGCGTACATGAGGTAGAAACTCGAATTAGCCAGAAGCTAGGGGCTATTCCTAAACGTGACGCTGCTGAGTTTAAGCAAAACCCTGAGTTTGGGGGTGGTCGGTATGGGGATTTTTTACAGGCTTTATATCAGCATCAACAACAGCAGGCGGCGCATTTAGCAGGGTTTGAATTAGCTGCTTTCAATCAGTTTCGTTTGATTCGCAATGCGTTTGCGCATAATCAGTATCCGCTAGCCACGGAGTTTCCGCAGCTTGTGCAGGCAGTGCGTGCCGAGCCTGTGCCGGTGAATCCGGCGAATCATCGTAAAGTAGCGGAGCGTTTGTATGCACAATTGGAAGGTTTAAGCCGAGCTTGGTTGCGTTATTTACAGTAAAGGAGAGCAGTCATGGACTTATGGGGTATTCAGTTGGAAGCTGGTGAGTTAGCAGATTTAACCGTAGGCGCATTGGGGTTCTGTGGGGTGGTGGTGGCAGCCGTGTTGGCTTATGTTTTTGCCACTAAGCAAAGCCGCCAAGTGCATAACACGGTGATTCGTACCGACCGTTTGCGCCGTGAGATTGCAGCGTTAGAGGCAGTTTGGACCTTGTTGGCGTATATGAGTGATAAGAAAAGCGATAAGGCGATCCTGCACTGGACTAAGGATAATAAGGCCGGTGGGGTGACACAGTATTTTTATCATTATGCTAATTTAGAGCGCTTTTTGTTGCAGGAACTGAGTACGGTGTTTTATCAACAACATGCTGGTTTATTCATTTCTGAGCAGGTACGGGATTTGTTGTATGCTTATCGGGCGGTTGTTGCTGGGTTTTATTTCTCGCATCCTAAGACCGCTCAGGCCTCAGCCGAGGGTTTAACGCTGATTAATAAACCTGAGCAAGTGGAGAAATTGAAGGCTTTATATGCAGACTTAAATCGACAATTACGTATGGAAATTGAACAACGGTATCGAGCTTTGGAGGTGTAGGCGGGTAGTGTTTCGTATAAGTATTAGGCAATTGAAAGGGCTTTGGTTGAATTTTAACCATGGTAACTTTTTCTCACCCGTATTCTCTGCTAAGGGTCTTTGTAATTATATGATTATAAAAGTCTTTCAGATACGAGCCGTTGGAGAGCCTGCTGGTTAAAGGCGGGACTACGACTTCTTTTTAGTGAATATTAATACTTATCGCCCACCGTTGGAGAGCCTGCTGGTTAAAGGCGGGACTACGACCCTAATTAAATGCCCTAGAGAGGATTAGGGGACTAGGTTGGAGAGCCTGCTGGTTAAAGGCGGGACTACGACCATACTTTTTGGTGATGTTGGTAAACAACCAAAGTGGAGGCGGGTGGATATTGAGCAATGGGCGGAAGGTGGTAAACGTTGGAGAGCCTGCTGGTTAAAGGCGGGACTACGACCATACTTTTTGGTGATGTTGGAGAGATGTCGCTGTTGGAGAGCCTGCTGGTTAAAGGCGGGACTACGACTTTATACGTGGGTATGTGGCTGCAAAATTGGATTGTTGGAGAGCCTGCTGGTTAAAGGCGGGACTACGACAACTAATTCGCGCTGTGTTTCAAACCATCGCCGTTGGAGAGCCTGCTGGTTAAAGGCGGGACTACGACTTCCCTTTATTAAGAGCGCAGGCGATTGCGCCGGTTGGAGAGCCTGCTGGTTAAAGGCGGGACTACGACCATACTTTTTGGTGATGTTGGAGAGATGTCGCTGTTGGAGAGCCTGCTGGTTAAAGGCGGGACTACGACGAGTCTACACATGCTCCACTCACTGGCATCTGCGTTGGAGAGCCTGCTGGTTAAAGGCGGGACTACGACTTAAGTACACCTGTAATTAGCGGTAGCTATGGGTGTGGAGAATTAACAAAGAAAAGCCAAACCTATGTTCCAAGACATATACAAGACATATAGAGTTATCGTTGGAACAGTAACTTTAGAAGGTTATTGTGAAGAGTCCACCAAGCGTGAGTTAGTGAAGCCTATTTAGGCTTCTTTGAAAATACAGGCGAAATAAATGACTCAGGGTGTCAAGTTACTCCCCAACATCCTGCAACACAGCTTCCACTAAATTATTAGCCATATAAATATTATTTGCCCTTAGATACTCAATATAAGGTCTTATTGCAATAATTAACCCGTGTTTTTTTGCCTTACGCAAAATGCCCAACGTCCCAATACGCGGAATATGAAAGCGTTCTGCTACCCGTCGAGCCTGCGAATCATCTAATAGTACAATACTGTCGGTTATAGTTTGTGCCAATGCAATCGCCTCTGCCTCACCCGGATCAACCAAGATGGATAGCGGCTGGAGTACTTGTGGTTCTGGCTTGCGTATTTCCAGCCAAGATAATTGCGCAACAGCCTGTGCGCCCGGCATCCCCAAACCTTTAACTGTCACCTCATGCCATACCGCAGGTGGAACTAAAACCCGTTGATACAATTGCCTTAATAAATCCAGTTGCTCAATAATAGCGAGTGAAATCAAGGGGCCACTGTCCGCAACGATGGCTGGCCTAATCATCCTGCAACTCATCAGTGATTTGGTCATCCTGCAAATTGACTACGGGAACACCCAAACGCCCTAATTCAAACATGAACTTCAGCTTTGCCATCCCACAGAATTCAGCCGCCTTACCCAGTGACAGACGATGCAACTCAAACAACTTAAGTGCCAGTAAAAAGCGTAATTCTTCTTCTAACTCGCGGGGTGCTTTGCCCGACCTAACCAATAAATCATCAGCATAAGGTATGGATAAACAGTGCATGGTGCTTTTCCTAATAGAATAGTGCCCATAAGTTTAGCCTAGCTAAGTAAGCTTGCAATCTTTTATGCCTAGCTACAAAGACTAGTGCAACTGACAAAGGTATCATTTTTCAGTAGAGCGTATGCGCTCCTTCTCGCGTTCCCTATACATGCTAAACTCTAGCCATCCCAACTGATTAGCCTATCACCGCCTATGAAGCTCAAAATCCCCTACGGTTTAAGTAATTTCCGCAAAGTCATTAGCGAAGGCTATACCTATGTGGATAAGACCGCGTATATCCCAGCGCTTGAAGAGCAGGGTAATTATTTGCTGTTGCTGCGGCCCCGACGGTTTGGCAAGAGCTTATTTATTTCCATGCTGGAGTATTACTACGATCAGCGTTATGCGGCAGAGTTTCCGGCCTTATTCGGACAGTTAGCGATTGGACAGCAGCCGACGGCTTTGCAGAATAGCTATCAAGTGCTGTTTATGGAGTTCAGTGGAATTGCAACGACGAGTGCTGAAGATATTTACCGTGCGTTTACCACTAAAATTCAGTTAGCTTTAGAGCGTTTTCTGGAAGATTACGCTTATCCACGGACTGCTATTCAGCAAGTGCAGCAATGTGAGTTACCGCATGAAAAAATGGAGGCGTTTTTTACCCAAGTCCGTGGTAATAAACTCCTGCTGTTGATTGATGAATATGATCATTTCGCCAATAGCATTCTGGCTGATAATCTAACGCATTTTCAAAGTATCGTCGGCAAGGGTGGTTTTGTACGCAGCTTCTATGAAACCTTGAAAGCGGCAACCCAGCGTGGGGCTTTAGATCGCTTATTTATTACCGGCGTGACCCCCGTGATGTTGGATAGCCTCACGAGCGGGTTTAATGTTGTTGAGAATGTATCTTTACATGCGGATTTTAATGCGGCTATCGGTTTTACCCATCAAGAAGCGGCTAGCTTATTGCAGCCACTAGCGGATGACTGTGGTTTGTCGCTTGAGTCGCTACAACAAACAGCGTCAGACTGGTATGACGGTTATTGGTTTAATTCTCAAGCCAATGAAACGCTATTCAATGCGGATATGCTGCTGTATTTTTTAAAGAATTTTGATCGTCAACGTTGTCGTTACTCCAAACAGATGCTCGATGAAAATATTGCCTCGGATTATGGCAAGATTATGGCCTTATTCCATATCGGCAATCGGGAGGCGAGTTATCAAGTTTTAGATGAGTTAATTCAGCACGGGCAGGTCGAAGCCCAGCAACAGCGCAAGTTTGATTTGGAAAAAG
Source organism: uncultured Thiothrix sp. (assembly GCF_937873765.1). Taxonomy (GTDB): domain Bacteria; phylum Pseudomonadota; class Gammaproteobacteria; order Thiotrichales; family Thiotrichaceae; genus Thiolinea. Next base: position 90,152 of record NZ_CALMZC010000002.1, on the reverse strand, counting down.
GTTTAGATCGAGATGATTTCATTAGCTTGCTGGCTTATATGGGCTTTGTCAGTTTGCAAGGCGAGACTTTAACCGGACAAATATTTGGTATTCCGAATCAAGTCATTCGTGAGCTGTATTTCCAATATTTTAAGGTGGAATTAGCCCTTCAAGCTGGTCTTACAATTACCCGAAATTGCCAAGCTACAAGCCTTGCAAGCGTGGGTGGTTGTCAGTGACGGGGAAACGGTGCAGCGCATACAAGTCAAGCCGCTTGAATTAACCACTCCACTCGCCACTTAGCTTGCGCATCTCGTTGTAAGGTTTTAGTCAAGCGTGGTAAGAGCTTCTTAAGCTGTTGATCTAATTGCCAAGGTGGGTTAATCACCGCTAAGCCGGAGCCATGCATGCCTAAATCGGGATGTTGAGCCTCCACGCTCAGTTCAGCGACTAATAAACTATTAAAGCTGCTTTTCTCTTGCAAATCATGCAGTAAACGCAAGCTACGATCCCGCGCTTTAGCGAGCATCGGATACCAAATCAAATAAGTTCCCGTAGGCCAGCGGGTGTAAGCTTTTTTTACCGCTTGTACCACTTGCTGGTATTCCTCTTGGCGTTCATAGGCAGGGTCAATCAGCACTAAGCCTCGGCGGGGAGTTGGTGGTGTGAGGGCGCTTAAACCTTCCAAACCATCCCGATGATGGATATGCACACGGCTGTCTTTGGCTAGATTACCACGCAAGACTTCAATTTCTTGTGGATGCAATTCCATCAAAATCAGTTGATCTTGGGGGCGTAAGAGCTGCCGCGCTACTTCAGGCGAGCCGGGGTAAAATTGTTGCCCTGCTTGTTCGGTATTCAATTGTTGGAGAATTTGAAAATAAGCGCTTAATTCAGGCCATTTAGTTTGTTCATGCCATAAGCGCTGAATTCCGCTATTCGACTCGCGGGTTTTGCGCGCCCAATCACTATCCAAATCATAAATCCCCGCGCCTGCATGCGTGTCTAAATACACAAATGGCTTATCTTTTTGCTTAAAGCTTTCAAGCACTAGGCTTAAACTAGCATGTTTTAAGACATCGGCATGATTGCCTGCATGAAAGGCGTGGCGGTAACTGAGCACAAGTATTTCTCACTAGCTTAAGTTGAAATAGGTTAATGGCGCTGTTGCTTGCGGAAATCCCAAGGCGCAATCGGTTTAGCATCTTGCCATAAACCACGCTCAGCAGCACGTGCTTGTTTTTCCGCTTTGGCATAAGAGTTTTGCTCACTGGCAGTTTGTTCTTGTGCATAGGCTTTATAATGCCAGCCACAACCGGCTTTGATTTGCTCTAAGGCTAGATCCTTACCGTTTACGCGCACTTCCGCTACGATACGACCATAACGATCTTGCTTGAAAACTTCGACTTCAGCCACTTGCTGATCAGTCAAGCGTATGAGTGCTTCCTTACAAGCGCGTCCGAAAGGCTGAGTTTTCTCAGGAGCATCAATACCTTGTAGGCGGATTTTATACGTCTTTTTATCAGAGCCAAGCACCGTGAGCGTATCGCCATCCGCAATATGCACGATCTGTGCTTGAGCTAATAAGCCATTCATTTCAGCAATACGCGCCCCTTTAGGTAGCGGTTTATAAGAGCCTTTTTGTGATTCTAAGGTGTCCAAACAAGCCGTCATTAGACTCGCTATACCGCATAACAAAATAGCTTGTATAGAAAGTTTCATTATCTCTTAATCACATCCACTAGGACTGGTTCTAAGGTTGGCCAAAGATGCTCAAGAATTTTCGGTTGGGCTTCAGCCGTGGGGTGTAAGCCGTCGGCTTGCATTAAATTAAAATCAGTGGCGACCCCTTCTAATAAAAAGGGCACAAAAGGCAGCTTATATTGCTCCGCTAAAGCTTTGTAGACCTGATCAAATTGCTCGATATAGCTTGCCCCATAATTAGGGGGCAGGTGAATACCAATCAGAATCACTTTCACTGACTCTTGCGTAGCAAGCTTAATCATTTGTTCGAGATTAGCTTGTATTTCTTTGATGGGTTTGCCTTGTAGACCGTCATTAGCACCCAACTCTAGCAGCAAATAGTGCGGCTTAATCGCACTGACTGAGGCCAATAAACGGCTTAAGCCGCCACTGGTGGTTTCACCGCTAATACTGGCATTGGCAACCTGAAAGTTTTCCCCTAATTTTTCTTGTAAAAGCTGAACCCACCCCTTTTCCACTGGAATGCCATAAGCAGCACTGAGGCTATCACCGAAGACTAAAATTGTCGTTTTGCTAGGAGGCATAATTGCCGAAGCAGGTTGAAAGCTAAACAGCATAAAACTTAAAAAGAGGGTGATCATTAATTTCCAAAAGTTCATAAGATTCGTGAGCAAGTTGAGTTAAGCCATAGCCTACCTGAAGCCTTAGCTAAAGGCATTAAGCCTCTACTGAAGGTAAGGAAGTGGTAATCTTTCGTTGGAAAGTAGCATTTTACGCTACTGTTTGGTGTATAGCTTGCCACTTATCCTGCGGTACTGAACGAGCTTAGGCGGCCTTGCATATACTGGCTGAAACTATTGATAGGTTAGCACTATGGTTTTCAGTATTTTTCTTCTCATCATCGGTGCCTTTCTCGCCGCTTTTATAGGGAGTTCCCCGTTTATCGGCGGAGCTTTAGGTTTTCTGTTTGGCTGGGTGTATAGCTTGAGCTTGCGTATTCACCAGCTAGAAACGCAGATTAAACACCATGTTCCAGCACAAGCTGAGCCTACGGCTAGTGAACCCGCTTTATACGAGCCAGAACCGATAGCAGCTCCTCAAGAAGCAGTTCCCCTACAAGTTTATGTGCCCACAGTTGCAACTGAAACCATAGTAAATACTGAGCCTAGTTATCTAGTAGAGTCTAAGCAAACTGACCCTACAGAAGAACCCAAACAACCGAGCTTTTCCATCCTTACCAAAGCTAAAGATTGGTTATTGGGCGGCAATCCCTTTGTACGTTTAGGCGTAGTTATTCTGTTTATCGGCGTTGTGTTCCTGCTGCGTTATTCGATTCAGCGTAATCTTGTGCCGGTTGAACTACGTTTGCTGGGTGCGGCCAGCGGTGCTTTAGTGCTATTAGGCTTTGGCTGGAAATTGCGTGAACGGGCGGGGGCGTATGGACTGATCTTGCAGGCGGGAGGGATAGGGTTACTCTATTTGACGGTGTTTGGTGCTTATAGTCTGTATCAGTTAATGCCATCCTTTGCAGCTTTTGCTCTCTTGCTGGTATTTGTCATCGCAGCCACCGTGTTGGCCGTCTTGCAGAATAGTTTGCCCCTTGCCGTGTTTGCGACCGTGGGCGGTTTCTTAGCGCCTTTATTAACCTCCAGTGGCAGCAATAATTACATAGGCTTATTTAGTTTCTATGCTCTGTTAAATGCGGGGATTTTTGCGATTGCTTGGTTTAAGTCTTGGCGCTTATTGAATCTAGTGGGCTTTGTGTTCACGTTTGTGATTGCTGGAATTTGGGGCTGGTTTAGTTATCGCCCTGAAGATTTTTGGCCAACTGAAGGCTTCTTAATTTTATTCTTCTTATTCTATGTCGCCATTGCCATTTTGTTTGCCACACGCCGACCTTTTAATTTCAAGGATAAAGTCGATGGCAGTTTGGTATTCGGTACACCCATTATTGGCTTTTGTATGCAAGCAGCCTTATTCGTGCCATTTGCGGCGGACACAATTCCTAGCTCATTCTTGACCACCTATGGTTTATCAGTCAGCACTTTGCTACTAAGTATTTTTTATCTGGGTTTAACCTTTATCATCTGGAAGCGTTATGGACAGGAGCAGAAACTACTCGCTGAAACCTTTTTAGTGTTAGCTGTTATTTTTGCCAGTTTAACGATTCCGTTTGCTGCGCAAAATGCAGCGATTACAACCGCTGCTTGGGCGATTGAAGGGGCGGGAATCGTATGGTTAGGGATTCATCAACAGCAGTTGATTCAACGCTTAGTGGCTGTCCTGTTGCAGTTTCTGAGCTTGCTCTTGTTGTTGGGTAATTTTGGCAGTGTTTGGCATAGCTATCCGGTTTTCTGGGACACCGCTTCCATGCAGCCGTTTACGAATGGCTTTTTTATTGCTAGCAGTTTGATTGCCCTAGCTATGTTAGTGTCGAGCCGCTTGTTGTCGAATGAGTTTATTGGCAAACGGAGTTTTGAAACGGGTTTAGCGATGAGCTTATTGATTAGTGCCTTGGTGATGCATTGCATTAGCTTTGAAATCCAAGTGATTTGGGGTGAGTTTGATTATGCTTTGCACTGGCACTTGCTGTATGCGGCGATTGCCTGTGGGCTATTGTGGCTCACGACAAGACAGTATTGGTCTTTACTCAGTTGGGTCTTACCCTTGCCGATGTTGTTAATGCTGTTGGCGTTGTTTATCAGCTTGGGTAAGCAAAACCCTATTTTCGCCCACTATGAATTTGTAGTTTGGCTCGTGTTTTTTGGGGTTTGGTACAGCTTGTTAGGCCGTCTAGAGCGGCAAGCTTGGTTCCCAACTTGGCTGAAGATAGCGCATAGTTTCAGCTTGTGGGTGTTAGTGTTCTTACTGACTAATCAGGTACAAGTTTTACTTAGTGACTATTTCACTTGGCAAAGTGCTTGGAGTGTAGCGGCTTTACCCATCATTGCCTTAGGCATGATTGGACTAATTTTAAAAGCGCCGATTTGGCCGTTTAATTCACAAACTAGTTTATTCTACAGCGTCGCTTTACCTTTATTTGTTTTAGTAGCTTGGTGGTTCTTAACGAGCTTAGTTCATGCTGGAAGTGTCGATCCTTTAACGTGGTTACCTGTCCTAAATCCTTTAGATATGCTTACCTTATGGATGGCTTTAGTGCTGGTCAGTTTAGTTAAGCATTGGCAGCACTTAGGGCACTTACAAAACTCAATGCTGCTGCGTTATAGCTTAATTTTCATTGGCTTCGCATGGCTAAATGTAACGATCTTGCGCGCCTTGCATCATTGGTATGGCTTGGCTTGGGAATTCCCTGATTTACTCATTAACCCGATTACGCAAACTACACTGGCTCTAGTCTGGGGTATTTCTGGTTTGTTGCTGACTTGGCGGGGCAATCGGACAGGTAAGCGGGTGTTATGGAGTGCGGGCGCTGTGTTGCTAGGCGCGGTGGTCTTGAAATTATTCCTGATTGATTTTGCTTCCTCCGATACGGTGGAGCGCATTATTTCGTTTATCGGTGTGGGTGTCTTGTTGCTGTTTATAGGCTATTTAGCGCCTTTGCCGCCTGCCCATCAGGAGACTGTTCATGTTAAATAAGTGTTTAAAAAGCTTAATGTTGGGCTTAGTTTGTTTACCCTTGCTGAGCGTAGCTGCTGAACCGGAGTTTCATTATGAGGCGTCTCTGAGCGAAGCAAATGGGACTTATCGACGTGCTGAGCTGCCTTGGTTCGTGTTAGCGAATTTATTACAAGCGAATCAAGCAGATTTGCAAGTGAGGAATGCGGATAATCAAGTGCTACCTTCACGGGTGAGTCCAATCGGCGATCTGCAACTACAACCAGAAGAACGCTCATTAAATTTCTTCCGAGGTGATGATCCAAGGCAAGTAGGCGTGCTTTTACAATTAGAGCCAACGACGCATAAACCTAAATTGGAGCAATTGGCGCTCACGGATCGGCCGTATTTAATCATCCAAAACTCAGAAGTTGCAGGGCAACTTTTTAATTTGCAAAGCCTCAATCTCAGTTGGGATAGCCAACAGCTCAGCCAATGGCTACCGAAAAATCTTAAGGTGGAGACTAGTGATAATTTGCAAACTTGGCAGCCGGTAAGTACTAAACGCTTGCCATATATTTTAAAAGAGCAAGCAGTTTTAGTTGAAAATCGTAGACTCGAGTTTGATCAACCCATCAAGTCGCGCTTTCTGCGCTTATCAGGTGATAATGATTTTGCACCTTTGCTAAGCGCTCTGCAGAGTGTGAGTGGCTTAGCACCTGAGCAAGCTATGCAACGAATTGCATGGCAAGCAGTGAGTTTAACAAGCACGGCTGATCCACAACAATTTACCTATCAAATGCCTCCATCTTTACCAGTGAAATATTGGCGGATGCGTTTAGATCAGCCCGGTGACTTATATGCAGGGCAGCTACAAAGTCGGTATCCAGATGCTCGCTATGGCGCCAATGCGAAGTATGATACTGCAGTGAGTTTCTTGGACTATCGCTTAAGTTCAGAGTTAGGTGAGTTGCGTGCACCTAGTCAAAGTTTGCCGAGTCCTTATGCTTGGTATGGTGATCATTCAATAGAATGGCTCTGGACTTTTACTCAGCCTAAGCCTTTATCGGCGAGTAAAGTCGTGGTTGAGTTTGCTTGGCAGCCTTTGGAAATCAGATTTATCGCTCAGGGTAAAGGCCCTTTTCGCTTAGTCTATGGAAGTCGAGATCGTGTTGAAGCCGTAACGCTCCCTTTCGATGATACGGATGTCTTGGCAGCGCAACGCTTTGGTCTAACTAGCGTGGAGGTGAGTACTGAGCAGGTTTTGAAACCCTTAGAGCAGCCAGTTTCCTACAGACAGTGGTTACCCTATATGTTATGGGTTGTGCTAATGGCAGCGGTCATACTTTTGCTATGGATGGCGCGTAATTTATGGCGAGATTTGAACAAAACAGCCTAATTGAAACGAACACTAGCCACTATGATTAAAAATAAGACATCGTTAAGAGCTAGTGTCATTCATCTTTATAAGTTGCATTTGCTGAAATATTGACTATTATCAGTTTGATGTATAGTTAACAAGCAAAATTTTGTCGGCTATACAGGCAGACTTTTTTGCTAAACAGTCCATAATAATAGCTCAAAAACGACTGTTTAGGCCTTGTAGTTCCCCATCTATAAGGTTCTGCATGGTTTGAGTTGAGTGTAAAACGAGATAGGACGAACTTTAATGCAACTAAAGCGCCTGTTGCTGTCGAGCATATCGTATGTATCTGACAAGCCTGTAGAGCTAGATGTTTGTTCTTTTCTGTTTTTATTCCAAAAATCTATTCATTTAGGTAGAACCCTATGCCTGCCATAAAAACCATTTTGATCGCGGATGATTCCCAGACTGAGCGTCTTCATTTAAGTCGCATTTTGCAGAATGCTGGTTATCAGGTGATTCTGGCTACCTCAGGTAACGAAGCTAGAATGCTAGCAGAAGCCCATAATCCCGATGTTATTTTTCTCGATATTATCATGGAGGATGGCGATGGTTATCAAACCTGCCGCCATCTACGCAGGCATCCAGCTACTGCAGAAACGCCGATTATCATGGTGTCTAGTAAATCTAATCTAGTGGATATGCAATGGGCAAAAAAACTAGGGGCAAATCACTATGTGACTAAGCCTTATACGTCTGAAACTATTTTGTCGCAGTTAACCACTTTGTGAAAAGTGGTTGAATCAAAAAATTAAGAAAAATCTACCAAGACAGTTGTTACCGAGTGCAGATGACTGTTGAGAATAACTAAATTAGGGTTAAGGAGTAGGCGATGGCTCAAGCTGCGTTCTCGTATAAAGTCGGTGACTATCGCATTTTGTTAGAGACAGGCATGCATTCTGAGGTGCTTACCCTCGATACGGTTTATCCTGTACCTTATGCACCTGATTGGTGCGCAGGCCTGTCTAATGTACGTGGTGATCTCTGCCCTGTCATTGATATGCATAAGGTTTTCTTTAAGCAGCAAAGGCCTAAAAAGCAATACTTATTATGGCTGCAACATGAGGTTTTTGCTCCAGTTGTAGTCAGTTGTGATGAGCTTCCTAAACAAATTAATGTGCCTGAGACTCAGGAACAGATTGGGCGACTTCCGGGGATGCCGGGCTGGATTCAAACCGTTTGGAATCATGACAATACGCTGCTGTTAGCAGCAGATCATGGACGCTTATTGAGATTACTAAGTAAAACCAAGCCCAGTGGAGCCACAGCCACTGTTTAAAGAGGCAGCCATATGAACAATAAACAATTTATCTTGCGGCAATTAGCTTGGATAGCGCTTTGTGTGCTGCCTTGCTTAGCGCAAGCTGATACTTCTAATCCGAATGAAATTCGTTTAGCGACTTCCTTAGATTTGCAAGGTCAGTCCAAAGGCTTGGGCATAGGCATGCTCAACGGCTTAGAGGCAGCTTTAAGAGATAAGCAAGTTGGCACTAAGCAAATCAAGCTTTTAAGTGAAAACGACAATTATAGCCCCGCTAAAGCGGTGGAGGCAGTCAATAAGTTATTAAGCCAAGATGTTTTTGCGTTTGTTGGTAACGTAGGTACACCGACTGCAGCAGCGATTTTGCCTTTGTTAGCCGAGAAAAAAATCCCTGCTATCGGTTTTTTCACGGGGGCTGATTTATTACGTGATAACCAAGAGGGGGTAATCAATTACCGTGCTAGCTATGGTCAGGAAGTTAAAGCGGTTGTTGATGAGGCTTTCAAAAACGGTTACAGCTCTGATGCTATTTGTGCTTATGTGCAAGATGATGCTTATGGTTTAGCTGGTTTGAAGGGGCTGAAAGATGTTTTAACCGATAAGCAGGGTGTGGATTATATTTCTGAAGGCTTAGATAAAATTTTCCAACAACAGGACGAGGATGCTTCCCGCAATGGACTAGGGCCTGTTGGTTTTTATAAACGTAATAGTTTGATAGTCCGTTCAGCATATGACTCCATTAAAGCTTGGGAGGCTAAACAAGGCAAGCCGTGCAAGTTTGTAGTAACAGTAGGTTCTTACGAATCGGTCGCCCGTTTCATCAGTTATGCTCAAAGTAAGCAAGAGCCTTGGGTTTATAGTGCTGTATCGTTCACAGGTGCAGATAATTTGCTTCAGCAACTAGCTAAGTTTGGGGTAAAAGATCGGGTCGTAATGACTCAAGTAGTACCAGCGCTTGAGAGTAGTTTACCGATTGTGAAGGATGCAAAAGCAGCCTTGGGTGATAACTTAGGTTATGTATCTTTAGAAGGTTATATCGTTGGCCGCATGCTTCTTAAGGCGCTAGATGATGTGGTTGCAGCCGGTAAAGATTTGAGCCGTGAAAATGTAGTAGCAGCTTTACGGGGTCAACAGTTCGATTTAGGTGGTTTGCCGCTGGATTTTAGTAATGATAATCAGGGTTCTGATTTAGTCATCACGACAGCACTAGTCAATAATAAATGGGCGCCAGTAGATAGCGCAACTTGGAAAGGATGGAGCAAATGAGTGATCTGACGAATAACAAGCAGAGAGTAGGCTGGCTAGGCAATATGCCAGTAGCACAGCGGATTTTTTTGTTAGTTTTAATTCCGTTGCTTTTGTTGTTATTGCTAGGGATGGGAGCCATCTTTGTGTTAAACAAAAATCAGGCCGTCTTAAGCGATCTCAGTAATCATATTGCTCTAATTGATACAGGTAACAGACTAGTGCGCGGTACTCAAGATAACCATGTGCAATTATTGCAGGAGGTTGTGTTAGGCACTAAAACTTGGGAAGACGGTTTAAAAGAATTAAAGGCTGCTGAGAAAGACTTCGTTGAGGTCAGTATGCCTCGTTATAGGGCTTTGAAAAGTGTGGATAAGCTGGATGACGAAGCAATCCGCAAAGAATTTAGCCGCGTGCAAGAGCAAATGGATAAGTTATTGGCGTCTATCAAACATAGTACGCGTTTACTGGAAGGTCAAGATCGTACTCAACTTGAGCTGTATGTACAGAATGACCTAATGACTGAAACACAAGGCTTCCGTGAGCAAATCAATGCGCAAGTCGAAAGTGATATTAAACAATCTTATGCCTTGTCGGATAAGGCTACAGCGGATGCTCGTCGGTTTCTATTGATTGCGACCATTATGATCCTACTCGGGATGTTAATTGCCGCCGTTCTAGGTTATTTAATCTATCGCTCAATTGGTGGTCAGTTGGGGCGTTTGAATAGCACGATTCGTGAGATTGCTGCGGGTGACTTAAATGCACGGGTAGAGTTAGGTGGGCGCAGTGAGTTGGCAGAGTTGGGTGAAGCTTTTGATGGCATGGTAGAAGATCGTATTACAACTCAACGCAAAATTAATGCTGAACACCAGCAACTCAATGAATCGGTATTTACCTTACTCGAAGCTGTTGCTGACCTAAGTGAGCGTAACTTAACGGTGCGTGCTAAAGTGACTGAAGATGCAACTGGACCTTTGGCTGATGCGATTAATCAACTGGCAGAAGATACTGCCGACGTTCTTAAGCAAGTACGTGAAATCGCTATAGCGGTAGATCACAGCTCACAAGAAGTAAACCAACATGCGCTTTCAGTGAATCAACTTGCTCTGTTAGAGCGGTCGGAGGCAGAGGAAACCGCTGAGCAATTAGGTAATATCTTAGGTCGTCTAGATTCGATCGCTGCCTCTGCGCAACAAGCTAATCAAGTTGCTGATACGACTTCAAGAGCAACACGGGAGGCACAAGCATCGGTAGCCCGTACCCTTACGAGTATTTCTGGGATTCGCGATACGGTGCAAGAAACGGGTAAGCGTTTGAAGCGCCTGGGTGAACGTTCGCAAGAAATATCCCGCATCATCGACATTATTAGTAATATCTCCGAGCGTACTACCGTGCTGGCTTTAAATGCGAGTATGCAAGCCACTGCTGCGGGTGAAGCAGGGCGGGGTTTCTCGGTTATCGCCGAAGAGATTCAACACTTAGCAGAAAGTTCCCGTGAGTCCACCGACCAAATCGGTGCGCTCGTGCGGAATATTCAGCAGGAAGCCAATACAACGATTGCGACGATGGATCAAACGATTTCTGAAGTTGTGGACGGTTCTACATTGGCTGAACAAGCTGCAGCGCAAATGCAAAGTAGCTTGGATGCGACCAACGAACTGGTGCAATCGGTTGAAAAGATTGCTGCGGATTCAGCAGAGCAGGTACAAATTAGCCAAGAACTGCAAACGCGTGCCGAGCGCATCGTCGAGGCTACTCAATCAACGGGTAAAGAGTTGTTATCTCTGACTAGCTTAACCAGTAGCATGGCCGAAGCCGGTCAGCGTTTAGTTAAATCCGTCAATGTATTCAAGCTGGAAGCCTAAAGCTTCTAGGATTAGGAGGCCTTGATGGATAATCAGCTTGATCTAGACCGTTTAGCATTTGCAGAGGAGCTAGAAGAAGTAGCCCTACAGTTGTCTATGCTGGATTCCAGCCTAGAGACTGCAATGCAGCTTGAACAAGTCGGTGCTGAATATGAACGCTTAGGTATGACAACCGAGATGTATGGTTGGCAGGATGTATTAGCAGTCGTCAATTGGGCTAGCCGCTCGTTAACGACAAGTGCTGCGCCTGAACTTTTAGCTGAAGGTAAATATTTTGGGTGGTTAGAAATGACCGCCCTCGTGCTTCGTGAACCGAATGAGCTTAGCCATTTACCCATGCTCATGGCTGAACTCATGGATGCTAACTGGCCAGAGCCTTTGGATGCACAGCTATTGCAGCAGTTCTTATTGAATTTGCGTGCGAGTGGACAAGCAGAGCAGAGTGAGCTTGAAATAGAGCCGCGCGTCCCTGCTGAGTTAACCTTTGCTGCCGATGTCCACCCCGAGTTATTAACTGCTTATTTAGCAGAAACTCCGGGGCATATTACTGAAGCAGCGCGCTTAATTCGTTTAGTCGCAGAAGGTCATAGTAGTCGCGAGCAGCAACGGCAAGCCTCCCGTTTAGTACATACTATTAAAGGTTCAAGCGGTGTGGTGGGCGTGGAACCGATTGCAAACTTTACTCACAAGCTTGAAGACCTGTTGGATGCAGGCGCTTTACAAACCCTGCCGGAAGGCTTAGGCGATACTTTAACCGCTTCTGCAGATTGCTTAGAAGCTTTATTGGAGCATCTCAAAGCAGGTTCTGGCTTACCGGATGAGTATGCACAGCTCGATAGCGATTTAAGTGTCTGGCAAACACGTTTAGCGCAAATAGCTGAAGAGGAGGGTGTAGAAGACGAGTTACCCACTCTTGTACCAATGGCTAGCTTGCCAAGTTTTCTCACTGAACCTAAGACTGAAGCGGTTACGGCTGAGTTAGTGGAGGAAGACGAGGATCTACCTTCAGTTCCAGCGACTCCACAACTAGCCGGCTCGATGGTCGTCAATGAAGAGAAAGTAGCACGTTTGCTCCGGCTAGCAGGTGAGTTAATTACGTCTAGCAGTCAATCCGCTGAGTTATTGCAGCAATCGAGCCGCATGGGTAAACAGCTCTATCAGCATGATGAGCAAATTCGCCAACGTTTAGACGAGCTAGAAACAGCCATTGAGTCTCAAGCGCAACGGCAAGCCAAAGGTGTAAAAACCACGCAGAAAGACGGACAAACCTTAGATAATTTAGAGTTAGAGTCTTATAGCGATTTAGTCAGTGCTAATAATCTACTCATGGAGGCTGCTGCAGATAGCCATGAATTAGTGCAAAACTTGCAGCAAATGATTCGGCGCTTGACGGATGAGCTGTATCAGCAGCAGCGCGTACAGAGGCAATTGAGTGATGCAGTGTTAGCGATGCGCCTCACTCCGGTGAGTTCTTTAGTACCGCGCTTACAACGGATTGTGCGCGAGACTTGTCGGAAAACTGGGAAAAAAGCTGAAATTGAAATCCATGGTCAGCATTTGCAAGTGGATGCGGATATTTTCAAAGGGGTCACTGATCCTTTATTGCATCTCTTACGTAATGCAGTCGATCACGGCATTGAGTCGCCTGAAGAGCGGGTAGCGGCGGGAAAAGCAGAGACTGGTAAAATCATGCTGAACTTTACACAACGGGGTAATCATATTGCCCTGAGTTTAGAAGATGATGGTGCAGGCATGGAGCTTGAGAAGATTCGAGCGCGTGGGCTTGAGCGGGGTCTTATTCATGCCGAAGCAGAGCTGAGTGAAGACGCTTTATTACGTTTAGTCCTGCAACCGGGTTTTAGTACGCGTGATGAGGTGAGTGAGGTATCTGGGCGCGGTGTCGGTATGGACGTGGTGCAAGCAGCCGTCGAGAAACTACGTGGTACAGTCAATTTAAGCACTCAAACGGGTGTTGGTACTAAAGTGGTACTAGATATGCCACAGACTTTGATTTCTACCCATGCGCTGGTAGTACGTGCTGGTGAACACTGGGTGGCAGTGCCTGCCGATAGCATCGAGCAAGTCTTATACGTCGCTGCAAATGAAAGCATTGCTGATAACGGCACTTGGCGAATTCATACCAATCGCTATCAATTGCCAGTTGAGCCACTCGCGCAACTCCTGCATTGGCCTGCACCGCCTGTAAACATTCAGCAAGCGCATACGATGTTGATTATTCGTAGCGAGACGGGTGTGCATGCTTTATATGCGAACGAAGTCTTACCCTCACGCGATATTGTGATCAAGAGCTTAGCGCCTTGGTTGAGTTATTTACCGGGTGTGCAAGGTGCTTGTATTCTGGCGAATGGTATCGTAGCGCCTGTATTAGACATGATTCGTTTAGTGCGTGATCTTGAAGAGGGCAAAATTCATCTCCGAGCACCAGATGAAGTTAAAGTAGTCGAAGTTAGCCAAGCCGCCTCGACCATTTTGGTAGTAGATGACTCACTGAGTAACCGTAAAGCCTTACGCCTGATTTTGGAAAGTATGGGACACGTGGTGCATACCGCAGTTGATGGCTTGGATGCCCTACAGGTCATAAATACTACGCCGGTGGACATGATATTAACTGACATGGAAATGCCGCGCATGAATGGTTTAGAAATGACCCAAGCGATTCGGATTTGGCCAGAAATGAAGGATTTACCCATCATTATGATCACTTCACGTAGTACGCGTAAGCACCGTGATTTGGCAGAGCAAGCCGGTGTCGATGGCTATCTTACTAAACCTGTACAAACAGCAGCCTTACAAGAGCAAATACAAAAATGGCTAGATACGCAGTTAGCGATTGCATGAGTTTTTCTTCAGGAGTAAATGGAGTTATGGTTCAAGTGGATCATACAGTAGGGGTATGCCTCTACAAGCTGGATGCACGCGAAGAAGCGGTATTAAAGCGAGTTGTCACCTTTAACGGTGCACAAGGACGTCATTATGTATTGGCTGAGTTAGCAGCGGCTCAATTAGTCGTGGTGAGTAATGACACAACCGTGGATCTAGCTGCTATGCATGCAGGTGCTATGCTCATCCGGATTACGGATCAAGATAGTGAGCAGCCTTATGATGTGTTAATGCAGCGTCCACTCTTAGTTACGCGTGTAATGCGTAGCTTAGATGATGCGCGTAAACTATGGGCGGATAGCTTAGCACTAAGCGCAGCTAAGGCAACTGAAGCCACGCACAGCCTTGTTGAATCTGCGCCTAGTGAGTCGGTCAAGATGGTTGAAGCGCCTGCTCAAGCAGTGGTGGAAGTAGTGCTAGCGCCTGAGCCAGTCGTTACCCAGAACCCTGCTATCCAGCCCTCAGGGGAGCAGCAAGTCACTGAAGTAGTAGCTTCAAGCTTAGCGGCTGAACCAGTTGAAGATAAGAAAACAGTGGAAATAGCTGCCCCTGCTACGCCGCCACATGTTGAGCTAACTATCACATCCGTGTTAGAGCAAACACCGCCTGCTCCAACGGTTCCTACATCCATTATCGAGCCTACAAGCAATTTAGGTGGTGAATATCATCATCGTGCTTTAGTGGTAGATGATAGCGCAGCGATTCGTAAACAATTGGAGTTAGAGCTACGTGAAGCTGGAATAGCTGCTGATTTTGCTGAAACCGGTGAAGAAGCTCTGCAGAAAGTTACAGTGCAAGCGTATGATTTGGTGTTTTTGGATATTATTATGCCGGGTATCGACGGTTATGAGACGTGTCGGCAAATGCGTTTGCGTAAGGAAATGAAAAAGACCCCGATTATTATGTTAAGCGCTAAAACTTCACCTTTGGATGAGGTGCAAGGTGTCATTGCAGGCGCATCTACTTATCTGACAAAGCCTGTGAAAAGTGAGCAACTGCAAAAAACCTTGAAGCGAGTCGCAATGTGGCTCGATAATTTCCAACAAGCACGCGTTTAGAGCGTGCTTAATTCAGGGCAAGTTTAGCTGGCGTGTTATATAAAACTTAGCAAAAAAAGAAGTGTTTAGCTGTACCCAACCTAAACCCACGGGGGCACATAATGAAAATAATAATCCGCAACCGGCCTATTCTATTAATTTCCCAAGTCTTATTAGCTAGTTACTTGCCAACACCGTTGAATACGGCGCAAGCGGCTAATGCGGCTTTAACTGAAGCACCACCACCTTGGGCAGCACGGCAAGATGCACTGGTGGTAGCACCTTTGCCAATAGCAGCTACGGAAACCCTACCCCAAGCTAGAACGCAAGTCACCAATAATCATAGCATTGAACAATGGTATGCCCAGCGTCAAACCTATGCAGTACCTGCAAAATCAGCACCTGAACTAAAAACTAAAGCGACTCAAGGGGATTTAAATGCTCAATATGCACTGGCTTTGCAATTGCGCCAAGATCCCAGTCCCGAAAATATTGCTGAATCCCTTAAGCTACAGGAAAAAGCAGCGCGTGGAGGGCATGTGGAAGCGCAATATGGCCTAGGGGTTATGTATAGCAATGGACAATATGTAGTCCAAGATCAACGCTTAGCCAGTTTTTGGTATAGCCAAGCCGCCAAACGTGGTAGTGAAGCAGCTCAACTAGCTTTGGGTAGTTTACCGGCTGAAGTTGTTGCAGCGCCTAGAGCGAAAGTAGCTAGTGTACCCCAAACGATGGCTCCACGAGCCGATACGAATGAAGTTGCTGAGTCTGTAGTTGTCAATAACAATGAAAGTATGTTTGCGGTAAGTGAGTCAGCCGCCCGTGCTGAGATGCCTGCCATATCAGCAGAAGAATATGCAGCTTTAGAAGCAGGGGCGAATACTCCACCAGAGCCAGAACTTATGCAGCCAGCCGAGGGCGCGGCGGGTGCTGAAGGTACACCGGAACTAGTGGCTGCTGCACCAGAAGCTGAAGCAGGTGATATTTCTGTTGAGCACAATGAATCTAAAGTCGATTTAGGCAATAGGAGTGTGCAAGAAGTAGTCAATGCCGCACAAAAAGGTGATATGTATGCGCAGTTGATGTTGGGGGCTTTATTTGAGGATGGGACTGATCCTGATATCCCTCAAGATAGTAAAGAGGCAGCAAAATGGTATGCCAAAGCGGCCAAGCAAGGTTATCCAAAGGCTCAGCATAATTTAGCGCTATTGTATGAGGATGGACGTGGTGTTCCCCAAAGCTATACAGAAGCGGCAAAATGGTATGCTAAAGCTGCCAAAGCGGGTTTCTCTGAAGCACAGAATAATTTAGCCGTGTTGTATATTATGGGTAATGGTGTCAAGCAAGATCGCGCACAGGCTGAAAAGCTGCTGACGGCCGCAGTTGGGCAAGGCAATGAAAATGCCCGCCGCAATCTACAAAAACTCTTGGAAGGTACAGCTAGCTAATTTAGCTAGCTTTCGAGCCACCCATACAGAGTGGGGAGTCAGCTATGGCTCCCGCACGCTTAAAATACTCATCAGGTGTCAAAGTGTGCAAAGCCAAGGCATGAATCGCTGCCAATTCATTGGCTAAAGCTTGA
Organism: uncultured Thiothrix sp.; assembly: GCF_937873765.1. Lineage (GTDB taxonomy): Bacteria > Pseudomonadota > Gammaproteobacteria > Thiotrichales > Thiotrichaceae > Thiolinea. The sequence goes on along the minus strand of NZ_CALMZC010000002.1, from coordinate 73,597 downwards.
TTCACTAAGCGATGCCGCGCGACTAAACGCTTGTCAATAAATTGCTCACTCACAATAACTACTTTAAAATGCGATTCCGAGCCGGGCGGGACATTATGTAGATGGCTTTCATTAATAACTTCTAAGATTTCAGGGTTAAAAGCTTGTCGGAGCTTTGCCTCAATCTGTCCTTGCATGCGCATAATCATTTCCTTTTGGTAACTTGAATCTGCTTTAATACCAAGTATATTTCATCACATTTTAATAAAGACGCTGGCGAGCATGAACCAAAAACAAAATTTTGACAAATTGGCGCGTTATCTCGAACGGAAAATTGTTGGCCAAAAATCCCTGATTAATCGTTTGTTGATCGCTTTGTTGGCGGATGGCCATTTGTTAGTGGAAGGTGCTCCGGGCTTAGCAAAAACTCGTGCGATTCAAATGCTTGGGCAAGGTATGGAGGGCAGTTTCCATCGTGTACAGTTCACTCCAGACTTATTGCCAGCGGATATTACGGGTACTGAAGTATTTCATCCGAATGATGGAACCTTCAAATTTCAGAAAGGGCCTTTATTTCACAATCTGATTCTGGCCGATGAGATTAATCGTGCTCCTGCTAAAGTGCAGTCTGCTTTGTTAGAGGCAATGGCAGAGCGGCAAATCACGGTCGCAGGCACTACTTGGAAATTGCCTGATCCTTTCTTAGTCATGGCTACACAAAATCCGATTGAGCAGGAAGGCACTTATCATTTACCAGAAGCCCAATTAGACCGCTTCTTGATGCATGTCTTGGTAGATTATCCGACGGCTGAGGAAGAGCGCTTAATTCTATTGCTAGGGCGAAAAGAAGCGATGGAGGATATCAAGCGCGAGAAATTAATCGAAGAGCCGCTGGTTGGCCCTGAGGAAATTCGCGCTGCCCGTCAAGAAGTCCTGACTATTTATATGGCGGATAATATTGAGCAATATTTATTGCAGTTAGTGCTAGCGACTCGCCATCCCGAACGTTATGGTAAATCTTTAACCGGCAGTATTGCCTATGGGGCAAGTCCACGGGCGACTTTAGCTTTAGATCGTTGCTCGCGTGCGCATGCATGGTTGGCCGGGCGCGACTTTGTTAGCCCTGAAGATGTGCAAGCGGTTGCCCATGATGTTTTACGCCATCGTCTGCTCTTAACGTTTGAAGCAGAGGCAGATGGGATGAGTGCAAATCATCTGATTGATGAACTCTTAGCGTTGGTGGCAGTGCCTTAATGCGTCCTGGTGATGGCTTAGTTTATAGCTCCTTGCAATCCTTAATTAGACTGCAAGCCCAAGTACGTACTTTGAATTTAGCCAAACGCCATGTACGTGCTCGTCAAGTAGGTTTGCATCGCTCCGTGTTCAAAGGGCGCGGTATGGATTTTGCGGAATCACGGCCTTATCAGCCCGGCGATGATATTCGCACGATTGATTGGCGAGTCACCGCCCGTAGCGGCAAAGTGCATACTAAGGTTTTCCAAGAAGAACGTGAGAAGCCGGTATTGATTTGGCTGGATTTGCGGCCGTCTATGTTTTTTGCAACTCAAGGGCGTTTTAAAAGTGTAGTGGCTGCCGAAACCGCTGGTCTGTTAATTTGGAAAACCCTCTCCGAAGGGGATCGTGCAGGGGGTATTTTGCAAGCGGCTACGGTACATGGTGAATTTAAACCCTCGCGTAGCCGCAGCTCTGTATTAGCTTTTATGCGTGCGCTGACTGAAGCGACTCAGCAAGAAAATGCACAGCTTGCAGTGACCGATCCGAGTCTATTGCAAGACAGTTGGCGACGCTTAAGACGAGTCACTGAATCGGGGACGCAGGTCTTTGTAGTGAGCGATTTTCGCCACGCGAATCCAGCCGCTTTACAACAACTCGCGATGATTCATCGGCAAGCAAGTATTACGTTGGTGATGATTCGTGATCCCCTTGAGGATCATTTGCCATCGCAAGGGGTGTTGCGTGTCACTGATGGCCGTCGCAGTTTATGGGTCAATCTCAAGCAGAAGGTTTGGCGGCGGGACTACCATGAGCATCAACGCCAAGCTCAAGTTTCACTGCAAGAGTTTGCGCGCAAGCATCGAATTCCTTTGATTCAATTATCGACACGTGACACTACCAACGAGCGTCTGTTAAAGCTGGTTAGGGGGATGCGATGAATCCTAATGACTTGCCTTTGCGTGATATTCATTTGCCGCCCGAAATTGGCTGGTGGCCTTTGGCTTGGGGTTGGTGGGTATTGATAGGTTTAGCTCTCCTTGGCTTAGCTGCCTTAGTCTGGTGGCTGTTAAAACGTCCGATTCGTCCAAAACAGATTAATTTTTCGGCGCAGTCCTCAGCTTTACAGGAATTAGCACGGATTGAGCAGCAGTATAAAAATGATCCTTTAGGTTTAGTACGTGAGTTATCAGTGTTATTACGACGGATTGCGATTAGCTTATATGGACGGCGTAGTGTCGCGGGTTTGACGGGGGCAAGTTGGCTGCAGTTTTTAGATCAGCAAGGTAGTTCACCCGTCTTTAGTCAGCGCTTTCAACAAGCTTTGACCGAATTACCCTACCGTGCTCAAGGTAGCACGGATGTCAGTACTTTAGTCAAAGAGGTACGTCAATGGTTAGGCTCACAAGCTTCAGCAGGTAAGCAAGATGTATGAGTTTACTTGGTGGTGGCTATTTGTTCTGCTGCCTTTGCCTTGGTTAATTCGGGTTTTATGGCGGCCTGTGAAGCAACAAGTAGGTGTAGCTCTCAAAGTCCCATTTCTACAAGATTTCCTGCAAGGTGAAGCCGTTTCTGAAAAGGCTTGGGTTTCTTGGCTAGCGTTAGTTCTCGCTGCTTTAGCTTGGTTATGCTTGGTGATTGCGGCTGCACGCCCGATTTGGGTCGGCGAAAGTGTGGCTTTGCCAGTGTCAGGGCGGGATTTGATGCTAGCGGTGGATCTTTCTGGCAGTATGCAAGAGCAGGATTTCTATCTGAATAATCAAGTGGTTGACCGCTTAGTCGCTACCAAAGTAGTGGCTGGCGATTTTATTCAAAAACGTAATGGGGATCGAATTGGCTTAATTGTATTTGGTGATCAGGCTTATCTACAAGCACCTTTAACGTTTGATCGTGTGACGGTTCATACTCTGTTGAATGAAACTGTGATTGGCCTAGCGGGTGAGCGCACTGCGATTGGGGATGCGATAGGTTTAGCGATTAAGCGTTTACAGGATAGCCAAGAAAAAAACCGTGTTTTGATCCTAATGACCGATGGTGCCAATACGGCAGGTTCTGTTAGCCCGACTGCGGCTGCAGAAATGGCGGCGACGGCTGGCTTGAGAATTTATACCGTAGGGATTGGTTCTGAAGGCCCCCAAGCCCGAAGTATTTTTGGCATTCAATTAATGAATCCAGCGGCAGAGATTGATGAAGAATCGCTGAAAATGATTGCTAGCAAAACCGGTGGACAATATTTCCGCGCACGTGATACGGAAGAGTTTCAACGGATTTATGCAGAGTTAGATCGTCTAGAACCCGTGGAGCATGAAGCTGAAGAATGGCGTCCTCAGCAGGAGTTATTCCGCTGGCCTTTAGGTTTAGCGTTTATGTTCGGTTGCTTTGCTTTTGTCGTGCGCATGGAGGCTTTAGCTTAAATGGCAGATTTTCATTTTCTTTACCCGTATGCCTTTTGGTTTTTGCTGCTCTTACCACCCTTATGGTTTTGGATTCTGCAGCGGCGCAAACAGCAAAGTGGCTGGCATGAATTAGTGGATCCTGCATTAGCGCCTTTTGTCTTGACGGGGCGCGAACGGCGGCAAGGTTTAGTGCCTTTGATGGTGTTTTCCTTGATCACGCTTTTAAGCATTCTCGCTTTGGCGGGTCCTGCTTGGGAAAAGAAAGAAGTTCCGGTATTTCGTCAGCAACAAGCACTGGTGATTGCTTTAGATTTATCCGCATCGATGTATGCGCAGGATTTATCACCGAATCGTTTGGAGCAAGCACGCTTTAAAGTGATGGATATTTTACAAAAGCGTAAAGGCGAACAAACGGCTTTAGTGGTTTTTGCTGGAGATGCTTTTCCTGTTTCCCCACTCACTGACGATATTAAAACGATTGAAGCACAAATGAAAAACCTCACTCCGGATATCATGCCAGTGCAAGGTGGGGCTTTGGGTTTAGCGATTGAACGTTCGCTCGAATTGTTGCAACAAGCAGGAGCTAAAACAGGCAATATTCTATTAATTACTGATGGCATGACGGATGATGCGCAAGCCCTAAAAGCTGCACGGACTGCAGTGACTAAGGCGGTGAATATTTCAGTGTTGGGGATTGGCACAGTTGTGGGTGCGCCAATTCCTTTAGCGAATGGTGGTTTTTTGCAAGATTCCCAAGGTAAAACGGTGATGCCAAAATTAGATGCTGCAAGCTTAAAAGCCTTAGCACAAGCAGGTAATGGCGTGTATGTCACCGCAGGCATTGGCGATGCTGACGTGAATAGTTTAGCCAGTGCTTGGGAAAGCAAAGTGGGCGAGCAGAACCTTATTTCTGGCGGACAGCGCCAAGTGGATACTTGGGTAAATGCAGGTGTTTGGTTGGTATTAGGGATTGTGCCTTTAGTGGCTTTACTGTTTAGACGTGGATGGCTTTTGTCTTTGAGTTTAGTCTTCCTCTGTTTGCCACAAGCACAATCGGTGCAGGCTAGTGTTTGGAATGATCTGTGGGCGACCCCAGATCAACAAGCTCAAGCCGCTTTACAAGCGGGGCACACTAAACAAGCGAGTGAGTTATTTGAACATCCCAATTGGAAAGCCGCCGCTTCTTATAAATCTGGAAACTTTGAGCAAGCTGCTAAGTTATACTCGACAGATCAAACGGTTGACGGTCTTTATAATTATGGGAATGCGCTAGCACGTTTAAATAAGTTGGAAGCAGCGCTGCAAGCTTATGAACAAGTTTTAGCCCAAAACCCAAAACACGAAGATGCGCGCTATAATCGAGACTTAATCAAGAAAAAATTAGAGGAACAGCAGCAACAAAGTTCACAAAACCAGAAGCAGAATCAAGGCCAGCAAAATCAACAAAACCAACAGCAATCAGGTCAAAATCAGCAGGCTGAGCAACAGCAGAAAAATCAAGCAAACCAAAATCAAGCTGAACAGCAACAAGCTCAACCAGAGCAAGCCAAACAGCAGCAAGAGCAAGATGCTAAAGCTGGGCAGCAAAAACAGCAGGAAGCAGAAAAAAATGAGGCGGAACAGCAGCAAGCCCAAGCTGAAAGTGCGCAAATGGATCCTAAAGCGGCTGAGCAGCAACAAGCTACAGAACAATGGTTACGGCGTATTCCGGATGATCCAGCCGGTTTGTGGCGACGTAAGTTTCAATATCAATATCAACAGCGTGCCCATCCCAACCAAGGAGCGGCTTGGTAATGTCGGTGTTTAAGTTTATCGCACTCATCGGGTTGTGTTGGAGTTTAAGCTGCTCAGTGTTCGCGGCTGGTGTGCAAGTACAGCTTGATCGCGATACGGTGCAAGTGGGGGATGATTTCACGCTGACCTTTTCGACAGATCAACCGGTCACGACTAATCCTGATTTCACACCCTTAAATAAAGATTTTCAAGTTACAGGCACTTCAACTAGCACTAATGTGCAGTCTATTAATGGACAAGTGAGCCAGCAAATAGGTTGGATAGTGACATTATTTGCGAATCGCCCCGGTAATTTACAAATTCCGAGCATTAACTTTGGTAACGTCAGTAGTGATCCACTTACTATTCAAGTGCTAGATCAAACGGTGGCTGATCCAACCGGCGCTGGTCAGGCGAATGCCGATATTTTGGTAGAGTTGACTGCTGATCCTCCTAAACCTTATGTGCAACAACAAGTGATTGTGACTCAGCGTTTATTGCATGTAGTTCCCTTACTACCGACGCGCGCTAGCATGTCTCATCCAGAGCTTGAAAAAGGCAAAGGTTTGATTCAGCAGCTAGGGAGTACCCAAAGCGGGGTCATTAATCGCAACGGTGTACGCTATAACATGATTGAGCGTCGCTATGCGGTATTTCCACAAGTCAGTGGTGAGTTGACCATTGGACGGACTGTTTTCCAAGGTGCTTTAGATGATCGTCGCTCGCGGCAGCTAGATCCTTTTGGGATTGGTGGCAAGCAAGTGCGCCGGTTTTCTGCTCCTTTAGTGATCAGTGTTCAAGCCCATCCGCAAGTAAAAAGTACTTGGTTACCTGCTAATAGCCTCACCTTGAATGCTCATTGGGAACCGGTGAATAAAACCCTAAAAGCTGGCGAGCCAGTCACCTTAACGGTTGCAATTATTGCTGATAGTCTAATGGCTGAGCAGCTACCCGCTTTAGACATTAAGCCGCCGTTGGGAATTAAGGGCTATGCAAATCAGCCAGAGTTTCGCAATGATTTAGGCGGCTCTAGCGTGATTGGTATGCGTGAAGAGAAATGGGTTTTGATGGGAACTGCCGATGGTAGTTATGTCTTACCAGAAATTAAAATTGATTGGTGGGATTTAAAAACCAAGAAAATGCAGACAGCGCGCATTGAGCCAACGTCACTTAAAGTAACGGGAGTTGGGCAAGTTAACGCTAATAATGATCCCACAGTGACCGCAACTTCGCCCACAGAGCCTGCGAACACTTTGCTGAACCCTGCAGAACAAGCCGTTCCTTCGAGTCAGCCGCAGACAGAGCGCAAAACTATCAGTCAGCAACAGTGGTTATTCATCGCCGTAGGTGCTTTAGGGTTAGCATTATTGGCTGGCTTATTATTCTGGTTAAAGCAGCAACGAGGGAAACTACAAGTCAGTACTGCAGCACCAACTAGTCTCAACCCTCTGAAAACCTTACAGGCAGCTTGTCAGGGTGATGATGCTCATGCGGCCTTTCAAGGTCTGCAAGCTTGGATTCGCGAGGATTTAAAACTTACGCCTGCAACGATTGCGAGCTTACGGACTCAGGCTGACTTGCCACTAAAGCAAGCCTTGGATGATCTCAGTACTGTCTTGTATGCCTCCACTGCCCATGTTTGGGAGGGCGATGATTTATGGAAAACAGTACAGGATTATCAAAAAACACAAACGCCAGCCAATACTGAATTGCCGAAACAGCAAGGATTGGCTGAGCTTTATCCTTCTTAGCCGTTCAATCCTAGCCGATAGCCTAAAGCAACTTGGTTTTTATAGGGGCTTAGACTAAACCGAAATCAACATCCTCATACACATCGAGTAAAGAGCAAGTCAAACCAATACTGGCCAATTCCATACAGGCTTCAGCCCCAAAAAAGCTAAATAGCTCCCAACGATGCTGAGCATTACGACGAAACACTTCTACGCGGTAGCTGCGAGTATTGACCAGTATATATTCCTGTAAGCTAGCCAACTGTCGATAAAACGCAAATTTGTCGCCACGGTCATAAGCCTCTGTGCTAGTTGATAAGATTTCAATGATTAACAAAGGGGCTTGTTTGAAGTGATTGCGTTGATGGTCAGCCGGGTCACAGCAGACTAGTAGATCAGGATAATAAAAGGCCTCGTCTTCACCAATACGAACTTTCATATCATTTACATAGGCTTTACAAGCTGAACCCCGTAAATGAGCTTTAATGAGTGTGATCAGATTTACATTAATAGTTACATGCCCATCGCTTGCGCCCACCATTGCATAGACTTCGCCCTGAACATACTCATGGCGAACAGTGGCAGTCAGTTCATTGGCTAAATAATCTTTTGGAGCAATCAATAGCTTATTAGCAAGTCCGAACATGTCCAACTCCAGCAGTGTTTCTGGCTATGTTAGTCCGTTAATGCCTGTTTGGCAAAAATGCCTAACAACAGTTTGTGGGAGAAATTGGCTTTTTTTTATAATTTCTGCAAACTGTAGCGCTAGGCTTTTTCTACAATAATAAATATTGAATATACTCAAGGAGTTTAGGCTTATGACACTATCACTTGCTTCTGTTAAATATATTGGTCCCGCAATGCAGACCCGCTTGGAGTCGAATGGGATTACAACGGTTGAGCAATTAGCCGCGATGACTGCACAAGAGTTAGCAGATGTCCCAGGGATTGGTGCAACTACCGCACTTGGCATTCTCGAGAGCGCTAAGGCGTTAAGCACTAAGGGAGAATCTGACCTTGCCCCCGAAGTTACAACGGCAGCAGCTATCACGGAAGATAACACTGAGCCTGCTGCAGATACTGCAACTGTTTCTACAGAGATGAAAAAGACCGAAGCAGAGGCTAAACCAGCAGTTAAACCGAAAGCCCCTGCAGCTAAACGCCCGAGTCGCGCTAAGACTGCTACTCCTAAAAAAGCCGCGCCTGAGGCCAAACCCACTGAAAGCGCTACAACTGCTAAAGTTGCTCCTAAACCAGCCAGCACTCGCTCAAGAGTTAAAAAGCCAGTGACTAGTGAAGCAAAAGCAACCGATAAACTTCCTGAAGCTAAGCCAGATGACACAATAAAACTAGAATCGACTGTCAAAGCTCCTAAAGAATCAGTTAAGAAAGAAGCTAATAGTCAAAAGGCAAAAAAATCTGCTAAAGCTGAGAAAGAGCAAGCTAAGCATAAAAGTAAGGTAAAACGCGAGGCAGAAAAGCAATTAAAGAAAGCAAAAAAAGTAGTTGAGAAAGAACGTAAAAAAGAAGGAAAAGCTTTAAAGAAAATTGCTAAAAAAGAAAAAAAAGAGAAAAAATCAGCCGATAAAGCAGCGAAGAAAATCGTCAAAAAAGCAAAGAAAGCTGCAAAGTCTGCTGGTGCTAAAGTTGAATAACTAAAGTTTTTACCTTCCCGCTAGTCATGCGCTAGCGGGGGTTTTAGGGAATGTCCTACTGACAAGTTTGCTTACGAAACTCTACTCGCCGATCAACAGCATCCCGAAAATCGTCTGTCCCTGTTCCTACAATATTTTCATGGAAGCCTTTACCTTCGGCATGTATGCGCGTACTCATGATAGGCTGCTTAGCTGCCATTGCTTGGCGAATAACAGCAGCGCGTGCAGTTGAAAGTTTCAAATTATAGTCTTCGGAGCCACTATGACTGCTATGGCCTACCACTAGCATGCAGCGCTGTTGATATCTAAGGTAGTCAACAATTTCTTCTGTCCACATTTGGTATTGGCTACTCAAAAAGTCTCCCCCTGCAAATTTGGTTGAATCGACAGCGAAAAGGATTTTGAAAGTCAAGATAGTGCTATGACTAAAACCATACTTGAGTAATTCTGCAAAAGCCACACGTGCCTCAGCATGACGCTTTATGCGCAGCAAGGATAAATAGCGACCTGCTAAACTACGCAAACTCATACCATTTTTAGTGTTTTTGGCAGTCTCATAGAACTCTAAAGCTTTCGCGTATTGAGCATTAGTGTAGGCTTTCGCTGCATCTGCTAAGATAGCCTCTAATTGCAAATGAGCTGGATAGTTAGAGCGCTGCATTTCTTGACGTATATCGAAGCTTTTCGCATTCGGATTGAGTGGCTCGGTATAAACCGGACTATCTTTCGATTCAGTGGTTAAAGCATAGGGTAAGCCCTGTGCTAGCACTTTATTTAAGCAATGCGCCAATAAGCGTCCAGTTTTAGCATCGCGTAACCAAACATTCAAATCATAAACCTGGCCTTCACTAAGTTTGTCAATCGCGATGGCACTGTGAACGACATAATGCGCTTGTGGCAATAAACTTTGGGAAATAGTGGAGACTTTTAACCCCCCTCCTTGTTTCTGCAATTGAGTTTGTAGATTCTCAGTTAGATTCAAATTCTCCTTGGAGTTAGCATCAAACAGTGGGACTAAGACTACTTGAGTAGTAGCCAATTGATTGCGCCAAGAGCGATCTTTACTTGCTGCTTCTACTATTAGACGGCTGGATTCTTGTAAGGCGCTTAGCCAAGGTTGTGGCTCAGGATTATGGCTTAGACTAGGTTTATTCATTGGACTATCAACCCGGATGGCTGAGCTAACTGTTGAAAGCCGCCGTTTGGATTGTGGCTCGATTATCCACATGCTTAACACGACCTTTTCCTTACCGTTTACCTCTGTCATTAGCATAGAGCTATGTAACTCATAAGTTGCTGGGGTTTGGCCTTGTGTTTCTAAGCTGACTAGCTGAAACCGTTTAAAACCGGTGGCTTGTTGTTGTAAATAGGGAAAAATTTGTTTGGTAGGTTCTAAGATTTTTTTGGTGTTTTCCTGAAAAGTGGGCAATACCAAAATATGGGTCGGTAAGACTTCACTACGCCAGCCGCGCTCTTGTTGGACAAGAGTAAATAGATGTTTGGCTCCGCGCTCGGTGGCCTTTTGTAAAGGAACTGGTTGCGTTAATTCTAATAAAACAGGCGCTTGAATAATCGTTGTGGTGCAAGCTGCGAGCACAAAAAATGCTAGTATTAATAGCATCATTTTTTTCTTAAATGACATGAAATCACCTTGATTGTGAACCGTGCAACGCAAGTTGCTATTGCAGGGTAATACCTAAAGACTGCTCTAGTAGTCGATAATCATTCGTGCTCCCACGCTCGTTCTGGGCAGATTCTGGCGATTTAATCGTAGCTGGCATACGCTTTTCAGGGGTCGCACGAGCCACAGGTCTAGGGCGTGGAGATTCACTGACTGTTTGGGGTGATTTAACGAGTTTATGGCTGGAGCTTGGAGCTTCAATAGGACGGCTGCGATTATTCTGCTGATTGTTGGTATTAGCCTGATTTATTATTGAACTAGGTTTGTTCTTACTAGTGTTAGCTGCTAACGGTTTTTTATTCGTTTTAGCGGAACTGGTGGACTCTGAGCTTACGGAGTTATTTAAGAGTTTGGAGGCATCTATATGTTTTTTAAGCGTTGGTTTAATAACAGTATCTTCAGAGTCAGTGGAGGTTTCAAGGTTCGTATCATTGGGTCGTGCAGTAGTGAGCGGCAAGGGTAAATTCGAGCTAGGGCTAGGTAGAGGGGGTTTAGGCTGTATCAAAGGAGCGAGCGGTAATAAAGGTACCTGTCCGGCTTTGGAAATGGAGTGGCTCCATTGGCTAATAAGGTTGCCGGTAAGAAAGCCAGCTAACAGAACTACAGGTAATAAACCTAATACCCAAAATAAGATCGCTTGCTGAGTGAAACGTTGGGGGTTCTCACGTTTAATAATAAGTTTAGGCATGCTGACCCTAATGAGCTGGCGCTAGACGATCTTTAAGGGTAACGCCAAGCTCAGATGAGTGCAGGCACTAAGCTGATAAGCCTTTGAATTAGCGCGCTAATCGGTTTCTTAGTTCACTTGGTTAAGTAACTTACCTTGTTGAAAACTGTTAATAATGTCAGCAAGTTGATTCAATAAAGTTTGCCGTGCCTTGCGACTCGCCCAAGCGATATGAGGCGTAATGATTAGATTAGGTAAGCTCTGCCAGAGTAAAGGATTATCTGCAGTGGGGGGTTCAATACTGAGAACATCTAAACCAGCTCCTGCAATAGTACCATTTTGTAAAGCAACTAATAAATCAGCTTCATCGATCAAACCACCCCGAGCACTGTTAATTAAAAAAGCCGAGGGTTTCATTTGTTTTAAGCGTTTTGCATGAATAAATGCTTTGGTCTGCTCATTTAAAGGGCAATGTAGGCTGATTACATCCGCTTGAGCTAATAACTCATCAATGCTCACTCGATTAGGGCGTATATGGTTGGCATCTAAGCGTTCGGCGATCATGATTTTCATGCCGATAGCGGCAGCTAGCTCTGCAGTGGCTTGCCCCAAGGTTCCGTAACCAATAATGCCTAAGGTCTTACCCGCAATTTCGGTGATAGGATAGTCTAATAAGCAGAAGTGCTTACTTTGCTGCCAACTGCCCATTTGTACGGTTTGGTTATAAGCTGGAATTTGCCGAGCTAAAGCGAATATTAAACTTATGCAGTGCTCAGCCACCGAACGACTGCCATAGTTGCGTACATTGCAGATGGAAATGCCTAAAGCGCGTGCGGCTACTAAATCAACATTATTTGTGCCAGTTGCGGCTACGCAAATCAGTTTGAGTTGATTCTTAAGTACTTGCAGTGTGCTTGCATTAATCAGAACTTTATTGCTAATCACAACTTCAGCTTGACCAATATGCTCAAGCAAGGTTTCAGGATTAGTGTCTTCCCATAAAGTCAGTGTACCACAGGCTTGCTCTAGCTGAGTTAAATCGAGGTCATTATGACTGGTGCTTGCATAATCGAGAAAGACAGTTTGTGGCATGAAAGGCTCCTAATTGGCGAATAAGTGTCAACAGGCGGTGCAGGGCTGCTTAAGTTTGTTTATGATAGCGCCTTAAATTGACGTCTTTGGTTTTAGGGATGGGTCGCAAGCTAGCGCGTACACTACAACTTGGCATTCTTTTTAGCGTAGTCTTGTTTGGATATACAGTATTTTCTGATCAAGAATTTGCGAAGTGGCAAACTAATTTTCGGTACTATGCGCAGCAACACGGGATTAAAGATGCTACTTTGGATACAGCTTTCCGTGGCCTGCTGATCGATAAAAAAGTTTTGAAACTAGATACTTATCAGCCAGAGTTTAGTCGACCTGTGTGGGAGTATATGGATAGTGCTGTCTCGCCTGAGCGAGTGGAGCAAGGCCGTTATGTTCTAAAACAATATGCACCACTCTTAAAGAGAATCAGCGACATCTATCACGTCGATATTGAGTACATTGTGGCCATTTGGGGTATGGAAAGCAGTTATGGTCAGCAACTCGGTAATTATTCAGCCATTCGCTCTTTAGCCACCTTAGCTTATCAAGGCCGTGAAGAGCGCCGCAATTTTTGGCGTACTCAATTAGTTGCTGCTTTAAGAATCCTCCAAAGTGGCGATATGCCTAGTAATAATCTGCGGGGTTCTTGGGCGGGTGCACTCGGGCATACTCAATTTATTCCTAGTACCTTCGAGGAGTTTGCTGTCGATTTTGATGGCGATGGTAAGCGTGATTTGCGGGCTAGTATTCCAGATGCTTTGGCTTCTACGGCGAACTATTTAGCGCAATCAGGTTGGCAGCAGGGACAGCCTTGGGGCACCGAAGTAGTGTTGCCGGTCACTTTTGATTGGATGGAAACGGAGCCTGCCAATTGGCAAAGTTTAAATTATTGGAGTGCTCAAGGGATGTATCGGGTGGATGGTACGGCTTTAGAGGATTCCCCCACGCTGCGGGCTGCAGTGATTATTCCTGCCGGTTATCGTGGGCCGGCTTTTCTGACTTATCCTAATTTTAATGTTTTGCTGAAATACAATAATGCGATTAGTTATGCCTTAGCAGCCGGTTATTTAGCAGAGCGTTTGAAAGGTGGGTTAGAAGTACAAGCTGCATGGCCGCGTAATGAAGAACCTCTAAGTCGTTTAGAAAAAGCAGAGCTACAAGAGCGTCTAAGTGCCGTGGGCTATAGTACTGATGGGGTGGATGGCACGATTGGCCCGAATACACGCGCTGCTTTACGGCGTTGGCAGGCGGATACGGGTTTTCCAGCGGATGGGTATGCCACACTGGAACATTTAAAGCTCCTGCGTGAACAAACCGCTTTACCTAGAATGTTGGAAGCAGGTAGCTAACTAAGCTACCTGCTAGATTTTAGTTAAACCTTATAAAAATCCTGTGCTGCTCTGACTGCAACACCTGATTCAATCGGAGCTTGCATGGAGCTGAGCACAGCATCCAAAGCGCCTAAGCAAGTTAGAACATTTTTGGTATTGCAGGCATGACCCATTAGACCAATTCGCCACACTTTACCAGCCAAAGCACCTAAGCCTGCGCCAATTTCCATGCTGTATTCATTTAAAAGACGAGTACGTACTGCCGCTTCATCCACACCTTCTGGCACTGTGATTAGGTTCAACTGAGGTAGACGATAATTTTCTTCGACCACAAAGCGAATCCCCATCGCTTCTAAACCTGCTTTTAAGGCTTGATGGTGGTGAGTATGGCGCGCCCAAGCATTCTCTAAACCTTCTTCCTGCACCATGACTAAAGCTTCATGCAAGGCATAGAGTGTATTGACCGGCGCGGTGTGATGATAGGCACGCTTAGTACCACCGCCCCAATAGCCCATAATTAGGCTCATATCTAAGAACCAACTTTGGATTTTGGTTTTACGATTTTTAATCACCTCAACCGCTCGACTACCGAAGCTCACTGGTGATAAACCGGGTACGCAAGACATGCATTTTTGAGTACCAGAATAAATCGCATCGATCCCCCAATCATCCACGCGTAGTTCGCAGCCAGTTAAAGAAGTCACGGCATCCACAATCACTAAACAACCGTATTGATGCGCCAAGTCGCTTAAAAGTTTGGCATCGGAGCGCACGCCTGTAGACGTTTCAGCATGGACAAAGGCAAGGATTTTGGTATCTGGATTAGCTTTTAGAGCTGCCTCAACTTTGTTAGGGTCAACAGGTTTGCCCCAATCATCCATCACCATCACTGCAGTGCCGCCAAAGCGTTCGACGTTTTCTTTCATGCGCCCGCCAAACACACCATTTTGGCAAACAATGACTTTATCGCCCGGTTCGACTAAATTGGCAAAACACGCTTCCATGCCTGCGGAGCCGGGTGCAGAAATGGGCATGGTCAGTTCATTGTTAGTTTGTAGGGCATACTGCAGTAAGCTTTTCACTTCATCCATCATGCCAACAAATAAAGGGTCTAAATGACCTAAAGTTGGGCGCGCCATCGCTTGTAAAACACGGGGGCTTACATCAGAAGGCCCAGGCCCCATTAAGATGCGTTGTGGTGGGTAAAATGATGAATTTGCCATGCAATCCTCTCTCAATCTTTAAAAAATAGCGCTTTATTATGCCATAGCTTAAAGCACGGCTCGCCATTGTTTTTCCAATCGTAGGTTGTTGCTAAACAGCGGATTCAGCATAATCAGCGCTTTTGCATTTTTTAGCCTCCGAGGGTCTGATTGTGTATAGCTTGCTGCGTGAATTGCTCTTTCTCTTATCTCCCGAAATGTCTCACCATACCGCTTTAAGAGCTTTAAAGTTAGCGTATCAATTAGGTCTTAATGGTAAGGCAGAATCACTAGTTGGAACACCTGTTGAAGTGATGGGGCTTAAGTTTCCCAATCGTGTAGGTTTAGCGGCAGGCTTGGATAAAAATGCAGAGTTTATTGATGCGCTTGCAAGCTGCGGGTTTGGCTTTATTGAGGTGGGGACGGTGACTCCACGTCCACAACCCGGCAATCCACATCCACGTTTGTTTCGTTTGAAATCCGCCAAAGCCATCATCAATCGAATGGGCTTCAATAATCACGGTTTAGAATACCTACTAGGTCAGGTTCATAAGGCACAGTATCAAGGCATACTTGGGATTAATATTGGGAAAAATTTTGATACGGCTGTAGAGCGTGCAGCAGATGACTATTTGATCGGATTGCGCAAGGTTTATACGCATGCGCATTACATCACGATTAATATTTCCTCTCCCAATACCCCCGGTTTGCGTAGCTTGCAATATGGTGAAGACCTAAGGCGTCTACTGGTTGCTTTAAAGCAAGAGCAAATCTTGTTAGCTGCGGAACATAGCCGTTATGTACCCTTAGCCGTGAAAGTAGCACCCGATTTAAGTCCAGAAGAAATCGCTGGAATTGCTGAAGTCTTACTCGATTGTGAGATGGATGGGTTGATTGCTACTAATACGACTTTGGATAAATCAGCCGTCGCGCAACTAGACTATGGAGCAGAGCAGGGCGGTTTAAGTGGAGGCCCTTTAACAGAGCGTTCAACTGAAGTGATTCGCTTGTTTCACCAGCATTTGGGTACGCGAATTCCTATCATTGGTGTCGGTGGGATCATGAGCGCGCAAGACGCTGTGGCTAAATTACAGGCAGGAGCTGCTTTAGTGCAAATTTATACGGGATTCATTTACGCAGGCCCAACATTGATTAAAGACTGCGTTCAAGCCTGTGACTAAGCCTACTGAATTTCAGTAGGCTTAAGCTGTAAATTAGTTAGTTTTTGCAGGTGCTGGAGCCGTCGCTTCAGTGGCCGGTGCTGCTGGAACAGGTGCACTAGGAGCCATTGGTGCCATTGGAGCAGCAGCTTTGCTTTGAGCTTCCATCATTTTACGTTGCTCTTCCATTTGCTGCTTCATATAAGCTTCGGTTTGTGCACGTTGTGCGGCCATTTGCTGCTGCATTTGTGCAAAATTTGGATTTTGCATCATCGGCTGTTGCATACCGTAAGGTGCATACATTGGTGGCATGATCGGCATCATCGGCTGTTGCATACCATAAGGCGCATACATTTGCGGCATCTGAGGCATCATCGGCATAGTGGTCTGTGGATAAGGATAATAACCACCCCAAGCTGGCATCCCACCCCATGGATTATAACCACCACCTGAGGTAGTACTATTGGTATAGCCATTTAAGTTGTTATAACCCTGTCCATAACCCGTACCTTGGCCATTAAAATTGCCATTGGTGTTACCGTTGCCACGGCCTACCACATCAGAGGCCATATCGGTATTGCCTTTACCTTTGAAGTTAATAGAAAAATCAACTTCACCGTCACCAGTACCTTTGCCTGTACCCCAACCATCTACATTGCCTTTGCTAGTGCCGTAACCAGTGCCTTGGCCAGTAGTATAGCCTTGACCTTGACCCTGGCCTTGAGCACTGCCTGTACCATTACCATTGTCAAAACCATTAAAGAAATCTGTAGCAGATGCAGTTGTTGCCGCTGCAAAAATAGCCATAGCCAGTGTCATTTTTGTAAAGTTCATGAACCAATACCTCTAGCAGGAATGCGTCAATACACAAGTAGTCAAAATCAAATATAGAGAACTATATATAAGAAGATATTAATATTCTAATTGTTCAAAAGCAAGTAAAACTTTCAATTAGCGTATCTAAAAATCTTGGTATGTTATTTGCATGAAAATTTGTGTGTCCATAAGCACTCATTAGCAGTAATCTTTTAATAAATCAATTTGAATTAATTATTGACAGCTTAAGCTTAAGCCTTTAACCTAAGTACATTAATTTTTTATTAATGATACGGTTAGTGCAAAGCGTTCTTAGGTTGACAAGTATGTGAGTTTACGAGATTATTTTTTTCGGATGTTGAAAAAATTAATGGATCAATGTGGGATAAATTTTAATAAGCTACTAGTGTTTTATGCTTCAAAGCGCTTTGGTAGTGTGTTTTAATAACCGTGTTTTTGATTGAATAGCGAAGGTAAATGCAATGAAAACCAAACTGAAATTGAGCGTTGCTTGTGGGATAGCTGCTTTATTAGTGGGCTTTAATGTTCAAGCACAAGAGAAAACTTTTAACATCGGTGGGGATGTTGAATTAGATTTGACTGCTAAAGGTGGTGATGCTGACACTAGTTACTATAACGGTGGGCGCATTAAGTTAAATGCGACTGGTGAGCTAAAGGGCGATGACTATTTCATTAAAGGTGTTGCACAACCTTTAGTACCATTTAAAGGTAGCGACTTAGGTTATGATGACGTTTATCTGCAAATGGGACGTAGCGGCTGGGATGTTCAAATCGGTCGTTTTGAAGGTGTAGATCTATTTCCAGTGGGTAAAGATACTGTAGCTGAGCACGCAGGTAGTATGTCACCTTATGGTACTAATGCAGCACGTGGTCGTAAAGACAGTGTCATTCATACGGCTGTACATTTAAAGCCAAATGATGCGATGAATTTTGAATTGGGTGTCATGGCTGCAAAAAATACTAGCGACTTTGATAAATTTGCGGCAGTACGCCCAGCTGTAACTTATAAAGCAGGAGCGGTTACTGTAAGGGCTGGCTTAGAAAGTGTTAAAAGTACAGTAGATGATGTTGAAACATCACACACTGGCTTCGGGGTTGGTGCTGGTTTTGATGTCGCTGGTGGTACTGCTAATGCTAGTCTTTCTAAAAAGAATGCAGATAACGATGGTACAGATGTAACCTCCGTTGCTTTGAATTTCACTCAAGGCCCATGGGGTGTTGGTTATGTGACTTCTAAAGAAGATTACACAGGGGCTGATGCAAAGTTAAATACTTTCTATGGTGCATATACTGTTCCTTTATTCGGCGCTAAAGATGCTACCGTCACTTTTGCAGCTAGTACCTCTAAAGCGACTGATGTGGGTGGCGTAGATGGCACTGATGATAAAGTCAATGCTGCTCGTGTGCGCTTTAACTACACCTTCTAAGTTGAGCTAGGGAAAGCCATCATGTTTGTTGTCTGTGGAGAAGCACTATTCGATGTGTTTACGACAGAGGTTGTTGATCAAGCAGCTTTTGAAGTACCGCTGAGTGCACGTGTCGGTGGTTCACCGCTGAATGTAGCAGTGGGTCTAGCACGTTTAAGCTGCCCAGTCGCGATGTTGACAGGACTTTCTACAGACTTCTTAGGTGAAAGGCTCTTAGCAAGTTTGCAATCAGAAGGGGTTAAAACTCATCTGATTGCGCGTAAGCAAGCACCCACTACTTTAGGTTTCGTCCAGCAGGATGCTGCGGGCGTACCTAGTTATGCTTTTTACGGTAACGGCGCGGCGGATCGTTTGTTAACTTTAGACGATATTAATGTCGATCTAGAGGGTACGGCGATTATTCACTTCGGTTCCTATTCCATCGTTGCACAGCCGACTGCCGATTCGTACTTTGCGCTTGCCCAGCAACATTCGGGCAAGCGCCTTCTTTCCTTAGATCCTAATGTGCGCTTGAATGTCGAGCCACGTTTAGAAATTTGGAAACAACGCATTGTTGAGCTTTTACCATTAGTTGATATGGTCAAAGTAAGCGATGAGGACTTGCACTTACTTTATCCTGAGCAGCGGCCCGAAACAATTGTGGAAAACTGGTTGCAACAAGGTCCGCAGTTAGTTGCTTTAACGCGTGGGGGTAATGGAGCTTCTTTATGGAGCCAACATGGACAAGTCGATGTGCCCGGTCAATCTGTAAAAGTGATTGACACCGTAGGTGCAGGTGACACCTTCCAAGCATCTCTATTAGATGCTGTTGCCAGCTTAAAAAATTCTAGAGCTGTTTGGTCTGAGCAGCTTAACAACGAAACCTTATTTAAGATGGGTTACACCGCTACAGTCGCGGCTGCAATTACCTGCTCGCGACGCGGTGCCAATTTGCCGACTCGTGCAGAAATTCAAGCTGCACTCTAATAACAAATAGAATTGTTAATCACCACCAAGGAAACCCAGTATTCATGAGCAGCACGGTCATTCCTGTTGATCCCTTTGATCTTGTCATTTTTGGCGGTACTGGCGATTTAGCAATGCGCAAGTTGCTGCCTGCTTTGTTTCGACGCGATGCTGATGGACAAATTCCAGCCGCTGCTCGTATTCTAGGTTTGGCGCGTACTGAGCAAGACACTGAAGCTTTCAAACTTGAGGCTCGTGACGCTTTACAGCAACATGTTGCCACTGAAGAGTTAAGCTCAGAAGCTGTTGAACGTTTCATCCATCGTTTAAGCTATTTGCATATCGATGTAACAGACTCGAGTGCTTGGGGTGAGCTAGTCAGTTACCTTAATGAACGCCCTGAGCATATTCGTGTTTACTATTTGGCGGTTGGCCCTGCTCTATTCGGTACGATTGCTCAAGGTTTAGCAAATGTCGGTTTGGCGACGGTCAAAGCCCGTTTAGTGGTGGAAAAACCGCTAGGTCATGATTTAGAAAGTGCGATTGAACTGAATCAAGCTCTCAGTAGTGTATTTAATGAAAAATCAGTTTATCGGATTGACCATTATCTTGGGAAAGAAACGGTACAGAACTTAATGGCGCTGCGTTTTGCCAACGCACTGTTCGAGCCATTATGGAATGCAACACGCATTGATCATGTGCAAATCACTGCGGCTGAGTCTTTAGGCGTAGGTAGTCGTGGTAGCTATTATGATACTGCAGGTGCTATCCGTGATATGGTACAAAACCATTTAATTCAGTTACTTTGTCTGTTAGCGATGGAGCCGCCCTATAAATTCGATGCGGATGCTTTGCGGGATGAAAAGCTCAAAGTGCTGCGCTCTTTACGACCTTTAACCGGGCGGAGTGTATTAAGCAGTACAGTGCGCGGGCAGTATATGGGGCATGGCTCAGATGCTGAGTCTTATTTAAAAGATGTGGGTAATCCAGATAGCAGAACAGAGTCTTATATTGCGATTAAAGCAGAAATTGATAACTGGCGTTGGTCTGGCGTGCCATTCTATTTGCGTACGGGTAAAAAGCTGCGTGCACAAATGACCGAAATCGCTATAGTGTTTAAAGAACCAGCCCATTCAGTGTTTGGTGATTTAGAAACACCGACCATGCCGAATGTCTTGATCATTCGTTTGCAGCCCGATGAAGGTTTGAAGCTCCATATTATGACCAAAGATCCAGGGCCAGGTGGCTTCCGTTTGCGGGATATTCCTTTAGACATGAGCTTTGCTGAGGGACGTCAAGGTAACTGGCGGATGCCAGATGCTTATGAGCGCCTGATCATGGATGTAGTGCGTGGTAATCAAACCTTATTCATGCGCGGTGATGAAGTCGAAGCGGCTTGGCGTTGGATTGATCCGATCATTGACGCTTGGGAAGCATCCGGTCTAAAACCAGAAGCTTATGATCCGGGCAGTCGTGGTCCAATTGCAGCCGTGGAAATGATGGCGCGGGATGGTCGACGTTGGCGGGAAATTGAGGCATGAACTTAATTGGCTATCCTGACCGTGCTGTACAAGCTGAACAATTAGCTCAGCTAGTTGCCGGTGAGCTGCAAGCTGCTATCCAAGCTAAAGCTAAAGCCACTGCTGCATTTGCAGGTGGGACTACGCCAGTACTTTTTTTTAAGGCATTGGCTAAACAGGCATTGGATTGGTCAAAAGTTGCTTTTACTTTAACGGATGAACGCCAAGTAGAGCCTAGCAACGAACGCTCGAATGCCCGCTTATTGCAAACTAATCTATTGAATAGTTTAGAGCCAGCCGCTAGCTTTCAGGCTTTATACCAGCTTGGGCAAACCGAGAGTGATTTAGCTAAGTTAGCACATACATTGCAGCAAGCGTTCTTACCTTTAGATTCAGTAGTATTGGGAATGGGCAATGATGGGCATTTCGCTTCTTTGTTCCCACAAGCACCAAATTTAGAGTCGGGTTTAGATCCCAATAGCGCTGCGGTTTTACTAGAAGTACAAACGCCTGACTTGCCAGAGGCGCGAATTTCGCTAAGTTTGGCTGCTTTATTGCAAGCTCAGCATGTACATTTACTTATTACTGGCGTTGATAAACAGCAATTATTAGAACAAGTGCAGGCTAACCTTGCTGCCCGACAGCCACGTCAGTGGCCGATTGAGGCTTTATTGCAGCAAGCTGGTGATAAATTGACGGTTCACTATGCGCCTTAAGGGCGCGGATCGAGACTATTATGAAAACCACAGTTCACCCAGTCATCGCCGAGGTGACAGCTCGGATTGAGCAACGTAGTCAGCAGACGCGTAATCTCTATTTAGCACGTATGCAACAAGCAGCGGTACGTGATAATCGGCATCAGCTGGCTTGCGGTAATTTAGCCCATGCGGTTGCTGCTAGCCCAGTCTCTGATAAGTTTAAAATTGTAGCCAGTAAAGCGCCTAATCTTGGAATTGTGACCGCCTACAACGATATGTTGTCAGCGCATCAACCTTTCGAGGCTTATCCCGCTTTAATTAAACAGGTTGCTCGTTCAGTCGGTGCAACAGCGCAAGTTGCAGGCGGTGTACCTGCCATGTGTGATGGGGTAACCCAGGGTCAGCCGGGTATGGAATTGTCGCTGTTTTCGCGCGATGTGATTGCAATGGCTGCTGGGATTGCCCTGAGTCATAATTTATTTGATGCCGCTGCCTTCTTAGGGGTCTGTGACAAAATTGTTCCGGGTTTAGTAATTGCCGCAGCAACCTTCGGTTATTTACCTTGTGTGTTTTTACCCGCTGGGCCTATGGTATCAGGGATTTCGAATGACCAGAAAGCTAAAGTGCGCCAGCAATATGCAGCCGGTCAAGTAGGGCGTGCCGAGCTACTAGAAGCTGAAATGCAGTCTTATCACAATGTTGGGACATGCACTTTTTATGGTACGGCGAATAGCAACCAAATGCTCATGGAGTTTATGGGACTGCAATTGCCGGGCAGCAGTTTTGTTAATCCTAACACGCTATTACGCGATGCTTTAACCGTGGCGGGAACGGAGCAAGTGCTAAAACTGACTGCAGAAGCAGGGCATTACACGCCCGCTTGTGAAGTCTTATCGGCGAAAGCTTTTGTGAATGGGATTGTTGGGCTAAATGCAACCGGTGGCTCAACCAATTTGGTGTTGCATTTAATTGCGATGGCACGTTCTGCAGGTTTGATCGTGTGCTTAGAGGATTTTTCTGATCTGTCGGCAGTCACACCCTTAATGGCACGGGTTTATCCGAATGGCTCGGCTGATGTTAACCATTTCCATGCTGTTGGTGGCTTGCAATTCGTGATTCGCGAGTTGCTGGCTGCCGGTCTTTTACATGAAGATGTGCATACTGTGGCCGGTTTTGGCCTGCATCATTACACGCAGGAGGCCAAGCTAAATGAGCAAGGCAAGGCTATTTGGGTGGAAGGGGCTGCGAGTAGTCATGATACCGACATTTTGCGCCCCTACACTGAAGCTTTCCAAGCCTCTGGTGGCTTAGTCAGTTTAACAGGGAATCTTGGCGAGGCAGTGATTAAGGTGTCGGCTGTCAAGTCTGAGCGCCGCATTATTGAAGCACCTGCCAAAGTATTCCATGACCAAGAAGAAGTGCAAGCTGCTTTTAAAGCGGGTGAGTTGACGGGGGATTTTGTGTGTGTTGTGCGTTTCCAAGGGCCAAAAGCTAATGGTATGCCCGAATTACACAGCCTTACCCCCGTTTTAGGTGTCTTACAAGATCGCGGGCAACAAGTCGCTTTGGTTACAGATGGACGTATGTCTGGTGCGAGTGGCAAGGTGCCGGCCGCGATTCATTTAAGTCCGGAAGCGATGGAAGGTGGTGCAATTGCCAAAATCCGCGATGGCGATTTGATCCGGTTAGATGCAGAAAGCGGCGAATTGAGCGTATTGGCGGCTGATTTTGACAGTCGAGCCAATGCAACTGCGAATTTAGACGCGAATGAGGCTGGTTTAGGGCGTGAGTTGTTCCAAGTCTTCCGCCAAGCGGTTGGGCCTGCTTCTAGTGGAGCCAGCTCCTTATTTGCTGCTGGAGTATAAATAGATGAAGGCAAATCTTACTAAAGATTGGCTAGCTTTGGAAATGCATGCCGAGCGTTTGAAGGCGCAGCATTTACGGGAGTTATTTGCGAATGATCCCGAGCGTTTCCAGAGCTTGGCGTTTAGTCTGGATGATTTATTAATCGATTTTTCTAAAGAAAAGATTGATAGCTTCGCCCTTAATGCCTTGGTGCAACTTGCCGCTGATGCGCAAGTGGAGGCACGCCGTGATGCAATGGTGCAGGGTGAAAAAATTAATAGTACCGAAAATCGCGCTGTTTTACATATGGCCTTACGCGATGGGATTCCCGCCGGTGTAACGGTCGATGGTCAAGATGTGCTAGCAGATGTCGAAGCAGTGCGTGAGCGCTTTTTAGAGTTTGCAGAGGCGGTACGTACTGGGGCTTATAAAACAGTAAGCGGCCAAACTTTTACCGATGTAGTAAACATTGGTATCGGTGGCTCGGATTTAGGCCCCGTGATGGTAACTGCTTCACTAGCGCCTTGGCATGATGGTCCACGTTTGCATTTCGTCTCGAATGTGGATGGTGCGCATATTGTCGATACCCTCACACCGCTGAATCCTGCCACTACTTTAGTGATTGTTGCTTCTAAAACCTTTACGACTGCAGAAACGATGCTGAATTTCAGTACTGCTTTGGCATGGCTAAAACTAGCCTTAGGTGAACAAGCAGGCCAACATGTCGCGGCGGTTTCGACTAATTTGGCCACAACGCGTACTTACGGGATTGATGATACTCGCGTGTTTGGGTTCTGGGATTGGGTCGGTGGACGCTATTCAGTGTGGTCGGCAATTGGTTTACCCGTAGCGATTGCATTAGGCAAACAAGCCTTTACTGAGTTCTTAGCAGGCGCGAAGGCGATGGATGAGCATTTTCGTTCAGCGCCTTTAAGTAGTAATTTGCCAGTTTTATTTGCCTTAATTGGGATTTGGCGGCGTAATTTTCTGAAATATCCCACGGTTGCTTTGATTCCCTATGATCAACATTTAGCACGTTTCCCCGCTTATGTGCAGCAACTAGATATGGAGTCGAATGGTAAGCGGGTACAACTCGATGGTACGCCGATTCAAGAGTCAACGGGAGCTGTGATTTGGGGGGAGCCGGGAACGAATGCACAGCATTCTTTCTTTCAGTTAATTCATCAAGGCAGTGATGTGATTCCTGTGGATTTTTTGGCAGCCGCCAATCCAAGCAGCCAAAGCGTTTTTGGCGATGTACAGCACCATCATGAAACGCTACTGACTAATGTCTTAGCACAGGCACAGGCCTTAGCTTTTGGGCGTAATGCTGAGGCTGTGCGTGCGGATATGCAGGCGGCAGGCTTAGCAGCTGAACAGATTGAGCAGTTAGTCCCCCATCGTACTTTCCCGGGTGACCGACCTTCGACTTCGATTATCTATCGCCAACTCACACCCAATACTTTAGGGCGTTTAGTTGCCTTATTTGAACATAAGGTATTTGTGCAAGGGGTAATTTGGGGTGTTAATTCGTATGATCAATGGGGAGTGGAGTTAGGCAAAAAGTTGGCCACGGCCTTAGCGCCTGCTTTGCGGGAGCGTACTGTTCCTGCTGATGTGGATGCTTCGACAGCGGGGCTTTTAAAGCATATTCACGCACTGCGTGCCTAAAGAGGATTAGCAATGTTTTCATTAAGAGACATGTGTCAGCAGGTTGCGGTGATTCCTGTATTAGTTGTGAAAGATACTGCACAGGCTAAGCCTTTGGCAGAGGCTTTGGTCGCAGGCGGATTAACGGTTCTGGAGGTCACTTTGCGCACACCCGCTGCTTTAGAGGTGATTCGCTTAATGAGCGAAGTACCGGGTAGTCAAGTGGGTGCGGGTACTGTGTTAACCCTAGCGGATGTGAAAGCAGCAAAAGCAGCGGGTGCTCAATTTGCAGTATCGCCGGGTGCAACTGCCGATTTAGTTAAAGCCGCTCTGGATGAAGGCTTGCCTTTATTACCGGGCGCTTCTACTGCTTCTGAGGTGATGCGCTTGATGGAGCTAGGTTTAGATACCTTAAAATTTTTCCCTGCTGAGGCTGCTGGTGGAGTTCCCATGTTAAAGTCCTTGCATGGCCCCTTGCCTAAGGTGATGTTTTGCCCCACAGGAGGCATTACAGAAAAAACCGCAGCCCATTATTTAGCACTACCGAATGTGATGTGCGTGGGTGGGTCTTGGGTCACACCGGATAATTTACTGCAAGCAGGCGATTGGCAAGCCGTGCAAGCCTTGGCACAGGCAGCTCAGGCTTTGAAAAAGGCTTAAAATTCGCTAATCATGCTGTTGAATCAACATTCAGCCTTGCTCAGCAAGGTTCTCTAAGAGGATAGGCGGATGCCAAACTTAGCCATTGCGATGATTGCTCATGATCGCACTAAACCCGATTTAGTGGCATGGGTGGGAAAGAATCTGGCACATCTGCAGGGGCGCTTGATTTATGCAACTGGCACGACAGGGCGCTTATTACAACATGCCTATCCTGAGTTGACGATTCATCCCTTGAAAAGTGGCCCTTTAGGTGGCGACCAGCAAGTAGGTGCTTTGATCGCTGAAGGTAAAATTGGTTGTGTTATCTTCTTGCAAGATCCAATGACACCACAGCCACACGATGTCGATGTAAAAGCCTTAGTCCGCTTAGCGACCTTGTATGAAATTCCTCTGGCTTGTAATCAAAGCACTGCAGATTATTTGATTTCTAGCCGCTATTTTACACAACCCGAATTAGCGCCGGATATTCTCTCGATTGAGGAGCGCTATGAAGCTTATCTACAGCGTTTAAATGCTAGTTTGGCTAATTGAAGCTTCGATTATTCACCGTATGGATCATGGAATAACAAACAAATGAAAAGTCCTTTTAAATTAGACAGGCGCACCAAGATTGTAGCCACTTTAGGCCCCGCTTCGAATGATGAAACTGTATTGCGCAAGTTGGTTGAAGCCGGTGTAAATGTATTTCGCCTGAATTTTAGTCATGGTAGCCATGAGGATCAACGAGCGCGTTTCAATCTTATTCGTTCGATGGAGGTTGAATTTGATCGCCCGATTGGCATTTTGATGGACTTACAAGGGCCAAAATTACGTATTGGCACCTTTGCTGAAGGCAAAATCACTTTAAACAAGGGCGATACCTTTAATCTTTATTTAGAAAAACGTGTAGGTGATCAAGAGGGTGTGAGCCTTCCGCATAAAGAGATTTTTGATGTACTCGAAGCAGGTCACGAGTTACTAGTAGATGATGGTAAAGTCCGCTTACAAGTAACTCAAGCCACTCCCTTAGTAGCGGTAACCACCGTTGTTGTAGGCGGTGTTATTTCTGACCGGAAAGGCGTGAATGTTCCGGATAAACAGTTGCCGATTAGTGCTTTAACCGAAAAAGATCGTGCCGATTTAGCGTTTGGCTTAGAGCTGGGGGTTGACTGGGTTGCTCTGTCTTTCGTGCAACGCCCAGAAGATATTATAGAAGCACGTAATTTAGTAACTGGCCGCGCAGGTATTTTAGCCAAACTAGAAAAGCCTTCTGCATTAGATCAATTGCATCGAATTATTGAATTAGCGGATGCAGTCATGGTTGCGCGTGGGGATTTAGGCGTGGAGTTACCACCTGAACGGGTACCAGCTATTCAAAAGCGCATTGTGGAGACCGCACGTTCGTTAGGCCGTCCCGTGATTGTGGCAACGCAGATGCTGGAATCTATGATTAATTCGCCAGTGCCGACGCGGGCGGAAGCTTCAGATGTAGCGACAGCAATTTATGATGGAGCTGATGCAGTCATGCTCTCGGCAGAAACAGCAGCAGGTCAGTATCCTATTGAAGCGGTTGAGGTCATGGGACGGATTATTATTGAAACTGAGCGTGATGTACGTAGTAATCATGCCCTGAAAACTTATCCACTAGAAGGTGAGCCAACCGATGCGGATGCGATTGCACGGGCAGCCTCTGATATTGCTACGGCACGGCGTTGTGTGGCGATTGTCACCTTTAGTAGTACGGGTTCAACCACCTTACGCGCCGCCCGTGCGCGCGGTTTAGTACCCATCTTAGGCTCGACGCCTTCACACCATGTTGCTCGTAAGCTCACTCTGGCTTGGGGCGTATACGCAGTGCAAACCCGTGATGTGGTGTCACTCTCGGATATGGTGGGGAAGGCAGCGCGGATGGTGCAGCGTAAAGGTTTTGCAGTGTTAGGGGATCGCATAGTAGTGACTGCAGGAGTTCCATTTGGTCAGCCCGGTTCAACTAATGTAATTCGCTTGGTTGAAGTTACAAAAGAGTATGATAAGCCTAGCGCATAGGCAGATAGCCGCAATGTTTTAACAGTGGAGGCTGTCAAGTTAGATACCAGAGGAGGTTAGCATGAGTGATATAGATAATAATTCAGGTCGTATGGACTTTTCCCGCCCAAATTTGGCGCGGGAATTAAGCCGCAACACTTTGGCTTTAGTGCTAGCAGGGGGAGAAGGTTCACGCTTAAAGAATCTGACTCACCGTCGTGCTAAACCAGCAGTGCCTTTTGGTGGCAAATACCGCATTATTGATTTTGCTTTATCTAATTGTGTCAATTCGGGAATTCGTCGGATTGGTGTTTTGACACAATACAAGTCGGATTCTCTTATTCGCCATATGCAGCGTGCATGGAATTTTATGCGGGCTGAGATTGGTGAGTTCGTAGAAATTCTCCCTGCCCAACAGCGCACGGAAAAGAAAGAGTGGTATCAAGGTACAGCCGATGCACTTTATCAAAACTTAGATATCCTGCATCGGCATGATCCTGAATATGTCATCGTCTTAGGGGGTGATCATATTTATAAAATGGACTACTCCGATATGCTGGTGAAGCATGTGCTTTCAGGGGCTGATTTCACAGTGGGTTGTATTGAGGTTCCCGTGGAAGAAGCAACTGGATTTGGGGTGATGTCGGTGGATACCGATATGCGTATCACCAAATTCACTGAAAAGCCTAAACAGCCAGAGCATATGCCGGGAAAACCCGGCGTTGCACTCGCGTCAATGGGTATTTATGTGTTCTCCCGCGAATTTTTATTTAGAACGCTAAGTGAAGACGCGTTGAGTGATGATTCTTCGCACGATTTCGGCAAAGATATTATCCCAAATCATATTCATACAGCTAAAGCACAAGCCTATGCTTTCCGTAATGAAAGAACGGGTGAGCCAGCTTACTGGCGTGACGTGGGTACAGTATATTCCTACTGGAAAGCTAACATGGAGCTGTGTGCGGTTGAGCCAGAGCTAAATCTGTATGACCGTTTGTGGCCTATTTGGACTTACCAGCCTCAATATCCACCTGCAAAATTCGTATTTGATGAAGATGGACGGCGGGGAGAGGCGATTGATTCTTTAGTCTCCGCAGGTTGTATCCTGTCTGGGGCACGCATGAAGCGTTCAGTGACTTTCTTTGCAGTTACGATTGGCAATAATTCTTTGGTCAAGGACAGTATTATTTTGCCGAAAGTGAGTATTGGAAGTAATTGTCGCCTCACTAAAGTGATCGTTGATAAAGGCTGTGTGATTCCAGATGGTACGGTGATTGGTGAGAATCTAGAAGAAGATAAAAAACGTTTTTATGTCACTGATGAAGGTATTGTGCTAGTAACGCTCGAAATGCTCGGGCAGTCTTTAAGTAGCCGCGATAAAGAACATATTTGGCGGATGGATACTTAAGCTTGCAACGCTTAGCCTTTTGGTTGGTGATCAGTGGTTTTTTTGCCTTGGGTGCTATTTTCGGCTCTTGGCAAGTCATGATGGCTGATTTGCAGCGTTCTTTTGAGTTAAGCTCAGGTCAACTGGGCTTAACCTTGACTTTAGGCGTGGTGGGATCTTTTCCTGCCATGCTTCTTACAGGGCGCTTAGCGGATCGTTGGGGTGCGCGCCGTTTAATGTTGATTAGTATCTTCTGCTCTGCTTTAGCCTATGCGTCCTTTCATTGGGTGAACAGCTATCCGTTACTACTGATTTCCATTATCTGCTTAATGGCCTCTTCAGGTGCTTTAGATGTAGGTATCAATGCGGCGGCGGTTAATTACGAGCAGAACACCGGTGATACGCGCATGAGCTTTTTTCATGCTGGATATAGCGGGATGGCAGCAGTAGCGGCTTTGACGACTGGTTTTCTCTTATTTACAGGTTTAGAGTTTCGCACAGTTTATTTGCTAGTCGCGGGTTTACTCATTCTCTTAGGCTTCATTTATGCCTTGAGTGCTAAGTTAGATCGTTTAATTAGTCACCATCAACAAGAGTCTCAGGCCGAAGTCACGCTTACAAGTCGTGCGGTTTTATTTAGGACTCCTATTTTACTTCTATTAGCAACTATCACGGGTCTAACCTTTTTCTCGGAAGGCACTTTAGAAATGTGGTCAGCGGTGTATTTACGCTTGTCTTTAGATTTGCCAACGATGATTGGGGCGGCAGGGCCTGCAGTATTTCATTTTGCCATGATGATCGGACGCTTAGGCTCAGGTTGGATTTTATTGCATTGGCGGCGGCGTTGGGTGTTAAGGGTTTCAGGGATCATGGCAGCCGTAGGCATTTTGCTTTCTGTGAGCACTTTATATCCGCTGATTATTCTGACGGGCTTCTTAATTGCTGGCTTAGCACTGGCAGCAGTTGTGCCCATTGTCTTTTCATTAGCCGGTGATATTGCTCCCAAACAAGCAGGGCAGGTGATTTCAGTCATTACTATTTTGGGTTATATCGGCTTTTTATTAGGCCCTTCTTTGATTGGTCATTTGGCTGATTTCATTGGTTTACGCTTAGCTTTGTTGGCGTTAGGAGTCGCTGGAATGGGTGTGGTCTTAATGAGTTTTAAAATTCAGCACTCTGCTTTGGATCAACGCTAAGTCTAAAGTAAAACTACCGAGTTCAGACTTAAAATAATGCCCTTTGAACCGCATTCCACGTGAGTTTCAGCCGTGTATTTTGTCCTTTTTTAAGCTTTTTCTGGTACAATAGCCGCCTCTATCTTGAACGGTCGAACAATAAATATGGCTGCTTTTGCCAAGGAAGTTATTTCGGTTAACCTCGAAGATGAAATGCGTCAGTCCTATCTGGACTATGCGATGAGTGTTATCGTTGGACGTGCGCTGCCGGACGTGCGTGATGGCTTAAAACCGGTGCATCGTCGTGTGCTGTATGCGATGAGTGAGTTGGGCAATGATTGGAATAAACCCTATAAAAAATCAGCACGTGTCGTCGGTGATGTGATTGGTAAATACCATCCACATGGTGACACTGCTGTTTATGATGCGGTTGTGCGCATGGCTCAACCCTTTTCCTTGCGCTATATGCTCGCGGATGGTCAAGGTAACTTTGGTTCGGTGGATGGTGACGCGCCAGCGGCAATGCGTTATACCGAAGTACGAATGTCTAAGATTGCGCATGAGCTATTAGCCGATATTGATAAAGAAACCGTTAATTTTGTCCCTAACTATGATGGCGCTGAACAAGAGCCAGCCGTTTTCCCGACCCGTGTGCCGAATCTCTTAGTGAATGGTTCTTCAGGGATTGCGGTAGGGATGGCGACCAATATTCCACCTCATAATCTTACCGAAGTGGTCAATGCCTGCTTAGCACTCATCAATAATCCAGAGTTGGAAATTGATGATCTGATGGAATATGTACCAGGGCCTGATTTCCCCACCGCAGGGATTATCAATGGCTCACGTGGGATTCGAGAGGCTTACCACACAGGGCGTGGGCGGATTTATGTACGTGCCCGTGCTGAAGTCGAGACTCATGAAAAGACAGGGCGTGAAACGATTGTCGTCCACGAACTGCCTTACCAAGTGAATAAAGCACGGCTCTTAGAAAAGATTGCTGAGCTGGTTAAAGATAAGAAAATCGAAGGCATTTCTGAGCTACGCGATGAGTCTGATAAAGACGGTATGCGTATGGTCATTGAAGTCAAGCGTGGCGAATCGGCCGAAGTGCTGCTGAATAATCTGTATAAGCAAACGCAGATGCAAACCGTGTTCGGGATTAACATGGTGGCTTTGGTCGAGGCTCAGCCAAAATTACTCAATTTAAAACAGATTCTCGAAGCGTTCTTACGGCATCGCCGCGAAGTAGTGACTCGCCGCACGATTTTTAATCTACGCAAAGCACGTGAGCGCGCACATATTTTAGAAGGTTTAGCCGTTGCGCTTTCAAACATCGATGAGATTATTGATTTAATCAAACGTGCAGCCAGTCCTGTCGAAGCGAAAGAGGGCTTAATGAAGCGTGGTTGGAGTCCGGGGATTGTATCGGAGATGCTCATGCGCTCAGGTGCAGAACTGTCCCGACCTGATGATTTAGATGCTGCTTTAGGTTTGCGTGAAGGCCAATATTGGCTCTCTGAAGAACAAGCCCAAGCGATTCTTGATCTGCGCCTGCATCGCTTAACAGGCTTAGAGAAAGATAAAATCCTTGAAGAGTATCGTGAGCTTCTAGAGCGGATCGCGGATTTACTGGATATTTTAAGTAATCCTGAGCGTTTAATGCAGGTGATTCGTGATGAATTGCTAGAGCTGCGTGAGACTTATAGTGATAAGCGCCGCACTGAAATTAATGTAATTGGTGAAGATTTAAGTCTGGAAGATTTAATCGCTGATGAAGAGGTAGTCGTTACGCTATCGCATGAAGGCTATGCAAAAGCGCAGCCTTTAGATACTTATCGTGCCCAACGCCGTGGTGGACGTGGCAAAACGGCGACGACCATGAAAGAAGAGGATTTCATTGAAAAACTCTTTGTCGCCAGTACGCACGATACGATTCTGTGTTTCTCTAGTCGGGGGCGCATGTATTGGCTCAAGGTTTATCAATTACCCCTTGCTAGCCGTAATTCACGTGGGCGACCCATGGTCAATCTATTGCCTTTGGAAGAGGGCGAGCGTATCAATGCGATTCTGCCGATTCGAGAGTATGCAGAAGACAAGTTTATCTTCATGGTGACCTCGAATGGCACGGTGAAAAAGACACCACTTAAAGAATTCTCGCGGCCACGTAATACGGGGATTATTGCGATTGATTTACGCGATGATTACTTAGTCGATGTGGCTCTCACCAATGGCTCGAATGAAGTCATGCTATTTACTTCAGCCGGTAAAGCGATTCGTTTCCCTGAAAGTGATGTGCGCGCAATGGGACGGGGTGCTGCCGGTGTACGTGGGATTAAATTAGAAGATGATCAACAGGTTAATGCTCTGATTATTCTGGGTGAGGGTGAGATTCTAACGGCAACCGAAAATGGTTATGGTAAACGTACTCGGGTGGATGAATTCTTAGCACAAGCTCGTGGTGGCATGGGCGTGATTGCCATTCAAACCTCTGAGCGTAATGGACGGGCTATTGGTGCGGTACAAGTCACTGAGGGTAATCAGATTATGCTCATTACCAATGGCGGGGTGTTAGTCAGAACGCCCGTCGCACAAGTGTCTTTAGTCGGGCGTAACACGCAAGGTGTGACTTTAATTCGCTTAAATGAAGGCGAGAAATTAGTACAAATTGCTCCGATCTTTAGCACCGGTGATGAGGATCCTGATTTAGAAGATACCGAAGGTGACAGCAGCGAATAAGCTAGTTTTAGAGGCATCTATAGCTCAATAGATGCCTCGGGTTTCAATTAAGTCCTTTCAAGCAGCTTTAGCTATAGGCTGGTCTAATGTACTAAAATCTACCCCTAGCATATGCAACAGATTTAAAGTCATCCTTGCTGTAGCACCCCACAACAGTTCGCCATCATATTCTTTGAAGTAAACTACTGGAACATTAGTGCCTTTTAATTCACGCAAATGCAGTTCATGATTACGCGGGTCAGCTAACCAAGTTAAGGGAATCGTAAATGCACGGTCGACTTCACTGTGCTGCAGTTGTAGAGAGTAAGGCCAAGGTACTTGAGCAACGACAGGAGTGATTTTGAAATTGCTAATGCTATGGTGAGCGCTTAAATGCCCTAGAATGCTCACATCTTGCGGGTTAATCCCAATTTCTTCTTGAGCCTCGCGTAGAGCGGTACTGTATAAATTAGGGTCATGTGGGTCACGTTTTCCGCCTGCAAACGCTACCTGTCCACTATGTCGGTCACGTTCCGAACACGCGCGCCGAATATACAATAACTGCCATTCATCCCGTAGGCGCACAAACGGTACTAAGACCGCAGCCTCGCGAAACTGGTCGCTGATTAAATTGCTGGGTACATCAAAACTACGCTGAGGGTTCACTGCTTGTAAGCGCCTACTAATGTCCTGCGCTGTTAATTTATTTAAAGCCTGCATGCTTAATCCTAATAAGTGGGTGCTAGTTCTAGTTGTTCTAGACCGTTGTGATGGTCGATATAGGTCTTAGGTGTAGGGGGAGGCTGGTACATATTCCAAGCCGAGGATGCTACTGTTACACTGCCTACGCTTTTTCTTACCCTTCCAATGGGTACTTATTCCTATTGTATTTTGTTAAGGATCAACTTTATGAGCCACATTGAAAATGTCCGCCTCCAAACTACTGCTAATGTGTATTTTGAGGGTAAATGTATCAGCTATATCTTTTTTACAGCCGATGGCACACGTAAAAGTGTAGGGGTTATTTTGCCTGCTACTTTAACT
Source organism: uncultured Thiothrix sp. (assembly GCF_937873765.1). Lineage (GTDB taxonomy): Bacteria > Pseudomonadota > Gammaproteobacteria > Thiotrichales > Thiotrichaceae > Thiolinea. The sequence goes on along the minus strand of NZ_CALMZC010000002.1, from coordinate 39,794 downwards.
TTTGGTACTGCTGCTCCGGAAGTGATGGAGATTCAGCAGGGACATTGCCGTGTGCGCTTGGCAGGCTCTGAACAATGGCAAGACTATACAGGTGGGCAAGCATTTTCGGTGGGTGCGAATACTTCATTTGATATTGAAGTCATTGAACCTACCCACTATGTCTGCCATTACAGTTAATTATCGCAGAGCCACTGCATCCTTGCAGCTAAACCTTTAGTAAGGATGCAATTATTTTGCCACCACCTCTAAATTTTTCTCTAAAAACTTAATAATTTCTGGCTCATCCCATTCTAAGCCTCCAAAGTACATATAGCGCAGCTGTCCTTTGCGATCAATGACATAAGTGCTAGGGAAAGCTTTCAATTGCCAAGGTTCAGTGGAGCTACTGGTACTATCCACCAAAACCGGATAGTCCGCAGGTAGATGCTCTAAGAAGGCTTGAATATCTTTTGGTTCCTCACCCACATCGACACTCAGCACGACGAACTCCTTTTGAGAGAATCGCGTCTGCAAATTATTCAATGATGGAATTTCTTTGATACAAGGTGGGCACCAAGTAGCCCAGAAGTTTAGAAGCACGATTTTGCCACGATAATCCTTTAAATCCTGCATTTTTCCATTGAGGTCAGTCAAACGCAGTTCAGGTGCTATTTCTTTGGTTGGATGTTCTTGTAGCGTTTGCTCATCGGTTGTTTCTGTTTTAGCCACAGATAGTTGGCTAGCAGCTTCACCTAGTTTATCGAGCGCTTGAGTGAATTGAGCTGGAAATACACTAGCTTGTAAAGCTTCTTCTTCTGAACTTGCCTCACGCTGCAGATATCCGGCTGCAACATCATTCACCACTTCGGCATAGACTATGCTGCCTGCTTTTTCAAACGCAGCAACTAAACCTTCAAGCGCTGTTAAATTAAGCTTTTTAGTGGGCTGGAATAGATAAATCGGTAGCTTTAGTTGATAGGCAGCTTCAATAAATTGTGGATCTGCTTGTTTAGTTTTACCCAGCGTTAGTTCAGGATAGGCAAGGATCAGCCCCGCTAGCTGCTTAGAGCTACCGCGTGCGTCTTGCCAAGTTTTTAAACTTTCTACGGCTGCTTTGGCTTGCTCGCCAGTGCTGAAAATATAAAGTTTATTCTCGGTTTTACTAGGTAAGGATTCCTGAATTAATTCAGCCAGTTGGGCTGAGGACAGTTCTTTAGGTGTTTGAGAAGTCTTGCTTGTGCCCTGTAAAGGCGTTAGCCAAATTTCTAAATCAGCCGCTGCCAATTGTTTGGCTAAACTAAAGTCTACAGTTTGTGTTTCAGTACTAGAGATCCACAGGATGCGGCGTGGAGCTTCACCAAAACGATGAATTGAGGTTTCTAATTGCCCTGATAAAGTGACTTTTACGCTTTCATCAGCTTGTTCAATCGCAATAGCAGGTGTTAGCGATTGGCTGAACAGAAGTACAGCAATTGCTAACCAGTAATTTATTCGGATCATTTACTTTTCTATAGAGTTATGCAGCCCAGCAGGTAGCCTAGAGTAGGCTACCCTATGGAATTGTAAATTATCCCTGATGCCTGCAGGGAGTAAATTAAGAGTTATTGTGCTTTACTGACTTTTTCAGGTAGCACGTCAGAATTACAGAGTTCTTTGACGTTCTTCTCAATTTCAGCAATTTTATCAGCACGTTCTTTGGCACTTAGAATTTTTTCTTCGTTCTCGGTGGAGCGCCAGCGAATGACCGGATTGGATAGTAATTGCTTCAGAGAGGATTTTTGCTGTTCACAGAATTGACGATGCTTCTCTGCATTTTTAGCGCCTTCATCCTTAGCTCGTTCCATTTCATCTTTAGACGGGTCTTTATCTTGCTCCTCAGACTTAGTCATCGCATCAGTTTTGGTGGCATGGGTTGCTTTACCAGTCGATAAGCTAATATCTTGAGCAATATCTTTGGCTTTAGATAAATCAGGCGGTGGAGTTTGTGTGTAATGCACAGCGCCTGAAGCATCAGTCCATTTATAAATCTCCGCCTGTACGTTCGCTATCATGCAGGATAACAGAGCAGATAGTGCACAGAGTCTAATTACTGTTGTTTTCATAATGCATATACCTCTGCGTGACTTCCTTTGATTTTTAAGTATATTAGAATTTTCTAAATATCTTATGCTATATTTGATGAGTTTAAATTATTCTAGCGGGTAATTATCACATGAAGTTAGCTCAGATATACATGCTAATCGTCGGATTTTTTATTTTTAATAAGTATGCTTTATCGGATGACTTAGCGCTAAAAACCATGCAAGTCTCTGAACAAATTGTTCCAGAGCTTCTATATTTAGACGGACATCTTGAGGCTGTCAATGAATCGACCGTATCGGCACAAACCAATGGTGTCATTGAAGAGTTGCCCTATGATGTAGATGATCGTGTCGAACGGGGGAGCGTGATTGCAAGAATTCGCTCTAAAAATCAGCAAGCCGGTGTACAGCAAGCTAAGGCTGGCATTAGCGAGGCGACTGCGGGGGCTAATCAAGCCAAAGCGAGTTTAGGTCAAGCTCAAGCAGGTTTATCAGAGGCTAAAGCCGGTTTAAGCCAAGCTAAAGCGGAAGAGCAGCGTGCACAAGCAGCTAGTCAACAAGCCAATGCTAACTTGCAACAAACGCAAGCGGGGGTACAAGAGGCTCAAGCTTTGCTGAAAGAGGCTCAAGCCGATTTCAATAGAATCAGCGAGATTTATGCACGGCGTTTAATTCCACGTGCCGATTATGATCGTTCAGAAGCTGCGCTTTCAACTGCAAAAGCACGGGTTAATTCGGCCCAAGCTCAAGCGGCGGCGGCTCGAGCACAAGCAGAATCAGCCAAAGCCCAAATTGCCTCAGCACGTTCCTTGACAGAGGCTGCCACTGCACGTGTAGGTTCAGCCGATGCTGCTTTAGCGGCTGCTTCGGCGACTGTCGATGCATCCAAAGCCAATCAAGAAGCCGCCAAAGCCCAAGCCACTCAAGCGACTGAGGTATTGGCTTATACCAGTTTAATTGCTCCCTATAGCGGTATTGTGACCAAGCGCCATGTGCAGCTGGGTGAAACGGTCAATGTGGGCACTCCAATCATGACTGGACTTTCGTTGGATGAGTTACGGGTGGTGGTAGAAGTACCGCAACGGATGATTAATCAAGTACGTGCACGTGGTAAAGCGGTAGTGCAGGCAGATGATAGCGGTGATTATCTCCCCGTCAAATCAATGACAATTTTTCCTTATGCCGACCCGAAAACCAATGCTTTCCAAGTACGAATTAATTTAGAAACAGGACAAGAAAAACTCTATCCCGGGATGTTTGTAAAAGTAGGCTTTGTGATGGGTGATGCGAAAAGTCTAGTGATTCCCAAACAAGCTGTGGTGGTTCGCAGTGAAGTCATTGGCGTGTATGTGCTCAATGCGCAAGGCTTACCCTCTTTGCGCCAAATTCGCTTGGGAAAAGATGTGGATAGCCAACAAGTGCAAGTGCTAGCGGGTTTATCGGCTAGTGAAGCAATTGCGCTCGATCCAGTGCAAGCAGCTATTTATTTAAAAAAACAGCGCGAGTCAGCCTTAACTGAGGGCAAAGCGCATGAATGAACAGCCCTTAGGTATTTCTGGACGAATTGCTAAACAATTTCTCACCACACAAATCACGCCTTTATTGGCATTAGTAGGCTTGTTGCTAGGTTTATTTGCAGTCATGGTGACCCCACGTGAAGAAGATCCCCAAATCAACGTGACCTTTGCGAATATTTTCATTGCCTTTCCGGGGGCGAGTGCGCAGCAAGTCGAAGATTTAGTCTCTACTCCAGCTGAACAAGTCCTCAGCGAAATTGAAGGTATCAATCATATCTACTCCGTGTCGAATCCGGGCATGTCAGTGGTCACCGTTGAGTTTAAGGTTGGGGAAAATCGCACTGAGGCTCTAGTACGTTTATACAATAAAATAGCAGCTAACCAAGATTGGTTACCTAGTAACTTAGGTGTACTCACCCCGTTGATTAAGCCGAAGGGGATTGATGATGTGCCGATCGTGACTTTGACTTTATGGACAGAAGATCCAGAGCGTGGCTCATTTGAGCTTAAGCAAGTCGCCCATGCGATTGAAGCTGAGTTGAAGCGTGTACCCGGCTCTCGCGATATTTATACGATTGGTGGAGCTGAACAAGTCGTTAAAGTTCTATTAGACAGCGAGAAATTAGCAGGTAGTAATATTTCACTGGATGACTTACGGCGTGCCCTTCAAGCCAGTAATTCTGCGCGTGATGCGGTCAATCTTGTTAATAACAATGAAGAGATTCAAGTCATTGCAGGAACTTTTCTCACTCATGCTGACGAGGTGGGGGAGTTAATCGTTGGCGTCAATGCGGGTAAGCCAGTCTACTTGCGTGATGTGGCCCGTGTCGAGCGTGGTGCCGATTCACCAGAAACTTATGTCAGTTTTGGCACAGCCAAAGGTGCTAAAGAAAAAGGTTTAACTGTGGGGGTGCGTACTCCTGCAGTCACAGTAGCGATTGCCAAGCAGCCGGGTACCAATGCCGTCGATATTGCGAATAAGGTGATTGAGCGTTTTGAAAAATTGCGTGGAACCGTTGTCCCTGAAGGTGTGAATGTGACGGTTACACGTAATTATGGGGCGACCGCTCAAGAAAAATCTGAAAAACTGATTGTCAAATTGATGATTGAGACAGTTGCTGTTGCTACCTTGATTTGGTTGGTTTTGGGCTGGCGTGAAGCTTTTATTGTTGGAACGGCAGTGGTGATCACTTTAGCGATTACCCTGTTTGCTTCTTGGGCTTATGGTTTTACTCTGAATCGCGTATCGCTATTTGCGTTGATTTTCTCTATCGGTATTTTGGTTGATGATGCGATTGTAGTGGTTGAAAATATTCATCGGCACATGCAAGAGGGTGGCAAGAAGCTATTAGAGGTCATCCCCACCGCAGTGGATGAAGTCGGTGGCCCGACGATTTTAGCAACTTTCACAGTGATTGCAGCTTTGCTTCCGATGGCGTTTGTTTCGGGCTTGATGGGACCTTATATGAGTCCAATACCAATTAATGCCAGTATGGGGATGCTGATTTCTTTAGCTGTTGCTTATATCTTGACGCCATGGATGACCGGTAAAGTCTTAGGCAAAGTAAATTTCAGCCATCATCAATCCAGTAATGACAATAAGCTCAAGTCCTTTTTTACGCGCTTAATGAGTCCATTTTTAGATGATAAAAAAGGTGGGCGGTGGCGGATTGGTTTGTTAGCGGTTATCACCTTATTGATTTTCCTATCAGCCTCATTAGTAGTCGTAAAATTAGTCGTGCTGAAGATGTTACCGTTTGATAATAAGGGCGAGTTTCAAGTGGTCGTGGATATGCCAGAGGGTAGTTCCTTAGAACAAACGTCCCGAGTACTGAATGAATTAGCCGATTATTTACAGGGTGTTGAGCAAGTCATTGATTATCAAATCTATGCGGGTACGGCAGCCCCCATTAACTTTAATGGTTTAGTGCGCCAGTATTATTTACGTGAAGGCGCTGCGGTTGGGGATATTCAGGTCAATCTCACGGACAAACATCATCGCTCGGAGAAAAGCCATGAAGTTGCTTTAGCGGTACGTCCACACTTGCAGAAAATTGGTGATCAATACGGAGCGAGTGTCAAGGTAGTCGAAGTACCACCCGGACCACCTGTCATGTCCTCTTTAGTCGCCGAAGTTTATGGGATGGACTATGCCGGTCAACTGAAAGTGGCTAAGCAAGTGCAGAAAACCTTTGAGACTACTGCTGATATTGTCGATATTGATACTAGTGTGGAAGCCGCGCAAAAGCGTTTAGTGGTGGAAGTAGATCGGCAGAAAGCAGCACTCTTAGGTGTTGCCCAAGATTCCATTGCTTCAGCGATTGATACTGTGCTACGTGGTGAGGATGTAGTTTTTTTACACGGGCAAGGTATCAAATATGCAGTACCCATTCGTGTCGAGTTTCTGCCTGAGTTGAAAGATAAAATGAGTTCGGTATTAGCTTTGCGGGTGCGCAGTAGTTCAGGGGCGCTAGTGCCCATGTCTGAGTTGGTCAAAGTACAACAGGCCGCCCGCGAGCATTCGGTTTATCACAAAGATCTCTTGCCGGTGGTGTATGTCATGGGCGACATGGCCGGAAAAACCGATAGCCCCTTATATGGTATGTTTGATATTTCTAAAGGCTTAGATGCGATCACGGTCTATGGGGATGCTTTGCGGCAATTCTTCTTTAGTGCGCCGGATGATCCTTATTTCTATAGCATCAAATGGGATGGTGAATGGCAGATCACTTATGAAACTTTCCGCGATATGGGCATTGCCTATGGTGTAGGGATGATTTTGATTTATTTGCTAATTGTGGCGCAATTTCGCTCTTATATGGTGCCATTGGTGATTATGTCGCCAATTCCTTTAACCGTGATTGGCGTGATGCCGGGACATGCTCTATTGGGTGCGCAATTCACCGCAACTTCAATGATTGGCATGATTGCTTTAGCGGGAATCATTGTGCGTAACTCGATTCTGTTAGTGGATTTTATTAATGAGCAAGTGCGTGCCGGTATGGGTTTAAAAGAAGCCGTGATTAATGCCAGTGCAGTACGAACTAAACCGATTGTTTTAACCGCTTTAGCGGCGATGGTGGGTGCTTTCTTTATTGTCGATGACCCGATCTTTAGTGGTTTAGCAGTCTCGTTGATTTTCGGGATTCTGGTGTCAACCCTGTTAACTTTGATCTTGATTCCGCTAATGTACTATATGTATGCGAAAAACCGAGTTGGGCAGATTTTGGCAGGATAGTAACAGGCTTAGGTGGAGCAAAATGCTCCACCTAAAAACAGTCTTACATGCGCTCAAATACAGCAGCAATACCTTGACCGCCACCAATACACATAGTGACTAAGGCATATTTGCCATTGATGCGTTGTAATTCATACAGTGCTTTGGTTGCAATGAAGGCGCCAGAACAACCGATAGGGTGACCTAAAGCGATTGCGCCACCGTTTGGATTGGTCTTATTCATGTCTAAGCCTAAGCCTCTAGAGACTGCAATGGCTTGCGAGGCAAATGCTTCGTTAGACTCAATCACGTCCATTTGATCTAAAGACAAGCCAGCTTTTTTCAGAGCTTGCTTAGACGCTGGGATTGGGCCTTCACCCATCACATCATTCGGTACACCCGCAACAGCATAAGATACTAAACGTGCAATCGGTTTTTGACCGGCATTGGCAGCGACATCGGCTGCTGCTAAAACGAAGAATGCAGCACCGTCATTGATACCAGAGGCATTACCAGCGGTAACAGTGCCGTCTTTCTTAAACGCTGGACGCATTTTGGCCAAAGTTTCAACAGTCGTATCCGCTTTAACGTGTTCGTCCGTATCAAATATGACTTCACCTTTACGTGTTTTCAGCGTAATGGGCAAAATTTGAGATTTGAAGCGACCTTCTTTGATGGCATTCGCAGCGCGGCGCTGTGATTCAGCGGCTAAAGCATCTTGCTCTTCACGAGAAATGCCCCATTTAGCGGCTAAATTCTCTGCAGTGATACCCATGTGACCCACGCCGAATGGGTCAGTCAAAGTAGCAACCATCATGTCGACCATTTGTGTGTCGCCCATACGTGCGCCATTACGCATAGCCGTTGACAGATAACCAGCACGTGACATGACTTCAACGCCACCACCCACACCATAGTCATAATCGCCGAGCATAATGCCTTGAGCGGTGGTGACAATTGCTTGCAAACCAGAGCTACACAGACGATTGACTGCCATGGCGACAGATTCCATAGACAGGCCAGCTTGGATAGAAGCTACGCGTGCTACATACGGGAAACGTGATTCAGTAGGGATGGTGTTGCCTACTGTTACATAATTGATTTGCGCAGGATCAACACTAGAGCGTTGTACTGCTTCTTTCATGACTTGACCAGCTAATTCTGCTGGCTCCATGCCGCTTAAACTTCCGCCGAAAGCACCAATTGCGGAGCGTACAGCACTTAATACAACAACATCACGACTCATTAGACTTCTCCTTGCATGGGTTATTCTGACCCGTCCTCAACGCTCGCACAGCATAGCCGAAAAACTTGCGCATTGCAGCAACTTAAAAACGCTTAGTACTGACGAGCATGACTTAGCTCACACCAATAATCTTCGAATATCGCTGAGCATTTTGGCAAGAAAAGTCGTAAAACGTGCACCGTCAGCACCGTCAATCACGCGATGATCATAGGAGAGCGACAGTGGCAGTATCAAGCGTGGCGCAAATTCTTTACCATTCCAAATGGGCTGCATATTCGATTTGGATACTCCTAAAATCGCCACATCGGGCGCATTAATAATTGGAGTGAATTTAGTACCACCAATCCCGCCTAGACTAGAAATCGAAAAGCAGCCACCTTGTAAATCAGCCGGTTTCAAGCGACGTTCACGCGCTTTAGTGGAAACTTCCTTGAGATCATCAGAGAGTTGCAGAAGGGATTTTTTATCTACATCGCGAATAATGGGTACGACTAAACCATCGGGTGTATCGACTGCAATCCCAAGATGATAATACTTTTTCTGAATCAGCATTTCGCCTGCGGGATCGAGCGAAGTATTAAAGCGTGGGTAAGCTTTTAAACCGGCCACCACTGCTTTCATAATAAAAACCAAAGGTGTGATTTTAGAAGCTTTGATTTTTTCCTGTTCAAGATTCAGTTCTTGGCGAAAAGCTTCTAAATCGGTGATATCGGCTTGGTCAAATTGTGTGACATGCGGCACATTCAACCAATTGCGATGCAGGAATTCACCAGTGAGTTTATTGATCCGGTTCAAACGCACGGTTTCGACCTCACCCCATTGGCTAAAGTCAATTTCCGGCATGCTTGGAATCACCATACCACTATTAACTGTTGCGATATTTTTCGCTTGTAAGCCAAATCCCATCACATCTTTGATATAGCTTTTGACATCTTCTTGCGTAATTCGTTGTTTACGTCCAGTCCCCACCACACGACTTAAATCAACGCCTAATTCACGCGCAAACTTACGTACCGAAGGGGTGGCGTAAGCTTTTTTAAAAGCCTCATGGTCAATCACGCTAGGTAGAGTTGGGCGTTTAGCTACAGGGGAAATTGAAGGGGGGGTGTTCACTCTAGGCGCAAGTGGTAGATTAGATTTTCCCGAGTCGAGTGCTAAAGCAGGTGGTGGTTTGGCTGGGTTTGTTACAGTTTCCAAGTTCAGAATTAGGCTGCCTGTAGAGACCCGATCACCTTGCTGGACGCGCAACTCTTTGACAGTGCCCGTAAGTGGCGAGGGAATTTCCATTGAAGCTTTATCCGACTCGACGGTAATCAGTGAGTCTTCCGCTTGAATGCTATCACCGACTTTTACCAGCACTTCAATGATTTCTACTTCTTTAAAGTCACCAATATCTGGGACACGAACTTCTTGGATCGCCATGATGTCGCCTCCCTATACATATAAGGGGTTAGGTTTATTGGGGTCGATTTGATATTTCTCCATTGCCTCCACCACTTTGACTGCTGGCAAGGAGTTTTCATCGACTAAGGATTTCAAGGCAGCCAGCACAATGTAATAACGATCAACTTCAAAATATCTGCGTAATTGAGCGCGGGTATCACTGCGTCCAAAACCATCCGTACCTAAAACTTTATAGTGCATTGGAATCCAAGCACGGATTTGGTCGGCGTAACTGCGAATATAATCGGTAGCCGCGATGGCAGGGCCACGTCGGTCTTTTAAGCATTGAGTAAGATAAGGTGTGCGTGTATCTTCCAACGGATGGAGTAAATTCCAGCGCTCAATATCGCGGGCTTCTCGAGCAATCTCATTGAAGCTAGTAACACTCCAGATATCTGCATCCACCCCCCATTCTTTATCCAAGATTTCTCCAGCCGCAATCACTTCCCGCAAGATCGCGCCCGAGCCTAAGAGTTGCACCTTCTTGCGCTTTTTGCCGCCACCGCTGAAGAGATACATGCCTTTGATAATGCCTTCTTCCACGGCATGCGGCATAGCAGGGTGATGATAATTTTCATTCATGGCAGTGATGTAGTAGTAAACATCTTCCTGATTTTCATACATGCGTTTCATTCCATGCTGAATAATCACCGCAAGTTCATAAGCAAAAGTCGGATCATAAGAAATACAGTTTGGAATTAAACCTGCTTGCACTAAGCCATGCCCATCTTGATGCTGTAAACCCTCACCCGCAAGGGTAGTGCGTCCTGCTGTACCACCAATCAAAAAGCCTCGGGCGCGACAATCCCCCGCTGCCCACGCTAAATCGCCAATCCGCTGGAAGCCAAACATGGAGTAGTAAATATAGAAGGGCACCATGCACACGCCATGTGTACTATAAGCAGTAGCGGCTGCAATCCAACTAGAAATCGCCCCCGCCTCATTAATACCTTCTTCCAGAATTTGTCCTGATTTATCTTCTTTGTAGAACATCACTTGATCTTTATCTTGTGGCTCATACAACTGACCGACCGAAGAGTAAATCCCTAATTGGCGGAACATGCCCTCCATACCAAAAGTACGTGCTTCATCCGGTACAATTGGCACGATATGCCGTCCAATATTTTTATCACGGGTCAGAATGGTAAGTAGGCGTACAAAAGCCATGGTCGTGGACATTTCCCGATCACCACTGCTATCCAATAATGTTTGGAGGAGACTTAACTCGGGGACTTTTAGTGGAGCTGCATGCGTTTGGCGCTGTGGTAAATAGCCACCTAATGCTTTACGCCGCTCATGTAAGTATTTGATTTCTTCACTATCAGCAGCAGGGCGATAATATTTCGCTTCCGCTGCCTCCTCATCGCTTAAAGGAATATTGAAACGATTTTTGAAAGCAATCATTTCCTCATTCGTGAGCTTTTTCTGCTGATGGGTACGGTTTTGCCCCTCGCCCGCAGCACCCATCCCATAGCCTTTTACGGTATGCGCGAGAATAACCGTAGGCTGGTTTTCGTGATGCACGGCTGCATAGTAGGCTGCATACACTTTATGTGGATCATGCCCACCCCGGTTTAAGCGCCAAATATCTGCATCACTCATGCGGGCGACCATTTCGCGCAATTCGGGATAAGCCCCAAAGAAATGCTCGCGCACATAAGCGCCATCTTTAGCTTTATAGTTTTGGAATTCGCCATCCACCACTTCGAGCATACGTTGCTTAAGTTTGCCATTTATATCTTTAGCCAGTAGCGGATCCCAATACGACCCCCAGATCACTTTAATGACATTCCAACCTGCGCCTCGAAAAACAGCTTCTAGCTCTTGCACGATTTTGCCATTGCCACGTACAGGGCCATCTAAGCGTTGCAGATTGCAATTCACTACCCAAATTAGGTTATCCAACTTTTCGCGCCCGGCTAGTGAAATAGCGCCTAAAGTTTCTGGCTCATCGACTTCACCATCGCCGACGAATGCCCAAACATGGCGATTTTCAGTATCGGCAAGCTTGCGGTCTTGCAGATATTTCATGAAGCGTGCTTGATAAATCGAAGTGATCGGCCCCAAGCCCATCGACACGGTGGGGAATTGCCAATAATTCGACATGAGCCACGGATGTGGATAGGAGGATAAACCCTTGCCGCTGACTTCTTGACGGAAATTATCTAAGTCTTCTTCAGTAAAACGGCCTTCCAAAAAAGAGCGTGCATACATTCCCGGGGCTGCATGCCCTTGGATATAAATCACATCACCACCATTTTGCGGAGAGGGTGCATGCCAGAAATGATTCATGCCTACATCATATAAGGTGGCTGCTGAGGCAAAAGTGGCAATATGCCCACCCAGCTCGGTACTTTTCCGATTGGCACGTACCACCATTGCGACCGCATTCCAACGAATCCATGAGCGCAAACGTAATTCGAGTGCCGGATTACCGGGGGTATATTGTTCTAAATGGGGCGGAATGGTATTGATATAAGCAGTATTTGCGGAATAGGGCAGGTTAGCGCCGTTTTGCCGTGCGGTGCTAATCAGTTGCTCGAGCAGAAAGTGTGCGCGTTCTAAGCCTTCGCTTTCAATCACCGCTTCGAGGGAGTCGACCCATTCAATGGTTTCTTGTGGATCAATATCTTGCGGGGTTTTGTCTAAGCTCATGGTAGAACTCCTTGCCAGCCGTAGCGCACATTAGCAGTTGCGCGAAATGATGTTTAAGGTTTTGAACATAACATTATCCTTTTTGAAAGGAAAGCTGCCTTGAACCCATGAAATAAATAAATTTATAAATCAATGTCTTATAAAAAACAAATTAAATTGATTGTAATTTTCTACCTATTTTCAGCTGCATCCGGTAAGCTCAACGCCATGAGTGATGAAATTGAGATTATTCCTCTCGCTAATCGGTTTCGTGGGTTTTTGCCGGTAGTGGTGGATGTAGAAACTGGCGGATTTAATTTTCGTAAAGACGCTCTGCTGGAAGTAGCAGCGGTGATTTTGCGCATCGATGAAAAAGGTGAGTTATCTCGGCATCGCACTTATCATTGGCATATCGAACCTTTCCCCAATGCCAATCTTGATCCGAAGTCTTTGGAGGTGAATGGCATTAAGCCATTTAGTCCTTTGCGCTTAGCTATTCCTGAAACACGGGCTCTAGATGAGTTCTTTAAAATCGTGCGTCGCGAAGTGAAGCTGAATCGTTGTAATCGTGCGATTTTAGTTGGGCATAACGCACCTTTTGATCTCAATTTCGTCAATGCAGCTTCTGAGCGCAATGACTGTAAGCGCAATCCGTTTCATCCCTTTAGCACGCTTGATACGGTTACTTTAGGTGCAGTAGTCTATGGTCAAACGGTGTTAGCCCGGGTTGCCCAAGCCGCCGGTATGAATTGGGATGGGGAGCAAGCACATTCAGCCGTCTATGACGCCGAGAAAACGGCGGATATTTTCTGTCATATCGTCAATACTTGGCAGACGTTCGATGCGGCCTTCAAAGCAGTCGAAAACTAAATGAAACCCTATGCAGCCTCTTGTGATGAAAATCGCGAGCCGATTTTAGTGGTACTCAACGATTTATTACATGATTACCAATCTTTGCTCGAAATCGGTAGTGGTACAGGTCAGCATGCGGTGTATTTTGGTGAGCAATTTCCACGACTGACTTGGCAAACTAGTGATCAGCTTGAATATCATGCAGGCATCAAGGCTTGGTTGCAGGATGCGAAGCTTGCCAATGTTTTAGACCCTTTGCTCTTAGATGTACGTCAAGTAACTTGGCCTAATCTCACAGTCGATGCCGTTTTCTCAGCAAATACTTTGCATATTATGAGCTGGGAGGCCGTGCAAGCTTGCTTTGCCGGGGTTGGACGCTTATTAATCAGCAATGGCTTATTTATTGTCTATGGCCCCTTCAATTATGCAGGTCAATTCACTAGCACAAGTAATGCACGCTTTGATCAATGGCTCAAACAGCGTGATCCTGACAGTGGGATTCGCAATTTTGAGGATTTGAATCTACTCGCGGCTAAGGCTGGTATGGAGTTGCAGGCAGATTATGAAATGCCGGTTAATAATCGGATTTTGGTTTGGCGGAAGACAAGGACAACTATTGGCTGACTGTCTAGTAGTGCTCTAAGCTTAATCTAGTTAAGTAATCTGTAGCCAACTACTAAGCAAAAGCTTAGTAGTTTTCCTAGCGCTGTCATTTAAAGGGCTTTGACTGTAATATTTAAAGTTTTGGTTTGATTCGCAGCTACATCTTCCACAGTCCAAAGCCCAGTCAGCTCATCAAAGACATCTTTAGCATAAACACTTTGTCCATCATCACTGACGTATACCAACCCTGCTGGTAAGGCATCTTTAACCTGTACAGCAGTAGCTGGGTTAGCGCTTTCATTGGTAATGCTTAGGGTATAAATAAACTCCTCACCGCGCCCGACTGAAGATTTACTAACAGTTTTAGTCAGTTTTAAATCAACCTTCTTTGGTAAGGGGGCAAAGCCAAAGTCAATAGAATGGTTATTTTCCCCCGGTTGCCCTACCGTAAAGTCAACCCCCTGTTCTGCAGCTGCATCTGAGTCACGCACATCGACTAAAGGATGATTAGTGGTATCAATTTGCACATTTGCCACGGTAGCTTCGTAGGTATCTGTGGTGGACGGTACTATTCCCGGTGTTAAGGTGCACAACATACCTGTTTTTAAGAAGGGCGCATTGCCATTTTCAGCATTAGAAAAATAATAAGTACCATCACTAGCCGTCGTAGTTTTAGCGGTATTTACACCACAACTTAATGTGATTTCCACATTAGCTAACCCCGCTTCACTCGGATCTTGAATACCGTTTTTATTATTATCCGACCACACGCGGTTACCAATTTGCACAGGCGCAGGCAAACATAAGGCTTCAATATCACCTAAGCCGGCTGACTTACTAAAGGATTCTGGGCTAGAGCTGTCATATGCTACATAAGCCCCAGTCGGTGCACCGTTATTATTATCCATCCACACAAAACCAGAACTTTGGTCATAGCCCACCCCTAATGAGTTAGGCGGGGTTAAGGCACTCATAATAATAGGACCAGTCCCAATTTGTGCTAAGCCACCTTGAGAAATTTCATAGTGACGAGCAGTAGTCCCGTAGATAGGTGCACCCCCATCCCCCCAATAGAACTCCCCATCATCTAGTGAGGTGTTGTGGTAACGGGTATCCGCATTGTTTAAGTCATAATTAGTATCGGGATGAACATAGCCAGAATTACTAGCGCTACGACCTGCACATACGCCTAAATTATTCGTGTGATCATTGCTTTCCCACATATAAGATTGGGTCGCGCTGTCATAGCCCACACAAACAATATCACCAACCGTATTCGTGGTGTAATTCAAGGCAGCTATCACTGTAGGCGTAGTCCGCGAATAGGGTAAATCAACGCCCCATTGGTCAGCTAAACGCCCTCGGAAACCTAACACTATATCATTCCCTACGAATTCAATATCTGTCAGCATTTGAGAGTTATCGGTTACCCAGTTACGTGGTGTCCCTTTGGCAAAGCGGGAGACAGCAATTTGATCCATACTGTTTAACCAAGGGTCAAGCTGCGTTTTATAAATACCATAGCGCTGTTTGCTCCAGTCATAATTCAAGACCTCTGACCACGCATTGGTAGTCGTGTCTAGGGAGTAAACATAAGCCCGTAATTCATCGCGTGCGGTGGCTAAGTTTGCTGCACGGCTAATCTCACCCGAACAAATTGCCCCGACATACAATAAACCATGATGGTATTTCAGACCGAAGGGGCGCACGTCATCCGGCGCATTTTTACAACTGGCTTGATTAGTCGGAAATGCCCATTGTCCGACTTTGACTTGTTTAACTGTATCAATTCCGATGATTTCTTTAGTGCTTAGGTTAGTTACAAATAAGGTTTGCCCATCTTCCGACAAGTCTAAATCGCCTAAACTACATTTGCCGACTTGATTGAAAGTAGTGGTATCATATTGATTGAGTAAATCATTACCATGGCTCCCACAGACAGTAACACCTAAATCTGTTTCCACGTTTACCCATGCTTCTGGTTCTTGAGTTGGCATACCTGTTTTAGGGTCGATTGCAAGTCGATAAATTTGCCCACGTCCACCCGGCCCATAACCTGATTGCATCTTGTGGTAAGCGGCTGCATAGAGATAATTATTCTTTCTGTCCCAAGCGATCCCGTAAATTGATCCAACTTTATTGGCAATAGCGACTGAGCGTGGTTTTTTATCAACAGGTTGCCAGAAAGCCAAATCAGATTGATGAGGATTAGTATCTTTGCCTGTAGCGTATTGCCCCCAACCTGCGTTAATGGAAATCAGCGTATTTTTAGTTTGGTTAGATCCCATTAACTGATCACCTAATACGAAGCGCGAGGTCACCAATTCAGGTGCAGCTTGGCAGTATTGTAAGGGATTACTCACTCCAAATTTGACATCGCAACGGGCAGCCGCTGTTTCAAAACGTACAGTGGTTTGGGAGTCAATCCCTTGGGTGCTAGGTTTGTCGGTGTCTGCCAAACCGGAAAATTCTAATCGATAGGCTGTCCCATTACTGACACCAGCTAGCACATAAACCCCATTATCACCCGTTACTGCCGAACTCACTGCTTGATTGTTGGCATCAAAGGCTTTAATGGTAATACCGGCTACCCCCGGTTCTAGTGAATCTTGTTGCCCATCGTCATCATAATCACGAAAGACTAATCCACCGAACTCGTTTTTACTGATATCGCAGACTGTATCGGTTGCATAAGCTGGAATACTAAGCCATAAGCTGAGTAAGGCCAGCCCGAGGCTCATACGTTTGATAGATTGTTTCATAATAATTTATGCATAAGCCCTATTATTAGTTTTTATGGCTTATCTTAAGCAACTCTAGCCTGATGATGCCTGAATCTAGGCTAAGTTATGTTAATGAAATCTGTAGGAAATAAGGTAGATAAGACTAGTGTTCAACACGAGAGCCTAGAGCGAGCTGTTTATAAAAGTTTAGTTAAATCACTACTGGCTAGAACGAACGTATACTCTCGTAAAGCTTGTCCACAGGGTAGGATCAAGTCTGGGTGAAGTTCATATAGAGGATAAACTACAAAGCTACGCTTACTTAATTCAGGATGCGGCACTATCAAATTAGCCTCTTGAATAACCGCAGCACCAAACAGCAATAAATCCAAATCTAAAGTCCTTGGCCCCCAACGTAAATTGGGATCGCGTACTCGCCCGTGTAAGCGCTCAGTTTCTAATAAAACAACTAATAATTCTTGAGCATTCAAGCTTGTGCTTAGGCAGGCTACTGCATTGATATAATCAGGCTGACCTACTGGGCCAACCGGCTTGCTTTGATAAAAACTAGAAACATCTGTGACTTGAATAGCCGTGTGTTGGTTTAAAGATGTAAGCGCTGATTGCAGAGTGGCGCGTGAGTCGCCCTGATTACTCCCTAAACCAATATAGGCAACAGTGTTCATTCAGAGGCCGCTGGGTTAGTTTTTTTGCGCTTAGTACGCCGCTTTTTACCACCATTTTTGCACAGGCCTAAGCGGTCTTCGGGTGACGCTTCTTGAAAATGGGTCCACCAAGCGGCATCCTCAGCGACCCTAGTTTCGCCGGCTGCTGCCCGTAGGTAGAGAAAGTCATAAGCAGCCCGGAAGCGTGGATTACTTAACAGAATATTTGCGCGGCGTAAATCACGATGGTGGAAGCGCGATTGTAAGCCCCAAATTTCACGGGTGATATTACTAAAGCGGCGCGGGATCGCGGTCACTTTCACTTGATCACGCAGCACATCAGTCGCTGCAATGTGCAAAGCTTGCAATTCTGGATGGCCTTTAAGTTGCGCTTGCACCATTTGCGAATGGACTTGCTCCCATAAAAGTACCGCAAACAAGAAGGCAGGCATCACCGATTTACCTTCAGCAATACGATTATCAGTATTGCTTAAAGCGGACTGGATGAGTTTCCGATAAATCCCTTGATCATCTTGCGCAAGACTTGCGGCAGTAATTGGTAAGAGGATAGGCAGCAGCTTATACTGTTCTAATAGGCAAAAGGTTTTCCAGCCTTGGCCGCTATGTAACAGCTTTAAAAGTTCATCAAATAAACGAGCAGGAGCCACATCATTAAGGAGTGGTACCATCGCTTCGATCAAGTCACCCGTTGGGCCATCTAATACGAAATCCAATTTAGCGACAAAGCGTAAAGCACGCAGCATGCGTACCGGATCTTCACGATAACGCTGCTCAGCATCGCCGATTAAATGCAAACGCCGCTTGGCTAAGTCCTGCATACCACCGACATAATCGAGTACATCACCACGAACTGGATCATAGAACAGGGCATTGATGGTGAAATCACGCCGCCAAACATCTTCTTCTAAAGTCCCATAAACATTATCGTGCAAGATACGACCCTGTTCATTCACTTGACCTTGAGAGCTTTCATCATGTGGTGCGCGGAAGGTAGCGACTTCAATATAATCCCGCCCATAATAAATATGCGCCAGACGAAAACGCCGCCCGATCAAACGGGCTGAGGAAAAGAGTTTGCGCACTTGCTCAGGATTAGCGCTAGTAGCAATGTCGAAATCTTTAGGAGTTAAGCCGAGTAAGAGATCACGCACGCAACCACCTACTAAATAGGCTTCAAAGCCCGCTTTTTGTAGCTTGCGGATAATGGCATCAGCACGTTCGCAAATTTGCTCTTCTTGTATTTTATGCTCAGACGCGTGGATGCGCACGGGTTGTGCTGATCCTCTCAAGTTGTCGGAAGCTCCCTGTTTTAGCCCAGTCGCAGACATTAATAGCTTAAAGATGTTGCCAAAGACCGCAATAATAGCACTGCTAGAGCTTCACCACTAACCCCTTGAAGGAATTTAAACTAAAGTTTTTGCCATGAGTAGGGCATGCTCACGCCCATTTTTAGCAGGATAATAGTTTTTACGTAAACCGACTTCATTAAAACCTTGCGCTAAATACAAATGAATTGCGGCTGTATTCGAGGGGCGAACCTCTAAAAAACAATCCTGTGCACCTAAGCCACTAGCAATTTGTTCGGCTGTTGCCAGTAAGCGTCTGCCTAAGCCGCGCTTTTGCTGGCAAGGTTCAACCGTGATATTTAAAATATGTAATTCACCCACCGCAATGGATAAGACACAATAGGCGAGAATTTGCTGATCCAGCTCATAAATATAAGCATGATAAGTTTTGTGTTTGAGGCAATCTTGGAAAATCCCTAAAGTCCAAGGATAAGGATAAGCGCGCTCTTCAATCGGCATAATCCGCTCAAGATCAGCCAAGTTCATCGGACGCAAAGGTAAAAAAGGACTGAATTCAGGCATGAAACAATTTACGCTTTAACGCCTAGGCTAGCTAAAAAATCCCGAGCTAATTGTAAATCCTGCCAAGCTCGCCGCTTTTCAGTGGGTTGGCGCAGCAAATAAGCAGGGTGATAAGTTACAATCACGGGCACGGTACTATTGGGTAAGGTATGCACACTGCCCCGTAAGCGGCCTAGTGGGGTAGTCGTTTGTAATAAATTGTGTGCCGCAATTCTTCCAACCACTAAAATCAGCATTGGCTGAATTAAAGCAATTTGCCGCTCTAAATAGCCACGACAAGCAGCGGCTTCTTCCGGTTTTGGGTCACGATTATTCGGTGGACGGCATTTAAGAATATTAGCGATATAGATGTCTTCACGTGCAATATCGATAGCTGCGAGCATATTCGTTAGGAGCTTGCCCGATTTACCCACAAACGGTAGGCCTTGACGATCTTCTTCTGCCCCCGGTGCTTCGCCAATGATCATGCACCGCGCTTGCTGATGACCTGTACCAAACACTGTTTGGGTGCGGGTTTTGTGCAGTTCACATAACTTACAAGCCGCAACGGCAGCTTCTAAGTCTAGCCAATTGAGTTGGCTGCAATTAGGCGCATGACTAGCAATCACTGGCTTAGCAGGGTTTGGTATGACTTTAGGTTTAGCAGGTTCAGCAAATAACTCACTGAGCGCTCTCGGTGAACTAGCAGGTTTACTGATGGATGTTAGTGGCTCTAGTGTTTCACTAGTCAGTGTGGCAGGTAGTTCTGGATTCGGCGTAGTTTCATCGTCCACAGCCAAATCTTTGGGTATCCACAGGGGAATACCCATTGCCTTTAGATAACGACTGCGCGTCGGCCAATCCAAAACTAATTACACTCCATCATGTTGTGGATGGGCGCGATATTGACTAGAAGCAAGTTTATTCAGGCCATCAACATAAGCTTTGGCCGAGGCAATCACAATATCGGTATCCGCGCCATGTCCATGCACTAGTCGGCCTGCTTGCTCTAGGCGAATGGTGACTTCACCTTGTGAATCCGTACCGCTGGTAATCGCATTCACGGAGTAGAGCTGCAATTCAGCTTCTTCACGAGTAATTGCTTGGATTGCTTTATACACAGCATCCACAGGGCCACCGCCCAACGCTTCCGATCGCTGCTCAATGCCACGTACTTTTAAAGTCACGGTCGCAACGGGCGCTTCACCGGTTTCTGAGCAAACTTTTGAAGAAACCAACTCATAAGCCGCTTGTTCTTGTGCAGAGCGTGACTCTAGGATCAACATTTGTAAATCTTCATCGAAGATTTCGTGTTTGCGATCCGCTAAATCCTTAAAACGCGAGAAAGCAGTATTGATTTCTTCTTCGGTTTTTAACTCAATGCCTAAATCCTGTAAGCGGGTGCGGAAAGCATTCCGGCCTGAGTGCTTGCCAAGGACAATCTTATTATCTGACCAGCCTACGTCTTGAGCACGCATGATTTCATAGGTTTCCCGATGCTTCAATACGCCATCTTGATGAATCCCTGATTCATGCGCAAACGCATTCGCCCCGACAATCGCTTTATTCGGTTGCACGGGAAAGCCGGTGACGCTCGAGACTAAGCGCGAAGTGGGGACGATTTGAGTGGTATCAATCTGGGTTTCTACCGAGAACACATCGTGACGAGTACGAATCGCCATCACAATTTCTTCTAAAGAGGCATTACCCGCACGCTCACCTAAACCATTGATCGTACATTCCACTTGGCGAGCACCTTGCATCACTGCAGCTAAAGAGTTGCCCACCGCTAAACCTAAGTCATTGTGGCAATGCACCGAGAAGACCGCTTTATCCGCATTCGGAATGGTCTGAAGCAAACGTCCGACCATATCACCGAAGACATGCGGAATTTGATAGCCAACGGTATCTGGGATATTAATGGTGGTTGCACCGGCGGCAATCGCTGCTTCAATCACGCGACATAAAAATTCAAATTCAGAGCGCCCGGCATCTTCACAAGAAAACTCAACATTATCCGTGTAATTACGGGCTTTTTTTACCGCATACACGGCTTGCTCGACGACCTGATCGGGTGTCATACGCAATTTGTTTTGCATATGAATCGGGGAGGTCGCAATAAAAGTATGAATGCGCCCAGAGTTCGCACCTTTCAATGCCTCAGCAGCTCGTTCAATATCGGCATCTAAAGCGCGGGCTAAGCCACAAACGGTACTTTCTTTAATGAGGCCGGCAATTGCTTTGACCGACTCGAAATCGCCGGGGCTGGCTATCGGGAACCCAGCCTCAATGACATCCACTCGCATTTTTTCTAGCATTTTGGCGATGCGGATTTTCTCAGCTTGAGTCATGGATGCGCCGGGGCTTTGCTCGCCATCCCGTAAAGTGGTATCAAAAATGATTAAACGTTGTTTAGACATGGGTGTCTCCAGAGATTCTGCTAGACCTAATGATAAATTAAAACAGAGGACGCGTGTTAAGCTCGCGAGGCTTCAGTTAGCTTTATTCTGCCTATATAGGCAGTCGGTAGAGCAGAACAGTAGGCAGGAAGCAGCGGCGGCTTAGATAGCCAGTCGACAAATCAAGTGTCAGGCTGCGTGTATTCATTGAGTTTCAAATCTAAAAAGATGCTGGAGAAACTACAGTAAATCTAAGCGAAGCTCAAGTTTTCTCAGTGATTTTTGTGTTAGCTTAAAGTTTGAAACGGGAGCCTCTAACGACGAGAGACTCCCGAAATGATCAAAGCTGTGGTGGGGTAGGTGGAGTAATTTGACCTTCTTTTTTGCGTCTTTGCATGCGGCGATAACGACGTATTCCCCAAATGATAGGCCCCGATAAAGTATAAGCCACAAACACGGTGAATAGGACTTTAGGTGGGTCGATAGTGGTTAGGGCAAACAACAATAAGACCGCAATCATCACCACAAAAGGCACTCGATTACGCAAATCGATTTCTTTAAAACTGTAATAACTGACATTGCTGACCATCAACAAGCCTGCTGTAAGTGTCATCAACAGTGCAGGAAACTGAAAATTATTCCCAGAAATACTTAAGTCATTGAACACCCAAACCATGCCAGCCAGCAAAGCAGCCGCCGTGGGGCTGGGTAAACCAGTAAAGTATTTCTTATCACCTTTGCCAAGATGCGTATTAAAACGGGCCAAGCGTAAAGCCGCACAAGCGACATAAACGAAAGCCGCTAGCCAACCCACTTTACCCCAGCCCGTACCCATTTCCCCGAAATGGACTAAAGACCATTGATACATGGTTAAACCGGGAGCGACCCCAAAGGAAATCAGATCCGACATGCTGTCATATTCAGCACCAAAGGCCGTCTGGGTATTGGTTAAGCGGGCAACACGCCCATCTAAACCATCTAAGACCATAGAAATAAAAATCGCAATGGCGGCTGCTTCAAAATGGCCTTGCATAGCCGCAACGATGGCATAGAAGCCACTGAACATGGCAGCAGTTGTGAACAGATTAGGGAGTAAATAAATACCCCGACTGCGTGGGCGCTCGGGGGTAGCGTTAGGCTCAGAGCTAACAGCCTGATTTTCTGGTTCCATTGCTTTATTTCCTAGTAGTTTTGTGATTATCGTGCTTGAGCGGAAAAGTATTATGGCAAGCGTGGGATAACAGGGTCAATTGCTGTTCTGCGTGTTAATGAACAGGTAATCTAAAGCAAAAAGCCGCTTTGAAAGCGGCTTTAGTTAGAAAAAGCAGGTTTTGCTTAGGCTTGAGTGAAATTTAAACCTAACTGCTTGGCTAAATTATGAATTAAAGTGTTTGCACCTGCTAATTGCTCTTGCAGTTTTAAACCCTCCTGCATATGCACCAATAAATTCTCAATAGCACTGATATGCTTTACCCGCAATTCAAGAATTTCTACACCCGTTTTAATGGGCGCTATTAATTGCACCGCGTGTTGACTATCTTGCTGAATCACTTCATTGATTTGGCTAATCGAGCGGATCAGGTACTCACAACTATCCACTTGCACTAATTGTCGGCCTTGATCTAATCCGATCCAAGTTTCAGACATATCATGCCCACGTGCATTCAGTTGGCGCATTTGATTACGTAAAGCTGCAATAGCTTCGCGCTCTGCACTAATTAAGGTTTGATGAGCAACTAGTCTTTGTTGTAAATCAGTATACGCATCAACAATAGGAGCTAGCCCTGCACGATCTAAAGACTTCAATACAGCTAGTCTTTCTGGTGCATTCGCAGTAGTTTCTACTAAAGCTGGTTCTGCGTGCAGCTCTGGCTGATCGGGGTGTTCAGCAGATACTCCCTCTAGTCTTGTAACGGGATCAGCGGTAATTTCTGGCTCTGATTCTGTCTGTAAAGCAGCCGTTAGTTCTGGTAGTACAGATTCATGCTCAGTTGGTTGTGCAGTGAAAGCCTCTGGTACAGGCGTCAATTGAGTAGGTTCTGGTGGTTGTGTGCTGGTGAATATAGCATCAACTACCTTATCGCTCTCCTCAACTAGTTCTGTATGCTTAGACGGAATGGTGGTAGGTTCAGTGAGCGTGGTAAGGGGATTAGCAGTGTCAGTTGTAAAACCAACTTGCAGAAAATCATCGGTTGGAACAGGGTTCAGGAGGGGGGCTTGGGGGCTTAACCCCATGTCGGCAAAAAGTTTTTCGCGCGCGCTTAAATTAGGACTGGACTTAGTTTCAGGAAAAGCTTCAAAAGGATTATTCTCAGGCATAGCGGCTACTTCTTTATAGTTATTTGGGATTTGGTTGAAGTAAGTCTTTACACAACGGGAGTCAAAACTGTTATCTTCGGTTTTGACTCTAAAAGAGGCCGCTGCGCGGGTCAAGTCAAGAGGATAGTTGGTCGCTTAAGGCTTTAGTAAGCGATAGCCTTGCGCTTCTAAGCGACCAACTTCAGCCACACCAGAAGGAATCACATCTTCTACTTTAGCGTCGTAAAGATCAGTAAGTTTGATTTCACGCCCGACTAAGGTGTTGTAGCAGATTTGGAATTTCACACCCTTGGCTTTGAGATTCTCTAATTGTGTGGGGAGCTTAGCCTCATTTTCCAATTCGAGGTCTTTGGCTAGCTTTAGCAGGCCTAAACCTTCGCCATTCATCACCACAATAGCTTCAGCTTTTTTGCCAGTACTATCCAAGGCTTTAATATAGTTATTGATATTGGCCAAAATACCGAGGTATTTTTTCTCGTCACCGTCGACAGAGACATGTACTACCACTTTTTCTGCACCCGCATAATAATCAGTAGGGACTTTAGGTGCAGGTATGCCCGGGTCAAAACCCTCAGCGAAACTGAGTGGACTGATGAACGATAAACTTAAGCCTAAACCGATAACAAGCTTCTTCAACATGAATGATCTCCTCCTAGCAATTTAGAATTAAGCTAGCATCTTGAATAGAGATTGCAAATATCTCTTTAGCTGGCCTAGCCTTAGTCACTAAAGAGATGAGCGGATTGGTGTGCTTAAGAGATATTTAGGCGCGTCGCCAAGTGGTAGCACCGGCTTTATCTTCAAGCAGGATTCCTTTGGCTTTCAACTCATCGCGAATTCGATCTGATTCAGTCCAGTTTTTAGCGGTGCGAGCGGTTAAACGTGCTTGGATCAAAGCTTCAATCGCAGCATCCTCCAAACCATCTATCGCTTCACCTTTAAACCAGTTTGCAGCGTCACGTTCCAATAGACCTAAAATACCCGCAAGTTTTTTCAGTAAAGCGCCCGTTTCAGCCGCAGCCGTTTGATTCTGCTCCATGCGTAAGCGATTAATTTCGCGTGCCAGTTCAAATAAAATTGCGATGGCCTCCGGTGTGTTGAAGTCATCATTCATCACCGTGCGGAAACGCTGTTCTAGCTCTGTATTCTCAGGCGCTGCTGCTTGGGGCAAATCGCGTAATGCGGTATACAAACGGGTTAAGGAGGCACGAGCATTATCAAGTTGCTCAGTACTGTAGTTTAAGGGGCTGCGATAATGGCTATTCAACATGAAATAGCGAATTTCTTCCGCTTTATAGGTCTTAAGTACATCGCGAATCGTGAAGAAATTATTCAAGGATTTTGACATTTTTTCGTCATTAATCCGAATAAAGCCATTGTGCATCCAGTAGTTTACATATTGGTGACCATTGCAGGCTTCACTTTGTGCAATTTCGTTTTCATGATGCGGGAATTGCAAATCATGCCCACCGCCATGAATATCAAACTGTGTACCTAGTAAAGTGCTCGACATGGCTGAGCATTCAATATGCCAACCCGGACGACCTAAACCCCAAGGGGATTCCCACGCAGGTTCACCTTCTTTCGCCGCTTTCCATAAGACGAAATCTAATGGGTCATCTTTCACTTCATCAATCGCAATGCGCTCGCCCGCACGTAAATCCTCTAGCTTGCGGCCTGATAATTTGCCATAGCCTGCAAATTTGGACACATCGTAGTAAACATCACGATTGCTACCCACATAGGCATAACCTTTCTCAATCAAGGTGCTAATCATGCTGAGCATTACTTGAATGTTTTCAGTTGCACGCGGTTCATAACTTGGTGAGAGAATACCTAAAGCCTTTTCATCCTCATGCATGGCATCAATAAAGCGCTGCGTGAGGGTGGTGAAAGGTTCAGCATTTTCATTCGCCCGCTTAATGATCTTATCGTCAATATCAGTGATATTGCGCACATAAGTCACTGCATAGCCTGCTGCTTGTAAATAGCGATAGACCATATCAAACACGACCATGACGCGTGCATGCCCTAAATGACAATAGTCGTACACCGTCATTCCGCAGACATACATGCGGATTTTGTTCGCTTCTAAAGGAATAAAGTCTTCTTTGCGATTGTGTAAACTATTATAAATTTTTAGCATAGGAGAATGATTTTATTGACAATTGAGTTAGTCGATCAGTTTACTTAGGATGGTAGCACCATGGCTTAAGGTCTTGTGGACAGGGCAGCGATCTGCAATTTCGAGTAAGCGTTGTTTTTGCTCATCATCTAAATCGCCAATCAGCTTAATATCACGCTCAAACACACTTTCTTTATTGCCATCGCGGCTATGACGTAAGGTAACCATTGCGTCTTGCAGCGGCCATTTCTTACGTTCAGCATACATGCGAATCGTCATCGCCGTGCAAGCCCCTAAAGCAGCTTTCAAGTAAACATAAGGAGTAGGGCCTTGATCAGTACCACCTAACGGGATGGGCTCATCAGCAACAAGTTGATGATTACCTGCTTTGATATCACAGATGTAACCATCGCCCCCGCGTAAATTGACGGTGACGCTATGCGGATCCTTGGCATTACTATTCATGATATTGTCCCTCGAACGCGGTCAGTTGATGGCTGGTTATGGTCTGTTGCACTCGCATGGTAGCGGAAAGGTGTTTGTCCTGCTAGGGTTAGCGCAACAGCAAATCAGTTATCTGGGCTAAATAATGAACTATCTACCGACTTATAAACTCGTCTTAAGTTTATTCCTGAGTGTATGGCTCTTGAGTGCTTGTACCACTGCAAGTGTGCCTTTGGGGTCGGACAAACTAGAACCTAGCCTCATTCAACAGCCGGTATTTCGGGCGAGTGATGGTACGGAGCTAGTTGCACAAAGCTGGCTGCCTCAAGGTAAGGTGAAGGCCAATTTACTGCTTTTGCATGGCTTTAACGAGTATCCCGGTGCTTTTGCTGAAGTGGGAGCCTATTTTGCTAAACAGGGGGTAGCGGTCTGGGCGTATGATCAACGCGGCTTTGGGCGTTCACCTTATCGTGGCTTATGGTCAAGCGCAGAGCGTATGGCGGAAGATGCACGAGAGTTTACTAAGCTCTTACGTAAATTACACCCCCAGCAGCCTCTT
Organism: uncultured Thiothrix sp.; assembly: GCF_937873765.1. GTDB lineage: Bacteria > Pseudomonadota > Gammaproteobacteria > Thiotrichales > Thiotrichaceae > Thiolinea. The sequence goes on along the minus strand of NZ_CALMZC010000002.1, from coordinate 13,120 downwards.
TATATAGCGGGGACCTCCATGGGTGGGGCTGTCGCTTTGCTAGCTGCAGGTAGTGGTGACTTAGCCGCAGATGGCATTATTCTGCTCGCACCGGCTGTGTGGATTAGCGAGACCCAACCTTTTTATCAGCGCTGGTCTTTGGAGTTTGCTAAACGCTTTACGCCCGCTTGGTCACCAACGGGCGAAGGCTTAAATATTCGCCCGAGTGATAATACCGCCATGCTCAGACGTATTTGGAAAAGCCCGTGGATGATTCGCAAATCACGCATTGACACGGTAGCAGGTTTGGTCGAACTAATGGATAAAGCCTATGCCTCGGCGGATAAGGCTAAACTTCCCGTTCTACTTTTATACGGGGAAAAAGATCAGCTAATTCCGAAGAAACCGACTGATATGCTCTGGGCGCGGTTACCGAAAATTGGAAAAGCTCAACAAATCCGTTATCCGAATGGCTGGCATATGCTGATGCGTGATTTACAAGGCTCAAAAGTGATTGCTGATATGGTTCAGTGGATAGGAAAAGCAGGTTAACTTGAGTGGATTGTGTATTTTTTATACGATTTTATGCTAAGGTGGCAGTTAATAAACCATTAAAATGAAGTGCCTCTGGGGACGTATGACAACAAGCAGCTTAATAAAAATATCAGCTGACGAACTAAGTGCTCAGCATGTCACATGGTATAGCTATGCGCGCATGCTACGACGCTATCGCTGGGTTTATTGGGTTTGTTCTGTACTGGCAATTTTAATCATTGCTAAATTGTATAGCTTCACATGGGAGCGTGGCTTAGATCAAGCCTTGCTGATAAGCTTACTTTGTTTAATTTTTCTAACGACAAGTTTTAACCTGTTCATTGATTCTAGTTTTCCGCTCGCCAAGTATGGAGCTGAGCAAGAAGCGCGTAAACTCATAGACTATAACTTCTATCTCACTAGTCTAAATAGTGCACTCTGGGGTTGTTTAAGTTTGGTGATTATTTATCATCAGCATACGGTTGATTATGAGTTGTTAGCGTTATTGGGAGTGTTGGTCTGTTTGAACATTCCACGTGCAGCTATTTTACAAGCAGTGTTTTATGTTCAAACCGCTATTATTACTTTGCCGGGTATCTTTTTCATGCTGTTGCAGGGGCGTTGGACTAGTGCAGTGGTCATGTTGTTTGCTGCTTTGACAGTCACGATTACTATCAATGCCCTAGCAATGTTGCTTAAAGCTCATCAGGATCACGAGCACTATCTATTAGTCGAAATGCGCCAGCCCCAGAAGAATAATCTTCTCAATGCAGCCGAATTCGATGTGCTGCTTAAGCTAGAGTGGCAATATGCAGCACGTGAGCATCAATATTTGTCAGCGCTTAAATTAGAGTTAGAACCTGCCGGCTCCAAACAGCTACCACATTTTATTAGCGTGATTAAAACAGCCTTATATCGTTCCTCAGATTGTTTAGCTCATGTAGATACTTGTGTATTCAAAGTTTTATTGCCAAATGCTTCTGCAGAGCAGGCTTTGTTAACTGCTGAACGTTTGCAAGGACGCTTAGCTCAAGCGGATTTAGATACAGAAGAGGATCTTCAACTCAGTGTAGGTTTAGTCACGGCTAGTCCACCATTAGGCAGGCGCGATGCTAAAGCTAGCTCTGTTTTAGAAACTTTTAATACTCAATTAGATGCTGCTTTAGAGGAAGCTAAGCAAGAACAAGGACGCTTCATTGTAAAGGCGTCTAAATTATGAATATGCTAATCTTCTTTAGGTAAATGCTTCAAGGCATAATCAATAAAAGCTCTGACTTTAGGATTAAGGTAGCGATTGCTCGGATATATAGCATGAATTTCAACTGCAGCCGCTGCCCAAGCTGGCAAGACTCTGATTAACCGCTGAGTTTGTACATAAGGTTTGGCGATTAATAACGGCAATTGTGCAATCCCTAAGCCAGCTACGGCAGCTTCTCCAACTGCAAAACTATTATTGATTTTCAAAGAAGTTTGCTGATGCACTAGCTTAAATTGCTCTTGCCCATTGCTCAAATCCCAATGACTGGGATAGCGTTGTTCGCCCGAAAATACTATCAGGGAGTGTTGATTTAACTCCTGAGGATGCTGTAAAACAGGGTATTGTGCTAAATAGTGTGGTGAGGCAAACAAACCATAATGTAGTTCTCCGAGTTTACGAGCAATCAAACTAGAATCATTTAAAGGCCCTAAGCGAATCACTAAATCAAAGCCTTCGCCTACAATGTCCACTAACCGTCCAGTGAAGTCTGCTTCTATGCGCATTTGAGGATATTCTTGCAGATAACCACTGAGCCAGTGGCTCACTACCATCATGCCAAATTCAATCCCACAGCTTAGTTTGAGAGTGCCTTGCGGTTCGAATTGTGAACTTTGCAGGGTTTGTTGGACATTTTCTATAGCTTGCAAAATGTCGAGCGCGCGCTCATATAGCTCCCGACCCGATTCGGTGAGGGAAATAGAGCGGGTAGTACGTTCAAGTAAGCGCACACCTAAAGCTCGCTCTAATTGTGTCACGCTGCGTGAGACATAGGCTTTTTGTTTGTTGAGGCTATCAGCCGCACGAGTGAAACTACCTAGCTGCACCACTTTGACAAAAATTTGTAGGCTATCAAAATCCATTGTTGCTTTATTAGTTAACAGTATTTCTCAAATTCGTTAATTTATCCTTTTTTACGAGATAATCATACTGTGCTCCTATTAATCAACCTAGGAGCTTGAGATGAGTTTAAAAGATCCAAATTTAGTTCAACAACCTAAACGTGTAGCCATTGTGCTTGCTAATTCGAGTGTTTCCACAACTACTGGTTGGCCAGTAGGCTTTTGGTGGAGTGAACTGACCCATCCGTATTATGTTTTCACGGAGCAGGGGTATCAGGTCACGATATTCAGTCCCCAAGGTGGAGCTTGTGTAGCGGATGCTATGAGTGATCCGAATGATCAAAGTGGCTACAGTAAAACCGATTTGATCAGCCAAGGCTTTATACATACGCCAGAGTTAAAAGCTTTAGTTGATCATACCCGAGCCATCAGCGAACTATCTTTAGATGAGTTTGATGCTTTATTGGTAGCCGGTGGGCAAGCACCCATGTTTAGCTTTGAACAAGAGCAGGGTTTGCAAACTAAGTTTGTTGAATTTTATGAAGCGGGTAAAGTAGTAGCCGCTTTATGTCATGGTACAGCTTTACTAGCTTTTGCCCGTTTAAGTAATGGTGAATATTTAGTGAAAGGAAAAACCGTCACTGGGTTTGCGAATGTTGAAGAGGATTTTGCCGATCAAGCGGTTTGGAGTTATGGTCTATTGTCACGTGATCAACATATTATGCTATGGCGCATTGAGGATAAGCTCAAAGCTTTGGGCGCTAATTATGTGCAAGCCGGGTTGTGGCGCAGCTTTGCCATCCGTGATGGTAACTTAGTGACCGGGCAGCAAAACTTTTCAGGTGAAGCGACTGCACGTTTGGTCATCGCTGCTTTGGGAGGTGTTTAGTCATGAAAATTGCTTTTTTAGGTTATGGGCAGGTAGGTGCACCTTTAGCTGATCATTTGCAGCGTTTAGGCCATCAAGTGTCTTTGGCAGCTAAGGATGCTGAATCCGCTAGTGTGCTTAAAGCGCTTGAGCGAAATCCTCATTTGCGGGTAGCTGAGCCAAACAGCGCCGTGGGTCAGGCAGAAATTATCTTTCTAGCCACACCCTATGCAGCGAATGAAACTGTATTAGCTAGTGTGAGCACAGAGTTAGCGGGTAAAGTTTTGATTGACTGCACCAATCCGGTCGGTGCACAGCTCAGCCATGGCCTAAATAACCAACAATCAGGTACACAAGTCATCCAAAACCAATTACCAACTACAGCGGTGGTAAAAGCTTTTTCTATTTATGGCTTTGAGAATTTTGAAGATAATCAGTTTCCCAACGCGAGTCTGAAGCCAGCGATGTTATTTTGTGGAAATAGCCAAAGCGCTAAACAGCAAGTCGCACACTTAATTGCAGAACTGGGTTGGGATCCGGTGGATGTGGGTGGTTTAGAGCAAGCCCTGCATTTGGAGCATATGACTTTGCTTTGGATTCGCTTGGTGCGTTTACAAGAGCGCTCAGCACATTTAACTTGGGCGCGTTTAGAACGTTAAAAATGTTATTTAGTTTTAAAGCTTTGTAAGCTGCTGTTGATAGGCTAGCTGGTGGGTTTTACTGAGCCACACCAGCAGTCAAGTCTTTAAATCACCCCAGCTGCCTTTAAAGCAGTTTGCTGGGTTGCATCAAGCCCAAGTAAATTTTGCAGAACACTAGCGGTATGTTCACCTAATAAAGGTGGAGGTTTATCTGCATTTAAAGCCTGATTATCAAAACGAATCGGATTACTGACTAATTTCACCTGACCTGCTTCAGGATGTGGTAATTCAATTTCTAGTTGGCGATGTTTAACTTGTGGATCGGCAAAGACGCGATCCAAGGTATTAATAGGGCCGCAGGGTACGCCCACTTTTTCTAAAGCTAATAACCAGTCGTCGGTGCTACGTTGTTTAAGCACAGGGATTAGTAAGGGTACTAAAGTTTGACGATGTTCAACCCGTTTAGCATTCGTTAAAAAGCGTTCGTCTTGAGCTAATTCAGTACAACCGGCGACTTCACAAAAGCGCTGGAATTGCGCGTCATTACCTACAGCGAGAATCAAGTGTCCATCTTGAGTCGCAAAGGCTTGATAAGGAACAATATTCGGATGTGCATTGCCTAAACGCTCAGGCACTTGACCCGAGGTCAGATAATTCAAAGCTTGATTAGCGAGCACACCCACTTGCACATCCAGCAATGCTAAATCGATATGGGTTCCAATCCCTGTTTGCTGGCGTTGGAATAGGGCAGCAAGAATAGCATTTACCGCATACATTCCGGTGAAAATATCGGCAAAAGCGACACCGACTTTTACAGGGCCACCACCTAGTTCAGTATCGGGCTGACCGGTTAAACTCATTAAGCCACCCATGCCTTGAATCATAAAATCATAACCTGCACGTTGGGCATAAGGACCGGTTTGACCGAAGCCGGTAATGGAGCAATAAATTAGATCGGGTTTGAGGTTTTTTAAGCTGTCATAATCTAGCTTATATTTTTTCAAGCCACCCACTTTGAAGTTTTCCAAAACCACATCGCAGTGTTTGACTAATGCATGCAATAAGGCTTGTCCTGCGGGTTTAGCCATATCAATAGTCACGGACTGCTTGCCGCGATTAGCACAAAGATAATAAGCCGCTTCCTTCGAGTTCTCTAACCAAGGCGGCCCCCAACGGCGTGTATCATCCCCTTCATTCGGTTTTTCGATTTTGATGACTTCAGCACCGAGATCTGCAAGCTGTTGACTGCACCATGGCCCTGCTAAAATGCGCGAAAGATCGAGAACACGAATACCTTGTAGTGGTTTTGGGGACATGAACACACCTGTTAAAACGAGCGAAACAAGGGATGTTCGCCCCGACTATTTGAGGAGTCAAGAAAACGTTTAAGAAAAAGCCTGAATACCAGTCTGGGCGCGACCCAAAATTAAGCCGTGCACATCATAAGTCCCTTCATAAGTATTCACGGTTTCCAGATTGACCATATGACGCATCACACCATATTCATCCGAAATCCCATTGCCGCCGTGCATATCACGTGCCACTCGCGCAATATCCAAAGATTTTCCACAATTATTGCGTTTGATTAGAGACACCATTTCAGGTGCCCAACTCCCTTGATCCATTAATCGCCCGACCTGTAAAGCTGCCTGCAGACCTAAAGTAATTTCAGTTTGCATATTCGCAAGTTTCGTTTGCACTAACTGAGTCGCGGCTAAGGGGCGGCCAAATTGGATACGGTCTAGGGTATATTGCCGTGCAGCCTGCCAACAGAATTCAGCCGCACCTAAAACACCCCAAGCGATCCCAAAGCGGGCTTTATTCAAGCAACCAAAAGGGCCGGCTAAACCAGAGGCATTCGGTAGGAGGTTTTCTTCAGGCACAAAGGCTTCATCTAAGACAATTTCACCAGTAATGGAAGAGCGTAAAGACAGTTTGCCGTGAATTTTCGGGGTACTAAAACCTTTAGTTCCACGCTCAACAATGAAGCCACGAATCTTATTACCATGTGCCTCAGATTTTGCCCAAACGACCGCAATGTCCGCGATAGGACTATTGGTGATCCACATTTTCTGCCCGTTTAAGCTATAGCCGCCTTCGACTTTTTTGGCGCGCGTAATCATCGAACCGGGGTCTGAGCCGTGATTCGGTTCGGTCAAGCCAAAGCAGCCGACGATTTCGCCCATGGCTAAGCGTGGCAGATATTTACGTTTTTGCTCTTCGTTGCCGTAGCTTTCAATCGGGTACATCACCAGTGAAGATTGCACACTCATAGCTGAACGATAGCCAGAATCAACCCGTTCTACTTCACGAGCGATTAAGCCATACGCCACATGGCTTAAACCAGCGCCACCATATTCTTCAGCCACGGTCGCGCCTAACATACCTAATTCGCCTAATTCATACATGATTTCACGATCAAAGCGCTCTTCCCGCGAGGCACTGAGTACGCGCGGTTGGAGTTTTTCTTGGCAATAGGCATGGGCAGCCTCCCGAATTTGCCGTTCATCATCACTAAGTTGCTGATTAAAGAGTAAAGGGTCATCCCATTGAAAGGTTTGCATGCTGATTCCTCCAAATACTGCTGAAGTCTAAAGGTAATTATGCTATTTATTATAATAAATAGGAAAAATCAAGTTTTCTTTCAACTTTAAACTAAGTTTGGGTTAGCATGACAGTGATCAGAAAAGAATGAAGCCAAATGAATAAAAGTGTTGAAATTGAACTGACAGATAAGTTGCTAGCCAGTGGTGGTTCAGCGAAGCGGGTCAAACGAGCTGATCAGATTGTGGAGGCTGTCAAGCGTTGGGTGGTGGTGAGTAATATTCAGCCCGGTGAGCGCCTGCCGAATGAAAAAGCTTTAATGGAGCTATTTGATTGTTCTAAAGGCACGGTGCGTGAAGCGCTTAAGTCTTTAGAAGTGCAGGGCTTAATTAGCATTAAAACCGGCCCAAATGGTGGCGCGGTGCTAGTGCAAGTCCCTTATCCTTTGGCTTCGCAAATGCTGCGTAATTATCTGCATTTTCAGCACCCGACAGGGCCCGATATTTACGAGCTACGCAACTTGGTCGAACCTGAAATAGCTCGGTTAGTGGTCGGGCGTTTAGCAGAAACAGATTTAATTGAGCTAGAACGCCTAACCAGCTTATGTGCCCCCGTTGCTGACAGCATGGAACAACGCTTAGAGCAACGAATTGCGGAATTAGATTTTCATAGCCTGTTAGCCGAGCGCTGTGGCAATCCCCTGTTAGGGTTTATTGGGCGCTTCTTAAACGATTTGCTCAAAGATTTAGTGATTTTCAAAAAAGTACAATTACCGGAGCAACGCGAATTTTCTAAATCGAATCTACATTATCATCAAGAACTAGTTGCCGCATTTCATATGCAAGATGCGATGGCAGTAGAGCGTTTGATGCGTGAGCATATGAAATGTGCACATGCTTTTAATTTAGAATTAGAAGCGCAATTATCTAAGCAGTTGCTGGTTGCAACATGAGTTTGCACTATGCTTAAAGCATGGGTCTAGGAGATGATTGCTGTTGCTATGCACCAACATCAGTATTTTCCAGCAAAAACCACGTGAAATCCTTAATGATGCTGAGCATTTGCAAGTTTATAATGAGGTCAGCCAATTTATTCAACAGCATTTACCTTAAGTCCAAATTCTTGAAATCTAACTGGTTACAAGTATTCTTAAGTAGCTATTGCTAATATCAACTTCAGTTAACTTCAGGCTAGTCGTGCATGTATTGGTTTCGTAGCCATTGGTATTATTGGTATACCGGCAGAAGGAAAGTTGCCATTATCAGCATAGGCTTAAACTTTGTGCTGCTGACCCTAATCCTCAATGGTTTTTTTAGTTTTTCAATTTGGGCTGTGCTTTTGGCCTTGTTATTGGATGCGGTGGGTTTCATAGTGATCGCCATTTATGTAATTTCCCTACGCTCTTTTGTTCCTTTAGCCTTAGTTGATCAAACCGATGCTTTAGTCCTGCATTATTTCGTCCTGCCGATTTGCATTGCTTTTGTCTTGAGCCGCTTTGTAACTTTTTTGGTGGCAAAAGTGTTTAGTACTATTTAATATAAATGCTGTTGCATAATGCATTGGATAAGCAGCTCTGAAATGCAGCAAGCCCGTCTTCGCCGTGAGTTATTAGATGATGGTATGCTTTGCTCTCTAATTTGTCTCTAATTGTAGATAAGTTTGGTACACATTCTTAGCATGTAAGTCGTCAGAAAGTTTTAGGAAATGAAAGTGTTGATCAGCAGATAAACGCTTTACAGCGTCACCTAAATCTTCCATTTCTTCAATAGACTGACCGACTTCATCCACTAACCAATCTAAATAATCGCCCGTATTGTTTTGTGCATATGACCAAGGACTAGGATTGCCATGCCCCGGAATCACTTGCTCCGGTTTTAGGTCTGCGACTTGATTAAAAGTTGCTTGCCAAGCTTTTACCTTAGAAATTTCTGGCAGCACGCCTAACATCCGGTCATTGAATACGATATCGCCAGCAAAGACTATTTTTTCCTTAGGCAACCACAGCACTGCATCACCCGGAAAATGCGCATCACCCAAATAGCGCAAGGACATTTCTACGCCACCGATCTTCAAGGCTTTTTCATTACCAGTGAAGATTTCATTGGCATATTCGACTTTAAAACTGTCGGGTTTGACGCCTAGCGCATTGGCTAGACGCATACGATTAGCCATTTCTTGGTTTTTCTGATTGTCAATGGTTGTTGCTAAGACACTAACCGGAATGCGTTGGGCGAGAAAATGGCTATTGCCCATCCAATGATGATCTTGTACACCGATATTAATGACTCGCTTAATCGGCTTGTCGGTGACTGTTTTGACAGCGCTTTCCAACATTTTGGCACTGCTTTCCGTCGCGCCAGAGCCAACTAATACCACACCCTCATCGGTGATAATAAAGCCAGAGGTATTATTTAAGCCTTGGTTGTCTGCGCTGCGCTGATCCAATTCGCCCACAATGGCATACACATTGTCGCTGACTTTTTGTGTGCTAGGCTCAAAAGCATAACTGTTGGAAATCAGTGTCAAACCCAACGCAACACTCGTTATTTTCGCAAAAACCATGTTTTCATCAGCCCTCCAGACCAGACTTTAACGTAATCTCTAATGCACTCGATACGCGCTATGACAAGCCACACATTGCTGAGTCACTTTGCTCAAATCACCCAACGCACGTTTCACATCACCCGTAGCGCCTACATCCACCACATTCACTGCAAATTGGCTAGCGGCTTTATGCATGGCTGTACCAATTTCCTGCATTTCTTTGGGCATCATCTGCGCCATGTGCGACGCGCCATGATTATCCAATGACGACAAACCCAAACGCTTTTCAGCTACATCTGCCGCCTTGTCATAGTCAGCCACCGCCATAAATGCTTGAATCTCACTAATCGCTAGCAAATGATCACGCATATTCGTCATCATGTGTTGCTGCATCATCTCGGGAAAATCAACTTTCTGGCGTTTGTCATCCTCGGCAAAACTAACTGGAGCAAGGAATGACAATAAGAGTAAAAGCTTTAAATTCAGTTTCATAGCCGTTATTTTGGGAAGTTGTAAAATCTGCAGCTTGCCAGCTTGATGAGGTTACTGACATGATAGCGATCATGTTGAGTCCATTCTTTATAGCTTTACAAAACTTTGCCGATGCTAAAGAGCGTAAACTGGCTGAAGGTCAGGTGCTATTCCAACAAGGAGATAAAGTCGAGGCTTTATTCTTGGTGGTAGGTGGGGAAATACGCCTAATTCGTTATCAAGCCGATGGTAGCAGCATTACCCTGCAACGTACTCAAGCAGGCAGCGTGTTGGCTGAAGCATCTTTATATTCTAATCACTACCTTGTCATGCGCTGGCACAGCAGCTCACAACAGTTTATGTGCTACCCAAAACTGCAGTACTGCAACACTTACAAACTGATTCGGAACTCGCCCAACACTGGAGCAGTTATCTAGCCCGCGAAGTACAGCAAGCGCGGTTTCGCAGTGAGTTATTATCTTTAAAAACAGTTGCTGCGCGTTTGGATGCTTGGCTAAATTGGCAGGGACAAACCTTACCTGCTAAAGGTGAGTGGAAAACTTTAGCGGAGCAGTTGGGAGTAAGTGCCGAAGCTTTATATCGGGAGCTGGCTAGGCGTTAATAAACTTGAACAAGATAAATGTTCTTTTAGTGGTTTTGTCTATTTAGCTCTAGGGGCTTTGTTATACTGGCTAAAAATTGAATCATTACTGACTCATTTATCTTCGAGGTACAGCATGTCCAACATCCGTTTCATTGTCCAAGGCTCGCCAGACACCGCAGCCGATACCGCTTATGAACTCCAGCAATACTTAGAAACTGCGTGGCAAGTGCAGGTAGAGGCTACACCTGCTGATACATCAACCTTGAATGCCACCGATGCGAACAGTAGAGGCATCGAGTTTGGTTCTGATGTCAGCCAAATTCTATTGATGCTATCTGGTATCAAACTGGCAATAGATAGTGCTCATGGCTTGCTCGAAACCAGGAAGAAACTGGAAGAATTAGCTGCTTGGGCAACACCTATCTTGACCCGTGACCACGAATACATCTGGCTGGAAGTCAACGGCATCCCCTACCCGGTCAAAGCCGAAAATCTGGATGACATCATCAAAGCCATGCAAGTACAGGAATAATCCCCATGAAAACCACATCAAGCGCGGAGCTACGTTTAACCTTCTCCAATCCGCGCTTGATGGTGCGGGACGATAACACCGACCGGGTAGCGGCTGATACCCAAATGGTGTTTACCTTAAATGGTATGGCAGTCGCCCAAAGTGAGCCATTTCCGTTTGTTGCGCCCATCGGCTTGCTGGAAGCGGATGACATCAAGTGGTATCTGGAAAGCTACTACATCTGGCCTGTCGGCTTATTCAAAGAACGGGCAGAACGAATTGAACGGTATTTTCCGCAATGGGGTGACAAACTGCTGATAGCGATAACGGCTTCACCTTCAGCACAAGCTGTTTTCCAACAATGGCTTGACGCATCATCAAACCATGAACCTGTTTTCAGCCTGCATGTGCAAGTCAGCGATACACCCGAATCCAAAACAGCCGCCAGCCGTTTGCTGGGGTTTCCGTGGGAATTGTTACGCTGTCACGATCAATATTTGCTTACCCGTAATCCCCCTGTGCGGATTCGGCGTAATTTGCCAAGTTTAGATACACCCTCTGTTATTTCATACGCTCAAAACCAGACTGTTCTTCGTGTCTTAGCGGTGAGTCCGCGCCCTTCTCAAGCGGGCTACATTGACCACCGCGCCAGCATCAAGCCATTAGTGGAGGCAGTGGAAAGTTTGGGAAAACGGGTGGAACTGGTTCGTGTAAATCCACCGACATTTGAGCAACTGAAAACAGAACTTCGTCAGGCGTAAGCGGCTGGCAATCCCTTTCATGTGCTGCATTTTGACGGACATGGTGTGTTTGATACCAAAACGGGCAAAGGTGCATTGTGTTTTGAACATCCATTGGACAATAAGAAATTGCTACCAGAGTTTGTGAAACGGATTTACGCCGATGATTTGGCATCACTCCTAACCGAATTTCCCCTGCCATTGGTATTTCTGGAAGCCTGCCAAACCGGACAAAGTGAGGCAGAGAAACAAGAACACACCGACCCTAACGCATCGGTAGCGGCAGCCTTGTTACAAGCGGGTGTGGCTTCTGTCATTGCCATGAGCCATAGCGTATTGGTGGAAACGGCGCGGCGGTTTGTCAACGCGTTTTACCAACAACTGGCAGAGGGGCAACGGATTGGATCAGCCGTATTAGCGGGTAAACAAGCCCTGATGCAATCCACTGACCGTATCAATATTGCCGGAGCAGGAACGTTGCAAATGCAGGACTGGTTTGTGCCAGTGCTGTATCAGCGGGAGGACGACCCACGCTTATTCAGCCATGCGCTACAATTGCCCGATGAAACAGAACCGGAATGGTTGTTGGGTGATTTACCAGAAACGCCCAAACACACTTTCATCGGGCGTAGCCGTGACCTGCTAAAACTCGAACGCTTACTGGACAGGCAACTTTACGCCGTCATCCGGGGTATGGGAGGTATCGGTAAAACAGCCGTGGCGGTAGAACTGGCTCGCTGGCTGGTGCAATGCCGCCGTTTTGAGCGTTGTGCCTTTGTGAGTGTGGAAACCTACACTCATGAGCGTGCTATTGTGGACATTCTTGGCAAGCAGTTGATGGATGAAAAATACAGCGTAGCGGAATACGGTGATGATCTGGATGCAGCTTTGCAGCCGATCATGCAAGTGTTGCAAACCCAGCGAACCCTGCTAGTCATCGACAATATGGAGTCGTTGCTGGCAGATGTCGGGAATACTGAACCTGTATTAGCTCTAGCTGATAAGCTGCTGAAATCCCACCCCCAAACTCGTTTACTATTCACAACCCGCGAACCGCTTCCCACCCCATTCAACAATAACATCTGCGATATTGAACTCGGCGCATTGAGCGTGACAGATGCCAAGGCGTTGGTGATGCAGGTAATGAACAACGAAGGCTTGAGCCTGCACCCTGATGATCAGGGCAATACGCCGCAGGAAGTGGATGATCTGGTGGGTGCTGTCGGTTGCCATGCGCGGGCGTTGGTGCTGCTGGCGCGGAAACTAGCACAAACTGGAGTAATAGCCACTACTGAAAATTTACGTCAGATAATCATTGCGCTGGAAAAGAATCATCCAATAAACCGTGAGAATTCATTGTTTGCGAGTGTAGAGTTATCTTGGAGGCGACTACCTCCTCTATCGCAAAAATTACTTAAAGGATTAGCAGTTTTTCATGATGGTGGAACTTTTGGTTTGCCGCACGTTTTAGGGGTTGATAATAACTTGATGTGGCAATTACAAAATGAACTATTGAAAACAGGTTTGGTTTCGATGGTGGTCATGCACCAGAGGAGTTGAAGAGCCACTAAAGCGGTAGTAACTTAA
>NZ_CALMZC010000001.1 GCF_937873765.1 uncultured Thiothrix sp. | reverse complement strand
ATCGCTTAAGTTACTACCGCTTTAGTGGCTCTTCAACTCCTCTGGTGCATGACCCAAAACAGTTTGCGTGAACTCGGTCAGCTTGTTGCCCAAGCAGGTACCACCGATTTAGCGAGCTTACAAGCTGAATATATTCAAAAGCTCATGCAAGTCTTAGCTAAGCGTGCATCACGTGGTCAACAAGGTAATGTGCTGGCGCATTTAGTGGGCTATCTGCCAAGCGATTTAGCGCGTGAAGATCGAGCTGAATTAGTCGAAACGATTAGCCAGTATCAGCAAGGCTATCTACCTTTAATTGTGCCGATTACTTTGCTAAAACATCATTTTCGTAAGCATCCTCATCCATATATTGGGCGGCAGTACTATTTAAAACCGCACCCAAATGAGTTGATGCTGTTGAACTTAATTTAAAGCAGTGAAAAGATAAAGTTTTTTATCCTTTCACTTAACTAACTGCTGACACCAGCAAACTGTTAATTTACCGATAACTCTCCATCGGCGGACAAGAGCAAACCAAATTCCGATCCCCATAGACATTATCAATCCGATTCACCGTTGGCCAATATTTTGCGGTCGGAATCACGCCTTTCGGGAATACCGCATCCGTTTGTGAATAGGGGCGCTCCCAAGCTTGCGTTAAATCATCCAGCGTATGCGGTGCATTCACTAGCGGATTATTATCGGCAGGCCACACACCCTCTTGCACTTTGCGAATTTCTTCACGAATCGCAATCATGGCATCACAGAAACGATCTAATTCCTCTTTCGGTTCGGATTCGGTCGGTTCAATCATCAGTGTACCAGCGACCGGAAAGGACATGGTGGGTGCATGGAAACCGTAATCCATCAAGCGTTTGGCAATATCTGATTCATCAATGCCGGACGCAGCTTTAATGGGGCGAATATCGATAATACATTCATGCGCCACCCGCCCATTCGTACCCCGAAATAACACGGGATAATGCTCAGACAAGCGCTGCATCATGTAATTAGCATTCAGAATCGCCATTTCAGTAGCACGTTTCAGACCATTCGCGCCCATGAGCTTAATGTAAGTCCATGAAATGGGCAGAATCGAACCACTGCCATAGGGTGCAGCGGAAATTGCACTATTACCCACCAGCGCATCAAACGGCGGATTAACCACGTTACTAGATAAGAATGGAGCGAGATGCGCTTTTACGCCAATCGGCCCCATGCCAGGACCACCTCCACCGTGCGGAATCGCAAAAGTCTTGTGCAGATTGAGATGTGAGACATCCGAGCCAAATTTACCCGGCTTCGATAACCCGACCTGCGCATTCATATTCGCACCGTCCATGTAAACCTGCCCACCGTACTGGTGTACAATCTCGCAAATCTCGACGATCTCTTGTTCAAAAACTCCATGTGTAGATGGATAAGTGACCATTAAGCAGGACAAATTCGTAGCATGTTGTTCAGCTTTAGCGCGTAAATCCGCAACATCCACATTACCATTCGCGTCACATTCAACGACGACAACTTTAAGATTAACCATCGCAGCAGACGCAGGATTCGTACCATGCGCGGAGCTAGGAATTAAGCACACATCACGCTGCCCTTGCCCAAGACTGGCTTGATAACGACGAATCGCGACTAAGCCCGCATATTCACCTTGCGCGCCCGAATTCGGCTGCATAGAAATCGCATCATAACCAGTGATTTCCACCAACCAATCTTCCAACTCCTTAATCATGGCGCGATAGCCCACGGTTTGCTCATTCGGTGCAAACGGGTGGATATTGCCAAACTCAGGCCAAGTCACTGGAATCATTTCCGCTGTAGCATTCAACTTCATCGTGCAAGACCCCAGCGGAATCATGCCATGTACCAGCGAAAAGTCTTTATTTTCTAAGCGCTTCAGATAACGCAGCATTTCTGATTCAGAGTGATGCGCATTGAATACGGGATGCGTGAGGAAATCGGAAGTACGTTGATAGCCAGACGGAATACCACTGAACTTTTCTGCCAGTACCGTTTGATCTAAAGCATCAATGCTTAAACCATGACCTGCACCGAGTAATACATCAAAGAGTTCAGCAATATCTGCACGTGTTTTGCCTTCATCTACGCTAATCCCGACTTGCGAGTCCGATACTTTACGCAGATTAATGCCTGCGGCTAAAGCACGCTCATAAGCCCCTTCACTCTCCACGACAATCGTATCGAACCACGTATCATGCAGCAGTTTTGCGCCTTTTTGCTGCAAGCCTTTGGCTAAGATCGAAGTTAAACGTTGGATGCGTCCCGCGATTGTTTTCAAACCTTCCGGGCCATGATAGACCGCATAAAAACCCGCCATATTCGCCAAAAGCGCTTGCGCCGTACAAATATTCGAGGTCGCTTTTTCGCGGCGAATATGTTGCTCACGAGTTTGCATCGCCATACGCAGCGCTTGCTTGCCGTGGCTATCAATCGACACGCCAATCACCCGTCCGGGCATCGTGCGCTTATAAGCATCCTTGGTTGCAAAATAAGCTGCATGGGGTCCACCAAAACCCATCGGCACGCCAAAGCGCTGGGTATTACCAAGCACCACATCCGCGCTCATTTCACCGGGCGATTTGAGCATCACTAAAGCCATTAAATCAGCGGCAACACAGACCAAAGCCTTCTGTGCATGAGCTTGTTTAATAGTAGCTTCAAGGTCAATGACTTCACCAGTCACCGATGGATATTGCAATAACACGCCAAACACTTCGTGTTTCGCAAGCTCGGAAATTTTGCCGATAACCAGCTCAAAACCGAAATAGTGCGCCCGTGTTTTCAGCACATCAATCGTCTGTGGAAATACATCGTCACTGACAAAAAACTTATCCGATTTCAACTTATTGGAGCGTTTGCATAAAGTCATGGCTTCGGCTGCTGCAGTAGCCTCATCCAGCAAAGACGCATTGGCAATATCCATACCGGTCAGATCAGTGACCATTTGCTGGTAATTGAGCAAACCCTCTAAACGACCTTGCGAAATCTCCGGTTGATATGGCGTATAAGCTGTATACCAACCCGGATTTTCCATCACATTACGCAAAATCACGGGCGGTACTATCGTGTCGTAATAGCCTAAACCGATATAAGACTTGTTGACCTTATTTTGAGAGGCTAAACTTTTTAAATACGCCAAAGCTTCTGCTTCGGTTTGGCTATCACCTATCGCTAACGGCGCATGGGTGAGGATATTCGCGGGCACTGTACTTTGAATGAGCGCATCTAGGGATGTTGCGCCCACGGTGGCTAACATGGCTTGGGTATCGGCTTCATTGGGGCCAATATGGCGGGCAATAAAATATTCACGCTGCTCTAAAATATTCAGAGCAACGTTTAACGGGTTCATCATGTTGTGTTACTCAGTCAGTGATTAGGCTTCGGAAGCGACTAATTCGCCATAAGCTTCCGCCGACAGCAGTGCAGCAATTTCACTAGCATCCGCTGGCTTTACTTTGAAAATCCAGCCTGCTTCATAGGGATCAGTATTCACTAGCTCAGGGCTGCCATCTAACGCTTCATTCACTTCCACAACTTCGCCGCTAATCGGTGCATAAATATCTGAAGCTGCTTTCACCGATTCGACCACCCCGCATTCAGTACCGCTCGCTAAATCAGCACCAAGCTCTGGCAGTTCGACGAAGACTAAATCACCTAATAAAGCTTGGGCATGGTCAGTAATCCCTATCGTCACCGTACCATCGCTATTGCCACGCACCCACTCATGGGAATCGGCATATTTTAAATTGGCTGGAACCTTACTCATTTGAAATCTCCTAATTAACTAAACAATTAACTTAAAACCGATTGACCATGCCGAACAAACACAGGTTTCACAACCTTGGCAGGATAAAGCTTACCGCGAATATCAATAGAGCACTGCTCACCACAAGCTGCAGGTACACGTGCCAAAGCAATCGCAACGCCTAAACTTGGCGAGAAAGTACCACTGGTAATTTCACCGTCACCCGCCTCACAAGTGACTTTCATATGATTACGCAGCACCCCTTTGCCTTCTAAAACTAAACCGACAAATTTTTGCTGTACGCCTGCAGCTTTTTCTGTTTCTAACGCTTTTCGACCAATGAAATCACGCTCAGTGGGTTGCCAAGCAATCGTCCACCCCAAACCAGAAGTTAGAGGTGAGGTAGTTTCATCCATATCCGTACCGTACAGATTCATTCCTGCTTCAAGACGTAAAGTATCGCGTGCGCCTAATCCGGTCGGTGGAATACCTGCACCCAGCAAAGCATCCCAAACCTTGTTAGCTTGCTCAGCGGGGAACATCAGCTCAAAACCGTCCTCACCGGTATAACCCGTGCGGGCGATAAACCAAGTACCGATCTGTGCACCATAAAACGGCTGTAAGAACTCAGCGATGGCTAGTTCATCAGCAGGCATTAACGAGAATACTTTAGCGCGTGCATTCGGGCCTTGAACAGCGAGCATAGCTAAGTCTGAACGCTCAGTGAGTTGGGCATCGAAGCCTTGGAGTTGCTGTTGCATCCAAGCCAAATCTTTAGCGCGAGTACCGGCATTGACCACGATGCGATAAGCCGTATCCGCCAAATAATAGACGATTAGATCGTCGATCACCCCACCCTGCTCATTCAACATACAGCTATATAAAGCTTTGCCGGGTTCTTTGAGTTTATCGACATTGTTAGCGAGTAGCTTGAGCAGATAAGGTTTGGCATCCATGCCTTGCAGATCTAAGACGACCATATGCGAGACATCGAATAGACCCGCATCACTGCGAACCTGCTTATGCTCTTGTAATTGTGAGCCATAATGAATCGGCATTTCCCAGCCAGCGAAATCAACCATTTTCGCGCCAGCCTCAAGATGCTTTTGATAGAAAGGGGTATGTTGCATTGTATTCTCCCGTTAACATGAAAAAAGGGCGGCAGATCATCTCTATCTACCGCCCCTCTGTCCTTGCTACCTGAGAGATTCCTTACTGCGAGCCATTGCAGACACAATAAGTTACTACCCTTCGGTGGATGCAGCCGCACCACTCTCCAGAGTCAACCATCACTAACAGTCCTTTTGCCTGAGCGTTTACGGGCTATGCGCCTTCGGCGGCTTCTTACTGAAGCGCTCTCCTGCTGAGATGCTTGTTGAAGGGAGAGTTTATAGCATAAACAACAATTAAAGGTAGTAAAACTAGTCAGCCTTTGACATTTAAATATTAGTAATCTCCCAAAACACTAGTAAGGAACTCTTAAAATTAAGCTCGAAGAAGCTAATGAGTTAGCTGTTAGCTCTAGGACAAATTTGACTTTTTCAGCTTCTAACACCTCACATTTTTTTACTTGACAGGGTTGGACAGCAGATTGAGCCTTTATCAATTTACCTTGACTATTAAAAAACAATATATCCAAAGAAATCAGGGTATTCTTCATCCAAAAGCCCACGTTCTCTTCCTGCTCAAACACAAACAAAGCACCATGATCTTTAGAGATTTTTTTAACCCACATCAAGCCTTTTTCACGCTCAGCAGGCGTATCAAATACCACCACTTGAATAGGCTGATGATTTAAATAGATGGTGTGATCGAAGTTTAGGGGCTGAGGTTGCGGAAGCGAATTTGGCTGCTTCTTACAAGCAGCCAAACAGCATAAAGATAGAATTAAGCCGAATAAGCGGATCAAGTCAAATATTCCGCCCCACCCATATAATTGCGTAACACTTCCGGAATGCGAATCCGTCCATCTGCCTGTTGATAGTTCTCTACAACAGCCACCAACGCACGTCCTACTGCCACACCTGAACCATTCAGCGTATGGAGTAATTCTGTTTTACCCGTTTCTGGATTACGGAAACGTGCCACCATACGGCGCGCTTGGAAGTCTAGGGTATTAGAACAAGAAGAAATCTCACGGTATTTCTGTTGCCCCGGTAACCATACTTCAAGGTCATAGGTTTTAGCCGCTGAAAAACCCGTATCTCCCGAACAAAGCGTGATCACCCGATAAGGCAAACCGAGTTTTTGCAGAATGGCTTCTGCATTCCCTACCATTTCCTCTAAAGCTTGCCAAGATTGATCAGGGCGAGTGATCTGCACCATCTCCACCTTTTCAAATTGATGTTGACGAATTAAGCCACGGGTATCTTTACCGTGTGAACCTGCCTCAGAACGGAAACAGGGGGTATGAGAAGTAAACTTTAAGGGCAAGCTAGCCGCATCGACGATGGTATCGCGGACTAAATTAGTGACGGGTACTTCTGAAGTAGGAATTAGATAATAACCTTGTTCATTATTGAGTTTGAAAAGATCTTCTTCAAATTTAGGTAATTGCCCCGTGCCACGCAAACTATCTGCATTAACCATGTAGGGCACATACAACTCAGTGTAACCATGCTCTTGAGTATGTGTGTCCAGCATGAATTGCGTGAGTGCACGGTGTAAGCGTGCCATCGCTGCACGCAATACGACAAAGCGCGCACCCGTTAACTTGCTAGCTGACTCAAAATCCATCCAAGCTTGGTTAGTACCTAACTCAAAATGTTGCTTAGGCTCAAAATCGAATTGCTTAGGCTCGCCCCAGCGACGCACTTCGACGTTCTGATTTTCATCCGCACCATCGGGTACAGAGGCATCTAAAATATTCGGCAAGCCTAAAGCTATAGTTTCTAAGTCAGTTTGGATTTTCGCTAAATCTTGCTCAGCGGTTTTTAATTGATCACCCAAACTCGATACTTCTGCCATTAAAGGAGCAATGTCTTCACCACGCGCCTTGGCTTGACCGATACTTTTGGAGCGCAGATTACGTTGATTCTGCAATTCTTCAGTGTGAGTTTGGAGTGCTTTGCGCTGCCCTTCCAGCGCCCGCACTGCATCCACATCTAACTTAAAACCGCGCCGTGCTAGCTGTTTAGCTACTTCGTCGAGTTCAGTTCTTAGTCGCTTGGGATCCAGCATTGTCGTTATCCATCATTATTTTAAGAAAAGTATATAGTAGCAAAACTCAGAGGCTTGCCGCAGTAAGCTTAGCAAGGAAAGCTCAATTAGATGCAAATTCACACCTTTTGACCTAAAAAACCATCTTTTTATCATGAGTTACAGTGAAATCTCTGGATTCGCACTAAACTTGAACTGAGGATGAGTGTCGGTTAGGGTACAAGGAAAAGACAAGCATCCTCTGGTCAGTGTCGGTTAAATGGTATTTGTCTCTAGCACCATTGAGGAACATGAAAGCCCCAGCTACTTGGGGCTTTCTGCATTTTAAAACAAGGGCTGATCCGTATGCATGAATTTGATCTTATCCAGCATTATTTTACTTGGACACCATTCCCTGAAGAAGTCAGTGTCAGTGTCGGAGATGATGCTGCTATTGTTCAAATCGCCCCTGATGAAGAGCTGATTATCTCAGTCGATACCCTAGTCAACGGCGTGCATTTTCCCTTAGATACCCCAGCGCATGCGATTGGCTATAAGGCCTTAGCGGTAAACTTAAGTGATTTAGCGGCGATGGGGGCTAAACCGCGTTGGTTTACCCTGGCGTTAACCCTCCCCAAGCTTGATCAGGATTGGTTAGAAGACTTTACACGCGGTCTAAAAGAGCTTGCTCATGCGGCAGGTATTTTTCTCATCGGGGGCGATACGACTCGTGGGCCTTTAAGTATCAGCATTCAAGTGATGGGAACCGCACCCAAACAGCAAGCCTTGTTGCGTAGTGGTGCACAAGTCGGTGATTTAATTTTCGTCTCAGGTTATTTAGGAGATGCGGCGGCTGGCTTGGCGGTTATCCAAGAACGTTTAAGTTTGCCCATTACTGACGCCAATTATTGTATTGAATGCCTTAACTACCCTAGTCCACGTTTTGCCTTAGGTGCTTGGCTACGCGGCCGTGCCCATAGTTGTATGGATGTTTCCGACGGCTTGGTCGCTGATTTAAAACATTTATTAGCACGTTCACAGGTCGGGGCAAAACTTTACCATCAGCAAATCCCCTTAAGCCCCACTTTGCAAAAATTAAATTTATCAAATGCCTTAGGTTTTGCTTTAACCGGCGGGGATGATTATGAGCTACTATTTACTGTTCCAAAACACATTTTAAAAGAAATAGAAAATTATCAATTAGTTAATCATCTGCACTTAAAATGTATTGGCGAAATAACTAGCCAATCGTCAGAACTTAGCATCGATTATCCGTTAGTTAATCTTCCAGACGGCTATAATCACTTTCAATAGTTTAGCTTGTCTGCTGAACTATGAGACTATAGTATTGTCTTATAAAGCAATAACAATTTATTTGAGGGCTAACAACAATATGAAACACTCTTTACGTCTGGCTTTAGCTTTGTCAGCAACGGTTTTTTTGGTCTCTGCCTGTAGTAATACACCTTATGAAGACCCTTCCGCAACGGGTTCAACTAGTAATATTCCTGAAGCTGGCCCCCTAACAGAGGGAGGCAGTTACGGTGGTACTTATGCCCAACCACAACAGGGTGGCAGTTCTAACTATTACCCACCACAAATTGCCCAACCTCAACAACCGCAATATGGCGGGAGTTACGCTCAAGGTGGACAGCAAGGTCAACAAGCTGGCGGTTATGATACCTACGCGGCTAATGGCTATGACCAAAGTCAAGGGGGTCAGCAAGGCCAAGCAAGTGGTGGTTATGACACGGCGGGTACTACAGAAGCTTATGATTATAGCGGTGGTAATAACGACAGCTATGATAGCTATAGCGCTAACACAAACAGTAACAGTGGGAGCAGTGGTGGTGATTACTATGCTAATGGCAGCTCCGACAATAGCGGCGGTAATGATTATTATGCAGGAGGCGGTGGCAACGGCGCTAGTATCGGCAGCAGTTCTGGCCGTGCTGCAGTACAAGTCTTTGCTTCAGGGAGCAGCAGCAAAGCTCAACAAGTGCGTAGTTCTATGGCGAGTCGAGGCTTAAACGCAGTTGTTGATTCAGTTGATGGTTTATACAAAGTCCGTGTGCCTTTTGGCTCTGAATCAGAAGCGCGCTCTAACTTAATGCGTGTACGCAGTGCCTCAGGCGAATCCGGTGCTTTTGTTACTTTCCGCTAAGCTTTAAGCTGTGCATAACGCTCTAAGGCACGCTGCCGACTGAGCGCTAAATCGGTGATGGGCCAAGGATATTTCCAACCATCACCTAACACACGTGGATGGTGAAGCTCCTTGGCTGCCCTGCCTGCTAATTCAGGCACCCACTTGCGTACATAGTCGCCTTGCGGATCGAATTTCTCACCCTGTAAAATCGGGTTAAAAATCCGAAAATACGGCGCTGCATCTGCTCCACAACCTGCGACCCATTGCCAACCTAATATATTATTTGCCAAATCAGCATCCACTAAGGTATCGCGAAACCAAGCTTCACCGACTTGCCACGGAATCAACAAATTCTTAGTTAAGAGTGAAGCCACGATCATGCGCACGCGATTATGCATCCAACCCGTTTGCCATAGCTCGCGCATACCTGCATCGACAATCGGAATCCCAGTTTGCCCTTGCTGCCAACACTGTAACTGCACTTCATAACCCTGTTCCCACTGAAATTTTTTGAAGCGTTGGTCTAATGGCTCACTCAGGGTTTGTGGGAAGTGATACAGCAAATACCAAGCAAACTCCCGCCAAGCCAGTTCTTGCACAAAATGTTGCACACCCATACTGGACTCTGGATGCTCAGCCAAATACTGCTGGGCGAGAAAAGCAACTTGCCTTGGGCTGATTTCACCAAAATGTAAATGCGGTGACAAACGTGACGTACCTAAAACAGCAGGTTGATCACGTGCTGTTTTATAATCAGTGACCGTAGTTTCTAGAAAATTCATCAGCTTGTTTAAAGCGGCTAACTCACCCACTTGCCAAGTTTGCATCATCCCTTGATCCCAACGAATCTTGGGTAACAGTTGCAAATCATTCAAAACTAAAGAGTACGGCCATTGACTGGGCTTGGGAATAGTATTAGGTTCAGGTAAAAGCTCTTGAGTAATACCTAGTTTAAGTAAAGCTTTCCAAAACGGCGTATAGACTTTATAAGGTTGTCCATCATTTTTCAGGACTTGCCAAGGTTCGCGCAGCAAAGCCGCATTAAAACTTTGTACAGATAAATCTTCTTTTAGAGCAGCCTTAATCGCTTTATCACGCTCTAGGCTAGCTGGGTCATAACAGCGATTCCAAAATAGATGAGTCGCACCTGTTTCGCGAATTAAAGTTTGTAAAACTGCTAAAGCTGAGCCTTGGCGCAGAATCAGACGACTTCCACGAACCTGCAAAGTTTGCTCTAAACTCGCTAAGCTATGCTGCAACCAAACACGACTGGCAGCACCTAATTGGCTTAAGCTAGTGGGTGTTGGGTCATCAATGAAGACTGGAATGACTTGCTGACAACGGTCGCAAGCTTCCCACCAAGCAGGATTATCGGCTAAACGTAAATCTTGGCGAAACCAAACTAAGGCGCAAGTCATTCGTGGCGATCAAGAGGGGAAGGAGTTCGCGTTAACAGCAAAGACTCTAATTGCAGGGAAGCTTCATTAAAAGCTAGGGGCAAGAGTTTAAGCGTTTCGGGTAGAACAGGTTGCTTAGCAGATTCTAAATAATGCACCAGTAGTTCGGTTTTGGTCATGCGTGACAGCACCTCTAGACCGGCCAGCACTTCCGCATCTGGATTACAATAAATTAGCGAATCAAACTGCGAACGCTCTAATACCAAAGGTAAATGCTCAGGGCGACAATCAGCCCCAAGTAAGCTCACTTGAAAACCCTGCATACCTAAGGAGCAAGCCAACATCAAAGTTTGCAGATAAACCATCTGACAACTGACTCCAATCACTATCACCCGAAACCCATTATTGCGCGACTGCATATGAGTATTCAGATAATAAGCACTTAGTTTGGCTGAGAGAAATTGATACCAGAACGCGTGATCCGCCTTAGTAGAGGTTAACAAACAACATTGCCCGTACAGGTCGGTGCACAAAGGCAAAAGTAATTTGTGGGCAACAATTTCTAAGGAATAAGAGGCAATCGCTTCATCAATCACCTTTTCAAGAGCCTTCGCATCGAGCTTGTAAATCGAGCGGCGACACAGACTAGTATATTGCTTCCACGGATCTTCACCAGCCACTAATTTAACTTGCTCAGCCAGATCAGTACCAGCTTCAGTAGCGTGCTTGCGCAAAATTTCTTGAGCACGACTGACAGGGATACCTTGCTCCAATAAATGTAAGACTTGCTTAACGCGCTGAATATCTTGCTGACTGTAGAGGCGATGGCCTTTAGGCGTGCGTGAAGGCCGGAGCAACCCATAACGGCGCTCCCAAGCACGGAGGGTTACAGAATGTACGCCAGTTTGCTCAGAGACAGTACCAATAGGAAATAGCGCTTCTGCTTGCATAGTAGCTTGCTTAGTTAGCTTGACCATCGACCCTGTAACACCCTTGTATAAGTATGGTCACACTATAGAGAAGAATCTAGGCATTGGGAAATCTCTATACTGCTTGTGTGGTGTTATGAACAGAAGAGTGAATTTTAGGTTTAAAGTAGCGTGGTTTTCTCTGGGGTCAATTGAATCAACTTTTGCTTATATAACAAACCCAAAGCCCGTTTGAAATGTGCTTTACTCACCTTAAACTCTGCATAGATTTGTTCAGGGGGTGTTTTATCAGTGAAGTTAGAACTCCCACCACACTGCTTTAAATGTACCAAAATCTGCTGAGCCAACGCATCCTCGACTACAACACCGGGCTTACGCAAGGTCAGATCAATTTTCCGATCAGGGCGGATTTGCTGAATATAACCACTGACCTGATCGCCAATCCGTAAATTTTGAAACACTTCATTTTGGTATAACAAACCTAGATGGGTTTGATTAACAACCGCTCGATAACCGAATTCATCACGAGCATAAATCAACAAATTAACGGCTTGGCTTGGCTTGAAATAATAACTAAATTCATTCAGATGCTGTGCTAACTGCGTCGTCCCCACAATACTTTCAGTGCGTTCATCTAAGAAAGCATGTACCACATAA
Organism: uncultured Thiothrix sp.; assembly: GCF_937873765.1. Classification (GTDB taxonomy): domain Bacteria; phylum Pseudomonadota; class Gammaproteobacteria; order Thiotrichales; family Thiotrichaceae; genus Thiolinea. The sequence continues at coordinate 86,147 of NZ_CALMZC010000001.1, read as the reverse complement.
AACTTACCCACTTCAATCGGGCGCTCTTGCTCGTTATAAGGAACTAGCAAATCCTTAGTTAAGCCCCAATCAAAAAAAGCGCCATGTCGACTCGAGTCGACTGCTTTTAAATAAGCGCATTCACCGACCTGCAAATGAGGACGCTCAGTCGTGGCTATTAAGCGGTCTTCAGAATCCAGATAGACGAAGACTTCAAGCATACTTTCAGGCCGTGCATTCGCTGGCACATAACGACGTGGCAGCAGGATTTCGCCATAACTGCCAGCGTCTAAATACACACCTGCATCCGCTAAGCGCGTTAGTCTTAGCGAATTAAATTGACCAATTTTAAGCATTTGCTTCAGGCACTTCGTCGTCTAACTCAAGCGCAACATCCGCAGGCTCTACTTCTAAACCTTCAAGATTCTCATCCCAATTGGGTCCTACCATCACATCATCTTCATGCATGCCAGGTAGCCAATCATTCAAAAACTCTTCTAAAGGAATGGCTTGGGCATGAAACACTTCCCACTCACCCACACATTGCGCCTGTGCAGCAGCTTCTGATGACCAAAATGGCATGACGTCGGTATCTTCATAAGCGGAAGAGGCACACACTGCCCAATCATCTTCATCAGTGCATAAACCCCAGACTTCTCCGGTTTGTTTGATTTCAGCGATAAAAGCATCATAGTTAGCTTCGTATTCAGCGTCGGGATTACTCATAGGGGTCTCACTAATAGCAGCGGATAATGGTTTTAAGCATAGCATGTCAGACTTCGATAAGCAGTTTCTTTAACCAGCTTTTAGCTCAGCGTGCACAAGTTGCTGCCAAATTGGATGCTCCTGCAAAGTTTGTAAGGCTTGGCGCAATAAAGTCTTGCCCGGCTCCGTATGTGGCCAAGTTGATAAACCTGAAGGATGCGGTAGCGGCAATAAATCCACCGTCTTTTCGGCTAATTGACGCTGATGCACACGCCCTACTACTTCTTCTAATTTTCTAGCCGACAAAAACTGTTGTATAGCTAACTTTCCCACCAAAATTAGCAAATGAGGTTGCATCAGTTGTAACTCCACATCTAACCAACTTGCACAATTACTGATTTCCTCTGCTGAAGGTACTCGATCCCCACTGCCCTTCTGGTTTTTCCCCGGAAAACAGCGGCAGACCGCCGCCATATAGACGCGCTCACGAAATTGAGCCTCAGCCAAGCCAATACTACTAAACCACTGAAATAAAGTTTTCCCTGCTGTCCAACCAAAAGGCTGCATAACCTTCGCTTCATGAATACCGGGTGCTTGGCCAAGTAAAATAACGGGCGACAACACCGGCTGGCAGGTAATAACAGGGCGAAGCATGTGAGGGCAAAGCTGGCATGCTTTTAGCTGCGTTTGATGTTGCAGCAAAGCAGTAGCGGGATTAATAACTCTTAATGGCAGATTGACCGGTTTCAAGCATCAGCCTCTTAATGGAGTGTCAGTTCACTAGCATAGCATTCCAAGGCTTTAGACTGATAAAGTCCTTATCAGCTAGTCAACTAAAAGCTCATAGATCCCTAGCATTAAAATCATTAGATAATTTTAAAACTGCCAACTAGCCAGATACTTGCGCTGTACCCAACCTAATTTGCCGTCGTAGCGAATCCGACACCAAGTGCTTACGCAAGCGTCTAAACCTTCAATACCTGTGGCATATTCAGGCAACATGCCTGCTACTGCAGCTTTACTGCTGGCTTGCTGGTAAAACCTCAAAGAGCCAGTATAACCCTGTGAGGAGTAATAACGCGCTCCCGAAGATTCACCGAGGTATTTACAAAAAGACCAGCCACTCACGCCGAGATACTGCACTTTGCACCAACCGTTAGCGGTGCGACTGCCAAGATTTTTTACTTTGATCGCATTGAAGGGAATATTTTTCAGAATCTTATAACTCGTTGCAGGCCCTGCTCTTAAGCGCAAACTATCCTCACTTTTTACCCAAACCACCGCATACATCGCTGGGCCAGTAAAAGCCTGCACACTTGAAAAACTAAGGCTCAACAAGCAGGCGTTTAGCATAAATAAACGCAGTTTCATCTTGACCTCCTGATTAAACTATTATCCTAGGAATTTAAATTAACGCGCTCTGTCTTTACCTTTAGCAAAGTTTTATAGACACTGCTGCGGTTTAAACTTAAGGATCTGTTATGCGTTTAAAACTTTATGGATTGATATTATTAGTTTTAGGATTGGCAACTCAAACCGTGGCGGCTAAACCAGCCCCTCCACCCGTGCCATTAAAGAATTTAGAAATTGCTGGACAAGTCCTACAAGATGGCAAACCGGTTGCAAATGCTACGGTGAAAGCTTATTTCTATAACTGCGATACTAAACTGCAAGCGAGTGCGACCAGTAATAAAGGGGGCTACTATCGCTTGGTGATTCCTAGCTATCCTCGGACGATGTATTTTGCACGCCCTTTACCTCCTGCCGAACTAATGGCATTCAAAAAGAAATATCCTAAGCTCCGCCCTAGATTCATTCGGGGCTATAAGCCTATTCCTATTTTCCTCAGCACTCATTTGCCAAGCAATCCGATTGCCACGACCTGCCAACAAGCTCTCAAAGGTGGATTAGAAACGCCACTCAAAAACCGCTTCAACCTGAAGCTGGATGGAGTACCTGCCACAACACCCACGCCACCAACTCCGCCTAAACCACCTGTGGCGAGTGAACAGCAAAAATGCCAAGCCCAAGGGGGCAAATGGGAGTTTATTAGTCGCGGTGTAAAGGGCTGTAATCTCAGTTATAAAGATGCAGGGCGCTTATGCACCGATGGCAAACAATGTAGCAGCCAAGTTTGCCTAGCCAAAGATCGCAATCCACGAGCGAGCGAAGGCCAATGTGCTGCCAACACACCTTCCATTATCAATGGCTGTATGGGCGAAATTAAACGCGGGCGCTGGCACTCTCGCGCTTGCCCTTAAATTTATAGCTGCTGAGGCTTAGCCAAAGTGCTCCAATTCAGTTAATAAACGAGGTAAGGCACCAGTCATCCCACGATAGGCCAAAATATTTGCACTCATCGACGCGAGCGCTGCTGCTAATTGCTGAGCGCGCTCAGGCTCAAGTCTTAGTACATCGACTAAAGGCGCGACCATCACTCGAATGAAGAACACTCCCCGTTTTAAAGCTGGCAAAGGTAAAGTGGTTTGCCGCTCTACCCGAAAATAAAGCTGCTCTAACAATAAACCGCTGTCTGCTTGTTGCATGGCATCGCCCCACAAACGCGGGCGTTGTAAAGGATGAGAAGGCAAATCGCTATTGGGTGTTAATAACCATACATGCCGCAGCATCGGCTGTTTGCGAAAAGCCAGATCTATAATCCCTTTGGCACCTGCTTGTAACAGCGCATTATCCGCCACTGGCGCATGAATCGCGTGGAAATTTAAGCCCAATTTCTCACTGGGATTCCAATTCGAGGGGAAACACACCGACAAAAAGCGGGCGTTCATATCCCAGCGCTCGCCTTGTAGCTCATCATGCAGAATCACAAAATCCTCCTGCATCCCTAAAGTCAGCGCTTCAACCTCTGCGTCTAGCTGAATAGCCGTTTGCTGTTGATAGTGTTTAGCAATTTCCACTAAAACAGCGGGATCAGCTTCACCCATTAAGACCTGCTGCCGCTGCTCATTGAGCAATTGCCGTTTACGCTCAGCATACTGCGCCGCTAAGTCATCACATTGAAATAAACTAAAGACGAGTTCCTCGAGACGTGACAAACCGGGACGCATTTTAAAAGGACTTGCCACCGTCCAAGGTATGAGGGGCGCAGGCGTGAAAATGGGCAGCATACTAAGTGTTCCTTTACCTAAATCATTTACCTAATATGGCAGAGCCTTAGGCTTAAGAGCAATACTGCACTCCACTCAACTTAATCTAGTCAAAGCAGACACTGGCTCGTTAAGATACACAGGCTAACAGCTTTGGAAAATCACTATGCCACACCCCTTGATCAGCTCTAAATACTGGATTTTTGATATGGATGGCACTTTAACGCTTGCCAAGCATGACTTTAGTGCTATTCGTCAAGCCTTAGGTTTGCCAGCCGATCAAACCATTCTGGAAAGCTTAGCCACTCTGCCGCCTGCAACGGCAGCCCCTCTTTATGAACGCTTACAAGCGATTGAATTAGAGATTGCCAAACTATCAGAAGCGGCTGAAGGTGCGCTGGAATTATTAAACTATTTAAGCGCACAAGGCGCACGAGTCGGCATTCTCACGCGCAATAGTGTGCTTAATACCCAAGTGACTTTAGCTGCCGCTGGTTTAGCTCAGCATTTTGCAGCAGCGGATTTAGTCAGCCGTGATTGTGCTCCACCTAAACCACATCCAGCCGGTATTCAACGCTTATTAGCGCAATGGCAAGCACCACCGCAGGCAGCCGTAATGGTGGGTGATTTTGTGTATGACCTCCAAGCTGGGCGGGCAGCAGGCACTAGGACTCTCTATATTGACCCCAGCGCAGCATTTCCAGCGCGGGAGCATGCGGATTGGTGCATTAGCAGCTTGCGGGAACTACTCGTTTAAATTACTCAAGAGTCCTCATGGGTTTATCGCCCTGACTCCCCGCGCCCTGCTCTTGCAAAAACTGCTCAATCACTTGGCGCATAGCTTGCTCACGAGTTTCTAAGCTCCAATCCTGTTCAGCCTGATCCTCCGGCCAGTCCGCGAGCACTGCTTCCATAAAGCCATCAGGCGACCAGTCATGGGGTTGTAACTCAGCGATATCTGCGCGTAATAAGGCTTCATCTGCAGCGTTCAAGCCCTCAGGGAATACCCATGCCAGCCAATTATCAGGATTACTCGCCCATGCTTGTAGCTTGACTAAGTTAAACCACTTTTGCTGGGTATAGGGCAAACCTTGCTCATCAAACAAGCCCAACTCTTTTGGTAAAGGCTCAGCTACTCGCCCGCCACGCTTAATCACTAACTGCGGATTTTCCACCTGCTCGCTAAACCAATCCCAAGCTGCCCAATTATACGCAAAGCCCAACACGGCTAAATAAACTGGCTCGACTAGTTCATCAGTTGGGCTTGTTTGATCTACAACCTTTTCTAAATCAGCTAGCAGGGTTTTATTATTAGCATACCAAGGAAGCGACCGCGACAGCGACAGCGACCGCGACCGCGACCGCGACCGCGACAGCGACCGCGACAGCGACCGCGACCGCGACAGCGACCGCGACCGCGACAGCGACAGCGACCGCGACCGCGACAGCGACAGCGACCGCGACCGCGACAGCGACAGCGACCGCGACCGCTGCTCAAACTGCTGGCTGATGGTGGCGAACTCTAAGAATTGTAGATATTGATAATAAGCTAACGACAAACGGCTACGTTGAATAGTGAGCGCTTGTTCAGGATAAATCGAGGTAAAAATAGAAGGAAAACTTACTACATCATAAATATAAATAACAGTATCAAAGGCTTCACCCTGTAACAGCCAAGCACTTAAAGGCGTTTGCTGCTGAAGCTGAAATTGGCTGGCTTGTTGAGTATTAAATAGCACTTCGCTGTAAAGTAAACTGCGTGAACACTCCCATTGATTAGCTTCTGTAGTCTTTTTCCAAAGCCAGTCTTGTTCCTTACAAACACTGGCGATGAGTTTGTCTAAACGCTGATCCTTGAGCGGTTGCCAGCTATCCTCAAGATCAATCCCCCAACTAGCCTCAATCAGCAGATTCAGCACAGCATGATTACGTGCCTCTTGAGCACCAAATGCAACTTCCCATGATTCACCCTCAACTGGGTTTAGCCAGCGCTGTTTGGCGTTTTCCTGCCATTCCTTTAAAGCAACATTGTCTTGAATATAAGTAGGAGGATTTTTCTCTAATTTATCTAGTAAAAACGCCCATTGCTGTTCAGGATCAAAATCAGCCAGCAAAGCAATAATATAGGTCAAACCTGCCTCTGCTAGTTTTGGCCAAGCGCTTAATTTGCTAATTTCCTCTAGCTTCGGATGCAACATTGCAGCAATCATCAAAGCCGGTAGCCACTGCAAGCGCTCTTCGTCTTTGACGGGGAGTTCACGCCCTAATAGCCCTAAATAAAATAAGCGTGCTTGCTCCGCTTGGGCTAAATCCAATAAGCCTAATAGCTCAAAATGGCCTTGATTTTGAGTGCGCTCGGCATGCACCGCAAGTAATAACAGTGCGACTTCATACCAACCCGGTTTGCTCAGCATGACGAGGATTTTTTCTTTCCACTCCTTTTCCAGCTTTAAGCCCGTCATCCGCGCTTGTAAAAATTCGGCACACAAGTATTCCTGAAAGCTTAAATGTGCAAATTGAATCTGCCCCTCAGCCGGTTCAACCAATAAACCAGCGGGATAAAGATAATAATCCAGCAAACTTTCGGCTTGATCTAGTTTAATTTCACTGAAGCGTACTTGTTTGGAGTTACTGAGCAAGCTTCGCAAAGTGTCGAGCAGGTCATCTTTTTGCCAAATAATCCGCCGCTCATCTGCACCAGCATCCTCAGCTTTTTCGCTGCCTTTTTGCATGCTCAACCACGCTAAATAGCCCAAAGCAATACGTGGTTCATTACTATCCCATTGCGGCATAGGCGAACCATCAGGACGCTGCTTCAGACGGCGATTGCGTTGTTGACGCTCTAAATACAAATCGACAATCGCGCGATATAAAGCGGCTCGACCGTGTGGCATTTCATTGCGCGTACAATGTACTAAAGCCATTAAGGCTAAAAAAATGGGGCGGCGTGCTAACGAGAGCAAATGCGCACGATTCGGATCACTCAGTGCTTTGCGAAAATCATCCGTGCCTGACTGAAAGCGCATCACCCACTCTGGACGTAACTGATACCATTTCGTAATAAAGGATTCTATTTGAGGGCGAGTGAGCGGTAGGATATAACGCCATGCTTGCACAATAGCGTCGTTGTTAACAAAGCGAGTCAGTTGCTTGTTAATTCCCTCTAAACCGCTCGGTCGACCGGTCACCAGAAAACGCAGGGTGTCACAGGCTTGTAGCGCAAATGCAAACAGACGCTCGCGTACCTCTAAGCTACCAACTTCATCCACCCCATCGAAAATAATGAGCGGCGTTAGGCGATCTAATTCGAGGCTAGCTTTTAAACGTGCTAGGTCTAAAGCTTCTACAAACGCCTGTAAGCGATTTAACTCCGCTTGACGCTGCCACCACATTGCCAATAATTCCGCTAGCGAGCTCACTTCAGCAAGGCGGGGCAATTCACGTAGAATGATCGGAATGACAAAAACATTGCCATGTTTTTCCTGCATTTGCTGGCGAAAACGACTGTCATAATCACCGCATAATTCATGGACTAAGGCTTTAACCAAGGTGGTTTTACCCGCCCCCGGACGCCCTGAAATGACCAAAAAGCGCTCATTGACCACTGCAGTGAAAGCATCAACACCGAGGAGATTTGCCTCCGTTTCTTCCTCGAACTTCTCCGGCGGATTCATGGCATTCTCATCCATGTCCTCCTCGCCTAAGCGCAACGGAATATAGATTTGCCGCAAGCTAATCGGATCAGGATCATCTGCCATTTCCATTAAAGGAATACTGCCGTATTGCTGTACCAGCCAACGGTAATACACACCGCGTGCTTTGAAGCGTGCATTTTTCTCGGCCACCGATTGTAAGTCACTCATGGATTAGCACCCGTCGCTTGAGCTGCAACAATCGACAAAAAGCATTCATCTACCTCATCTTCATTCGTAAAAGTTTCCTGTGCTAAACGTGCAAAGACCTCATCCGAACGCTTACGATCAATACGCTCCAAAAATAGCTCCACGGCCTTTTCCATTTCTACTCCACGGTGCTTTTCATCTTTACTCGGATCGGAACTATTGTGGCGTAAGATATGTGCAAACGAGCGTGAGAAATAACTTTCCATCATGCGTTGATCCGCTCTTGAATAACCTGTTGGCAAGCTTAAAGCTTCTTGGATATTCCCCATAAGCACGGCGCGAAGAACTTGCAAAGCCCAAGGCTGGCGCTCCAAAATACGCCAGACTGCTGGATGGTAGAGGCTTAAATATTGAAACAAAATCAAGCGTCGAATCGTTTGATCATCCTCACGGGTTGCTGTGAGTCGATGCATACTCCAAACCGCACATAAACTATTGGTAAAATTCTTTAACTTACGAGGATTAGGTTCAATCAGCTCCACTAATTGCATAGCCCAAGTTGCTGCATTTGGAATTTTATGCTCTTTAAGCTGTTGCTCTACTAAATGATAGGCACTAGTTTTGCGTGGTGCAGGAACACGGATAGTGGCTTGGAAAAGCTTTTCTAAATACTCACGGTTATGATCTTCAGAGCGAGCCGGCCAATGGCTGCGCAAAGCTTCTAACACCGCAATAGTGTCCATCCCTAATACGAACACACAACGTGGTGTACCTAGATATAATTTAATCGCCTCCAGCAGTTGAATCACGGCTGATTCTTCACAACGATCCAAATCATCAATAAATACGACTAAGCGGGCATTGGCTGCTAAATCTTCAGAATCTGCATTTAAACTACGTAGAACTGTTTCAATCGCATCCTCAAACTGTAAGTGAAAACGTTGACCATCACTAAGCTCACTTAAACCTGCATCGCCATTATTCCAAATATTACGAATCGCTTCCGTAGTGCCGGTTAAGAAGGGTTGGCCAATCTTTTTATCAAGCATTAGTGCGCCATCAACCACCCGCTCTAAGAGAGTAAAGCCTGCTAAAACCCCATTCCGTGCTTTTTCTTTAACTTTATCAGCTAAGGTATTTTTAGCTCTGAGTAGATATTGCTGTTTAACTTCTAGCAAGAGCGGTACTAAGGGATTAGCAGCCCCCTGATGCTGCCAAGGTGAATACCAAACGCATAAAGAGCTTTCTAAACCTTTACAAAAATCCTCGTTCCAGCCTAAAGCAGTGCGGCGCTCTTGTTTACGTGCGCACAAATTAGAGTCATAAACCCTTTCCCCTTGTGCACTACGTAATTCACCGAGCGGTACAGCTTTACTAATCGGTTCACCACCTAAAGTCACAAACGCTCTTTGCATGAGACTCGTTTTGCCAGATCCCCACTTTCCAGCAACTGCAATCGTAAAAGGCGGTGAAACACTCAGAATCATCTTAGCTAAACCATCCCCCGCAGCTTCCATGCCCAAGCGCTCAGAAACGTCCCACTGATCGTTGTAATATAACATAGGTATCTCAAGTCGATTAAAGCTGACTCAGCTTAGCAAAAATATTTGCTTGTTTCTGTGCTTAAGTGTTTATATATATATCAACCTCTTAATCTAGATTAAGATTATTAGAGCTACATCATTAGACCTCTTTCATAAGTGAAAAATCGCTTAATTTTAGATCAAAAATAGAAATTTCAACGCGCAGATACTTGGCATACTAGAGTGATAAGGTATGAAACCATTTTGTCTTTAAGTAACACGTCGTTTAAAAAGCTAGCCGGCATTCAGTGGTCGACATTTTACGCGATGTTAAAGGTACTTCAACAGAACTGCGACCGGACGCCCGCGCAATTTGAACTTCGAAGATCATTTATTGATGAGTGTGAGCTAGTAGTGGGAGTACCGTACTGAACTTGATTCCACATAGGGATGAGCGATGAGGTGAATGAGCCAAGCGTCTCCCGAGTTATTCGTGCTGTGGAGGATTAATTGATCCGATATCGTGAGTTATCAACGAGAGGGCGATTGGATGCACCCAAAAAACAGCATCACTGCTACAACGGCAAGCACAAAACGCATACCGTCAAAGCGTAAGCCCTAGTTCACTACTGCAGCGGGCGGGCTGAGTACGTCTTATGCTGTGGAGTACTACATGACTTCAATCTGTTTACACGAACCTTCGGTATTGCCTCGCCTGCCTCCACTACATAAGGATGATTAAGACTTACAACAGATGGGGTTCTCTGTGTGCTCCCTAGTAAAGGCACGAAACAGCAGAACAAATGAGCGCGAACCACGGCAACGCCGTATTATGGTCGACCCTATCTTTATCCACGTGAAGTGTTTTCGGATGCTTGCCTCACGCGATCACAATCAGTGATAACAATTGGCGTGAGGCTTTAATTTAATCACAGTGATTTACAACGTTGAACTGCCTAGTTTCTTTTGTGAAAGAGAGTTAATAAAAAGCCAGTATGAAGCATGATTTTTTCTTTGAAGGCTTGGTTAAGCTTATAAAGGCTGCACGGATAAAGTGAAATCATCCATATAGATGACATTATCGAAAGCCGGTGCCCATTCTGGCCCTGAACCTCCATAAAATACTGAAAATAAGAAACGCTCGATTTTCAAGTTATCCCCAGACTGGAAACGTAAGTCATGCTTATCTAACACTTCTTTACCGTCCAACCAAGTTTTAATCACGCCATCCGTTTTACCGGCAGAATTCAGTTTCACAAATGTTTTAATTTGCTGCCATTTACCCTTTTGAATTTCTACCCCATTCCATTCAAAAAAATCACCAAAGTGGCTACGCTGATCCATATGGTAGACATATTGGCCTAGTTTGCCGTGTCGATCCCACATGACACGCACACTCCAACCATCATGCCCAGTAGGTTTACCACCGCCAGTACGCGCATTATCATTACCAATCCCCGGTAATTTCCCCCCTAAAACCGGATCGAAATTTTCAGGGAATTTCACCCAATAAGAATAATACAAACTGTCGAATTTTTGGCCGATTTGCGGTTTCCAATTAATACAACTGACTTCATTATCACAACCCGATAAGCCCTTCAAAAGCTTAATACGCAAGGCTTGATCTTTACCGGTGCGCGACTCCTTGCCATTCACAATCGCTAGATTTTTTAAGCCCATCCCCCATTGTGGGCAATTCCAATCACGGAAATAGTCTTTCTGCCCATAACTGCCCAACTCATCACCATCAAAGCTAACCCGCATAGCCTTACCACTAGTTAAAGGCGTGCTGCCATCGCAATAAGCATTCGCATGGAAAGGCCGATAAGCTAGATTTTCCCCCGGTTTACTTGGTGCACGATCAGGTAAACCTAAGGCTTTGAAATAAGCCCAAACTGGATGATCAGCAGGAGGTTTACTCGCGCCATTATACAAAACTAAAACCTTATCCCAACGTTTATCATGCGGGTTCCATTGCAGCTTAGCCGCTAACTCATAAGGCTGTGATTTGTTTTCCATTGGAATTAAACGTACATCACTTGGAAGAGCAGCAATTTGCTTTGTAACCGCAGTATTTTTAGCAATTGGTTGGGTTTCTGCTTGAGCCAACGACAAGCTGCACGCCAAAGCCATCAATAGCATGGTTTGAAGGAATTTTTTCATCAATGTTAAGCCCGAATCTCGATCCTTGAATAATCATCTGTAGGACTAAGCTACAAATTTAAGCTGTAAAATCCCCCTAAACTTGGCGACTTACTTTATACACAAGCACGCCCTGCTGCAATCAGCGCGCAGGCAGAAATTAACAGCACCGTTAAACTCTACAATACCTTGGCTTAAATTGTAGTTAATCGTAATTTTCCTGATAATGCCAGCCTTGCAAATCAAGGATCGCGTGATGCTTAATGCTTGCTCTCACTGGAAACTCTCACTGACTTTAGCCCTAGCCACTGCTTTAGTTTTAAGCGCTTGTGATGATCAAAAAACCAACCCATTATCTGCTAAGCCACCCAGCCCAATCACGAGTGAAGCCCTAACTTGGGATCAACTCCCAAGTTGGAATCAAGATCAAGCACAAGAAGTTTGGCCTGCCTTGTTGAATAACTGCCTAGTGATGGCAAAGAAAGAGTTTTTTTGGGAAACTGTTTGCCAAGCAGCCCAAGCTAATCCTGCTAGTGATGCAGCGAGTGCACGGTTATTCTTTGAGCATTACTTCACACCCTATCAGTTATTTGGGGAAAATCTTAAAGCTGAAGGTTTGCTCACTGGCTATTATGAACCGCTGCTACAAGGCAGCTTTACCCCAAGCGAACGCTTTCAATATCCACTTTATAGTCCCCCCAAAGATATGCTCACGATTGAGCTAGGCGAGCTTTATCCAGAATTGAAAGATAAGCGGGTGCGTGGACGTTTGGTGGAAAACAGTCGAGTCGTACCCTATTACGACCGCGCTACTATTGATGGCGCTACTAAGCCTTTAGCAGGCCAAGAAATTATTTGGGTAGATAATAAAGAAGACCTATTTTTCCTGCATATTCAAGGCTCAGGGCGAGTGCAATTACCTGATGGCAAGGTGGTTGGGGTCGCTTATGCCAATCAAAATGGCTTACCTTATGTCGCTATCGGTAAGCGTTTGCAAGAATGGGGCAAGTTGAAAGCCGGCACGATTAATATGTTCTCGATTAAACAATGGCTGCGCGATAATCCTACTGAAGCCGATAAGCTGCTTAATGAAAATCCAAGTTATGTATTTTTCAGTCTGCGTGAAAATATCGAGCAAGGGCCAGTAGGTTCTTTAGGGGTACCACTAACCGCAGGGCGTAGTTTAGCAGTGGATCGTAAAGTGATTGATTTAGGTAGCTTAATGTGGATTGATACGACTTATCCTGACACTAATCAGCCTTTACAACGCTTGATGTTTGCGCAAGACACGGGGGGGGCGATTAAAGGCGATTTACGCGGCGATTTTTTCTTTGGCACAGGTCAACAAGCTGAAACTTGGGCCGGACATATGAAACAAAAAACGCGCTTTTATATCCTAAAACCTAACGCCAACATACCAGCTAACTAACCATGACCACGAACGCTACTGCTTTAATCGATTGTCGCCCCCTTACTGAATACCAGCTTGGCCACACTGTGGGGGCTTGTTCATTGCCTGCTCAAGAACTTTTTGCGCGTCTACATGAGCTACCCAAACGCTCGCAACCCTTACAACTTTGTGGCAAGTCTGAGGATTTAAGACTAGCGCGGGCGTTTTTACTAGAGCGTGGTTATAAGCTGCTGGACGATCTGGTGTGGACTGAACACTTAGTTGAACACTTACAAACAACAGGGCAGTGGGAAGTGGGTTTACAGTCTAAACAATGGTGGCAAGCTGCCCCTTTATTACAGCGTTTTGTGCAGGAATTCATGCCACGCTATCAAATTCCTATGGGACGAGGTTTGGATTTAGCTTGTGGCGCGGGACGAGATTTAATTTATTTAGCACAACACGGTTGGCAAATGACTGGTGTGGATTGGTCAGCAGACTCTTTGCAGCGGGTGCAGCAATTGGCCATGAGCCAAAACCTAAAGATCACTACTATCTTGCGTGATTTAGAAACCGAAATTAAACCTTTGCCCGAGTTTAGTTCAGGTAGTTTTGAGCTAATTTGCGTTGCCCGCTATTTGCATCGACCTTTATTTCCGCTCTTACCTGAGTTATTAAAACCGAGCGGGATTATTATCTACCAAACTTTCATGCAGGGTTGTGAACAGACCGCGATTGGGCGTCCCCGCAACCCTAAGTTTTTATTAGCACCGCATGAATTAGCTGAGCAATTTCAAGGCTTTGAATTGCTATTAGATGAGATCGAAATATTAGAAGATGGGCGGCCTGTCTCGGCCTTTATTGCACGCAAACCTTGGGTGTAAACTAAGCCTACTGTTGGTTCTGTGAGGGAACTATTATGAGCTTTTCTCATGCGCAAGGCTTGCGAGACGCCTCGCATCGATTACGTGACATTTATGCACCACCGACGGCTGAAGAAGTGCAGCTATTTACTCAAGCTTTGACAACTGATGAGCCTCCTCAAGCTGAACCAGAGCCTGTTCGTCTACCACCAGAGCTGCCAATACCTAGCCTTGAGCCACCCCCTAAACTGAAACAAGCACTAACCAAAAGGGGACAACCCGAGGTGAAAGAACAGCAACTCACCCCTTATTATCCGCCAGAAGAAGTCGAAACACGTTGGTAAAAGGTAGGTTTTAAGCCTACCGTTTCCCTACCCTCTTTGCGCTAAGCTTGCGTCAACAGGCTAATACTTGCCTGAACCAACATCATATTCAAATTGCAAAGAGGAGTGCTAGGAGTATGCAATACGCCAATCCCAATACTGAAGGCGCAGTCGTTAATTTTAAATCACAGTATGAAAATTTTATCGGTGGTCAATGGGTTGCTCCGGTTAAAGGGGAATACTTCGATAATATCTCTCCCGTGAATGGTAAAGCTTTCACTAAAATTCCACGCTCTAGTGCTGAAGACATTGAATTAGCTTTAGATGCAGCCCATGCGGCCAAAGATGCTTGGGGCAAAACCTCGATTACTGCACGTTCTAATATTCTGCTGAAAATCGCTGATCGCGTGGAAGCTAATCTGGAAAAATTAGCCGTTGCCGAAACTTGGGACAATGGTAAAGCAGTGCGTGAAACTCTAAATGCGGATATTCCTTTATTCGTTGACCACTTCCGCTATTTCGCAGGCTGTATCCGTGCTCAAGAAGGCACGATGGGTGAGATTGATCACAATACTGTGTCTTATCAATTCCATGAGCCATTGGGGGTTGTTGGCCAGATCATCCCTTGGAACTTCCCACTGTTAATGGCTGCATGGAAACTAGCTCCAGCCTTAGCGGCTGGTAACTGCATCGTGCTGAAACCTGCGGAGCAAACCCCTGCTTCGATCCTGTTGTTTGCTGAGCTAATTAGCGATTTATTACCTCCGGGGGTGTTAAATATCGTCAATGGTTTTGGTGCTGAAGCGGGTAAAGCTTTAGCCACTAACAAGCGGATTGCCAAAATCGCCTTCACAGGTTCTACTCCCGTTGGCTCACTGATTATGGGCTATGCAGCAGAAAACATTATTCCGTCCACCGTTGAATTAGGTGGTAAATCACCCAATATCTACTTCGCGGATGTATTGGATCAAGAAGATGAATTCGTCAGTAAAGCCGTGGAAGGTGCGGTATTAGCCTTTTTTAACCAAGGCGAAGTTTGTACTTGCCCATCTCGCTTACTGATTCAAGAGTCCATCTATGAAAAGTTCATCGGTATGGTGGCTGAACGTGCCGCGAAGATTAAACGTGGTAATCCCTTAGATACTGATGTCATGGTCGGCGCTCAAGCTTCTCAAGAACAGTTTGAGAAAATCCTAAGTTATATCAGCATTGGTAAACAAGAAGGTGCTCAAGTCCTAATGGGGGGTGAAGTTGAGCAATTAGACGGTGATTACAAAGATGGCTTCTATGTTAAGCCCACCTTGTTAAAAGGCACCAATAATATGCGCGTCTTCCAAGAAGAAATCTTTGGCCCAGTCGTGTCCGTAGCGACCTTCAAAGATGAAGCTGAAGCCTTAGCTATCGCCAATGACACTGAATTCGGCTTAGGTGCTGGGGTGTGGACGCGTGATATGAACCTGTCTTATCGCATGGGTCGTGGTATTCAAGCCGGTCGCGTATGGACTAACTGCTACCATCTCTATCCAGCTCATGCTGCCTTCGGTGGTTACAAAAAATCAGGCGTAGGCCGTGAAACTCATAAGATGATGCTCGATCACTATCAACAAACTAAAAACTTGTTGGTGAGCTACGACATCAATCCATTAGGTTTCTTCTAAGTTTCCTCCTCGTGTTCGGGAATTGCATCAGCCTGCAATTCTCGATTTTATGCAGAAATCCTTGTCCGACCTCATGTTTTCTAACCGCTTCTATAGCTTAGGGGCGGATTTTTTTACTTCTAGTACACCACAAGGTTTAATTGAGCCTTATTTCATCCGTACAAATCAGGTATTAGCTGAACAACTTGGTTTGAATTTAAGCTTTTTTTCCAGTGTTGAAGCCTTAAAAATCTGTAGTGGTAACTTACTACTAAAAGGCATGCAGCCACTTGCACAAGCTTATGCGGGGCATCAACTGGGTAAATTCAATCCGTTTTTAGGTGATGGCCGCAGCATCCTTTTAGGCGGCATTGAAACTACTAAAGACTATCTAGAATGGCAACTAAAAGGGGCTGGCAAAACTGCTTATGCGCGCCACGCCGATGGTTTGGCGGGATTAAATGAAGCCTTGCATGAATACAATATGAGCGCACAATTAGCCGCCTTAGGCATACCTACGGTACAGTGTTTGGCTTTCAGTGCTGGAAAAAACTTAGTTTATCGCCAAGGTTTTCAAACCGCCGCTATTTTAACGCGCTTAGCACCTAGCTTTATTCGCTTTGGGCATTTTGAGTTGTATTACTTTGAACGCAAATATGTAGAACTTCAGCAATTAGCTGATTTTGTCATACAGCATTACTATCCAGACTGCTTAAATCAGCCCAAACCTTATGCTGCTTTTTTCCAAGCAGTCGTTGAGCGTACTGCTCAGCTCATTGCACACTGGCAAAGCGTCGGTTTCGTGCATGGGATGATGAATACCGATAACCAATCAATTCTTGGCATTAGTTTAGATTTAGGAGAAAGTGCGTTTAATCCTGAGCGTAAACCTCATTTTGTAAGTAGCCCTGCTGATGAAAAAGGCCGTTATGCCTTCGCTGAACAGCCTGTAGTGGGTTTATGGAATTGCAATATTTTAGCCCGTGCTTTATCACCACTGATTGAATGGACAGACTTAAAAGCCGCTTTAGAAACCTATGAAGCGATTTATTTAGCAACTGTTGAATCACCAACGTAACCGTGGCCTAGCGATCAACTCTGCCAAACGTTCACGTACTAAATCACTCCCTGCTGGATTCTGGCAGATTTTATCTACTAATAAACTAGGTTCAACACAGGTATCTAAAACCTGATCCATCACTGCATCAATACAATAGCGCCATTCACTCAGCTCCGGCGCATTTGATTGCGGCATTAAAGATCCGCGATACAAAGCTAGGGCTTCATTAGTTTTTTGCTCACGCAAAGCCTGCCAAACTTGAATAAAGTCTGCCCAAACTGGGATTAATAACCGATAAGGGCGTGAACCGATTTGACCATCAAGGCTGCGCCGCAAATGAGAAATTTCAGCTTTCAAAGTCGCAGTTGAAGCCAGTGCATCGCCATATAAAGCAGCATGGAAAGCTTCTAAACTCAAACCTTGTGGGTTCAAAGCCAATAAACAGAGCATTTCTAAATAGCGCTGCGGTAAAGCTAAAGGTTTACCCCGATAAATGACTCGCGGCTGACCAAGGGCGTGAATTTCTAACTCAGCACGTGGTAAATGACTCGGTAAGCAGCGCGCAATCGAACGTGCCAATGCTGTTACCGCTGCTTGGCCTAACGGTGTGTGGCGTTTCCACGTGGTGGATAGATCTAAAATGCCTACACACTCACCCGAGTGTGGATGAATAATCGGCGCTGCATAACAAACCCAATCATGCACAAAGGGCTGATAATGCTCTGAGGAAAACACCGTCACCGCTGATTTAAGGTTTAAGGATAGCCCCACTGCATTAGTACCGACTGAGCGCTCATCCCAATGCCCCCCTGCAGTAAAATTCACCGCTTCAGCCTTGGATTGCATATGTCGACTGGCATAAGTCCAGAGTAAGCGCCCAGAGGCATCGGCAATTGCAGCGACTAACTCACCTTCACGGGCTAATTGAATAATTTGCTCTTGCTCGCGCTCAGCAGCTTGGCGGAGGATCGATTCTTTCCAGAGCGTAGAGCTTGTGTAAGCATCATCAACAGGGGCTTGCCCCTGCTGGATAGAAGTGATCTGTGCACTACGTTGCCATGAACCTATAATATCGCGGCGAATCGCTTCACTACTTAAAGGCGCACTGCCCGCGACAAATTGACTCCATTGGGATTCGATGAGCCTGCGTCGTTTGGCTAAGCCTGTGCTTGAAAACTGCTGCATACCCCTCCTCCCCTTAACTAGCCTCTCCAGCTAGTGCTACGACTTTAAGAAAAGTCCATTAATTTTACGCGTTAGTTAAAAAGTATATCGTACTGCCCTAGAGACTGTAAGTTTATTCCGAAGAAGAGCTGATTTCACACAGATGGTATTTCTTTTGGCGATTGATTCGAGAATCGGTCATTTTTCCAAAATGGCGAAAAATACAACCCCTAGATGAAGCGTATCATCGGGAAAGCTCGCAAATACTCTCATTAAATTAATGGGCTTTCTTTCACAACTACTTTTAAATACCATTGCCTTGACTTAGCCTTCTACTGTAGTGCGTTTATCGGTTAAATATCAGATAAAAGCATTGAGTTGATTGTATTATACAATGGGTGAAACCTAAGTTTTGTGCTAGATACTTTTCAACTTGATGTTAGCTTAGGCCTTCAACACGAATAGCACCAACGACCTTGCCACTGCTGTTTTCGAGTTGGCGATGGCAAGCCCACAATACCTTATTACCCAGCGGCGGCTTAACCGCTACGCTTTCCGTCAGTTTATCCATGACCAAGCCCCGCGCTGCTGGTGATGGAAGCCTGTGGCAGTGCCCACCATTGGGGCAGGTTATTCCGTGAGTGGGGACACGAAGTCCTATTGCTACCCGCACAATATGTCCGTCCCTACCGCCGCCGTAACAAGACCGACCTACCGATTGCGAAACCCTGCTAGAAGCGTACCGCTGCGAAGGGATCAAGCCGGTGCCCATCAAAAGCATCGAGTAGCAAGAACTGAAACAGATGCACCGCCTGAGTGAATAATGGAAACGCACCAAAGTGGCACAGATAAATTTCCTGCGTGGCGTGTTCCGCGAACATGGCATCCCGTTGCCTGCGAGTGACCGCGAAGCCTTGCGGGAAGCCAACCTTCACGTTTAACCATTGTCCTCACTCACGCTGTACATGCTGCGTCCGCTAATGCAGAAGCTGGAAATGCTGGAAACCCATATGGCATAACTGGAACAGCAGATCATCCACGCCACCCGTCAGAATGAAACGGTTGCCAACCTGCAAACCATCCCCGGCATTGGGCTGCTGACCAGCACCGCCCTTGTCGCGGCGGTCGGCAAACCCGAACAGTTCCAGTCCGCCCGCCAATTTGCCTCATGGCTAGGGATCACCCCACGCGAAAGTAGCAGTGGCCTGGACGGTACTATTCCCGGTGTTAAGGTACACAGATCACCCCACGCGAAGGCAACAGTGGCCACCGCCGTTTCCTCGGCAGCATCACCAAACAAGGCAGTACCTACTTGCGCACCCTGCTGATCCACGGGGCAAGGTCGGCTTTGGTGGCTGCCAAACGCCAGGTGAAATCCGGCAAACCCCTTGGCCGCTTGCAAGAATGGGCGGTCAAACTGGAACAGCTCAGCGGGCATAACAAAACCGCTGTCGCGCTGGCCAACAAACTGGCGCAGATCGTGTGGGCGTGCTGGAAAAGCGGCAAACCTTACCAAGCGGGGTACTGCCCAGCCTGATACCCCGTTTTCCTTTCCCTGACCTTGCGTTGACGATAGTACGTTCATGGTTTGACAGGTTAAACCAGTAGCAGGAAAAGCCGGTAACGAGAGTGACGTAAACCAAACCAAGCCCGATCGAGCGATAGGCACCTACTACGCGGTTTCCATGATAGCTCTGGGGCCATGCGCCCCGCGTAAAGAAGCCGGATATACAAATGCAGTTTGGTCTGTCCAATGCCTGTACTTGAGCAAAACCGTTATCAGCAACACAGGGGAAAGACACATCGCATGAAGACAACATGCCCGCCAACAGGATGACTTACACACCGGCATTATCAAGGAGCTTCCCTGCAAGACTCCTCCTTGACAATACCAGCGTTTCAGGCAAAGACATCAGCAGGGGCTGTTGCACCAAAAGGCACAGGGTCTGCGCTTTGAGTAAGGGGGGATTGAATCTTTGCCGGAAAGGAAATGCCAGAAAGAGTTGACTGTAGAGACCATATATGACTCGTTGGGCAATCAGTCTAGTTTAAAACTCTACACCCACTCCTCTAAATCATGACCAGTAATTGATCGAATTACGACTTTATAGCTGTGTATGGAGGAGTTATTTTAAAAGATGCACACAGATTTTTAAAATTTGTCAAGGAGCGCTCACCGTTTAAAACAGCTAACATTCGTAAAATGCGTGCTAGTATAACAATGCCTTAACCTATAAATTCACTAGTTGATTACATTTAGTAGCGAGAACCATAGATCTTTAAAGAACGAATACGGTGTTCGACCTTGACCCGAATGCGAGCTAAGCGTTGATTAAAGATGTTCTCTTCTGGCTCCAATGAGCGAGATTTCGGCTTCTTAAACGGCCACACAACCCGACAACCGTCAATAGCTAAGCCTTGATAACCCAAGTCCACGACACATAAGGCGTTCTTCGGTAAAGGGAGAGGCTGCTGTCGCGCGAGGGTTAGGTCATGCTCATGATGCGGTGCAACCGCCAGTTGTCGAATCTCACCCGTAGGTTCATCGATCACGAGCTGAAACTTCAACGTATGCGTGTGCTTTTTACCACTGTAGAAGCTCTCTTGGCTTTTTTAGGACGCTCAATGGGGACTTCACTGGCGTCTAATAACACCACGACAGACTCTATCGTTTCAGGCGCTTCCGCTTCAACTCCCTTAGCGGGACTCTCACTAGGCTTTACTAAGTCTAAGTAACCAGAAGCGGCTAAGCGCTATTCCACACGACACGTAATACGTTGGGCATTGGATTCATGTACATCAAAACTCAAGCCTACATGAAAAAAGGTGCGGTATTCTCTCCAATAACTTAACGCTAAGCAGCGTTGGTTTTCAAGACTCAAGCTCGGACGGCCGGACTTCTTCTTTTGCTGTTCCGCTTGGGATAACACCTTAACCAGTTCGTGGAATAGCTTGCGGTCAATGCCCACACTTCGTCTAAAGGCGGCCGCGGATAAGGATTGAACGGATTCATAGGTCATCTCTAGACTATTATAAGCGCTCTTACACTACTGTCGCAAGAAATCTACTATATTTGCATTTATTTAACGTGCCGCTCATTCAGCAGGGAAAATAAATCATGTTTCTCTTGCTCGCTTAAGCCTTGAGTTTGATCTTTAGCCACTAAGCGTTCAACAGCTTTATCAGTTGCTTGGACTTTCATCCGTCTTAAGCAATCTTGAAACTCTCTCCTAAGCAAAGCTTCGTCACTAGATTGAGGTTGCCAGAGCATTAGCTTTAACAAAGTTTTTTCATGTGGCGTATCACGAAAACGCTCTAACAAAGCTGCTGCATGCATCTGTGGAAACTCCTCGATCGTGGCAACTAATTTAACCAGTAAGTCTAAACCGGGTAAGCCCCAGTCCAAGAGTTTTTCTGGATGCTCTATTTCAGTGGCCAACTCGGGAGAATGCACCAAAAGAGTGATTGCATAGCGTACTGGCGTTTTGCGTACCTCGAAATCCTTGGCCGTTTTAGCACGGACTCCCTGCGGCTCATGTTCTGCATATTTGCCTTTGAACTTAGGATTTTGCTGTCGAAAACTTTTCGGTTCTTCAGTTAAAGATAGCTCTTGACCTAAAGCCAAGCCACTCAAACGTTGAATTTCTTGCATCAGTGGCTGCTTGAGCAAAATATCCGGCATTAAATCCAGTAGACGCTTGGCTTCATTGGCAAATAACGCACTATCTTCACTCACATGCAAAGTCGACTCCGCTTTAAAACCTAACTCCTCCTTTAAACCGAGTGTGAAAAACTTCGATAGGGGCAAGGCTCTAGTTAAAGCATCTTCAAAAGCAGCACGCCCGACTTTACGTATTTGTGTATCAGGATCTTCTCCAGAAGGGAGGAATAGAAATCGTACCTCACGCCCATCACGTAGCTCAGGCAAAGCTGTTTCTAAAGCACGCCATGCCGCTTCTTTACCTGCACGATCACCATCAAAACAAAAAATGACTTCCGGTACTTGGCGGAATAGTAAATTAATATGCTGTTGCGTGGTTGCAGTACCTAGGGTAGCTACGGCATAAGAAATACCAAACTGCGCGAGGGCAATTACATCCACATATCCCTCCACTACCAACAAACGCTCTAACTGGCGGGTTTGCTGGCGAGCCTCAAAGAGACCATATAGTTCTGAGCCTTTATGAAAGACTTCCGTTTCTGGCGAATTGAGATATTTGGGTGTTCCAGTACCTAAGACACGCCCACCGAAACCAATCACCTGCCCTTTACGATTGCGAATCGGAAACATTAAGCGCCCACGAAAACGATCGTAAATTTTGCCCGCTTCATTTTTTAGCTGTAAGCCACTAGCGAGTAACTTATCCTGCCCGTACTGCGCAGCGAATTGCCTACTGGTGGTATGCCAATCATCCGGTGAAAAACCTAAGCTATATTGCTGCACCACGGCCATACTTAGGCCGCGTTGCTGCAAATAGGCTTGTGCTTCTAGCGCTTGGGTGAGGCAATGGGTATACAATTTGGCCGCTTCAGTCAATAAGCTATATAGATCAGCAAGCTTAGCCTTCGATGCTAAAGGCATAGATTTTGCATCGCGCTCCCTAGGGACTTCAATGCCTAGTATGCGTGCCAAAGCCTCAATAGCTTCGGTGTAATCAAGATGCTCGTATTCCATCAAAAAGCCGATGGCTGAACCGTGTGCACCGCACCCAAAACAATGATAAAACTGCTTGGTAGGGCTGACTGTAAATGACGGAGTTTTCTCCCCATGAAAGGGACAGCAAGCCATATATTCACGCCCTGCTTTTTTAAGAGGCAAGCGTGTTTGAATCACATCAACAATGTTGATACGGGTCAGCAGTTGATCAATAAAGTCTTTGGGAATGCGTCCGGTCATGGATCAGCCGTAAAAGGTTTTGCGTGAGTGGGTTAATACGATTAAAATGTGGTAACTGCCTGTATTATCAAGCGTCGCCGCTTTTATCTTGAGTATGATTATATCAGGATACTGGCATATACCCTGTGAATTATCCATAATAGTACCCCTTTTGTTGCCCGAAGGTTCCGATGAAATACACTGAACTCCCCCCGGCGCAGGGTCTGTATGACCCTGCCAACGAACATGATGCCTGTGGCATGGGCTTTGTTGCTCACTTAAAAGGCGTTAAATCTGCCAAGATCGTTCAGCAAGCGCTAAAAGTATTAACGCATATGGAACATCGTGGGGCCTGTGGTTGCGAAGAAAATACCGGCGACGGCGCGGGTATTATGCTGCAAATTCCACACAAGTTCATGGTGAAGGAATGCGCTAAATTAGGAATTACCCTGCCTGCAGTCGGTGATTATGCGGTTGGCTTTGTTTATCTGCCGCAAGATGAAGCGGCACGTGCTGATGCCATTGCCACCACAGATAAAATGATTAAAGCGGAAGGTCAGACCTTATTAGGGTGGCGCGATATTCCGGTGAATCCAGCCCCGATTGGTAAATCCGCCTTGCGTAGTATGCCAGCCATGAAGATGGTTTTCATTGGCCGCTCTACGGATGTGGAACCGGGTATCGACTTCGAACGCAAACTCTATGTCATTCGTAAGCGTACCAGCGGTGATTTACTCTATCGTAAAGAGCCGGGCTACATTTATTTTGCCAGCCTGTCCGCGCGTACCATTATTTATAAAGGCATGCTCACCACTGAGCAGGTTGCGCAATACTATCCGGACTTAAATGACCCGGATATGGAGTCAGCGATTGCGTTGGTGCACTCACGCTTCTCTACCAATACTTTCCCGAGCTGGGAACGTGCTCATCCCAACCGCTATATGATTCACAATGGTGAAATCAACACTATGCGCGGCAATCAAAATTGGATGAATGCACGTGAAGCGATGATTAAAACCGAAGTCTTTAAGACTGATATAAAGAATCTCACCCCGATTGTGCGTCCAGATGGTAGCGACTCGGCACGCATGGATAATACTTTAGAGTTTTTATATCTCTCAGGTTACTCCCTGCCGCATGCGATGATGATGATGGTTCCTGAGCCTTGGGCGAATCATGAAAGCATGAGTCCTGAAAAGCGTGCGTTCTATGAATACCACAGTTGCTTGATGGAGCCTTGGGATGGCCCCGCTGCCTTAGGTTTTACGGATGGTACTTTGGTAGGGGCGACCTTAGACCGAAATGGTCTGCGTCCTTCCCGTTATTATCTGACCGATGATGATTTAATCATTCTCGCCTCAGAAGTGGGGGTATTAGACGATCTACCGATTGAAAAAGTCATTTCTAAGCAACGTCTAAAACCCGGGCGTATGTTATTAGTCGATACGGCTGCGGGTCGTATCGTTTCTGATGAAGAAATCAAAGCCGAAATGGCTGCTGCTAAGCCTTATCAAGCTTGGCTCGATAAGCATCTGACTAAACTAGAAGATCTGCCAGTCGCTCCTGAAGCACCACTGCCAGATCATGACACCTTGATTCAGCGTCAAAAAGCTTTCGGCTACACCTATGAAGACGTGCGTAAAGTCATCGTACCGATGGCCGTTGAGGGTATTGATCCTTTAGGTGCAATGGGCTGTGACTCGCCGTTAGCGGTATTATCAGATAAACCGCAGCCGCTGTTTAACTATTTCAAACAGTTATTTGCGCAAGTCACCAACCCACCTTTGGATGCGATTCGCGAAGAGATCGTCACTTCAGCTCTGACCACCTTAGGTTCAGAAGGTGATATCACGAATCCTACTGAAGCAAGTTGCCATCATATTCTATTGCAATCACCTGTATTGCATAACGATGAATTAGCTAAGCTGAAATATGTGCAAAAAGCTGGCTTTAAGTCAGTGACTTTGCCAATTCTGTTTAAAGCAGACAACACACCAGGTGCTTTAGAAAGAGCCTTAGACGAATTATTTGCTGCTGCGGATAATGCCGTCGATAATGGTGCTAATTTATTAATCCTATCAGACCGTGGCGTGGATAAAGACTTTGCACCGATCCCGTCCTTATTAGCGGTTGCTGGTCTGCATCATCATTTGATTCGTGATGGTAAACGTACTCGTGTCAGTTTGATTCTCGAATCCGGTGAGCCACGCGAAGTCCATCATTTTGCTGCCTTATTAGGGTATGGCGCACAAGCAATTAACCCTTACACAGCCTTTGAGTCCATTGATGACCTGCTACGCGAAGGTATCATGAAAGGGACCTCGCACGATAAAGCCATCGCGAAATATATTAAAGCAGCGACCAAGGGCGTGATTAAAGTCATGTCAAAAATTGGTATTTCGACTGTCCAGTCTTATCGTGGTGCACAGATCTTCGAGGCTCTAGGGATTCATAAAAGCGTTATAGATCGCTACTTCACTGCGACTGCTTCGCGTATCGGTGGGATTGACCTCGATACCATCGCTAAAGAAACCTTAATGCGTCACAAGCATGCTTATGGACAGCATGACAGTGGTTTGCGAACCCTGAACTCAGGTGGCGTGTTCCAATGGCGTAGTGGCGAAGATGAGCATCAGTACAATCCGCAAACTATTTATATGGCACAAAAAGCCGTGCGGACTAATGACTATCAATTGTTTAAACAATACACCGAGCTGCTAAATAATGATCCCGAAGTGCGCTTTAATCTGCGTAATTTGCTGGACTTTCATTATGCTGATCAAGCGATTCCCTTGAGTGAAGTTGAGCCAGCTTCTGAGATCGTTAAACGGTTTAAAACCGGTGCAATGTCTTTAGGTTCGATTAGTCCTGAAGCCCATGAAGCTTTAGCGATTGCGATGAATCGGATTGGTGGCAAATCCAACTCCGGCGAAGGTGGTGAAGATCCAGCACGCTATATTCCAGAGCCGAATGGTGATTCACGTTGCAGTGCGATTAAGCAAGCTGCCTCTGGTCGCTTTGGGGTTAACAGCCATTACTTGACTAATGCGCAAGAGCTGCAAATCAAGTTAGCCCAAGGTGCAAAACCTGGTGAAGGAGGGCAGTTGCCGGGTAAAAAGGTTTATCCTTACATTGCGAAGAATCGGGGCACCACTCCGGGGGTCGGTTTGATTTCGCCTCCACCGCATCATGATATTTACTCGATTGAAGACTTGGCGCAACTGATTCATGACCTGAAAAATGCGAATCGAGCAGCACGGATTAACGTCAAACTGGTTTCTGGTTCAGGTGTCGGTACAATTGCTGCGGGTGTGGTTAAAGGTAAAGCGGATGTTGTTTTAGTCTCCGGTTATGATGGTGGCACGGGTGCTTCGCCCAAGACTAGTTTGCAACATGCAGGTTTACCTTGGGAATTAGGCTTGGCAGAAACCCATCAAACGCTGCTGCTGAATAATTTACGTAGCCGAGTGCGGGTTGAGACTGACGGTAAGCTCATGACGGGGCGTGATGTCGTCGTCGCCGCTTTATTAGGTGCTGAAGAATATGGTTTTGCCACCCTACCTTTAGTCGCTTTAGGCTGCGTGATGATGCGTGTCTGCCATTTAGACACTTGCCCCGTCGGTATTGCCACCCAAAATCCAGAATTGCGCAAAAAATACAGTGGCGATCCACAATACGTGATCAATCTACTGCATTTCATTGCTGAAGATATGCGCGAATATATGGCCAAACTAGGCTTCCGTACCATTGATGAAATGATCGGTCGCGTTGACCGCTTATATGCTAAGCCAATTGATCATTGGAAAGCAGGTAAAGTAGATTTAACTGCCCTGCTCTATCAACCTGAGCTAGAAGAATGTGATGGTGTGCGGTGCAATCGTGCACAAGATCATGGCATCGCCCAGTCAATGGATATACGTACTCTTCTTGAGACCTGCCAACCTGCCATCGAGTATGGCACACCCGTCAAAGCGGAGCTCCAAGTGAAAAATATCGACCGCGTGGTGGGTACGATTACTGGGAATGAAATCACCAAACGCTATGGTGCAGCAGGCCTGCCAGATGACACTATTCAGTTGAAGTTCTATGGTTCAGCCGGTCAAAGCTTTGGTGCTTTCATACCACGCGGGATGACTTTAGAGCTTGAAGGTGATTCGAACGACTATATCGGCAAAGGTTTATCAGGCGGGAAAATTATTGTTTACCCACCGAAACAAGCCCGCTATGTCGCTGAAGAAAATATCCTGATCGGTAACGTCGCCTTCTTTGGTGCAACTAGCGGTGAAGCTTATATCCGTGGGATTGCCGGTGAGCGTTTCTGCGTGCGTAACTCAGGGGTAAATGTCATTGTTGAAGGCACTGGTGATCATGGCTGTGAATACATGACGGGTGGTCGAGTGATTGTGCTGGGTGACGTTGGCCGCAACTTCGCTGCAGGTATGTCGGGGGGAGTCGCTTATGTTTATGATCCAAAAGGTATCTTAGCCATTAGCGGTAATCGTGAAATGGTCAACTACGAGCCTTTAACTGAAGCTGAAGACCTTGATCATGTCAAAGGCATGCTTGAAAAGCATATTCTGCATACCGATAGCCCACGGGCTAAAGCGCTGCTGTCAAATTGGCAGCAAAGCATTCAGCACTTTGTGCGCGTGATGCCCCATGACTACAAACGTGTTTTAGAGACAGTGAAAAAATTTGAAGCGCAAGGTATGACTGGCGAGGAAGCTTTAATGGCGGCCTTTAAAGCGAACAATGAAGATGTTACTCGTGCCAGCGGCAACTAAGCAGGGAGATTGCAAAAAGAATGGGTAAACCAACTGGATTTATCGAATATGAGCGCGAACTGCCAGCCGATCGTTCGCCTTTAGAGCGCATCAAGGACTGGGGTGAGTTTCATCTCCATTTCCATAGTGAAGCAGAAAGTCAACGTCAGGGTGCACGCTGCATGGAGTGTGGCATTCCGTTCTGTCAAACTGGAAAAGTATTACCGGGTGGTGCGAGTGGCTGCCCTGTGAATAACCTGATTCCAGAATGGAACGATATGATTTATCGAGGTCTATGGCGCGAAGCTTATGAGCGTCTACGGATGACCAATAACTTCCCTGAGTTTACCGGCCGCGTTTGCCCTGCTCCTTGCGAAGGTGCTTGTACTTTAGGCTTAAATGAAAACCCTGTAACGATTAAGCTGAATGAAGTCAGTATTATCGATAAAGCCTTCGCTGAAGGCTGGGTTTGTCCTGAACCACCTGAAGTTCGTACTGGTAAAAAAGTGGCAGTGATTGGCTCAGGCCCTGCCGGTTTAGCTTGTGCCGATCAACTGAATAAAGTGGGTCATGAGGTGACTGTTTATGAGCGCGCAGATCGTATCGGTGGTTTGCTCATGTATGGCATTCCTAATATGAAGTTGGACAAAACAGAAGTTGTGCAGCGTCGTGTTGATTTAATGGCGGCTGAAGGCATTCAATTTGTCACCGGTGTGCATGTTGGCAAAGATATTTCGGTAACTGAGCTACGTAAGGACTTCGATGCAGTAATCTTATGCGCTGGAGCGACTCAAGCACGGGATTTACCAGTGCCTGGTCGCGAGCTAGCAGGTGTTCATTATGCAATGGAGTTTTTAACAGCGAATACTAAAAGCTTGTTAGATTCCAAACATGCAGATGGCAACTACATCTCGGCTAAAGATAAGCATGTGATCGTGATTGGTGGCGGTGATACCGGCACTGACTGTGTAGGTACTTCGCTGCGTCACGGCTGCAAATCGGTCACTCAGTTAGAAATTATGCCGCGTGCGCCTGATCAACGCGCTCCAACTAATCCTTGGCCAGAGTGGCCTTTGATTTTCAGAATCGATTATGGCCAAGAGGAAGCAGCGGCGGTATTTGGTGCTGATCCCCGTCAATATTTAGTATCGACTAAAAAATTTGTAGGCAATGCTGAAGGCAAGGTTCAGGAAATTCATACCGTTGGTGTGCAATGGGAAAAAACGGCTGATGGTCGGATGAATTTGGTCGAAATTGCTGGTACTGAACGTATACTGCCGGCTGATTTGATCCTGTTAGCTATGGGCTTCACTGGCCCCGAAAAAGCCTTGATTAACAGCAGCCAAGTAGAAACCGATCCACGCGGTAATGTGAAAGCTGAATACGGCAAATATGCGACCACTCTTCCCGGTATTTTTGCTGCAGGTGATATGCGTCGTGGGCAAAGTTTAGTGGTTTGGGCAATCAATGAAGGCCGTCAAGCTGCTCGGGAATGTGATCGTTTCTTAATGGGTGAAACAACCTTACCTTAGGTTTATTTTTACTTACACCCCTAATTCTCTAGGTTAGGGGTGTTACCTCCAAAGTTTTAGGCAGCCTTATCTCGGGCTAAATTCAAACCACTGGTTTCTGGATTCTCATAATTACTGGCTTTTCTGGCTAATCCACGATTATAGCGGTCATAATAGCGTTTATCGGTAATTCCATGCTTAGCATTCACCACTAAGAAACCACCAATCGCAGGTTTAACTCGTTGCAATTGTTGGATAGCATTGAGCACTAGCTTGCGATCCATATTTTTCTCATCAGTCACCAGTAAAGTATTATCGGCTTGCGCAGCTAACATCAACGCATCCGCAAATCCCATCACGGGAGGTGCATCAATAATGGTCACATCAAAATGCCTCCTCGCCATTTCTAACAACTGATGCATTTTAGCACTCGCCAAAATACTACTTGGATCAACCCAAAAAGGCCCTGAGGTAATGACATAGGCATTTTTCATCTGTGGTACTTGTTGAGTAACTTGAGCTAATTCAGCACGACCGTCCACATAATCACTCAAACCACGCGCATTACTCACACCCATTTTGGTGTGCAGCGTAGGGCGACGCAAATCCGCATCAATTAATAAAACTTTCGCCCCCATTTGCGCATGACTTAAGGCTAGATTTACTGAGGATGTCGATTTACCCTCTGATGGATTAACACTAGTCAGCAGAATCACACTCGATTTTCCAGCTTGTAAAGCAAAACGAATATTGGTAGCAGCAATTCGATAGGCCTCTGCTACCGGTGAGTTGGGATCACGTAGAGTCACCATCGCTAGATCTTGTTCATTCATACGGCGTACATGAGGAATTGTACCTAACACCGGTAGTCCACTGACTGATTGTAATTCATCACCTGAAGTCAAAGAACGGCGTAAAGTTTCGCGCAGTAAAGCTAAAGCTGCCGCCAAAATTAAACCTGTAATTAAACCTACTAACAGATTAATCGCTTTATTTGGGCGAAACGGCTCTGCAGGAGGTTTAGCCGCATCAACAATTCGAATATTAGTGACCTTATTGGCACCTGAAGCTACATTGACCTCATTCACCCGCTTTAACAAATCATCATATAACTTACGGCTAGTTTCTACTTCACGTTTGAGCGCATTGTATTCGACACTGCGATCCCGCAAGTTCACTAGTTCCCCTTTATAACTAGAAAGCTCACCACGAATTTGCCCCTCTAAGCGCTTAGAGGCGGTAAACTCTGCTTCTAAGGATTGTTTTAAATTAGCGATTTCAGTCGCCAACTTACTTTTAACTGTCTGAATTTGCTCTGCTAATTGCTGCATTTCTGGATAAGCCGGTTTGAAGACCTTAGACTGATTCTGATACTGACCTTCCAAATCCACCAATTGACGCTTTAAGGATTCCACTACAGGATTAGTCAAAACTCCCACAACATTACCATGCTTGCGTGCTTGACCTAACTGGCTTTCTGCTTCAATCCGCCGACGTTCAGCCGTAGCCAATGCTGTATTCAATTCATTCAATTTTTGTTCTTGGGTGGCTTGGCTGTTATTGACTTCGAGAATCTGATTATCTCGTGCATAGCTCACCATTTCATTTTCACTATTAGTCAAGCGTTCTCGAGCCTTTTCCAATTCCCGATCTAAGAAAGCTTGTGCATAAATATCGGTTTGGCTGCTGTTACTGATAGAGTTCTTAATATATAACTCAATGAGTTTATTGATAATTTCTGCAGAAATAACTGGATCGGTGCTTTCATAATAGACTTTAACTAAATGAGCTTTTTCGATAGGTTCAACATAGAGATTTTTTAAAAATAGATCAATATTATCACTCTTAACAGTAGATATGATTTGTTTTTCACTAGACATGCTTTCAGGTAATAGATCAGTAATCTGCTTTTTGATATCGACTAGACTCTTCTGTGCGTCTTGCAAAACTTGCCCAACAGGAGTTGGCTTGTCTTTAACTTCAAATAAGCGCCTATCTAAATCTAATTCACTGATCACTTGCTCAGCTAATTGCCGCCCTTTAAGTTGCTCATATTGAGTGCGAAAAAACATATCATTTTCGCCCATATCAGGTGCTACTTGACGTACACTCCCAAAGTCCACCACTTGAGCGCCTTGTTTCTCAATTTGAATAGTTGAAATAGCGCGATACTCTGGTTTTTTCATCAAAGTAATTAGTGCAGTGAC
Source organism: uncultured Thiothrix sp. (assembly GCF_937873765.1). Lineage (GTDB taxonomy): Bacteria > Pseudomonadota > Gammaproteobacteria > Thiotrichales > Thiotrichaceae > Thiolinea. Next base: position 55,055 of record NZ_CALMZC010000001.1, on the reverse strand, counting down.
TAATAAAACCAGGAATAAAGTCGTTAAAAATAACCATTTCTGCCGCCACAAACGTTGCCAGACTTGTGTCAAAGTCAACAGACTAGAGGCATTAGAATTCTTAGCTCCCACTGCAGACATTAGCTCTGACGCAGGTATGATCACAGGGATAGTAGGACTCGCCACAACTGGAACTTGCTCAGATACGGTTAACATAAGGTTATCAGCCATTGGAGTAAAATATCTGAGGCTATCCTCTTATAATATTTTTCTATATGCAAAAGGCCAACTGCATACCGCAGCATTTTTTTAGATAAGCGGCTAGTCGAGAGTCAAGTCGCGCTTATTCCTTTTACCTAGAAACTTTGCCCTCTTATCCAGTCAGTACAGGCACAAACCTTTTTATCCGTTAATAATCTAGACAATTAATTAGCAAATCGAGTGCCCCGCCGATGGCTATCCGCATTAAAGAATTAAATAAGCTAACAGAGAATCAGCCAAGCTTAGGTTTAAACGAAAAGGTATTTACTAGCTCAGCCTTTAGATTAGCTTTAGCAACAGAATACCAGCTCAAAGCGCTGGATATAGAACTTGATTTTCAGGATCAGCGCTTAATTATTCCTTCTTTCTTGAAAAGTAGTAACTTCGGCTTAGGTAGGAACACATTAATTCTTGGCGTAGGTTTTGACAAAACGGGGGAACTTAATATCGCTGATGATTTTTATAGTGATTTAATTAGTCAACTATTAAAAGAACTACCCAAGTTAAATTTAAAAACCAAGTATTTAGAACTACGTACTACGCGCTACTTGTCTTGCACAATTGATCATTCTGATAAGGTTGAATTAATTGTTGATCTTAGCAAGACCTGTGAACAGCGTTTAAAAGAATTCTCACAGTCTACTCGTCGCAACCTTCGCCAAGCATTTAAACAAGGCTTTCATTTTAAAATTGGCAATAGCCTCACTCTGTTGCAAGATTTTTATGCACTGTATTTAAAGCACATGCATGAAATTGGCAGTCTTCCACAAAGCTGGACATTTTTCGTGGACATTCATCGAACTTGTCAAAGAACTGTCTCCCTATTTGTAGGTTATATGGGTGATACTCCAGCAGTTGCCTCATTTGCCTTTATTAACAGCACTGAGTTGTATGGGGCTTGGCTTGGACTCGATCCTGCTTATAAGAAGCATAATTTATTGCTGACGATGCTATGGTCAATCACCGAATATTGTGAGCAAACTGGTAAACAAACCTATAACTTAGGCCGTTCTTCGGTAGGCAGTAAGGCTTATGAATTCAAACGGCGCTTTGCTGATCAGATTCAGCCTATCCATTATTATCAACTGCCTATCCCTCAAGCTCAGACCTCACGCTCATCAATCTATAGCAGCGCTTCTTGGTTGATTCGTAACAGCCCTCCGTTTGTTATGAACACGCTTTCCCGTCATCTTATCCATAAGTTCTACTAATATGCTAAAAATACTTGAAGTCTGTACCACCAGCAGTTCAGCTTATGCCTTAGTATTTAACCGCGCCCAAGCTTTGAATGCGCGTTATCCCCAACAACTCAAAATCGCAATTTTATGTAGTGATGGCAAAGAAGTCGAGCTGATGCGCCAGCAAGGTATGCAGGTAATTCTTGCAGATCTGCATCGTAGTATTAGTCCTTGGCGCTTATTACAATCTTTCTTTAATTTGCAGAAAGTACTGCGTGAGGGCAATTACGATGTAGTGCACTTGCATTTTGGTGTACCTAGTTTAGTGGGGCGCTGCCTTGCGTTTGTGATGCGCAAACCACTTTGGATTTACCAAAGCCATGGCTATAGCCTATCGTATAATACGAGCAATTTAGGCAAGTTTACTTATTTAGCTGTCGAGCGATTATTAAAATGGCCGGTGCACCTTGCTCTTTTTCAGTCACATGAAGATATTGAAATCGCCCACCGCTACAAACTCTTAGATGCGCCACAAATCAAATATCTAGGCAATGGCATTGATACCGATTATTTCTGCCCTAGCCTAGATCAGATCCCCAATGATAAAACTATTTTTGGCATGGTAGCACGCTTTGAAGCCATCAAAAATCATGAGCTACTCTTAGATGCTGTCAAACATCTGCGTTTAGTCAATCCCAACTTTAAAGTGCTCTTGATTGGTCAAGGTGAGCTTAAAACTGAGATTACTGCCAAGATTGCCGCTCATCGACTCGAAGAGTGGATTGAAGTTCGCGCTTATAGCATGGATATGGTCGAGTTCTATCGAGAAATTGATGTGGGTCTGCTGACCTCTTTCGGTGAAGGCTTACCACGCGCTTTGTTAGAGCCAATGGCTTGTGCTAAACCCGTGATTGGTACCGATGTCAAAGGCAGCCGTGAAGCTATTCAAGACCTAACAACAGGTTTTCTCGTTCCCGTTACTGATCCTCAAGCTTTAGCAACCAAAATGCAGTGGCTCATGGAGCATCCACTTGAACGGCAGCGCATGGGGCTAGCCGGACGGGCACATGTAGTTGAACATTTCTCAGCACAACAAGTACTTGAACGGCTAAGTAGTGTCTATATAGCCTGCTATGAGCATCATCGCCGCTTAGCGCAACTGGAAACCAGTTGGAATACCTTACCATGATCTTTAGTGCAGACATTGAAGACTGGCAACAATCAGTATTTAACTTTGAGCGCCCCATCTCACAGCGGGTACTCAATAATACCATGCACTTATTAGCTATTTTGGCTGAGCATAAAGTCCAAGGTACATTCTTTGTACAAGGTATGGTCGCCGAACGCCATCCTCAGCTCATCACTACTATTGCAGCTCAAGGGCATGAGCTAGCCAGTCATGGCTATAGTCATCGCCCTTTATATACTTTAACTCCCGCTCAATTCAAAGCTGAAATCGAACGTTCAGTGGCACACTTAGAGCATATCAGTGGGCAAAAAGTCCTAGGGTTTCGTGCCCCAACCTTTTCGGTACGCACAGAAATGCTGCCTTGGTATTGCGAGATCTTACAGAACTTCGGGTTACGCTATGAATCCTCGATTATGCTCGCGCAAGTACGCAAAGTGTATGGATTTGCCGATGATGCTATCTTGCAACAAATTCGGGAACGCGGCTTGGATACCTATCCGCTCTCCACCTGCACGGTATTAGGTAAGTCTGTCCCTGTAATGGGTGGTGGCTATTTCCGCATTTATCCTTATATGCTAACACGTTGGCTCGCACGTAAACTCAATAAAACTGAAGGAGTGTTTTATATGCATCCTCATGAGCTAGATACTAGAGAATATCAAGAGGTTGCCAAACCTGCCGGCATTTCGCCTACTTGGGCTGTGCATCAATTTGCAGGGCGTGCGGGGATGGTCAAAAAATTGCATCAATTACTCAAAGATTATTCCTTCACCTCCTTTCAAGCTCAGTACTACAACTAAAATTATTTATAGGTGACAAAATGTGTGGCATTGCAGGTTTTTTTGGCTTTAAACATTTAACTCATCCTGCAAATACCTTAGCACAAATGACAGCTAGCCTTGCACACCGTGGTCCTGATGCACAAGGCGCTTGGCTAGATATGGATGCACAAATTGCTTTAGGCCATCGACGTTTAGCCATCGTGGACTTATCTGCTGCTGGTCAACAGCCGATGAGTTCTGCCGGTGGGCGTTATATCTGTGTTTTTAATGGCGAAATCTATAATCATCAAGCGTTACGCTCCGAATTAGAACAAGAGCAACTAGCTCCTAATTGGCGCGGGCATTCTGATACAGAAACTTTATTGGCTTGTTTTACTCACTGGGGTGTCGAACGTAGTTTGCAAAAAACTGTAGGCATGTTTGTGATTGCACTTTGGGATAAGCAAGAGCGTAGTTTATATCTAATGCGTGATCGGATGGGCGAAAAGCCGCTGTATTATGGTTGGATTGGGACACAATTTGCTTTTGCTTCTGAACTCAAAGCTTTACGTCAACTCCCTAGTTTTGCTGCTGAACTAGATAGCAATGTCTTAGCTAGCTATATGCAATGTGCCTATATCTCTAGTCCAAATAGCATTTATAAAAATATCCACAAGCTAGAAGCTGGCTGCTTTTTAGAGCTAAAACCATCTGCACTTGCCAACCAACAAGTTAAGTTGCAAGTTTGGTGGTCTAGTTTAGATATTGCTTTAAACAGCCAAAAGCATCAGATCACTGATCAAGCAGAAGCACTGTATTGTTTGGAGCAGCAATTAAAACTTGCCGTAAATTTACAAGCCCAAGCAGACGTACCTTTAGGCGCTTTTCTCTCTGGCGGCATTGACTCCTCTTTGATAGTGAGCTTAATGCAAGCACAGCACAGTCAAGCTATTCGTACTTTCACGGTGGCCTTTGAACAAGCAGGTTTTAATGAGGCACAACATGCACATACAGTAGCTCAACATTTAGGTACTGATCACACTGAATTTCAAGTGACCGCTCAAGAAGCTTTAGCCGTCATCCCTTTACTACCCCAAATTTATGACGAACCGTTTGCAGATACCTCAGCGATTCCAAGCTTTCTTATTAGTCGTTGTGCTCGTCAACAAGTAACGGTTGCTTTATCAGGCGATGCTGGGGATGAGTTGTTTGGCGGCTATCGTAGCTATTTATTTGCACAGAAAATTTGGTCTAAACTGGCTTGGGTGCCAGCCACTCTGCGCAAACAACTTCTGCAAGTTTTACTGAAGCTGCCCACTAGCAGTTTAAACAAACTACTACTGCAATCTAATCAAGAGTTGGGCGAACAACTCCACAAAATAGCGGGTGCTTTACAAGCTAGCGATTCTGTGTACACCTTGTTTCCACGGCTTTCTCAACATTGGCATCATCCCGAAGCTCTAGTGCTCAATGCTCAAACGAGTAAGCTCTCTTGGCCTATGACTAAACTTGCACCGCAGTTTGCGCAAGCAGAAGCAGCCATGATGCTCTTTGACAGCTTAAATACTTTACCGGATGACATGCTCTGTAAAGTAGATCGAGCCGCAATGGCTGTAAGCTTAGAGACACGTGTTCCTTTTTTAGATCATCGAGTTTTTGAATTGGCTTGGCGTATGCCGCTTGCGTTTAAGATTCACCAAGGGCAAGGCAAATGGTTGTTGCGTCAATTATTATATAAATATGTACCTGCCGAGATTGTTAATCGGCCTAAACAGGGTTTTAATGTTCCTTTAGCCACTTGGTTACGAGGCGATTTACGCGCTTGGGCAGAGGCTTTATTGGATAGACACCTGATTCAACAACAAGCCTATTTAAACCCTGAGTTAGTTCAAAATGAATGGCAGAATTTTTTAAAAGGAGCTGCCAATCAGCAACGCTTATGGTGCATTCTCATGTTCCAAGCTTGGTTAAGCTCACAAGACTGAAGTAGTTCAGCAAACACGGCTAAATGCTGTTGTTGCATACGTTCTACACTAAAATTAGCTTGGATATGCTGCCAAGCTGCCTGAGATTTCTTCTTCTTCTCTGCTACTGAATAACTTAAAACTTTTTGCCAAGCTATCGCTAAGGCGTGACTATCCCTCGTAGCTACTAACTCACCCTGTCCGCCCAAGACTAAGCTAATATCGCCCACATCGGTCGCAACACAAGGTACACCTAAAGCCATTGCCTCTACTAAAAAGAGAGGTAAAGCCTCAGAACGAGAAGATAAAGTAGCAAGATCAAAAGACCGAATTAAGCGTTGTGCATCCTGCCGAATACCTAAGGTATAGACTCTATCTTTTAAGCCTAGTGAAGCAAGATTAACCTGCAAATCAGTGTTTTGCTTATCCACTCCCTCGCCTACTAAGACTAAATAAGCATCTTGATTAACTACTAATTGAGCAAATGCCGCTAACATTAGCGGTAGGTCTTTCTCAGGTACAGCACGTGTCAAGCTACCAACTAGCAGTGCATCAGCACTCAAGCCTAGTTCGGCACGCACAGCTTGTCGATCAGTTTCAATTTGCTCAAAATCTAAGGGTTTAATGAATACACCGTTAGGAATTAATTGCATTGTATTAGCTGGATAGCCAACTTCTAAATAACGCTTGCGGCTACGTTCGGAGACTAAAATAATCTTACGCGGAATATGTGCTAAGCGCACGGTCAACCAAAATAATAAGCGGTGTTGCCAACGAGTATAGAGGTTTTTTAAAGGTGTATCATGCAGACCCCAAATCACTATTGGATGAGGTTTGCTACTGATTTTAGCCATTAATAGAGCAAATAAGTTAGCATGATGCAAAAAACTATAAAAAATCTTAATCTTCCGCTCAGTAAGTAACCGGCGCAATTGGAAAATTTTCTTAAAAATAAGCTGTGGTTTTTCTAACTCTAAGTAAAAAATTTCCACCCCTATACTATTGAAAACCTCTTGTAATCCTTGTGTTTTTAACAAGCTGATCACTAAAGGTGGTTTGGATTTAAGTTTTTGGCTATCTAATAAACCTAGCAAAACTTTTTGTGCTCCACCCATTGCTAAAGAGGTTATAATATAAGCAATACCTTCAAAATTACTTTTATAATTATACTCTTTCCTCATAGCCTTCTCATTATATAAAGCATTGCAATCCAACCTTTTAAAGTACTCGGTGTAAAATTAATATACTCTCTACGCTCCTCTCCACCAAAACCACGCTTAAAATAATTTATTTTTTCAAACTCCGGATTATTGCTGTCACCCAAGCCCCCCAAATCATAGATTTGATAACCAAGCCTTTTAAAATGATTCATTTCAAACCAATAGAGTGCACGATGAATTTTACTCATATGATTGCGTTTAGTGGAGTCATCGACATAGCTACGAAAATTGGATACAGCATGTAGCAAGCGTGCACGCTCACCATTACAGATTAGGGCATGGATGCACAATAACTCACCGGTATTCATGCAATTGACTTGAGTTAAAATCAAGGCTTCTTGGCCAGCAAAAAATCTTAGCTTCGTTTCATTGCAAGGATCTAAGTTTTTTTCTTTAGCAAATCTATCATAAACCTTACAAAAACACTGAATATCTTTAGAGCTAGGATAAGTAATGAATTTATAGTGCAAGTCACTCGAATCTAAACAAGCTTGAATACCTCGACGATGCGTCAGTCGAAAATTAGCAAGAATTTCCTGAGAGTCTTGAGTTAGATCAATGATAGAAGTCAAAGCAGTAGTGGTGTTTTTACCCTCACTAGCCACACAGAAACTAATACTCAAATCACAGTTGATCCTTGCAAGGCAATCAACTGCAAAATAAACTTCCTGAATGTTAACACCATATTTTTTACGCTGAATAGTGAGTGCTTTCATTAGGTTTACTCAAAATCTTTAAAGAAATAAGTAAATAATTTCTAACATTCCCCACATTTAATAAACAAATAGCAGATGAATATACTAATATTCCGACCAAAATGCGAATTAGACCTTCTATAAACCCGTGACCAATAGATAAATTACTTAGAATCAATAACATTAAACTAGCAGCAGATATAATCTTAATAATCTCCAACCATAAAACTGGTAACTTAAAAACTTTAGCGCCTAGGACATTTCCATAGATGATGCAAACCACATAGGCTCCTAACGACGCTATGACCGCCCCCTCAATTTGATAAATAGGAATTAAGATCAAATTTAATGCCACATTCAAAATAGCTGCTACACCAACGACCAAAATGGGCCGGTAGGTTTGCTTAGCTAATTGAAAAGCTAGAGAAGTATGAAAGAGATAGACTGCATTCAGGACTAACAATAAGCCAATACTAGGTAATAAGCGTAGAGAATCAATTAAGTAAGCATCACCAATCAGTAAAGGCATAAAATCATGACTGACTGCAATAAAACCAAAATAACTGGGCACTAATAAACCTAGCAAAATCAATAAATAGTTAGCCAAGCTCGCTTTAACTGCAGCCTTTCCTTGCTCTTCTAAGGTTTGTAAAATTAAAGGATAGAATGCTGCGTTGATAGCGCTACCAACTAGAATCAATAACTGAAAAGGTAGACTAAAGGCTACTGCATACTGACCTGCAGCCTTGAAACCAACTAGCCAACTTAATAACACTCGGTCTGTGGCATGAATGACCTCTAAAAGTATGAAGGTTAGACTGAGAGGTAAACCATAATGCAAAAGCTTAAAAGCTTTAGCAGAATTTAATGCGATAGGATAATGACAAAAATTCTGCCAGAAATGACGAAATGCTAGTGGTACCAAAAACCCAAGCGTGGTTGCTAATAAAATGCCATACCATGAATAACCTAACCAAACTAAGATGATGGCTAATAGCGCCGTAACAACTACGCGTGCGAGTTCAATTTTCAAATAGCGTTCAGCTTGGAGGCTAGCAGAATTAATACGCTGATAAGCCATATAGGGAGCATTGCTAAGCATTAAACTTGCTAGAGAAACAGCTATGAGAGCATCGTTTGTGAAAAAAAAATAGCTAGATGCGCCTAGTAAAATCACCACACTACCAATCCCTAGGACAATTAAGAGTAAGCTAATCAATTCGCTCTGTTGAAAATCACTATCACGCCAATAACGTAGCAAGGCTACATAGAGCCAGTTAAATAGAATAATATTTACGCTATTCGCCACAACGACCAACGTACTATATACACCATAAGCTTCAGGGCTAATCCAACGCGTATACACTGCAAGTGTCAGAAACGCGACTAACGCCGGAATGCCATGGGCAAGTAGATAGAGAATGCTATGGCGCACTTGCATCTTAAACCGCCAACCAAGCATCAGCGACTTGGCGAATGTCATTACCCTGCACTGAACTAGGCGCTTGGCGCGATAAGCGTTCACGTAATTGCATATCGCTACACAAACGCTCCATACCACCTGCTAGAGCTGCTTCACTGACTGCTACTAACAAACCGTTTTCACCATCGTGTATAATTTCACGTGGGCCACTCGGACAGTCTGTGCTTAAAACCGGGCAACCTAAGCTCAAAGCCTCAATCAAGACAACAGGATAAGCCTCTGTATCGCTACTCATCACCAAATACTCTGCCCGTGTCATATATTTATATGGATTAGCCTCATAGCCTAGGAGCAACACCTTTTCTTTTAAGCCTAAAATTTGGATTTGCTGTTCTAAACTTTGCCGCAGCTCGCCTTCACCTAAAATAATGAGTAAGCATTTTGTGGAAACCTTCGCTTGAGCATAAGCAGAAATAAGACGATCGAAGCGCTTTAAATTATTTAAACGACCTACTGCTAAGATAAAAGGCTGATTAATTTCGATGCTTTCTTTGGCCCGTTGATGCACTAAATCGCTCATCACAGGGTTATAGATACGAACGACATTTTCTAGTTGTAATCGAGTTCGTAATTTAGCCTGCATGGTATTGGTCAGTGCTACGACGGTATGTGCACGCTTAAAGGCAAATTTGATAATTGCTTGCTGGCGCTCAGTCCATTCATCCGGGTCGATGTGCACTGATACACGTGTTAAAGGACTAGCTAAAGCACAGGGTACATTAGCAGACTCTAAAAAAGAAAATATATGCGTGAATTGCTCGCGTTTAAACACCGTGCGAAAAATCCAGACCCGTTCCATCAATAATCTTAACTGGCTGAATAGCCCGCCTTCGCGAGAAGGCATCGATAGGTGTAAGTGCTTGGCTGGCGTTTGTAGATAACCCGACTTTTGCTTTTCCTCAAAAGTAATCACTGTCACATCATGCCCACGTTGGTGAAATTCAGTAGCTAGATCCGCAGCTACTTTCTCAGCCCCCCCCGGCATGCCTAAATCACCAATCACAATTGCTATTTTTTTCATGCCAGTCTCAATTGATAATTTTGTGCTAGTTGTTGAGACGGTTGCTCAAGATTAGCTTTAAGCACAATGAATAAATAAGCAAACCAAATAAACATGCGCCCATTCAAAGTTAAAGTAAACTGCCCCGCAATGGCAATAAACAGGAGAGCAAGCATTAATAAACGCTGCTCAGCAGGTATTTTAAAGGCTTGTAGAAATACTGTTATGATCACTGCTAGATAGCTGAGCAAGCCAACTACACCCTGTTCTACCATAATAGCGATATAACTATTATGTGCGGTGTAATCAATATTATATTTATTAATTACTCGCCGAAAAGAACTGAGTCCATTACCAAAAAAAGGAGCCTCATTAATTTCTAACCAAGCTCTCGACCAAGTAATACTACGTGAGCTTAAGGTTCCTTGACTTAACTCAGTACCTGAGGAAAATAAACGATCTAGAGTTTTTTGTGGTATCATACTAGTTACACCTAAAGCTATCACCACGAAGAAACTTAAGGCTACTAACTTCCATATAAACCTAGTATGCCAAAACCACGGAATTAAACCAATAAGGCCTAGCAAAGCAGTAATAAAACCTGTGCGAGAACCTGTAATAAAAATTCCGAATAATGCAATTGGAAGGTAGACTAAGCCTAATCCTCGTAATAACCATGATTTAGCGATCAATAGTAAATATAAGGCCATGGGTAAACCTAAAGCTAACTGCAGAGAGGTTTCATTAGCATCAAAACCTCTAATCTCATGTCTTACTGTTGTACCAGTAGGATCATAGCCGCGTACAAGGAAATAAGCTAAACCAATCGCACCTAATAAATATGCAGCAAATATTAAATTTAAATCTTGTTCAGTACGCACGACTTGGAAGGCTAACAAGATCATCATAAATAGGTATAAATATTCTTTAAGCGCTTGCTGACTATTAATTGCTAGACTAGTCTCATAATCAACTGGCATCCAAGTCCAGAGAAAACTAAAAAGCATCCAACAGGTATAGACAGTCACCGTGATAAAAAACCAAGGTGCGCCACGCATGCCATCACCGCTAATTACTAATAAACTTACCATACCAAATAACAATAGGCCGGATATTTTCACCAATGACAAACCAACAATAGTCCATAAGCCATCGGTTGGCACCGCAAAAATAAATAATAGCAAGCAAGTTAGCGCTAAATTTCTTATGCTTTCCAAGCTAATGCCTCCCATTGAGCTGCAATTGTCTCAATTGATAAATGCTTTACTGAAGCTGCAGCGTTATGGCTTAAGTATCGATGAAGGGGCTTATTAAAATAGAGCTCATCTAACGCATCACGCAAAGCCAAGGTATTTTCAACTGGAACTAATAAACCATTTTGGCTATGCTGAATAATTTCATTCGGTCCTGTTGCGCAATCTGTAGATATAATCGGCTTACCAACTGCTAAGGCTTCTATTAGTACCATAGGAAAACCTTCATGATCACTGGATAATACCAAAAATTCGGCTCCCACTATATTGGGGTGTGGATTTTCTATATTACCCGGCATTAATACTTGATCAACTAAACCTAAAGCTCTGATCTGTTGTTCTAATTGTGGGCGCAGGCTACCCTCACCTAAGATCAATAGCTTTGCTTCATGCCTTAATTTAGTTTCAGCATAAGCATTCAAAAGTCGATCAATGCGCTTTTGTAACTCTAAACGACCGACTGCAATAATATATTTTCCTTCAAACCTAATGACCGGTGGTTGCTTGGCATAATAAGCTAAACGCTCAAAATCAATAGGATTGTAGATCGTTGTTAAGGGAGTAGTAGCAGGTAGTCTACTCTTGAAAGCCTGCATAGCCACTTTTGAAACACAAACGATTTTTTTTGCTTTAGGAAATAGCAGTCTAGAAAGCTTCCATTCCGCCTTAGAAAAATACAAATCTGGATTACAATGATTCGAGGCAATAGTCTCTGGGTTAACCAAAATCGAAGGGAAACTCGCTGTTTCCATGATAGCTATGATTAAATCAAATTTAGTCTTTTGATAAATAACTTTCAAACGCCAAGCACGCTTTAAAAGAATAAACACACGCTCAAAAAAACCTTCACCAGAAGGTAAATTTAAATTAATACACTCACCACCTACTGGGTAACCTACCTGATTTTCAAAAATCAGCAAACTAACAGTATAACCTTTGTTTTGCCAATGAATTGATAGCTCAGAAACAACTTTCTCAGCTCCCCCACGTCCAAGAGAGTGAATGACGAAGGCAATTTTTTTGTTAGACATCATGCTTTCCGCCAACGCTTATGCGTATAAATACCATCACTGATGACTGTATTCCCTAGACAAGAAAAGGAATGCATCCCATGCAAAGATGCTTGGCCTTGAGGAATACATTGAGCTACTGTTTTTTCTTTATAAGTATGCTCATTCCACTCGATAATGGCGTTCAGATTCAAGCCACGTCCGTAAGAGCCTGCGCAATTTTGAGATGGCCGGTAGATAACGCCATCGCGCTCAAATAAAGCCCCCGCTGAGCGGGCTTTATCTGCATGATTTATAATAGGATTAGCCGGATGAGCTTGCCAGTGATCTGCAAGCAAATCCTCGGCAGAAAACAAATAAAGCAGTTCATTCGGTGAAGTACTCGGATGTGGACGTAAATTCACAAACATCCACCAGCGCCCAAGATGCCAATAAAAGGTAGCATCATAAGCGTCAATATTTGTCATTAAAGTCTTCACAAACTCCCATTGATCAGGAAACTGTACACAACGATATAAATCGATCGCACGTTTTTCTGCTGACTCTGGAACTAAATACCAAATCCCTGCGCTTTTAAAAACAAAAGGATAGGACAAGTGATAGTCTTTTTCCAAAACTACCTTTGGTGCTTTGTTGGAAGCAAAATCTTGTAGATTTGCACAGACTAAGCGTCCGCGTTGAGTAGACTCCAGATATTCTTCAAAAAATACATAATGCTCGCCGCTTTCCTCTACCAAGCAAGGATCTGCTACAAAGCCCTTAGACCGAGTATAAAGAACTTGAGCTTGATTAGTTTGTTGAAAATCTTGAACTGGGTCTTGCTCAGACTTTAATAAAATCCAAGTTTTGTTGAGGGTCAATTTATAAACCAAACGTCTGAGATGAGTATGAAGAAAGCCAACTGCTAAAATAAGTAAATTTTCCGTCCATAAAGGACAATAGCAAACGTTTTCTAAGCTTATTACTTTATTAATTAAATTATCAAGATGATGACTTTGAATAAAACTTTTACCACACTTAAATCTCACAGCCCGCTGACAGAGCACAGGCATAAACTCGAGCATCTTCCAAAGCAGATTATCGCGAGTTTTACTTAATGAGCATTGTTTACTGGTATAAGAAATCCATAAATAGCGGGACTCAGCAAAATAAGCACTGTAAACCATAACACCACTAAAAATACCATCTTGGTTTAGATTAAACTCTTGCAAACCCGCCCAATTGATATCTCGCTCTAAATGACTGTTGTAGAAGTAGTGCCAAACTCCATATTTTGAATATTCAACTAAATATTCTGGTAATTTAGAATTATTGCTTAAATTAATAACTAGATTAATAAATTTTTTAAAAAATTGTTGTTTAGCACCAGCAGTAATCAACTTAATAACAGCACAATCCAATAGACTACTAATATTTTCTAGTTGGCTAGCAGAATAAGAAGTCTCTAGTAACCTTGACTCTAAACGTTGTAGTTTTTTGAAGAAATTAAATTTCACTGAGTTTAATGGCCAAATTTTATGTTTGCCTGCCAATAAGATCAGTTCAATTTTTAGGCCATCTTGATTAATCAGGCGTCTAATCATCGCTACTTGCCAAGCAGGCAAGTAAATATCTTCGATGACTAAAGCAATTTTGAGTGGATAGTTGGTCATAGGTTTAACGCGTAAATTTATTCAAAATATCACCTTGCAAATAAGTTGCTGCAGTTAAACACATTAAATTGAGTGAGGTAATATCACTTATACCATCGACAATCACCGTTAACTCTGTTTGGGCAAAAGTTTGAATCAAATTATAAAGCTGCTGTGAAATAACTTGTTGTCCAACCATTGCATGCACCAGCTCGGGCGCTAAGCGCACTAATTGCATATCTAACTGCTTAATTTGAGCTAATAAGGTAGCATTCACTGAGTTGACTTGATCCAAGGCTAAACGTGCACCAGTCTGCCTGATCGCAGGTAAAACTTGACGTGCCAACACTGAATGGGCAAGCAAAGCGTCTACTGGAATCGCTAACACTAATTGACTAGCCAAACGCTGATTAGCATGAAGCAATTTCACTAGAGCTTTTACTTGGGTTGCTTGCTTAAATACCCAATCGCCCAAGCTAACCAAGATTAAATGATCATGGTTTTGCTTACGTTGCAGTAAAGGATGTAATAGAGCACTACGTAGAGTCCACCAATCTAATTGAAAACGTCCCTTAGGCTCTGCATCACGCACTAGATTTGCATAATTCAATCTTGTCCCATTAGCAGCCACTAAAATCGGCTCAGCGGTTAACAAAGAGGGCTGCGTATTAGCATGCAGATTTAAAGCTTCCTGAAATTCTGCCCTTAACTTTTGACTCAACTCCTTATTACCATTAGCACGAGCTGCAACTGGTTGACTCCAAGGATTAGGTAAAACTTGCTCTCTAGCCTCTACCAGCGCGTGTACGTGTAATTGCACACAACGCTGTCCACGAAACACTGAAGGAATCAAGCGTATTTCAGCGCGGAAGGGTTGTTTATCAAAGCGCCTCATAGTCAAAAGCAGCTTATTAGAAGGACAAGCACTACGTTCAGCATTCGCGCATAAAGAGCTAAATACCTCACGTTCATGCATAGAAATTAAACGCAATAAAGGCGTAGCTAAAGCTTCAGCTTCTGAGCTAAAACCAAATAATGATAGGTAGGCTACATTGGCATGTAAATGGCGACCACGCGCTACAAAGGCGACTGGCTCACGTGCATAGTCTACTAACCATTGGCAACGCAATTCAGCAATACTGAGCAAATGCTTGGATTGGCGGAAGCGATACTTTAAGCTGCTATAATTTAATAAATAATCGATTTGCTGTTGAAGCAAATCTGCATCACTTGTAGAAATCGCACATAACTCAACCGCCAACACACGTGTGGTTAAAGGTTCCCAATGGCGTTGCGATACTTTGACACAAATCGAGTCAGGGGAACGTTGTTGAAGCAAATCTAGCACCCGCTCTTCACGTTGTTGCATCAAATCGCTCGGGCAAAACACTAAAGCAGGTGCAGTTGCGAGTGCTGTTTCTAACTCCGCCCAATTTTTGGCATACTCTAATTGAATTTCAAAATTGGTCTTGCGTAGAGCAGCCTCCAAGACTTGGCTTAATTCGACGTTCTGGTGAACAATGACACAAGATACAGTATGCTGGCTCATACTGTGGAAGATACCAAGTTATTGGTTAGGCAAAAGTCAGAAAGCCAGTTTTCCCGACCACCGTATCTAGTGACTTGACAGGCTGATTAACCCATCAAATTTATCTATAGATCTAACCATAAACTGCCAAAGTCATCTTCAGGCGGCTTTTTATCTTCTTCGGTGAGAATTTTGTAACGAAAGTAAGCAAAAGCACCTAAACACTCATCTAGTGAGGACAAGACCACTTGTTCTTCCCGCCCTTGTAGGTCAATGATTAATTTGTCACCTGACTGAAAAATATAAGAAGGCAAAATTAATACTGGATCTTCGCGTAAACCGTCCACACTCGGTAACATTAAACCTTGCTGTGGGAATTTATTAGTGACTTCACGATTAACTACCGCAGTAGCTTTTAAGGCTTGTACCTTGGTGGATAATAACTCTATACCACAGAATAGACCTTGTTTATTAATATATTCCATCCATTTAACCACTCCAACCACCCAAGTATTTTCATCATGAGATATATCTCGCAAACCAATTAGTTCACCAACCCGGATCGCAGAGCTTTCTTTATGCGTCCAACGCAAGCCATAGCCACCAACGCTGCTATTAATTAGATCCCAGATTTGCATATTATTGGTGGTTTCATCTACATTTCGCTTACTACCAGTCACCAAACTAGCTTCACCATAGAGCATATTGTCGAATAAAATATCCTCCTCACGCTTTTGATCAGAGCTACTACCATGATAAGCTTGATATAATACTTCTAATATGCTTTGCATCCCTAAAACTACGGCCATTTTTTCTTGTTTAGGGAAGCGATTAAATTGGCGATTACGAATGATCGTTAAATGAAAAACCATACGCTTTAGTAAATTACGACTTAATCCGTTCTTCAGGATCAAACCAGAACTTTGCTCTTGGGATATCTCTTGAATTTGTCGATCTAAATCTAAAATTACCGGTGCTAAATTAAATACTCGGACAGTAGGCGAGTGTGGCAAATCTCGATAAGGCATAATAACTGCTGGTTCAGCATTATTCAGCATTGCTGCATGTACGAAATTTTGATTTGCGTCCGAATGCAAAGGTTCATTAGAAACCTTTATTAAATGAGTGATGGATTCCACGTAACGCGCAATGCGCACTATTTCTTCTTGGCGCAGACTATAAGGCTTGAATAATGGTAAGACATTTAGTTGGATATAGCGCTCTTCAATACTACTAGCACCCTCACGGCCTTCACTCAAACGTGCTTTATCTAAACCCCGCTCACTAGCGAGCAGATACATGTGATGAATATCATGCCAAATCGATTCACGGGTACGCACATAAACTGAATAGGTACTCATCAAATATAGCCCTAAATAGTCAAGCACTCGATAAATCGTAATCTGTAAGGCACGTTTACTCACCTCATCACGTGTGATCATATCCAGTGCAGCTAATTGATAGAGACCTGAAAACTCTAGCAACAAGGATTGGTTTAAATCGAAAATGCGCTGACCACGCTCAGGTAAAGGGAAAGCACGGCAACTCAAATGCCGGTTAAGATTTTTCAACATTAAATCAAAGATAGGGCGCAAACGCTCCCCAATGCGAATTCGTACCACCGGTGAGAGTGAACGCCGATTCAAATCGGCTAAACCATGATAAACACGCTTAGTAGTATCACCAAAGTCAGTCATGGATAAAGAATCGATCCACTCTTTCGCCTTCGACTCGCTTAAAGGAATCGTGTAACGCGAAATATCCTGACGCTCTGCTGTCGTGTCCATCACTACCTCACTCAGATACAGTGGCTTATTTTTATAATTAAGCTTGATTGTAGCTAATATTTTTCAGAGAAAGGTGAGCCAACCGACAAACTGTTAAGTTTTCAACAAGGCCATCGGTGCTACCCGCAATAAACTGCGTAAATTTAACCAAGCCACGCTCGCTACTAGCACAGCACCAACCAAAGCTCCAAGCAGGATTAGCCATGGATTAAGGCTAAGCGCTAAATCAAATAGGTAATAGCCTAAGAGATTCGCCGCCAACATCGTCAAGCTACCTGCTAAAACTCCAGCCAAACCACCCAAGAGCAAAAATTCTCGCCAAATGCGTTGGCGTAACAGTTGTGAACTTGCCCCTAAGGATTTCAACACCGCTAGTTCCCGTTGACGCTCAGGTTTCTGCGCTTGCAAAGCGGACCATAGCACTAATAAGCCCGTTACCAATGTAAAAGCAAATACCCCTTGTACGGCTAAAGTAGCTTGTTCAACTAACGAGCGTACTTGCCCCAAAATCGCGCTAGTATCAATCGCGGTAATACTTGGAAATTGGCGAATCATTTGCGGAATCAGTTCGGGCTTAGCAGTGGGTACATGCAAGCTGGTGATTAAAGTATAAGGTTTATCGAGTAAAGTTCCGGGCGCTGCAATCACAAAGAAATTCGGTTGCATACTGTCCCAGCGCACTTCACGCACACTGGTAATCGTTTCAGTAAAGCGTTGCCCGGCAATATCAAAAGTTAAGCTGTCACCTAAGTTAAATCCTAAAGTTTCGCCAATGCCTTTCTCAATCGAAAAACCCTGAGTTTGCGTATCAAACCACTTGCCTGCTAGCAGCTTATTGCTTTCTGGAAAATTCGCAAAGGAGGACAGATTAAACTCGCGCTCCAACATACGTTTAGCTTCAGCTTTGGGATAATCATCCGAGGTAACAGGCTGTTGATTAATTTCCACCAAGCGCCCACGAATCATTGGATAGAGCGTTGTTTGTAGTTGTTTTTGCTGGAAAAACTGTTCCAACTTAGCTTGCTCATTAGCTTGAATATTGATCAAGAAATAATTAGGCGCATCCGCAGGCACACTCGCTTGCCAACGATTGATCAAGTCGGTACGCAAGGCTGTGAGTAATAACAGGGTAAACAAGCCTATTGCAAACACGACAACTAACAATAAAGAACGGCGACTCTGACGCATCAGTGCTAACCATTGCCAAGCAGGTCGGGTGCTTAAGCGTGCCAAACCATTTAAGACTAATTTGCTAATCCACCAAAACAACAAAACTGCAGCAATTAAGCCGAAAAATACCCAAACCGCTAAACGCAACTCACGCGCTTGAATCCATAGCAAAATAAAAATAGCAGGTAAAATGCTTAAAATCAGCCAATTGGCTAAGCTCTTCTGTCTAGGAAAACTGCCCTGCAAAATCTGCATGGGCGAGGTATCTAATAAGCGCAATAAAGCGGGTAAAGCAAAGCCTGTTACCATTACTAGTGCGGTCACTATACTGACCCAAGCTGAAGTCCAACTCGCAGCTGGTAAATCAATCGCGACCACTTGTACTAACCAGTATGCGAGCAAAGCTTGTAAGAAAAAGCCCACCATTGCACCAAGTACACCCGCGATTAAGGCTAACAGCCAAAGATTACCCAGATAATCGACTAAAATCCGTCGCCGTGCTAAACCAAAAGCTTTGAGGACTGCGACCGAACGAGTTTCATGCCGAACTAAACTAGCTGCCGTCAAGACAATCGCCGCACCAGCCAAAACTACACTCAGTAGCGCCGCTAAGCCTATAAATCGTCCAGCTCTTTGCAAAGCTTGCTGTACATTCTGCGCGCCCTCTTGCAAAGACCGAATCCGCTCAGTTGGTGCTAACTTGGTTTCTAAATTAGCTTTCAGCTCACGAATAGCTCGGTCTGAACCCGTGAAGAGTAAAGAGAATTCCGCACGACTTGCAGGCGACAACAAACCTGTAGCTGGCAAATCGGCTAAGGGAATAATCACTTGAGGCGCAATCTGGAAAAAATTAATCCCTTGAGAAGGGTCTTTAGTCACGGCTGTCGTTAGCGCAAACTGACTTTTGCCTAACACGACTGTGGCATTCATGGGCACTTGTAGGGCATCGAATAAACGCGGCTCAGCCCAGACTTGGCCACTCGCCGGTAACTGTCCGTTTAAAGACAAACCCACTGTATTTAAATCTTTAGATCCTTGTAACTGCCCTATCAAGGGATAATGAGTCGACACAGCTTTAACCTGTACCAACTGAGTTGCTTCACCGAACGACAGCATACTGCGGAAACTAATGACTTCAGCCATATTCGCACCCACCTGAGTAGCGAGTTGCCGATAGTTATCTGGCAAAGGTCTTGAAGAACTCACGACTAAATCGCCACCTAACACTTGGCTCGCTTGCCGTTCCATGGCAGATTCGACACGATCAGTGAAAAACCCAACCGCTGCCACTGCTAAGGCTGAAATCCATAACGCTAAGAACAGCAGACGCATTTCTGGTAAACGCCAACGCCGTATCCATTGCCGCCAGTATACCCTCATGCTGCCTGCTCCTGACGCTGCAAACGTCCTTCCATGAGGCGATACCAAGCATCACATTGAGCCGCCAAAGATTCATCATGCGTGACTAAGACTAACGTCGTTTGATGATCGCGTTGCAAGCGAAATAATAAAGCAGCGACTTCTTGCCCCGTATGCCGATCTAAATTGCCGGTAGGTTCATCCGCAAATAGTAGTTTCGGCTGAGTGACAAAAGCCCTTGCTAAAGCCACCCGTTGCTGTTCACCACCGGACAGTTTCGTTACTAACTGTTGAGCACGTGCAACCAAACCGACTTGCTCTAAAGCCGCTAAAGCCACTTGCTTCAAATCACCGCTATGCTTGCCTAGTTCAAGCGGTAATAAAACATTCTCTAACGCCGTTAGATGCTCTAATAAATGGAAAGACTGGAAAACAAAGCCGACTTTCCCTAAACGCAAGGCCGCACGCTGATCTTCTGATAACTTCGTTAAATCTTGCCTAAACAAAGCCAGCCTACCTGCACTCGGTACATCTAAACCCGCTAATAAACCCAGTAAGGTACTTTTACCCGAGCCGGATGTACCGGTTATAGCCACTGAAGTCCCAGCTACGATGCTTAGATTAATATCAGCAAGAATGTTCAAAGTTTCCTTATTATTATTCGCGGCAGCAGCGAGCACTTGTTTTTGTAGATGGCTGACAGCAATTACAGTCTCCATTTCACTCATCTCTAGCACTAATCGGCAAACTAAAGCGTTTACTATACTTAGATCTACTCAGCTTCACATTTGCGCCCTATCCTATCGTGGTTATTAATTCATTTTGACTGAAATAAAATTGTCGACAATCTCCTCTCTATTCTTTAAAAAACAGACTCTTTGAACTATGATCGTCAACATAAAAACACAGAACACGTAAATCGACCTGAGACCACTAGCATGCCATTTCACCCTGCCTGTCATTCCTATGAACCCGTGACGATCGCTGATCGCCTATTCTTGGACTTGCGGCGCGCCATTCTAGAAGGCGAATTGCCCGCCGGCAAAAAAATCAGCGAACCCGAGTTGGCCAGTGTTTATGGAGTGAGTCGTGGCTCCTTACGTGAGGCCATTAGTAAACTCGAAAACTGCAATCTTGTGACACGTCGTCCAAATATTGGTGCGCGTATCGTCAGTTTTTCGACTGATCAGTTGATGGAAATTTATCAAATTCGTGAAGCAATGGAAGGTATGGCGGCACGCTTGGCAGCGAAGAATATGACAGAGGCTGAATTAGCTCACCTCAAATCCTTGGTAGCACGACATAAAGACAGTATGTCGCATACTGAGCGTCTAAACAAAACAGACTATAGCCAAGATGCTGATCTCGACTTTCATTTTTGTATCATCCAAGGCAGTAAAAATCAGCGTTTACTGACCATGCTTTGTCAAGATTTATATGATTTGGTACGCTTTTACCGGATGCGCTTAAGCCCAGCTTTTTCTAGTACCGCTATGCAAGAGCATGAATTAATTGTACAAGCCTTAGAGCGGGGCGACGGAGAAATGGCAGAGTTGCTGATGCGTTACCATGTACGTGCTTCACGTGATCGCGCTAAGCAGCGCTTAGAAAGCATGAGCCCAGAAGAACTAGGTAACTACCACTAGGCTTTAGGGTAAAACTGCCAGTACTTGACGAATTAAATCGCCGATTAACTCATTCTGCACTTGCACTACATCCTGCAACTCCTTTCCAACTACAGACCGTTTAAAGCTCATGCTGCCTGCTTTGAGCAGCCGATTCGAGGAGCCTTGTAATAGTTGCCAACTCCCTCGCAGTTTAGCTTCAGCTTGCGGTGCACCATCAAACTCCAAAATGTTGACCATGAGATAATATTGCGGCGTTTGCTCTAATTCCCAAGGGGCGACTTGCACCCGTGTATTGGGCAAAGCAGCTTGCAGCCCCGAAACCAAGCTTTCATTCACCTCATCACGTAAGACACCCGCCCATTGGGCTTGCTCAGACACTTCAACCCTGAAATTATCTTTCCGTACCACCATCCCTTGGCGATCTAACAGGCTGGGTAAGCGAATCCGTGCAACACCGATACTATTTACGGGCTTATGTTGGTTTTCCACGGAACTTAAGCTGGGCGTGCCTAAAGTATAATACTGTGGTTTGACACTGCTACAGGCGCTTAAAACTAAACAGCTCAGTAGAATTAAGGCTCTTCCCAATCTTTTTTCCCTCGAATTAACGCCTCTGGCTGACGTTGCAAAGTTTCTGTCAGTGCCCGTACTGCACGTGACATTGCGGTGACCTCATCCAACATCTCAGTCACTTGATATTGAGTCGGTGAATTTTGTGCTAATAAGCGGTCTAGATGTGTTAAAGATGTCTGCAAGCGTTGTAAAGTTTTATCGAACTCGGCTGAACTCCGTTTAAAATCAGTGCCTGCCTGCTTAGCCGTTCCGGTCATGCTGGTGAGGGATTGATTCAAAGTACCGGATACTTGGTCTAAATCACTGGTGACGGCTTTTAAGGAGCTATCCAAAGTAGTTGAGACTTTATCGACATTCGCACCGACCTGATTTAAAGCCACCGTTAAACTAGCAGTAGCTTTGTCTAGGTTCGTGCTGACGCCGGGTAAAGTTTTAGTTTTCACTTGCTCTAAAACCGCCCGTGCATCCATGACAGCTTTTTTAGCTTCAGCCATCGTAGCTTCCGTGGCGACTAAGACCTTATTAGCATTATCCACTGTTTTATCTAATTGACCGCTCTCAATAAAGCCGCGCACTCCCCCCAAACTAGACTTCAAATCCTCAGCAATGCTAGAGGCCATTTTTGAGAGCTCTTCGACAGGCGTCGCAGAGGTAGGGAAAACATCGTAGAACTGAGCTTTAGTGATGCTATCGGGTTTGGCTTTCTTATCTAGACTCAAACCTACAAACATCTGCCCAGTGAACAAATTGCCATTTTCTAATTTAGCACGCATGCCCCGCTCGACTAAACCCGCCATAAACTTCGGTGCTTCTGCCAAGGTTAAGTCTTCAGAAAAACGTTGTGGCTCAATCGAAATTAACACTGGAATACGTACATCCAGCGAGCTGGGATCTAAATGCAGTTTAATTTTTTCGACTTGCCCAACACGAATGCCTTGAAACTCCACGGGTGCTTTTTCTGCTAAACCACGTAACGAACCATTAAAATACAAAGTGTAATATAAACGATCTTGATATTGCTTTTCACGACTGCTGGGTAAATCTGGATAGAGATTGAAAATGGTATTCGCTGCACTCATTGGCAAATTTTTATTTTCTTCCGGCGGTGTTTCAAAAGCAATTCCACCGATTAATAAAGACGTTAAGGACTCCATGCGCACTTCTGCTCCCACCGAATCCACGCGTACATCAATGCCACTCACATCCCAAAAGCGGGTATTTTTATTCACTAAGCGGTAGTAAGGTTCATCAACAAAAATATCTAGCTCAACCTTGCCACTGTCTGCTGATAAACGATAGTTGATAACTTCTCCCACCTGTAACTGTCTATAGAAAATTGGAGTACCGATATCGAGGGAACCCATAGAGTCGGTGACTAGCTTAAACTCCCGTCCAGGACGATTCGGCTTAGTCGCAGGTGGTTCCTCTAAAGCCTGATAACAAATGGAGGTTTCATTTTCCTCAAGCTCACCTTCAGCCCGTTGCGGCAGCATACCAATATAAGTACCCGAGAACAGGGTAGTAATTCCTGAAATCTCTCCCCCACGAATACGCGGCCGCACTACCCAAAATTGCGCACTACAATCCAAGACATCACTAATATCACGATTGAGCGCTAGGGTGACTAAAGGATCCATATTGGCATCAAATTTGACGCTTTTGACCTTGCCCACATTCACTGCTTTATAGCGCACCTGCGTATTACCGGGGTCAATCCCTTCAGCACTAGGGAAATGTACGGTAATAATAGTGCCCTGCTGCAGCCAGTTCTGCACTAAGAGCCATAAACCAATCAAAGCAGCCGCTACAGGCAATAACCATACTGGCGAAGGCCAACGCTGGCGACGCACTTTCACCAAAGAGATAGCTACTTGCTCAGGGAGATTGTCAGTACCTGAATTCAAAATACCGCGTTTCCTATTTCGCGTTTTCTATTGACGGCGAATTATTATTATCAACCGAAGCCCAAATTAAACGCTCATCCAAATGTGCGGCGGCTAGCATGGTTAAGACTACAACCGCTGCAAAGCAAAAGGTGCCCGCATTGGCTTCAATATGCGCTAAATTCCCGAATTGTACCAGCCCAGAGAGAATTGCGACTACAAAGACATCCACCATCGACCAGCGACCAATAAACTCCGTCACTCGAAATAACCACATCCGCTCTTGCTGAAGTCGTTTTTCGCCACGCTGAATCGTGATCAGCAGATAAGAGAGCGTGATTAATTTTAATAACGGAATGACAAGACTGGCTAAAAAGATGAGTACCGCTAAAGGCCATTGACCCGCTTGATACAGATGAATGACCCCACCGACAATGGTATCAGGCTGACCTTTACCTAGTAGATAGACACTCATCACGGGCATTAAATTTGCGGGAATATATAAAATAGCTGCTGCTAATAGTAAAGCCCAGATAGTTTGTAGATTGGTATGTCCAGAGCGTAAGTGATGCCCACAACGGGCACAATACAAAACTTCATTCTTCTGTAAAACCGCTGGCCGCTGGCCAACACAAGCACAGACTTTACAATGAATCAGTGGAGTTGAGGTATGCATACCCGATTATGCACTAGGACAAGCTGTTAAGGCTCGCCAAACCGTAAAACGATCTAAATGAGCACCTAGCGCCGCCATGCTCAGCACCAAGAAGATAAATGCCCAGAAGGCAGAACCGACGACTAAAACGGCAATATCGCCTAACTTAACCACTGCAACTAATAGCCCCAGCATAAACACTTCTAACATCCCCCAAGGTTTGACTTCACTGAGCCAACGGAAAATTTTTATCGCCCAAGGTGGCTGCCAAGCCAAGCGAATGGTCAAGAGCACCCACAACAAACCTAAAAGTTCAAATAAAGGAAAAATGATTAAATTAAGGGCTAATAAAACCGAGAGCCAATAATAGTCTTGCTCCCAAAACGCCGCCGTGGCTTTCCAAATAGTTAGTTCTTGAGTGACACCTTGGGCTTTTAAAGCAATCAAGGGGAAAGCATTAGTCATCACAAACAGGATTAAACCAGTAAAAATTAAGGCTAATGAGGCATCGAACATATATTTGCGCTGTCGATATAGCACCGACGAGCAACGTACACAACAAGCTTCTTCACCATTCTGAAGCGCTTGATAGATATTAATCTGCCCGCAATGGGTGCAAGCAAATTGGTAAGTTATTGTCATCTTATTAAGTACCTAGCAGCCCAAACCTAGGGTTCTTTCAACTTAGCATACTTAGAAAGAAAAAAGGAGAGTCAGTGACTCTCCTCAATATTTATCCCCAAAACTGGAGATTAACGTAAGCGATAACGTACACCCATAGTCAGAGCGCGATCGGTACCATCACCACTAGTGGTGTCAGTAGAACTGCTACCACTAACATTCTTCAAGCTTGCTGTTGTAGTAAAATCTAAAGAATTAGCGATTTCATACGCAAAAGTCGAGCTTAAGGTATTGGTAGTAACATTATCACCATTACCAGTGTTTTTCGCATAGTTCAAATTCCAGTTATTTTCCCAATCGATGCGATCATCGATTTCATGCGTTAGACTCAAGTTATTATTAAAATTATAACCATTGTCACCATCGTTCAGAATAGCATTGAATACAGCCTCGTTAGAGAACTGTGTTTGATTGCTTAATGGTAGATGATATTCGCCACCTAACTCTAAACCCGGCTTATTAGTTAAACCGTCAAAGTTAGTCCCGATATAACTTAAACCTGCACGAACTTTCCAACCAATACGACGTGTAGAGATATTTTCATCGATCAATACATCACGTACTTTTAAAGTACCGGTTGCGCCAAAGCTATTAGTTAAACCACTTTGTTTAATCACCGCTTCGATATCAGAAATCCATTTGATTTCATAGTCTTTAGCACCATATCTAGAACGATACTCGGCTTCTTTAGAAATAATACGGGCTACATCTTGATACACGCCGACAGCCGGTTTACCCCGTAACACATTACGACGAACCAACTCATCCATCACCCGAATAGCTTTGGCCATTGGCGTCACATTGGTGACACGTCCATACCCAACACCGATGGTTGCTTTAGTAAAAGTGTCATCTTCAAAGAAATCTTCGGGTGCGCCTATTTTTTGTGCATAAGCAGAGCCATACCAGAAGCCGCCATTGCTGCCAGGGACAAAATAATTATCCACTGTGATACCAGCATCAACGACATACGAGTCAACACTTTTATCACCTTTAGCACCACCACGACTGACTGTACCTAACAAACTACCACCGTAACTCACATCACGATCAGGTGTACTAATCGTGCGGTCATAGTTAGCATCTAAATTCAAAGAGTAAGCATTTTGGTCATCGCCACGATTTTTATGGAAATCTAAAGCACCCGCCACATAAGCATCTTCATACGCACTAGTGCCTTCTTTGTAATCATATAAAGTGACTTCAGCCTGTGCAGCGCCTACACCCAAGAACAGACCTATCGTTGAAGCTAATAGTGTTTTTTTCATTGTTCATTCTCCTGATATTAAAATAATCAATTTTATTTAAATCTTATGTTTGCTAAGATGACTGTAGCATTAAAACAACAAACTGTACTGTCTGTAAATAGACTAAGCTTAGCAGCCCTTTGTGAAAAATTGCCAAAGTTTGCAAACTAGTTAGTAATTAATCACCTTTAAGCAAACAACATGAATAGGCTACAAATTGCTTGGCAAGGGTAGGTTAGCTTACCGAATTTGGGTAGACCTGCTATTAAAACAAGCCTATCTATGGGCACCAAAAATCCAAGTCTAATTAATTAAAAATTAAGGCTTTTCAAGACACTATCTAAAATTTTTTATCATTTAATTTTTTGCCCTTTTGTTACTATCTACAGTTAATTACTCACTGTCGAGCATCGATTTTTGAGTAACATTTTAGCATTAATTGCAGCGCTGAGCCGATGCATGAAATTGAGCCAGAACCTAATCTCTGCTAGCCTTTACTCGCATGAATAGCCTGAATTTATTAGCTACCCTGCTACTGGCCTTTATTTGTTGTTGGCCACCTAGCGGATGGAGTGCTGAAGAAACTAAAGCTGCTGCACTTGCAGAAACCACCGCCACCGCGCCTTCTTTAACCTTAGAAGACCACACTAAAGTCTTGGAAGATGCGGAACAGCGCTTAAGCATCAAAACGTCGGCGGCTGAGTTACTAGACCCGATTGCTTTGCAAGCTTTGAATGCAAGCCAGTTTGCAGCGGCTTGTATTAGTCAACAAGAAGCTGAACAAGCCAAGGTCAAGCAAGGCTTAGATAGTATTGGCACTGCGCCCCCCCAAGAAGACAAGGAGCTGCAAACCAAGCGCAAAGATTTAGATAAGCAAAAAAAGGAAGTTGAAACGCGTCTAGCTCAGTGCCGCTTGTTAGCCTTACGTGCCAATCAAATCCAAGAACAAGTGAGTATTAGCAAGCAAACGATTGTGAAAGAACGTTTGTTTGCCGCAAGTCCTTCGGCTTTAAGTTTTGTTTTACAAACCCTGCAGCAGCCTAGTCTTTGGGCAACTGAGACTCAACAAATTGTCTCCACTTTACTAGCCCTACCGATTAATTATCGAAATGTTAGTATGGCTTTAATCTACGGTTTTGCAGGGCTATTAGTAGGCTTAGTCTGGAGCATTTATAAGCATACTTACTCGCAGCAAGATATTTCAGGATTAGTCGCAACTAGCCCCACCTTTGCTTCCGTCTGGCGGAGCATTATTCGCTTTATGGCTTGGATTCTACTGTTTGGTTTAACTAGCTTAGCCTTGTTATATAACCACCCAGGCGTAACCGCGATTAATGAGCTGGCCTCTACCCTATTTTTATTCACGATTAGCTATGTGATTATCAGCGCAATGTTGCGTCCGGCCACTAAGAGCAAAGATTTCACGCCCGTTATTCCTGAAACCAGCAAAAAACTCTATTACTGGGCACGCACTTTTCTATTAGCCATTTTATTAGGCTTGCTCTTCCACTCTACCCTATTCGATATGGAGCCACCGAGTAGTTTGGTCGGATTGATTAGGATAGTGCTGGGAACCTTTTCTAGCTTAGCGCTGATTCGCCTCCTGTGGCTATTGCGGCGCTCTGTGCCTTGGTTACAGCAATACCGCTTATATATGCTAGGTGCGGTCGCTTTAAGTGCAGCAATTGTGGCTTTGTGGTTGGGCTATCGGAATTTTTTTGTTTTCTTGTTTAATGGCACGTTCGGCACGTTGTTTGTGATTCTAGTGGCTTGGCTGCTATTGCGTATTCCGACTGAAATTTTCGATGGGATTGATGAAGGGCTTGCGCCTTGGCAGAAACGCTTACGCAAGCGCTTAGGCATTGAAGATGGCAAACGTGTGCCCGGTTTGATTTGGCTGCGCTTAGCCCATGCCGTCGCAATTTTCTCGTTGATGGCTATAGTGCTATTACGTTTATGGGGAATGTCTGAACAATCGCTGCAATTAATGCTGACCAAATTAATGGATGGCATCAAAATCGGCAGCTTCAGCCTTGAACCCATGCGAATTATTATCGGTTTATTGTCACTGGCTATTTTAATTAGTTTGACCCATCTAATTAAAAGTAGCTTAGCCAATCATTGGTTGAATCGGACTAACATGACCCGTGGTGCTAAAGAAACCACCGTCACTATCGCCGGTTATGTGGGGATTATTCTCTCGATTTTGTTTGGTCTCTCGATTGCTGGCATCCAATTTACTAATCTAGCGATTATTGCAGGGGCTTTATCAGTTGGGATTGGGTTTGGCCTACAAAATATTGTCAACAACTTTGTGTCTGGTTTGATTTTACTGTTTGAACGCCCGATCCGTAAAGGCGATTGGATTCGAGTGGGCACGACAGAAGGCTATGTCAAAGACATCAATATTCGCTCCACGGTAATCCAAACTTTTGACCGCTCAGACATTATCGTGCCGAACTCTGAACTCATCGCTAATCAAGTCACCAATATGATGCTGAGCAATCAATTTGGGCGTGTCATTATTCCACTGGGAGTCAGCTATGGCTCTGATCCTGAAAAGGTTTTGTTTATTTTACGCCAAGTGGGTGAAGCCCATCCTGCCGTACTCCGTGAATATGGTGAGCTAAAAGTTCAAGCCTTCTTTCGTGGCTTTGCAGAAAGCTCACTCAATTTTGAACTACGTTGTGTGATTAAAGATGTGGAAAAACAAATGGCGGTGACTAGTGAGCTGAATTTAGCCATTGAAAAAGCCTTCCGTGAAGCCAAAATTGAAATGCCTTATCCGCAGCGCACGATTCATATTGCCCCCGACTCTGCACCGCTAAAAACCCCGCAAAAGACTAGCAAAGCGGAGGATTTAAGCTAGAATACCCCAACTTTCCCTTGCGGCCTCATAGTTCAATGGATAGAACAAGCCCCTCCTAAGGGCTAGATACAGGTTCGATTCCTGTTGAGGCTGCCAAACACTTCTCTTACAAAGTTCTAGTTAGCCCATACAACCCTCTTCACAGCTTGCTTTTGACCTCTTACTAGATTACGTTAGACTAACTTGAAACACTAAGAAACACCGGAAAGAATCCGGTATTTTTTCCGGTGTATCAAGCCCTACCTTCGTAAGCACCGGAAAGTAAAGTATGGCACGAGAATTACAAAAGCTTAACGCTGCAACAGTTAAAGCTGCTACTTTAGACCTTGAGCAAAATCAAGCTCGTTTAGCAGATGGTGGGGGCTTATACCTACTACTGAAGCGTACTAAAGAGGGCATTGGTAAATATTGGCGCTTTGATTTTAAACACCAAAATAAGTCAGATACTCTCTACATAGGTACTTATCCTGAACTCTCCTTGAAAGAGGCACGGGAGCGACATTTAGCAGCACGTGCTTTACTAGATCAAAATACTAGCCCTACTGCGCAAAAAAGACGTGATAAGCACAAGCTTAGTTCTGATAACACTTTTGAAGCCATAGCACGCGAATGGTGGGAAAAAGAACAACATACTTGGAAATCAGAAAAGCATAAACAAGGGGTTTTACGCTCCCTAGAACTCAACATTTTTCCCTATGTTGGTGATCGGCCTATCCATGAAATCAGCACGGTAGAAATATTAGAGGTTTTAAAACGTATAGAAAAACGTGGAGCCTTAGACCTTTTGCGACAGATACGCCAGCGCTGTAGCAATGTGTTTATTTATGGGGTCGCTAGCGGGCGCTGTAACAATAATCCAGTTGGTGGGCTAGAAAAAGCTCTTAAGAAGCATAAAGGCAAAAATCACGCGGCCTTAGCAGCAAGCGAGTTACCCGCTTTTTTAAACGTACTTGAAAACTATCAAGGTGACTACCTGACTAAAAAGGCTATTCAGCTCACCTTATATACTTTTCTTAGAACTTCTGAAATACGCTTTGCTGAGTGGAAAGAAATTAATCTAGATACTGCTTTATGGACAATTCCAAGCCATAGAATGAAAATGGATAATGAACATCTAGTACCCTTAGCCCCCCAAGTTATCCAGCTATTGCAAGAGATTCAAGAGTACACAGGTTATAGTCAGTTCTTATTTCCTCAAGCAGCTACTCCTTACAAGGTAATGAGTGAGAATACCATGCTCTATGCTTTATACCGTATGGGATACCGAGGGCAAGCAACTATACATGGATTCAGAGCAACCGCTAGTACCATCTTGAATGAAGCAGGGTTTCAACCAGATGCGATTGAACGACAACTAGCACATGCAGAAAGCAACCAAGTACGCAAAGCTTACAATCGGGCTGAATATGTAACAGAACGTAAAAGAATGATGCTTTGGTGGGCTAATTATTTAGATGGTTTAAAAAAACAATCATTAGATAATTGAGACAAATCATGAATGATGAAAGCATACAAGCCCTAACTATCATAGATACTGAACTTAGTAAAACTTTATCGAGTATATTTAGAAACTATGAAAATAATAAAGAAGAATTATTAACAGCTTTTAAAAATATACCCAAACCACGTAAACTAGGCCGTCCCGCAGGTAAGTATGCTGCTAGAGATTTTAAAATTTTTCTAACGTGGTCATTAATCAATTACCTACTACAGGTCAAGAAAAAAAATGCTGTTATGCGAGTGCATAGCACCTTAGCTGAAAAATTCTTTCACATGGATGTATCTAGTTTAAGGAAAATAATAAATAAGCATGAAAAATCCACGCAAAAATACTTACGTGATATTGGGGTAAAAGAACATGCTATTGAATCAGGCTTGTGGATTATTGCCTTTTTTCAGCTTACTGAATACTACAGCTCAGGCTCTAACAAGAACCTACTTACTGTTGTAAAGCATGCAACCCAACTCCTACAGGAAGCAGTAGGCAAAAACTCCAACGACTTACCGCCTATTGCTCCTAAGACCTAAATAGCTCTAATAGCCCTACCTACAAAGTCAAAGGGTTATTAGAGATGAGTACACAAGCCAAACCAAGAAAACGCGCCCCCTTAAGCACTGCTCAACTAGAGAAACGTCAAGTGCTTACACAAACTTTTCCTACTACTGGCAAAGTTAGAGTTTCCCAATGTGCAGCATTTCTAGGGCTAGGAGAATCTACATTTTGGAGCTTTGTTAAAGCCGGACGTATTGAACAACCTATGCGCTTTGGAAAGCGGCTTTCAGTTTGGGATGCTGCCTATATTCAACGCCTTGCTAAACAAGGTATTCCCAACTGCCTTGGGGAGTAAAAGCTAATGCAAGCTCTATCCTCACAGCAAACTGAAGCATCTAGTATTGTCCCGCAGGTATTTGCCCACGCTATAACAGAACACGCAAATGTAGTACCGGATACAGGCCAACAAGCCCAACCAAAAAAACGCGGTTATTTATATTATCAACCCTCTTCTCAGAGGCAGAGGAGAACTAAAAACAGTAAGACTATTACTTATAGTAAGTTTGTACAGTTTGAAGGTAAACACTACTCAATACTTCAAGGTAAGCAAGGTGTGTTCAGTAAAATCATGCATCGATTGACTGAAGAGCTATCAACCTGCCTTGATCTATGGGGACGTGTGTTTGCTTTACGCTTTGACTTACATCATAAAGACATTTATCGAGAAAATAATCGCTGGGTATCGCAGTTCTTTAAGAATCTGAAACGACGTTTAGAGCGTGAATACAGTATGGCGACTATAGGTTATCTATGGGTTAGAGAGCAGGAAAAAGCGAAAGCTCAACATTATCATGTGGTACTGTTTTTAGATGGCAACAAAATACGCCATAGCAGCAAAATTAATCTAATGCTTAGTGATACATGGAAGGCTGTAAACCCTAGTAATCATGTTGCTATACCTGAAAAACCTTTTTACTTCATAGATGATGAAGCCACACTAACCCATGCAATAGAACGTATTTCGTACTTAGCGAAAGTTAGGGGAAAAGGTTATCGAGGCAAGCAGGTCAAAGATTTTTATGGAAGTAGCCTTTATAAAAAGATTCATCACCCTTGCAGTGGATTTTCACAAAATCAGGCTAAGGGGTTTAGAGCGAGTTTAGGTGAGGATACATTACGTGTTAGTCACAGTTTAGGAGAAAACCCACCATGAAGAATAAACACAGCAAGCGTTTAAGCCCGCAAACATGGGAGCGAGTCCGAACTGACTATGAAGTTAAGCGTATGTCTTTTAATGAACTGCAACAACGCTATGAAGTTCATCGCTCTAATATTTCGCGTAAAGCTCAAAAACAAGGCTGGAATCGTGCCCAAGTGCAACACGCTTTAGATGAGCGCTTGCAGGCTAAAGAGAGCCTAGAGGCCGCTATACACAGGCTTAGGCTATTAACGGCCTATATGGTTAGTAAGCCAAAATTCGCAACAGAAAAACGACGCGCCCTTGAGGAAGAATCACGCTTTCGAGAAGGCGCTTTAAACCTACTAGAGACTGCAAGCCTGCAAGGTTTACATGCAGGCGATGATCTTTTAGATTATTCCTTAAGCTTAGAAAATGAGCTTAAGCCCTGTGACTATATAACACTTATGGCTAAAGCCTTAGATACCCACAGCAAAGCCTTACTACGCTACTCACAAGCGGCCTTTGGCATGAATGGCTTACCCTGCTAAGCTATTTGAGGTTCTGCTCTAACAAGTCAATTTCGGTCTGAGTTAAGTCAAATAACGCATAGACGGCTTGATTTAAAGCTAGCTCATCAGTGCTCAGTTGATAGCTCAGCCTTTGAATTTTTTCTTTAGTTTCATTAAACAAGGGTTCCCATTCAATACTTTCTTGCAGGGTCATGGCTCGCTTAAAGCGGGTTTTAACTTCTGCTTGAAAGGCTTTAAAATCTAGCTCCCACCAATCATGTAATTTGGTTGATAACTTATTGTCTTTATCCGCTGGACAGAGATCGGGGATACGTCGCCGTAGTGTATTTTGGAGTTGATAGCGTTGCTCAGCTAGGGATTGGCAGGTTTCAGCATATTGGGCAATGGTTTGTTTTTGCGAGTCGGTCGCAGTTGGAATAGGCAGAGTATCTATATAATAAGTTCGTACCTCATAGAAACCGCCTCTCACATAAGGGCATAAAGCTTTAATTAAAAACCAGTGTATATTAGAATTTAATAAACCAAGCAAGTAGTGATCTGCATTGGGTATAATATAAGACTTATCATTGGAATAATAATTTTTAGTATCAAGTCTAAACAATGGCTCAGGCGAAAAATGACCATAACTTATTTTGGTTTTTTCAAAGTTTTTATAGTAATCCACGGAATCTTGAATCTCATACCAAGCATAAGTACCTGATTTTCTACCTAACCATTCTTTACCTTCAGGCCAGTCTTTAGGCTTTGGTTCTAGTAGAGTACGAAATTTTTCTAAATATGCCTTGATAACAGGATACTTACTTATATCAATACCACGCCGTGTAAAAATTAAGTATAAATCTCTAGACTCAGCACGCCATTTTTTTAAATCCATTCCTTCTAAAAAAGGTTTAATAATCTCTAAAGACTTAGGGTCAGCTTGTATTAAATTTTTGCGGGTTAAGCTATCAATTACAAAAGCTGTATTTCTACCAGTTTTTATACCATATTGAGGAGAACTATAAGCCTCTTTAAGAATAGTCTTGCCACGTGTAATTTTAAGTCTTAACTGCTGTAGCCTTTCATCCTCTAGACTCCAGCCGTCTAAAGCCAATTTACTTTGTGACATTATCCCAAAGCTATCCCCATCCAACTCTGCTGGTAAAACCTCAACACTTTTCACAGTCACATTTAGAAAACGAAAATCCTGCGATGGTACTTGCTTACGAGTACGAATCGGTTTTTCCATAATTAAAATAGCTGGATAAGTAGTCACACCCTCAAAAACCTGTAAGTCGCCAAAATCAATAATCGTCTTTAAATTGCTTTCAAGCTGTAAATAGTGCCTTAGATTTTCCCCACTGCCTGTTTTAAAAAAGGTCGATGAGCTAATAAATCCCATATACCCACCTTTTTTCAGCAGCCTTAAACCCAACTCAAAGAAATAAGTATAAAGATCAGCTACCCCATGATAGGTCGCATAATTAGCCTCTAAATAAGGCTTAATCGGCGTTAAGCGCTCTTGACGTACATAAGGCGGATTGCCCAAGATCACATCAAATTCACTAAAGCGACCGTGCCAATTGAAAGCCCGCTTGTCTAAGGACTTATCCGCAATCAGGCTATTGCCTTGGCGAATATTATCTTTTAAAGATGTTAGCGGTTTGCCCTTTTCAGCCGTCGCTAGCCATAAGGAAAGCCGCGCAATTTCCACCGACTCCGCGTTAATATCTACGCCATAAAGATTGTTGTTTAGAATATCGTGGTTAAGATCAATACCGAATAAGTCGCCCTTTTCCCCTAGCTCTTGCAAGCGTTTGTTCAGATACTGATACTCAGCTTTCAAATATTGAAAAGCTGCAACTAGAAATGCACCACTACCGCAAGCAGGGTCGAGAATTTTGGTAGTCGCTAAAATTTTGCGATATTCAAGCCACCATGCCGCGCTATCTTCTGCCTGCTTAATCTCTTGCTTACGCTTCTCTAAATACGCGCCCAAGGTATGCTTGACCATCCATTGGGTAATAAAATCAGGCGTATAAACCACCCCATCTTGTTTGCGCTTGCCCGTCGTTCCCTGCTGCTGTTTGCCTAAATCTAATTCATCTTGATCATTGATCGACTCATAAATTTGATCAAGGTCAGCAATAGATTGCTCAAAAATATGCCCTAAAATGGTCACACTCACGTCGGTCGCAAAGTCATAGGCACTGAGGCGTTTGAACTCTTCCAACAAACCCTTACTAATACTCAGCTCTTCTAGGCTAGCATCAGACTTAAACAAATCACCGTTATATTTAGGAATGCCTTTATCGGGCTTGCCTTGGTCAATATGCCCGAATAACAGTTTCAACATATCCCATTCACTCAAGTGATCGTTGGCACTGTTGAGGTAGCTATTCAGAATCTTCTGGGGTAGTAAGTCCCTATCCTCTGCATAAGCAATGAATAAAACCCGATCTAATAATGTTTGAGCTTTGGTAACCATACTGGCACGGCTAAAACGATTATTTTCACGCTTCATGCCATTGATTAACTTAATTCTAATATTGCGATAGTCAGTATAGAGTTGATTGGTAATATCCTTTTCAACTTGCCTGCTATCGTCAAACCACCTAAGCGTGTTACCACCGAGTAAATTTTTCGCGCTCAGTAACAGCACAAACTCAGCATATTTTTCAGGTTGAATCAGCTCTTCAATAAGCCAGCGCTGATAAATCGAGTCAGAGTAAGGAAACTTATAAAGCCTAAGCTCAATACAATTAGAAACCACAAACCATTGCGCATTTCCCTCACTATTACGGGCATACTTAGCCGCTTGCTCTACCGTCGATAGAGTACGCCCTAGCATAGCTATATCCATATTCGTGGTTTTAGGTGACTTCAGCTCCAAGGGAGCGATCAGCAACTTTTCTTTGTCAGTAAACTTTCCAAAACCTATATCAACCCGCCCTGTTTTTTTAACAGCACTTTCATTCGCTAACGTCCATACCCCTGTTTTTTTATCCTTATCAGTGAAACTGGTATAGCCAAGGATACCCTCACATAAGCTACTATAGAAATTCGCGTGCAAGTTGCCTTCAGATTGCTTATGAATAGAACCGTCTTTAATCGCATCATGCCAACCTTGTAGTAGCTTAAGTTGCTTAGCGGGTATTGCACCATCCTTCAGTATATTAGCGGCCTGTAATGCTTTTAACACCGTGCGAGGATGAAAGAGTAGTTGATTAGACATAGAAGCAAGCTTTGAGAAAGAAAAACACCGATAGTAGCCCAAAAAGCAGGTAGCCTAACAGGCTAGCAACGCATCTTCTGTGAATGTATTAATTTTGTGTATTTATTAAAATATGTATTTAAAGGCTGATAGGTAAAAATAATTTTTCCGGTACTTTTTCCGGCTTTTATAAAACAACAAAAATAAAATTCAATAAAAATCAATATTTTATTTTTTAAATATGATTCCTGTTGAGGCTGCCATTTTTTTAAGCCAATCATTTAAATCTTACCCGCTAATTTTTGCGTCAATTCAGCCGCAGCAATCGGCTTACACCCCTGCACATTCTGCCCTGCCCATAAAGGTGAAAAATCTTTAAGTCCTAAAG
The DNA here is from genome assembly GCF_937873765.1 of uncultured Thiothrix sp. Taxonomy (GTDB): domain Bacteria; phylum Pseudomonadota; class Gammaproteobacteria; order Thiotrichales; family Thiotrichaceae; genus Thiolinea. The sequence goes on along the minus strand of NZ_CALMZC010000001.1, from coordinate 18,767 downwards.
CCTCAGCTTTAGCTCGTAGTGGCAATAGTGTATTCGCGGCCAAAGGAAACTCAGGGACAGCTAGATTCATGGCTCCCAATTCACGCATCAATCGATTCATGATTCCGCGAGCCGGTCGACCGGTGAATAAATTGGTCAAAGCTGTGTGTTCGGCGGCTGCAGAGCTTAAGGCCTCGCGATGTAAAGCACTGGTGCTTGCCTCTGGGCAGAGTAAATAAGCGGTGCCCACTTGTGCCGCAATGGCTCCTAAGTCCAAAACCGCTTTTACACCTTGAGCATCAGCAATGCCACCGGCCGCAATCACGGGAAGTTTCACTGCTTTTACAAGCTGTCGAATTAAAGCCAGACTGCCCATCTGTGTGCTTAAATCCTCGGTTAAAAACATGCCCCGATGCCCACCGGCCTCTAGCCCTTGAGCAATAATTGCATCCACGCCTTGAGCTTCTAACCAACGCGCCTCTGCTACCGTAGTTGCACTAGAAATAATTTTCGTACCCCAAGTGCGTAAAGGCTGTAAGAGTTCTTGGCTCGGTAAACCAAAATGAAAGCTGACGACTGGCAGGCGAAACGGCTGCAAAATGTCTAAAGCTGTTTGGTCGAAAGGCACACGCCCAGTACCCCTAGGTATTTGAGCGAGATCGACGCCAAACTCAGCATAATAAGGCGCTAAAACTTGCAACCAAGCTTGTTGTTTAGCTTCATCGATCCTTGGTGGCTGGTGGCAAAAGAAATTTACATTGTAGGCTCGAGTTGTATGAGCTTGCAGTTGGCTCAGCTCTGCTTTCATTTGCTCAGGACTTAAAGTCGCACAGGGCAAAGAACCTAAGCCACCTGCATTTGAAACTGCCAGTGCTAAAGCACTGCCCTGCACGCCTGCCATGGGCGCTTGAATAATCGGAAGCTCCATCCCTAATAAATCTTTCGCTTGCATACTGCGATCTCTTTGCCAAGTTCTAACACATACTAAGCGGCCTGCTACCAATTTGTTAAGTTTGTCTTTAAGCTTGCGGGCTAGCTTTCGTCTATTTTAGTGAGATTCTATGCATACCCGCACACTCGGCCCCTTCCAAGTATCCGCGATTGGCTTAGGTTGTATGAGCTTTTCAATGGGCTATGGCCCTGCGAATGATGAGGAATCAGCGCGCTTGTTACACGCCGCCTTAGATGCGGGTTATAACTTTTTAGACACAGCCTCGATGTATGGTGGCGGCCATAATGAAAGCTTGATTGGGGCAACACTAAAACAACGTCGACAAGAGTATGTGCTGTCTAGCAAATGTGGTTTGAGTAAAGACGAAACAGGCAAACCTGTGATGAATGGCCGTCCTGAAGTTTTAAAGAAACAATGCGAAGATAGTCTCAAGCGCTTACAAACCGAAGTGATTGATTTGTATTACTTGCATCGCCTTGACCCACAGGTGCCAGTGGAAGAAAGTGTCGGTGGCTTAGCTGATTTAATTCATGCGGGTAAAATTCGAAGTTTGGGTTTATCAGAAATCTCCACTGCGACTCTACGCCGTGCTCAAGTCGAACATCCGGTCACTGCCGTACAATCCGAATATTCTTTATGGTCGCGCACGCCCGAAATTAGCTTACTAGCCGCTTGTGCAGAGCTAGGCGTGGCTTTTATCCCCTTCTCGCCCTTAGGTCGCGGTTTTTTAACGGGCAAAGCAAAAGATGTCACGCAGTTAACTAAAGACGATATACGCTGTACTAATGCCCGTCCGCGTTTTGAGCCAGAAGCGTTTGCAGCGAATAGTAAACTACTACAGCCTTACGCAGAATTAGCTAAGCAACAAGGCTGTACGCTCGCCCAATTAGCACTCGCTTGGCTATTAGCGCAGAAGAATCCGCAAGGTGCGGCCGCGCTGATTCCCATTCCCGGCACTAAGCATATCGACTATATGCTCGAAAACGCGGGTGCGGGGGATATCGAATTAAGTGTCAGTACAGTAGCCGCCTTAAATGAACTGATTAACGAAACAACCGTGCAAGGCCAGCGTTATACAGCCACTTTAATGGCGAGTATGGATGCTGAACGAGACCGCTTAGCGCCCACTAATTAGCACCACTCCAAACAAACGCGGGTCATGCATTGCATTATCTGCGCGCGCGAGCCAAGAAATTTTCTTATCACGTGCCCCCCCATCGTCATCATCATTCACTTGTACTTCAATCCCAATCCGGTTTTTGATGCCAATATTCACGCCTAGCATCTTCCACGGAATTTTCGCTTCAAGCATATAACCATCGGCGGTAGTCTTCAATTCGTAGCTTAAGTCAGGAGAAATCATTTGCGGGGATTGAGGATCAAGAATGACCTGTTTGCGCCCCCAAGCAAAGGTCATACGATAATCATTAACTCCATCATAACTCGCTTTGCGGCTATTATCGGCATCAATATAAAATTCCACCGAATCATCATCTTCGGGATTTGCGGAATCAGTTTTAATCGACTCATCGTAAACCCGCACCGCTAAATACAGATAGTTTTCATCCCATTTACCTTCCCATTTACCGAATAAATCTCGCTTTGCCCAATCCTCACCAGCAATCAAAGTATCCAAAGTCCGTGGGTTTTCAAGAAAGAAATAGCGCTCTGGGTCTTTAGCGGGACGAAAGACAATTAAGGGATCACCCGGTTTATGCGGCTTTTTCTCAGCGGGTAATTCATCGGGCATAGCCGCTTGCTTAACCGCTAAATTTGTACCGCCCCCGACATTCAGTACCCAATCACGCTGTGCGTCAATAAAGTTTAAAACCGCATGGTATTTATAAGCCGTTTCGCGGGGTTGGCGAATATGCTCTTTTAAGCCCCAGCAACCAAACCATTGGCAAGTGCGCGGTGAAGAAAAAGCCATAAATAGCTCACCACCTGCCTCTTTCCAGCCCTTGAGTAATTCTGTGTAAAGCTCGCCCATACGCGGATCACGATTAGCGGCAAAGAATAAAGGATTAGGGTGCTGAGTAGGCTCACGCGTCGCCCAATCCACTAAACCTTGTCCACCTTCATAGGCAATCAGCTTTAAACCATAGTGATGCGCAATTTCCGCCTGCTCGCGTACATGCTCCAAAATCTGCGGCAAAGAACGGAAAGAATCTTTAGCAGTAGTCAACTCAAAGATTTGATCGACTGTCGTCGATTCCCGATAGCCTTGGGTATTACCACCAAAATACGGAGCTATCGCCATCGCATCCGCAATTTGCGCTCCACCATATTCACCTAAAAACTTTTTAGAAATATCCGGACGGGTATCCCAAGCACCAATCACCCGTGTTAAGCGCTCGCGCCCACCAAATACTTGTTCCCAAATTGCAAAGACTTCACCGGCTCGTTTGATGTAATACTGATACCCCGCTTCCACCGAATTGATGCTAAAGCCAGCGGCAATGCCTTGCTTTTGGGTGTATTCACTATGCGAAAACGAGGTATTCCACACCTCATTGGTATACTCCACATAAATGTGGGCTTGTGGCTGCAGATGATCACGCACATAAGTAGCAAAATTCCGAATGTATTCATCATCAGCAGCATGCGGCAAATTAAACCAAGCATCAGCCTGCATCCGATTGGCTAAATCGACTTGAATTTCCAAAGGAGCACCCCGCGCCCCATAGCCACCGCCCCAAGTTGCTTCTTGCAGATTAGGACGTTCTGACCAATGGCTTTCAGGATTGCGAGTAATGCCTGACATCGCCATAAAGCGAATGGTGCTGAAGTCTTTTAGATAATTCAGATATTCGGGTGTAAAGCGAATACTGCTGTAGTACTGCTCAAAGGGCAAATAAGCAGCGCCCGAACTGCATTCAGACTGCGCAAACACCCGCTGATAGGGATTATCTTGGCAAATCCCACCGGGCGGTAAAATCCGAATATTCCGAATTGGATCAGATTCATCCAAGGCATTAATCAATAAACTCGCATTGATTTCCCCATCTTCGCCCGGCTTTAAACGAATCACATCGCGATTCGGGCTTTGGCTAACCGTTGCTACCCCATGTCCATAACTTAACTGCCCTACACCATCATAAAGCACCACATAGTCACCTTCGACCAGCGCAGCAGGTGGCATTTTGCCAATGAATTTAGTGGCAATCGTTGCTCCATGCAAGCGCAACGGCCAACCTTGCGCATCGTATTCAACCTTATCGGCATCTGCTTGCTCTAAAACATTGTCTTTGAACGGTGCAGATTGGCGAAACAAATCCACAAAGGGGAAGCTGGAATCCTCATAATGCAGCTCATTTACATTCACGCCAATCAGTGGGCGCACTTGAGGCGGGGGAATAATGGGAATTTCTGCGGTGAGTGGCTCAGGTGCTTTATGCTTAGTAGCCTTAGTTGAGCTTGGCGCATTGACTATAGGCGGAGTTGGTTGTGTACTTGAGCTGATGGCTTCAGTTTTTTTAAAGTTCGAGTAGTAAAACGAAACCAAGGTGACTGCTACCGTGACCACGACCAATAACAGCAACACCCACTTTCCTAGTGTTTTCATTAGGCCTAGATTATTGAGGTGAAGTACACGGAGCTTAGCGAAGAATTAAAATTTTGCAAATTTTGACCGCACTTACCCTGACTATAAGCGGAATAGCAGCTATGAGTGGCTCAATGCAAAGCCTCAAACACCCCTAAAACACGATTTTTAGTGACCTGTGCGCCATTAAATACCCGCCCATTCATGGCAATATAAACGCCAGTGGACAGGGTTTGCACGGCTACTAAAGCTGAGCCTAGATTAAATAAACCATCTGAGCCATTCACACTTAAAGGAATCATCGCACCCGTGAGTACAATGGTTTTATTCGGATTAGCCGCAATTAAATAGCGCGCAGTTTCTGCCATCGTGTCGGTGCCATGAGTAATGACAATCTGCTGATGCGGACTATTACGACAAGCTTCTAAAATTTGTGCCCGATCTTGATCGGTCATCTCAAGGCTGTCTTTTAAACAAAGCTGCTGCACTTCTAAATCTACTCCACAGCGACCTTGCTCTAAGGCTGCTGGAATGTGGGTCTGCGTGAAACCCAACTCACCTTTTAAGGGATTATAAAGCTTATCAATAGTGCCACCAGTTAACATGAGGTGAATACGCATTTTTACTCCTATTTCTAATTAAGACTCAGTGCCAAGCATAGCCTGAGCCTAACAAGCTGTCGAAAATTTTATGTGCACCAAAACTAGACTTTAGCGGGCTCGGGAGGTGTTAAAGGTGGCTGATGACATTCTTGAAACACCCGCAAAGCGCAATGATGGCAATAATTATGATCCAAGATAGTACGGGTGATTTGCGCAATGGCCTCATGCTTGGTTTCAAAGAAAAAGTCACTACCAATATGTTCATCAAAATGCCCTTTGTGAATGAAGGTATTCACCTTGCGCTTTAGACCCGCAAAATATAGTCCGCCGCCTGCTGCTTTAAACCGTGCTGATTCTTGCTCGAGCATTTCCGCACCCGTAAGGTCAATAAAATTGATCCCTGAACCAATCACCAGAATCCGCTTATAACCTTGCTGTTCACTCATATAATGCAGGCGATTTTGAATATGATTAGCGGAACCGAAATATACCGACATATCAATACGCACCACCTTTAATTGCGGGCATTCGGGCAAACGCTCATCACGATATTTATTTACCAAAATACTCTTACCGGTAGCTGGCTCTGTGGTCGGTACTAAGCTGACCACATCAGGAATCGAGGTACGTGCTAAGAATAAAATCAGTGAGAGCAAGACGCCTAAATAAATAGCAAATTCTAATTCTAAAAATAACGTCGCAAAGAAAGTGGTGAGCAAAATACTGGTTTCTGCACGACTGGTTTGAAAAATCTTTTTAATATGCCCGAAATCGACCAAATTCCACGCCACCAGCATGATCACCCCAGCCATCGCTGGAATGGGTAGATACGCTGTAAGCGGTGCGACCAATAGAATAATCAGTGCCAGCAAGATTGCTGCGAAAATAGCGGATAAGGGCGTTTGTGCACCTGAGGTGTAATTCAAGCCCGAACGGGTAAATGACCCCGAACCTGCATAACTAGAAAAGAAACTCCCAACGATATTGGATAAACCTTGCCCAAAAAACTCCTGATTACCATCAATCCGCTGATGTGATTTAGAGGCAATCGCCCGACTAATTGACACAGCTTCAATTAAACCTAAGAGAGCTACAGCAAAGGCTTGGGGGGCTAGCATTTTGATGGTGGCTAGAGAAAAGTCAGGCATTGAAAGCGGCGGTAGGTGTGCAGGAATTTCCGCGACTAATTTGATACCGACTTCTTTCCCCCCCAGCAGATACGCGATCACGCTACCCGCCACCAAAGCCAGTAATAAATTCGGCAAGCGCTTCACCCAAGTTTTTAGCACTAAGGCAATGACTAAAGTGAGAATAGCTACCGTGAAGACATACACATTCATCTGCGGCAGTTGCTGTATAATATCAAACCAAGTGACTAAGAACGACTCACCACGTGCTACTTCCACCCCAAAGATTTGGTTCATCTGGCTAGTTGCAATCAAAATCGCTGCACCCGCCGTAAAACCAATTACCACCGTATGTGAAACAAAGTTAACCAACACGCCTAAACGAGCCAGTGCAAACGCCAACTGATAGACACCGGCTAGAAAAGTCAAAGTCAGAGTGTATTGAATAAAGGTGGCACTACCCGGCTCGGCATGCCCACTGACAGCCGAAAATACTACTATCGAAATCGCGGTAGTTGGCCCCGAAATCAAATGCCACGATGAGCCAAACAAAGCCGCCACAATAGGTGTCACCATCGCGGTATATAAACCATATTCGGGTGGTAAACCCGCGATAGTCGCAAAGGCCACCCCTTGCGGTAACACAATCACCGCACCGGTCAAGCCAGCCACTAAATCTGCTTTTAAAGTTTCGCGATTGACCTTCGGCAACCAGAGTAAAAACGGCAAGAGAAATTGGGTAATGAACTGCATTCTTATTGCTATCACAGCCTGTCAAGCTGTATTAGTCTACGCTGATTGGCTTGAACTTAAAGTTAACTTATCTATCTCTGTGGGGTTAAGGTTAAGTATCTCTTTGGAGGTGGTTTCAGGGGCATACAACCCCAACGTCCTAGACTAGACAGAATCGCAGTGAAGATGGTATATACATTTCTTCCTAATACATTTTTAAAGAAAAAAGATGGTAGAGATTCTTGCTGCAGAGTCAAAAGACGCAAAAGAAATACTTAAACTACAAATCCTTGCCTATCAATCTGAAGCTAAACTATATAATGACTGGTCTTTACCAGCTTTAACACAAACGCTTGATTCACTGTATCAAGAGTTTGAAGACTCAGTTATTCTCAAAGCTATTATTAATAATCAAATCGTTGGCTCTGTTCGAGCTAAGGTTGACAATGATGTTTGTAAAATCGGCCGCCTTATTGTAGATCCCGAATTTCAAAAAAAAGGTATAGGCACTGCATTATTAAAACACATTGAGCAAATGCATGAAAATACAACTAGCTTTGAGTTATTCACGGGGAGTAAAAGTGTTAGTAATATTCAGCTTTATGAAAAGAATGGCTATGTTAAATCACACACAAAAGATCTATCTGAGAGTGTAAGTCTTTTGTTTTTAGTAAAGCCAAATAAAAATTTATCATACATACTAAAAATCACATCGTTTTATGTATCATCTTAAGATTTTTAGTATTTTCACCTGTTATTAGAGCAACCGATCCTTTTTATGGAATCTTAAACACTGATGAACTTCAAACATACAAAGAAGATCCAGTTGTTCTAGTTCTTGTTCAACTCAAAGATGAGCAAGAAGGTAAATTTTTGGCTCAGTTCATTAAAACGATCACCGGAAGAGTCAACTCAAAAAGACTAGCCCATCAAGACCCAAACAATCTTTTCCCCATCAGCGCTAAAGCCATATCAAACACCCCATCCCATAAGCGCTCCGGATGGCGTGAAACATCCAAGCCCACCCCTTTACTATGCTGATCCAACACTGCTAACCGCTTGAATAAACTCGGCCAATTTGTGCGCTCCATACGCTTGATCGCGGTTTGAAAGAGTGCTTGGCGGTTTTTAGGTAAACGCATAATGAGCGCTTGATTAGAGCGTTGCTGGCGCTGGTTTTCACAAGCCTCGTACAATTGACGCAGCAAATCGCCTAAAGCCCAAACCAATAAGGGCAAAGCGGTATCCTCTTCTTTTAACACTTGCAGAATATGCTGTAAGCGCTTGAGGTCTTGCGCCAAAATAGCATCAGCTAAATCAAATACCGTAAAGCGTGAGCTATCTGAAATAGCCGCTGCCATTTGCTCTTCACTAATGAGCTCTTGGTCATACAACAGTTTTAACTTATTAATTTCTTGCACGGCAGCCAGTAAATTACCTTCCACATGCTCACTTAAATAGCGCACGGCAGCTTCACTCGCATTTAAGCCCGTTTCACGCATACGCTTAGCGAGCCATGCCAAGGCTTGCTGCGGGGATAAATCCCAGACTTGCACGAGCACACCTTGGCTTTCAATGGCTTTGACCCAAGCCGCACTCCGACAAGCTTTATCTAAACGTCCACATTGAATGAGCAACACCTTGTCACTCGCTGGATGGGCTAAATAGTGTTGCAGCACTTTGCTACCTGTAGCACCAATTTTGCAAGAATTCAGGCGTAAATCGATTAGCTTTTGCTCAGAGAATAAGGATAAAGCCTCACTGGCAGCTAAGAGCAGACTCCAATCAAACTGCGCATCCACATTGAGGATTTCACGCTCAGTAAAACCTTGCTGCTTGGCTGCTGTGCGCACCGCATCCGCCACTTCCATGACCTGCAGCGGTTCATCACCACTAATTAAATACACCGGTTTTAAACCTAAGCGTAGATGTTCAGTGATTTGTTCAGCACGAACCTGCATGACTTAAGACACCTTAAAAAGAGGATTTCTAGAGCACGCATGGTATCATGCAGCGCTTATTTTGCGGCAGAACCTTGGCGTTTATGGGTCAAAGAATTACTAGCAGTTATTGTGCACCGTGGTGGCTAAAATCACCGCACCTGCAAACTATGTTACCGACCTTCATGCGTAAACGCCCACAGCTCGACTTCATTTGGGAACGGCTAGAACTCAAGGATGGTGACTTTATTGATTTGGCTTGGTATCCACGCCTCCAAGCGCCGCTGGTGCTCATGATGCATGGCTTAGAAGGCTCACTGAATTCACATTATGCCTCCACTTTAGTACAAGCCTTATCTCAGGCCGGTTTCAGTGTAGTGTTTATGCTGCTGCGAGGACGTGGCCTTGAGCCGAATCGTTTAGCTAAAAGCTATCACTCAGGTGCTTCAGCCGACTTAGCCGAAGTCTTAGCCCAATTAAAAGCACGTGGACAAATGCCCGCTGCTGCGGTTGGTGTGTCTTTAAGTGCGAATTTACTGCTTAAATATTTAGGGGAAACAGGCATTCGTTCTGGCTTAAAAGCAGCCGTTGCCATCTCCACACCCTTTCAGTTAGCGGTCTGCGCCAAAAAACTCGAACAAGGCTTTGCACGGGTGTATGGCCAATATTTGCTGAAACAACTGAAAGACTCTTATCGAACTAAATTCCAGCGCTTAGCTGAACCTAAACCACTGAATCTCGATACACTCACCACCATCTATCAATTCGATGATCAAGTGACGGCTCCTGTTAATGGTTTCTTGAATGCTGCAGATTATTATCAACGCTCTAGTAGTGCGCAGTTCTTAGGCAAGATTCAAACACCTACTCTCATTATTCATGCGCTAGATGACCCGTTTATGCGCCCTAGTATCGTCCCTAGCGCCGCACAAACCAGCGCGAGCGTGCATTTAGAGTTCACTGAACATGGTGGGCATGTAGGCTTTATTAGTGGAACTGTGCCGTGGAAACTACATTACTGGTTGGACGAGCGAGTGCCTGCGTGGCTACGCTCACAACTATTGGAAGCTGTATGAATCAACAACCCATACTTGCTGCTGTGATTGGGGGGGGGCCTGCTGGTCTAATGGCAGCAGAACAACTCACGCAAGCAGGGTTTGCGGTTGATTTATACGACGCTATGCCCTCCGTGGGGCGTAAATTCCTATTGGCTGGAATTGGTGGCTTGAACCTCACCCACTCTGAAAATTTCGCAAACTTCATAACCCGTTATGCTGAACGTGCTGCTGAGCTTACACCTTATTTACAAGCCTTTAGCACAGACGCTTTACGTCAATGGTGTACTGAGCTAGGCATCGAGACTTTTATTGGTAGCTCAGGGCGAGTTTTCCCCAAGGAAATGAAAGCCGCCCCCTTATTACGCGCTTGGTTGAGCCGTTTAAAACATCAGGGATTAACTATTTATCCGCGTCATTGCTGTTTAGGTCTGAATGCCGCTCAGGAATGGCGTTTGCAAACTCCAGCGGGCGTTATGACTAAACACTATCCCGTGAGCATTCTTGCGTTAGGCGGCGCTAGTTGGAAAAAGCTGGGTAGCGATGGTGCTTGGGTAGACTGGCTAGCTGAGCAACAGATTGCCATTAAGCCCCTACGACCTGCAAATAACGGTTTTCTCTGTGCTTGGAGTGCTTATCTAAAGCCCTTAGCTGGTTTACCGCTTAAACCCGTCAGCTTAAGCTTTACTGATCTGTCGGGTCATACCGAAACTCGTCAAGGTGAACTCATTGTTACCGAACAAGGTGTTGAAGGTAGTCTGATTTATGCGTTTGCCGCCCGCTTACGTGATTGCCTAGAACAGCGCGGCTGTGCCAGTTTCTATTTAGATTTATGCCCGCATCAGACTCAAACTCAGTTAGAGGCTGTTTTAAAAAAACGCTCTTCAAAAAAATCTCTCGGCAGTTTTTTAAAAAGCCAACTGAAACTCGATACCCTGAAAACAGCTTTAATCTTTGAAAAGCTCGATAAAACCCGAGCACCTACTGCAGACTATCTGGCTCAACTATTAAAAAATCTACCCATTACTGTGATTGGGATGACTCCCTTAGATGAAGCCATTAGCACGGCAGGGGGAATAGATTTTTCAGCACTTACCCCCGATTTAATGCTGAAAGACTTACCGGGTGTATTCTGTGCGGGTGAAATGCTCGATTGGGAAGCGCCTACAGGTGGCTATTTACTCACAGCTTGTTTGGCAACCGGTAAGCAAGCGGGTTTAGGTGCTGTGCGTTATTTGCAGAACTTAGCCGCTACTCAAAAATAAGATTCTGGTCAGATAAACGTTCAACATCTTCATCTTGGTGGGTGACTAATAATACGGTTTTGTGTGCAGCCTTAGCTGTTTCCCTCACCCACACAGCCGCTAATTCGCGGGTATAAGCATCTAATTCAGCGAAGGGTTCGTCTAATAAAATCAAGGGTTCTGGCCGTAGTAAAGTGCGTAGTAAAGCAACTCGTTGACGTTGACCACCGGATAATTCACTCGGCATTTTGCTTAAATAAGTACTGATTTCTAGACACTCTGCAGCCGCTTGAATGGCAGTTTGTCTAGCGGCCGGAGAACTGAAGTTTAAACCCAGTTTTAAATTCTGCGCGACGCTCAAATGCTCAAATAAATTATGTTCTTGAAACAGCATACTGACAGGGCGTTGCTCAATAGCTAAAGGCAACAAAGATTGCCCTTGCCATTGAATATCTCCTGCAGCTACTGGCTCAAAACCGGCAATCGCGGCTAGTAGGGCTGACTTCCCTGCTCCGCTGCGACCTTGAATAGTCACAATAGCACTAGGTTCTATTTGTAAATCATAGCGCCGCTGCCAAGAGCCACGGCGCAATAATAGATTTTGTATCACCAACATGAATTACTTTGCGGCCCAAGCACTTGCATAAAAGTTGCCATTGTGGAAATAGTAAACATTGTTATCAATTAGAATGCTGCGATCATTTTCATCCCAGTACCAGTCGTTAGTCGGACTGACTGAAAACCCGCCCAAATGCTTCAGTTTGCGCTGAGCATGATTCACCTCGAACCGATGCAAGCCATTTTTAGTTGTCCCTGTATTTAGATCAGAAACCATAACCGGCAAGGCGACGCGGGTAAGGGTATTATTATTGATAGCTAAAGAAGTAATAGCATGATGATTACGATTAGCGGGACTATCAGAACCGGGGCCACCTAATTGCACTTTGTCAATTTCTTGGGGGCGATTGGGATTGCTAATATCAAACAGCGAAAGCTTCCAGCCTTGTTGAACGCCACCCGCCTGAGCATCGGCGGCTTTACCTACACCTAAAAGTAAGTTTAATGTCACGGGATGGAGATAATCTGAAAAACCCGGTATCACTAATTCGCCAGTCACTTTAGGATCACGTGGATCACGTAAATCCACCACATAGAGCGGATCAGTATTCCGGAAAGTGACAAAATAAGCATAATTATTAAACAAGCGCGCCCCATATAAACGCTCACCGGGCTTACCAATCGCTTGTGGATATTTAGCATTCGGCAGGCGCCCGATGGTTACCAGTTGTTTGACATTAGGCACTTCAGCCAAGACCGTTAAGATCACTGGCGAGCGTGTGATCGGATCAGGATGCTTAGTGGTTTGCGCCATATTGTAAGTCACAACACGTAGATTACCGCGTTGATCTTCATCAAATTGAAAACTACTCAGCTCGTTCCAATTGAGCGTTCCGAAGAAAGCACCTGATCCACGATAATTAAAGCTTTTACCACTGACTGCAAATTTATGAACAACATTACCTTGCATGGAGCTAATAGGGGCTTTCGCCAAGGGATCATAGGGTGAAACTAAGTAAGCCGCCTTATCCGACATGTAAAAATTGCCAACATTGCCGAAATAACCTAAAGCCTCAGGTGCTTGCTTGGGGCTATCCAAATCTATGCTAACAAGTGAATTAAACTGATAAAAAGTATCAGGTTTTTCATTAACCATGTAAAGTGAGTTATTTTTAAATAAAATTTTTGCCTCTTTACTATCCTTTTCAAAATAATGGGGTAATAACTCAACAATACTCCACCTATCAATAGCAGTGCTAATTTTCTGCTTTTCAAACTCTTTTTGTGCCTCGGTTAAAGGCTGTTTAGTTTCAATGCCTTTATAAGTATTTGGATAACCTTCCAAATAATGGTTTAAAAATAAATAGAGGCGATTATTGATTCTTCTCGTTTGAAAAAAGCCACCCTCTATTTTCAGTTGGCGAATAAGCTGTGGGTTACTAGCATTATTTGTGCTAAAAATTAACACTTGTGTTTGTCCAGCACCACCTCGATAAGGGCGGTGGATCCCAGAGTACAGAGGCTGATATGAACTAGTAATTGCAACCAGTTGCTTTTTGTTAGGAATTAGATATAAACCCTGTAATTGTGAGTTGACTGGCATACCAAGCGTTGCAATTTGTTTAAGCGTTGAACCCGAAACTGCCTGCGTATCAAACACTCGAATTCCACCACCTTGTGGATTAGCACCATACAAATAACGGCCATCAGTTTTGACCATATCAGCTTCATCAACCCCCTGCTCCTGTAGATTGGTGCTAGATACTTGACCTGCAGAAGCTCGCGCTCTCATATTCGGCCTTGCTCGAGCTGCTCCAGAGCCTGGGCTAGCCTGAGCTATCACCGAGGGAGCTTGAATCATGGGCATAGGTCGATAGTCACTCACAAGGATGCGTGACTTTAATTCTGCTCTGAGTTGTTGATCGAATTGTTCAAAGGAAATAGGCTTTAATAAACCGTCCTTATCACCTAAAGCTTGAGCAAATAAACTGGAGGGCATGAGAAACAAGCAAGCTATCAGTAAGAAAATTCGCTGCATTATTTTAACCTTGTTGTTGACTATAAACTAACAATATAGACGCTGGCTCTAAAAAAGAGTTCATAGCTTTTCTTAAGTTTTTATTTTTTCTAGCCAAAACACTAAACAAGCACAGACTAAGAGGAATAAAAAAGATACCAATGAAGCCTCTATAATCCGATAACTACCCGCATAGCTATAGATTAACCAAGGCAAACTCATCCAATCATCATTAGCAAAAATTGAGAAAATAGCAACATCACCCATGGCTAATAATAAGCACAAGACAAAAGCTGCCTGTAAATCCCGTGCTAACCAAGGCATTAAAATACGCCAATAAGCTAAGGTATTCAGCTTTAATTGTTGGGTTAAGCGCTGATATTGATCATCAAATTGAAATAAGCGTGGTTTTAATTGCTGAGTAGCAAACGGGACTAATACCAGCGTATTTACTAAGATTACAAATACCCCCCCCCAAGTTTCCAAATCTAGATGCTTTAGTGACCAAACATATAAGCCAACTGATAATACCATAGCAGGCATTAATAAATGATGATTCGCAAGCCCCTCTAATAACCATTGCCTGCGCCACTGATGTTGCTGACGTGCCTGACGAATCGGGCTGAGTACTAATAAGGCGAATAGGACAGCTAAACAGGCGGCTATTAAACCTAAACCTAAACTGGTCAATAAAGGCTTTAAGAGCGTCAATTTGCTTAAGCGTTCAGCATTGATCTGCAATAGGCTAGGAATCAGAGCTAGCAACGGCGCTATTAGCACTATCCAAGCTAAGTAATAGCTGAGCCGATGTAAACCCGCCTGCACAGGTTTTGGTTTCGGCAGGAACTGTGGTTTTGCGGTATCGGCTGAAAGCCATCCACTAGAGCCAAACCGGGTTATCAGCAAATAAAAACTACCTGCAATCAATAATTGCAACCACGCTAAACTCAAAGCTTCCGGGATATTAAAATCATACTTAAGCGCCTGATAAATAGCGACCTCCAAAGTGGTGGCTTGTGGCCCGCCCCCCAAGGATAAAATAACTGCAAAGCTATTAAAGCACAATACAAAGATAAACACCCAAACAGTGAGTAGACGCCCACGCAATTGCGGCCACTCTAAGAGATAGCATTGCTGCCAAGTATTGAACTTTAATTGGCGTGCTAATAACCAAGAACTAGCCGGTAAGGCTTGCAACTGCAGATAAAAAGCTCGAATCGCAAATGGAAGATTTAAGAAACAATGTGCCAGTAAAATACCTTGCAAGCCATATAAACTCCAAGACTCTCCCAAATAAGGGGTTAGCCAGCCAGAACCGCCAAGCAGTGCGACTAACCCAGTAACCAGAATCAAGCTAGGCAGGACAAAACAGAGTAAGCACAAAGCTAGGAAACTGCGTTTACCCACTAAATTGGGCAAATAATACAAAGCGCGTGCCACGGGTAACGCTAACAAGACCGCGAGAGTAGCACTTAAAGCAGCTTGCTTAAGGGAGAACAGCAGAATTTGATGGATATAAGCGTCCACCAAAACGCTCCAAGATAAGCGTCTTTCAGCAACACTGCCTAGGCCATAGAAAGCCCAAGCAGTGATTAGCACCAGAAAACTCAGCGCTAAGTAGCCAATTATTTGGACGCTGCGCTGCGCCACTCTTTGATCCAATCAGCGCGTTGTTCGGCAATTTCAGTCGCGGTAAAACCAATTCGCTGTGGCTGAATCAACTGGCTAAATACAGGTGGCAATTCAATACCATCCACCACTGGCAGCATCCAATTCGTCACTGGAATAATGCCTTGTGCTTCTGGAGAGATGAGGAAACTCAAAAATTGTTTGCCTAACTCAGGGTGTTGGCTGGATTTGAGCAGCGCCGCCAGCTCGACTTGTGCCACATGCCCTTCACTAAACAGCACAGCTTTATACTGCTCTTTCTTATCCGAAATCATATGATAAGCCGGAGAAGTGTTATAGCTCAGCACATAATCGGCACCACCTTCTAAAAACATGCTGTAGGCTTCCCACCAACCCTTGGTCACAGTCACCGTATGTTTAGCGAGTTGTTGCCAAGCCGATGCTGTTTGTTCACCGTAAACCGCTTTCATCCACAACATCAAACCTTGGCCGGGGGTACTTGTGCGTGGATCTTGATAGATAAGTTTTGCATCGGATTCGACTAGTTCCTTTAAGGAACTAACCGGCTTAGCAATTTTGCTACTGTCATAAATAAAGGCGAAATAGCCATAATCATAGGGCAGAAAATCTTTATCTTCCCATTTCAGGCTAGCTGATAATTTCTCTAAAACTTGACCATGCTCAGCAATCAGCTTGGTAGCCCGTGCCTCCTCCATCAAACCATTATCAATGCCCAAAATCACATCGGCCTTGGCTTTATCGCCTTCTACCTTCAAGCGGTTCAGAATACTGACACCATCTTCAGCCGCAACAAACCTCAAATCACAACCACAAGTTTTTTCAAAGGCAGCTTCGAGCTTAGGCCCAGAACCCCATTCAGCGACCAACGAATCATAGGTGTAAACGGTGATTACAGGTTTATCTGCCGCTTGAACAGAACTCAGGCTTAGCAGGGTTAAAAGAGGTAACAAGTAAGACTTTTTCATGTTGAGTACCTTTAGTCAGTTACTAAGGAACACAACGGCACAGGGGATCTGTTAGAAGACATTTCTCTTCCCTACGCCGGTATGAGCCGGATCAGGTTCTACGGGTTTGCTGATAAGCATCTCAGTCCAGAAGGACACCCCGAGAGCGTGGGAAGAGTTTAGCAATATAGTAGTGTAAGAGCAATGTAGCCCATTACAGTGAATGGGCTACAAGAATGTCAAATCATATTTAGTGAGACATATCGAAATTAACTGCACGTATTGGCAGCACATCGGCAGAAATTAAAGACCTCAGCTTACAAGAGGTATTTAAAATATCACTCATTGCAGCTTGTCGAGCTGCAAGATCATTGAATTTAGAGATTAATGTAGAACCGGCTGGATCATTTACTGGAAATAATGCAGTAGGAATATAAGGATTTGTAGGATCATTTAGTGTCGTAACATTATTTTTCCCTGTCAAAAATCTTGACAAAGCTGACTCTCCACCCGGTAAACGGGCTTCTATATGTACGAACTTTGTATAAGTTTCGCCAGTGTGGCAAGCGTTACAGGTATTTAAAGAAAACTTTTGTCTCATTGAAGGATCTGCTAAAGAGTTGGGATACTCCCAATGAGTAATACTAACTGGCGAAGCTGCACCCCTGAAAGAAACGCCTTGATAACTTAATGGTACTGTACCTTCGTCAGGATTGCCTAGTACAGACCAAGCATTAGTCACGAAGTCTGCTAAAAGATATGTGTTATCAAAACTGACATCTGGTGTATTTTTAACAGTGTCTGGTAACAAACTGCCATCAAAACTCATTACACCATCGGCTTTATTTAGCAATACGAACTCTCTTAACTCCCACAATGACAAATCTAAAGCGTTTTCATTAGTACGAAGCTGCGATAGCAAGCTCTGATTTGGGTGCTGATTTGGGTTAGAACCAAAGTTAGAAAAATCTGTTGTTATTGACTCTAACTCAGCATTATATTGAGGTGAACCCAGCACAAATTGATCGAGTTTTTTCCAGCGTGTTTGCCATGCCTGTACTGAAGGACAGTCACTTGTTGGAGTGTTATATTCAAAAATAACATTAAACGGTATAGCACCGCAGTCGCGTTCTTCACTACTATAGCCAAGACCTATTTCCTTAGTATTACCTAATAACGCAAAAGTAAAGCGTGCCTCACCACGTTTCCCGCTCCCACCATATCCTCCACCATTTCCACCCAAATCAGGTCGATTAGTAATAGCTAGTAATCTAGCTGGGAAGTAATCTATATCAAACTCCTGTCCACTACCCTCAAGAGAAGCCTGATTCCAAAACTTAATGAATAGCTCCATGTTAGGCCTAGCAGGAACATCAAAAGTATTTAGGTTGTAAGTTTGCAACCAATTTTTTAGCCAGATTAAAGCGTAATCCTCTGGAGTAAAGCTAGTACCTTGTGCCAATTGCTTGATAAGATGGGCAAATGTCCATATACCACCCGGATTGCCTTTACCAGTACACACATCAAAAGTTCTTTTAGAGTCATCGACTACTTGCGGGTCAGTAATCATCAAAGAGCTGCTTGGATTAATAGATGTTGGCTTTTTCTTATTAAAAGCATTGAGATTCACACCTAAAACATTAACGATAGTGTCCATCTGAAATCGGGGGCGAACCTCTAGAAGAGGCGTAGTTTTAGCATCAACCCCCAATTTAGCTACCAACTCAGCATTCGATACTTTACCCAAACTACCTTGCATCGTCGTTAGGGTATTGGCAACTTTTAGGAGTCGTTCATTTTTTAGTGTACTTTCTAAACTAGAAATCTGCTCCTTATCTTCAATAACACTACGATTCTTGAATAGTGGAAATGATAATACTGCTTTTAATGAATCAGCCGCTGACTCACTACCAGTTACTTGATCTGCTAAGACTTGACCAAGGTTAAATGGCACAAGTGCAGAATAAATACCATCCCCTGCCCTCGTGTCACCATTTTTGCCATCATCCTGAAATAAAGTTTCTTTACCATTAAGAATAAGTTGGGGATTTTCTTTTATTTTAGAATTTAAGCGTAGTTCAAAACGTGAAATATCACTTTTATATGCCCAAGCTGTTAGACTTTGAATGCTTGTCGAATCAAATTCGGCCTTAGCTGAAAAACTAGATAAAACACAAGCTGATAATGCGGTTAAACAAAATAACTTCCTGCTTTTCATAGCACACTCCCCTCGCTCAATTGATTAATAAACCATCAATCAAACTACTCTAAATAGAGTAATTTTTATACAAAAAATAATCTATCCTCTTGATAAGGGGATTAAATACAAAATAGAAATCAACTATTTATTCAAAAAAAGTAAATAATTCAGGTCATGCACCAGAGGAGTTGAAGAGCCACTAAAGCGGTAGTAACTTAAGCGA